>JAFZRJ010000019.1 GCA_017619935.1 Muribaculaceae bacterium | reverse complement strand
CCTGTCGTGCTTGACGGTGTCGTCTTCGACGGAAACGCTTACGCCACTTGGTTCGGCAACGCCGACCTGGCTCTGCCCGAGGGCGTGACCGCATACGTGGTGACCGCCGTCAACGGAGACAAGACACAGATTGAGGCTGTTGACTACATCCCCGCTAACGTGGGTGTGCTGCTCTACAGCACCACTAGCGCCGAGGCCGTAAGCACGGTGCCTTACACCGGAGAGACCGCCACCGTGACCAGCATGCTGCAGGGCAGTGTGGAGGACATGGAAATCACCGACGGATATGTGCTCTACAACGATGCCTTCGTACTTATCAAGGCCGGCACTTTGGCAGCCCACCGCTGTTATCTGCCCGTGACCAATCCCGCCGGTGCGCCGATGCGACTGAGCATTGTACGCGGCAACGGTGTGGTGACCGCCATCACTGACGTGCGCAGCGATGCCAATGGCAACGTCCGCTACATCGACATGAATGGCCGTGTCAGCGACCGTCCGTTCAACGGTATCAACATCGTGGTGAATGCCGACGGAACTGTCACCAAGATGGTGAAATAATATTGGTTTTTTGAGAAAGCCGGGGGAATCCCTCGGCTTTCTTAAATAATCGTCAGTTCGATGAAAATAAAGTACTGTCAATCAGATCCTCCCCCTAGTTAGGGGATGTGGTTCGCAGAACCAGAGGAGTGTGTGATGACGCCGTCAATACGACTCCTGTTGGACACACGCCCCCGCCGCTTCGCGGCACCCCCTCTAGTTTAGAGGGGGATGTTACGTGGTTTTGGCGAGAAAAACCAATTGGTAAAAAGTTTTCTTTTTTTGGAAAAATTACTTGTGATTTTCAATAAAAAACCATATTTTTGCAACAGAAAAATAGTGCTTTGTTGCCGCAACGAGATAGTAGCGGTAATAAAAGAGCCTTCTTGCTATTTTTGTAACAATAAATTACAGTTCCTCAAGAAGGCGGGAGCATAAACCTAAAAGTTTATATTATGAATAAAACCTACAAATTGATGCTTGCTGCAGTGTTCTGTCTGCTTGGAGCCTTCGCTGGATGGGCGCAAGATTTTCAAGAAGATGGCATCTACTACAACATCCTAAGTGGGAGTACCGTGGAGGTAACCAACTCCAACGGTGGTACATCGAATGACCCCACCTGCTATTCAGGCGTTGTGGTCATTCCATCCTCCGTCGCCCACGACGGTGTGACCTATAGTGTGGTTCAGGTGGCCAACCGAGCCTTCCGTGCCAACACCGAGGTGACCAGCCTCACGCTGCCCAGTACGGTGACCACGCTCGTGCACAATGAATGTCTGTCGGGAATGACGGCTCTCACTTATCTGGAAATTCCCAATGTGACGACTCTGCCGGATTACGCAATGACTAATTGCACTTCACTAACCGAACTCGTTTTGGGTGAAGGTGTTCAATGGTTGGGTGCGTTGATGACCAACGGTTGTACGGCTTTGCGGACGGTGAGGATTCAGACCTCAACACCTCCAGGCTATAACCACACAGGTACCATCAACACCTATGCACATCAATGTAAGCCATTCCCCAATGGCATTCAGAGCGCATCCACGCTCTATGTACCAGAAGGGTCTGTTGACACTTACAAGGCCAAATCGGCTCAAGGTGCCAACAATGCAAGCAGCACCAAACTATATGACCGCTTCTCGGCCTATGTCGAAGTGCCTGCAGGTGGCGGCGATGAAATTGAAGTAGAGTCGGTGACCATCACTCCCGAGAATCCCGTGCTGGCAGCTGAGGAAGGGGCCACTGTGCAACTCGCCGCGGCCATTTTGCCTACCGACGCCACTTACCAGACCGTCGCCTGGACCACCAGCGATGCTACCATCGCTACTGTTAACGACAATGGTTTGGTGACCCGCACTGCAACCTTGTATAGTAGCGACAACCAGCCTTATACCGTTGATATCACAGCCACTGCTGTAGGAGGTGTTTCCGCAACTGTCACTGTGACCGTTAACGTGCTGGAAACCGTGGTACCCGAAAGCGTTACCATCGAGCCGGCAAATCCTGTGCTGACAGCTACCGAAGGTGCTACCGTGCAACTGACCGCTACCGTATTGCCTGAAAGTGCTACCGACAAGAGCGTGACTTGGTCGAGTGCCGACGAGACCATCGCCACCGTTGATGCCAATGGTTTGGTGACCCGCGTGGCTGGACTCTACAGTGGTGATGACCAACCTTACACGGTTGACATCACTGCAACCACAGCCAACGGCTTGACCAACACCGTCACCGTGACAGCCCAAGTGCTGGAAACTGTTCAACCCACCGCTGTGACGATTGAACCAGAGAATCCTGAACTTGCCGCTGAGGAAGGTGCCACCGTGCAACTGACCGCCACCGTGCTGCCCGAGACTGCCACCATCAAGACGGTGACTTGGTCGAGTGCCGACGAGACCATCGCCACCGTTGATGCCAATGGTTTGGTGACCCGCGTGGCTGGTCTCTTCAACGAAAACGATGCTCCTTACACCGTCGACATCACCGCTACTGCTGCCAATGGCGTATCGCAGACAGTCACCGTCACCGTTAAGGTGCTCGAGACCGTGCTGCCCACTGCCATCAGCATCAGTCCTGAAAATCCCGTGCTGGCCGCTGAGAATGGTGCCACCGTGCAATTGACGGTAGTCTTCGACCCGGAGACCACCACCGAGCGCACTGTGACCTGGAGCAGCGCCGACGAAACCATCGCTACCGTTGACCAGAACGGATTGGTGACCCGCGTGGCACCGCTCACCAACGATGAAGAGCAACCTTTCACCGTGGTCATCACCGCCACCACTCCTAATGACCTTAGCGCAGATGTCACCGTCACCGCTAATATTAAGGGTGACGAATTCTTCTATGAGGATGGTCTCTACTACAACGTGCTCAGCCATGACAACCTCACCGTAGAGGTGACCAACTCTGGCGGCGGTACTGGCAATGAGCCTGAATGCTACAGCGGAGAAATCACCATCCCATTGACCGTTACCCACAAGAATCGCACCTATCAAGTGGTTCAAATCGGTAACCGTGCATTCTCTGAGAACACCGAGGTGACCAAGCTCACCCTCCAGGAGGGTCTGCTGTCCATCGCTCCTTATGGCGTGCGTGGTATGTCGGCCATCAGCGAGTTGACGATTCCTTCTACCGTGACAACTCTCGAAGCCTTCACTTTGGCTCGTTTGAGCGCTGAGACCATCACCATCCCCAATGTGGCTATGTTACAACAGTCGCTGTTGTCGGGTTGTACCGCATTGAAGCACCTGATTCTTGGCGAAGGTGTAAGAGAAATTGGCAACAACATGACCAAAGATGTCACCACTGTTGAGGATGTTACTTGCTATGCCACCACTCCTCCCGTTTGGGATGGCTCTGTTGCAAACTTTGCACCATTTGCTGGTTTCATCAGCACGGCTAAGCTCTATGTGCCCGAAGGCTGCATAGACACTTATTACAATAAGGTAAGTAATAACATCTACTACTGGCGCTTCGGCACCATCGAGGAGATAGGAGAACAACCTATTCCTGCCAGCACGCTGAGTGAGGCTCTTGCCAGCGAAGAAGGCACTGAGGTACGCATCAGCGACGAACTCTTCATTGCCGCTGTTGAGACCGACGGCACCGCTATCCTTACCGACAACAACGGCAACTGGGTAGCTACCAACTTCGATAACGAGGCGAAAGAAGCCCTCGGAGTGGGTGCCAATAGTGTCAAGGCCGGAACCCTGCAAGGTACCATCACCAATCTCGACACCAACCCCGTCATCGCTCTCACCAAGACTCCCGAAGCTGGAGAAAGCACCGACGAACCCATTCTGGAAACACTCAACCTGCACACCGCCACGTTCATTGACCTGCCTGGCAACTGCCTCGCACAGATCGCTGGCTTCTATGGTGCTGACGGTTACCTGCGTGCATTCAGCAACCTGGAGGATCCCGGACAGAGAATCGCCATCGACAACACCTTTATGGGCGAAGGCGCTCTTGACAACTACATCAACATGAGTATCTCATTCAATGGTATCATCAAGCTCAAAGAGGCTTGGGAAGCTGAGGATGAGGCTCCTGCAGGTGCTCCTCGCCGCGTGAAGAAGAGCGACATGAACAGTTCGACTAACTACACCATCACGCCGTTGAGCAACATCACCAGCAGTGGCGACATCACCACTGGTGTGAACGACATCAATGTTGCCGGCAGTGTTACTGGTGTGAAGTATATCAATGTGATGGGTCAAGTGAGCAACCGTCCGTTCAATGGTGTGAACATCGTTGTCACACGCAATGCCGACGGCACTGTCACCACCACTAAGATTGTAAAATAACATCCTTCATTGAGAAAATCGAGGGGCCTTGGGCCTCTCGATTTTCTCATATTTTAATTATCCTTTCTAATTCCTTTTATGAACCAAAGATTACTATTGTGGGCTACATTGGTCGCATTATCGACCACAGCAGCAACGGCACAATACTTATCGACCGAAGGGAAAGCCACATCGGGCTTGCCATCGGCCGAAATGTTACTTAATGTAGAAGGGACCCGTACCGTCGACGGCTCTTCACTCATCAGAATCGACCGCAACGCCAAGTCGCAGCGCCACGCCGCACCCTTACTCGAACAGGCTTCGGCAGGTTATATCTTTGCCAACAAGACCTATATGAGCACCTGGAGCGACTACACACGCAACGGCATCTATGCCTTGACTACCGACGGTGAGGTTTGTCAGCCTGTCTTGTTAGGCGACGCCCTCAACGGCTCAAGAGGAATGTGCTACTTTGACGGACAATTATGGATTTCCTATGTCTATCAAGCCGCTATCTTGGCCCCCAAACATATCTATCACTATGTCATTGACTTCGCTACCGGCCAACTCATTCGCAGCATTGACCCTGGCTATATGACTTCCACTTCCTCCTCGATGGTATATGACCGCTACTCCGGCACCATCTACGGCTCGTTTACAAGCGATGACAACATGGGTTACGTGTTCGGAACTGTCGAC
Source organism: Muribaculaceae bacterium (assembly GCA_017619935.1). Classification (GTDB taxonomy): domain Bacteria; phylum Bacteroidota; class Bacteroidia; order Bacteroidales; family Muribaculaceae; genus Sodaliphilus. Next base: position 172,700 of record JAFZRJ010000019.1, on the reverse strand, counting down.
CCCGTAACCGGTGTTCGTACCGCACTTGGCAATCTGCCTTTTGGCCTCACTGGAATGGCTATTGACAGCAACCACAGGATGTGGGCCACCAACAGCCGCACTGGCATCCTCTATGAGGTGAACATGGCCACTGGAGGTCTTACAATGATTGGAAAAACCGGACTGAAGTCGGATTATATCAACAGTGGTTGCATCGACCCGCTGACCGACACCTATTATTATACGGTGTGCAACCGCAATAATTCGGCACTCTACACCATCGACCTCGCCACCGCGCAAGCCACGCTGGTGAAGGAGTTCCCGTGCAACGATGAATACGTCTATATGTGGATGCCCACCGCCTTGAGCAACGCAGTGCCCTCCAGACCGCAGAATCTCACCGCCACTTTCGAAGGCGAAGCGATGGAAGGAACCATCTCCTATAAGGTTCCGACACTTCTTGCCAATGGCACGATGGGCTCTGGACATGCCACCGCTACGGTCTATGTGAACGGCGTGGCTGTCTCGCAACGAGAAGTATCATACGGTGCCACAATTACCGAAACGGTCACCGTGCCGTCAAACGGCAAAACCGTCTTCGCTGTGGCGCTGACCAATAACCAAGGTGAAAGTGCCGTGGCACTCACCGACCCCATTCAGGTGGGCGGTGAGAACCTGCCCGCACCCACCGGCATCTATACACGCACGTTCACCGACACTGGTGCCGTGCGCATCTATTGGGATGCTTATCCCGGTGAAAATGTGACTTACGACGTGACCCGTTATCCCGAAGCCACCGTTGTGGCGACAGGCCTCACCACCGGATATTATCGCGAGGTACCGCCTGCAGGGTCGCATTATTATGGCGTACGTGCTCATGTCGACGGTCGCCTGACCGAAGAGGCTTTCACCGGAACCATCGGTTCGGCAACATTACCGGTGCCCTATGACAACTGTTTTGAGAACCGCGACCGTGTCGATGAACTGACCTATATCAACGCCAACAACGACGACTATGTGTGGCTCTTTGCCACCAGCCTTGACTACCGTGGCACCCACGGCATCTACATGCCCTACAATGCCCGCGAACTCACCTTCTGGGAGCAAATGCAGGGTGTGGAACCCGAAACCGACGACTGGGCGGTGACTCCAGGGCTGCAACTTGAAAAAGGAAAGATTTATACCGTCACCTACAACATGTCGACCAAGGGTAACGATGAGGTTTATGAGGTGAAAATGGGTACCGCACCCACAGTGGGTGCGCTCACCACCACCATCATCCCACGCAGTATCGTCCCAGGATCGGTTCTTCCGGTGTATCGCCAAGACTACTCCCAGACATTTACCGTCAATGCTGATGGCACCTACTACATCGGTTTGCACTGTATGTCGGCGGGTGGCTTCTGGCTTTGCGTCTATGAAATCCATGTTTCGGAGGGGTACTTCCCCAATGCCCCGGCGGCTCCCGAAATCGCTGTCACTCCTGACGAGGGTGGCGCATTGGAGGCTACTGTCGAAGTCACAGCCCCCACCAAAACGATGAACGGCGGCACACTGAGCGCCATCGACCACATTGACTTGGTAGTTGACGAAAAGGTACTGCACACTTGGCAAAATCCGTCTCTTGGCGCCAAGCTAACGACACAGGTTCCCGTGGAGCGACTGGGAACCTATGAATTTGAAGCGGTCGCCTACCACACCGCCACCGATCACGGCACTGCCGGCAAAGTTTCGGCATTTGTGGGCGCAAAGGCCCCGAGTGATGTGGCTTCGGCAAACATCGTGGAGAGCAGTCCCGGAGAGGTGACCCTCACCTGGTCCGCCGTACGCACAGCCACCGACGAGAGTCCGATTGACCCGTCTCAGGTCTATTATCAGATTTATGATGTGGATGGCAATATGCTCCATGAAGTTCCCGGCGACACCACCTACACTTTCCGTGTCACCGATGCCAATGCTCCGCAAACCATGGTGCGTTACTATGTGGGAGCACGTTACGGCACTCGATATACCTACGCCACCGCCTACACGCCCTATATCATGGTGGGATGTCCCTACGAACTTCCCTTCTATGAGACCAGCGACGGCAGTTCGCTCAAGTATTTCTGGATTACCGGTGGCGATGCGCTATGGCAACTTTATCCCGATGCTTCGGACATCAAATCGGTGGACGGCGACGGCTCGTTCTTCTGGATGAAAGGCGAGTATCAAGAGGACCAAGGATATTTGACATCCGGAAAAATCCAACTCTCGGGGCGAGACATAGAACTTGAAGTGAGTTATATGTCACTCCAGAACGACAGTAACCTGCTCTCGGTGAACGTGATTTGCGACGGCATCGGCAAGACGCTACGCACCATACCGATGTTTGAAAACGGCACTAGCGACTGGAAATGGCAAACCGTGCGGTTCAATCTTGACGAATACAAGGACAAAATCATCCAGGTGCAGTTGTTGGGCACGCTGTGGACCCATGTCAGCATCTTTGTTGACGGTGTCAAAATCACCAGTACGCCCGAACTCTTGAAGCCAGGCGACATCAATGGCGACGGCATCGTGGATGTGGCCGACGTGAACGCCGCCATCAACATCATCCTTGAACTCAAGACACAAGATGACTATCAAGGAAATGCCGACCTTAGCGGTGATGGGAAGGTGGATGTAAGCGATGTGAATCAAATCATTAACTTGATATTAACTCAATAACTAATAATTGCGAGGGGTGGTTACCCGCCCCTCGCATAACAGGGACATTCTTATGAAAAAAGAATTGATGCTTATTACTTTGCTATGCGTCACGACAGTGTTGCAAGCACAAATGCTCAAGGGCACCGTGACAGCTCCCGACAAGCCAGGCATGGCATCGTCGGTAGCTGTGGATATGGACCGACGCACGATTGACGGGGTGTCGTTGCCTACCGGCAAACTCAGTGCCCGACGTGTGTCTTCAGTGACACCTTCAGGCCTGATTTATGGCACTCGCACCTACTCCAATGTGTGGAGCGACTATTACCATGCCGGCATCTATGTGTTGAACACCAGCATTCCAGAATTCTTCCCCATCTATTTGGGCGAGATGTTCAACACCACTCGTGGTGTGTGCTACATCGATGGCCGCTTATGGCTTTCGCATGTGGAGCGCGGTCTGAGTTTCGGTGACGACAACAGCATCGTCTCCTCTCCGCGCGTACAGCACTACCTGTTCAATATCATGACAGGTGAGTTGGAGATGTACATCAACCCTGGTTACCCGAGTTCTTCGGGATGGTCGATGGTTTATGACCGGTACACGGGCATTATTTACGGCAATTTCAGCAACAACAATCTCAACAAGGACATCTTCGGTACGCTGGATCTGACCACAGGTCGCACCACTGGCATTGCTGAAATGGACGTGTCGTTGACTGGAATGGTTATTGACAAGCAGCACCACATGTGGGGCATCAACCGCAAGACGGGCATCCTCTACGAGGTGAACATGACCGATGGCACGCTCCGCGAGGTGGGCAACACCGGTGTGACTTCGGCATATGCCAACAGCGGCTGCCTCGACCCCATCACGGGCGTGTACTACTACAACACTTGTAATATGTACGAGTCGTCGCTCTATGCCATCGACACCGAGACCGCAACCGCCACACATATATACACTTTCCCCAACAACGATGAATGGGGCGCAATGTGGATGCTCCCACGTTTGAGCGACGCCGTACCTGCGGCGCCAAAGAACGTTCAGGCCACTTTCGACGGTCTGGAGGGATTTGTGAGTTTCACCATGCCAAACACACTGGCTAACGGCCAAATGGAGATGGGCAAGGCCACCTATACCGTTTATGTCGACGGCGTGGCCACCGCCACTGGCGAAGCCATGTATGGCAGCAAAGTGAATGTGGACCTCACCATGGAGCACGGCGGCCAGGTTGTCGTCGCTGTGGCATTAAGCAATGACCAAGGCGAGAGCGACGTTGTGCGTCAGACCGCAACCGTGGGTGACGCCGCCGTGCCCGCTCCCGCCACCGTAACACTTGCAAAGAGCGGCAACAACTTCCGGGTAACCTGGGACGCAGTGGATGTGAGTGGCGTGACCTATTCAGTGACGCGTTATCCCGATGCTGTGGATGTGGCCACCGGGTTGACCACCACCACCTTCACCGAGCCGATTCCTAATGGCGGACGCACTAACTACTTCTATTCTGTCACTGCCTATCTGGGCAATGCCCAAAGTAAGCCGACACGCTCCAACTACTTGGCAGCCGGACAGTTTACACTGCCTTATAGCAACCACTTCGAGACCGAAGACCGTGCCAAAGAACTCACCTATATCAACGCCAACAACGACACCTATGAGTGGACCTATGCGGTGAACTGCAATCTGCGCGGTGAACATGGCATCTATGTACCTAAGAACAATCGCGAACTCACTTTCTGGGAGCAGATGCAAGGTGTGGTTCCCGAGACCGACGACTGGGCCATCACACCTGGCTTAATGCTAGAAGGCGGAAAGTCTTACACGGTGACCTATCGGGTGTTCAGTATGTACGAATACAGCAACTACACTGAGCGCTATGAAGTGAAGATGGGCACCAGCCCCACTGTGGCAGCTATGACCACTCAAATTAAGGGTCCCACCATCGTGCTGACCGGCAACTACGCTCCACGTGAAGATTGTACCGTGTTCACAGCTCCTGCCGACGGTGTTTATTACATCGGTCTGCACGGCATCAGCCAAGGCGGATTCTGGTTCGGCTGTCTGGGCATCGATGTGAGTGAAGGATACAACCCCAACGCTCCCTACTTCCCCATGGAACTGACAGTGAACCCCGACCCCGATGGCGAACTGCAAGCCTCAGTGGTTTTGAGGACATCGGGATGGAACACGCAGCGCAAGGCTCTTGACGGCTACGACCGCATCGAGTTGCTGGCCAATGACCAACTCGTGTACACCTGGCAGAATCCCCCTTTGCGTGAAACCTGCACGGCGACAATTGAGTTGCCTCGCGATGGCAGTTACACAATTGAAGCTGTACCTTATGGTTTGACCGGTGGGCGTGGCATCCCCCTCAAGACCACCGCTTACATCGGTGTGCGGCCCCCTGCCGATGTCACAGGCGTGACCATCGACCCCACCAACACCCCCGGTGAGGTGACCATGACATGGAACCCTGTCACGACCAATATCGATGGTGCCACCATTGACGGCAGCAAAGTCACTTACAACGTCTATAATGCTGATGAGCAGTTGATGGGCGAAGAACTTACCGCTACACAGCACACGTTCCAGGCGATGGACTATGACCATGACCCGCAACAGTTCTTGCGCTTCTACGTCACCTCGCACTTCAACACATTCTACAGTGCGTGGGCGGGATACACACCTTATCTGCTCATGGGTAAGCCCTACCAACTGCCGTTCTACGAAACTACGACCACCGGCGATACACGCTATGCATGGCTAAATTCCGGCACCGTGTCTTGGGATTTGGCTGCCAGCAGTGAGGATCTTGCTTCTAGTGACAACGACGGAACATTCCTCGTCATGATTGGCTCTGAAGCTGATCAGAGCGGCACTTACACTTCTGGCAAAATCCACATCAGTGGTGATAATCCCAAACTGACGTTTGACTACGCCGTGCTGCAAGGATGCAACAACACCCTCGTGGCGAAAGTGATTTGCGACGGTGTGACCACCACATTGGGCTCCCACTCAATGAACGGCTCTTCAAGTGATTATGTATGGAATTCTGTGGAATATGACCTGAGTGCATATGCAGGCAAGGATATCCAGCTTGAATTCACTGGAACTGTAGTCACCCATGTCGCTGTAGCCATCGACAACATCAAGGTTACAAGCACGCCAACGGGCATCGTTGGTGACGTGGACGGCGACGGCAAGGTGGACGTGACTGATGTAAACGCCGCTATCAACATCATCCTTGAACTCAAAACGCAAGATGATTATCAGGGTAACGCCGACCTTGACGGCGACGGCAAGGTGGACGTGAGTGATGTGAACCAAATCATAAACATTATACTAACACAATAATTTTTTAATCACTTCGGGCGAATGAGTCCTCAAGTTATCATTCGCCCATCTAAAACAAAACAAAATGAAAAAACTAATGCTCTTGCTCACCCTGTTGAGCATCTCGGCGACCGCCATGCAAGCGCAACTGCTGAATAGCAAGGTCGTCGCGCCTACGATCGAAGGCACCGCTGCCATAGAAACGGCCAGCGAGCGTCGCGTCATCGAAGGAGTCCCCATGCCTTCAGTCACTGGCATGCGCAGTGCTACTCGCGTATCGCAGTACAGGCCTTCGGGCTACATCTACGGAACACGCATCTACTCCAACATCTGGAGCGACTACTCGCGTGTGGGTCTGTATGTCCTCAGCCCCGACCAGCCTCTCTCGGCTTCTATCTACGAAGGTGATTTGTTCAACACCTCTCGTGGTATCGTCTACTACGAAGGCAAGTTGTGGATATCACATGTGGAGCGCGGCTTCAGCATCGGTGACGACAACACCGTGCAGACCAACAACCGCGTGACGCACTATGTGTTCAACTTCTTCACAGGCCAGATTGAAAAGTATATCAATCCTGGTTATCCCGGATCGACAGGACCAGGCTTGGCCTATGACCGTTTCACGGGCACCATCTATGGTTGCTTCAGCAACAACACCCTCAACGGCAACATCTTCGGTACGCTTGACCCGGAAACCGGTATCCGTACCCCCATTGCCGAGCTCGAATTCCAGCTCACCGGTGTGGTCATCGACAACAACCACCGCATGTGGGGTGTCGAGCGCAAATCAGGTACCCTCTATGAGATTGACATGACCAACGGCACCCTACGCAAGGTGGGCAAATTGGGCGTGCTCTCGGCTTACATGAACAGTGGTTGCATCGACCCCATCACGGGCGTTTATTACTACAACACCTGTAACCTCTATGAGTCATCGCTCTATGCCATCGACACCGAAAACTGCACTGCCACACTGGTGTATACCTTCCCCACCAACGACGAGTGGTCGTCGATGTGGATGCTGCCTCAACTGAGCGATGGCGTTCCCGCCGCACCGAAGAATGTCCAAGTCGTCTTCGACGGTCTGGAGGGCTTTGTGAGTTTCACTATGCCAAGCACACTGGCCAATGGTCAAGTGGAAATGGGCAATGCCACCTATAAGGTCTATGTTAACGGTGTGCCAACTGTCACAGGCCAAGCCGCGTATGGCAAAAAGGTGAATGTGGACCTCAACATGGAGCACGGCGGCGAGGCCATCGTAGCCGTGGTGTTAATCAATAGCCAAGGTGAGAGCGAAATCGTGCGCAAGACCGTCACCGTAGGCGATGCCGCAGTGCCCGCTCCCGCTACCGTCACACTGGCCAAGAGCGGCAACAACTTCCAGGTGACCTGGGATGCCGTCGACGTGGGTGGAGTGACCTATACCGTGACACGTTATCCCGAAGGCATAGATGTGGCTACTGGCTTGACCACCACTAGTTATACCGAACCCATTCCTGGTGGCGTTCACACCAATTATTTCTACACCGTCACTGCTTGTCTGGGCAACGCTCAAAGCCCCAGCACACGCTCCAACTACATCGCTACCGGCTCGTTCGGCCTGCCTTACAGCAACCACTTTGAGACTCAGGACCGTGCCAACGAGTTGACCTTCATTAACGCCAATAACGACAACAAAGTTTGGACATATGCTGTGAACTGCGACTTGCGCAGCCACCACGGAATTTACCTGCCGAAGCCCGACAGAGTAGGTTCTGGTTGGAGTGCATCTCAACCACCCAGTGATGACTGGGCCATCACTCCTGGACTGCCTCTCGAATCAGGTAAGACCTACACCATCACTTATATCCTCTTCGGTACATACGCCGATATGGAAGACTATCGTGAGCGCTTCGAAGTGAAGATGGGTACCTCGCCCACAGTGGCTGGCATGACCACCACCATCCAGTCGGCGATGATTTTGAGCAACGACAACGTCCATCCGCTCACTCACACCATCATCTTCACCGCTCCGGGCACTGGCACCTATTACATCGGTCTGCACGGTATCAGCAATCCGGGCTTCTGGTTCGGTTGCTTGGGTATCGACGTGAGCGAAGGTGTACCCAGTTCGGCACCCAATATGCCTAAGAGCATGACGGTCACCCCCGCTGCCGACGGCTCACTGACCGCAGCCGTGAGCGTGGGCGTATCGAGCCAGAATACGCTCAAGCAAAGCATCAGTGCACTTGACCGCGTGGAACTGCTCGCCAATGACAAGTTGGTACATACTTGGGATAATCCTACCCCTGGCGGCACTGTAACTGCTACGGTGACATTACCGCTTGATGGTGATTATGAGTTTGTCGCTGTGCCTTATGGCACCGACGGCGTCGCTGGTATTCCACGCAAGGTGACTGCTTACGTGGGTGTGCGTCCACCGAGCAATGTGACTAATGTCACCCTCGTCGAGACCAGCAATCCGGGCGAAGTGACCATGTCTTGGTCGCCTGTAACTACCAACATCGACGGTACGACCATCGACTCCAATATGGTCACCTACAACGTCTATAACGCTTGGGAGACCCCGCTGATGAGCGACATGACCGAAACCAGCTACACGTTCCAGGCCATGAACTACGATACCGACCCGCAGCAATTCTTGCGCTTCTATGTGAACTCGCACTTCAGCAGCTTCTTCAGCGCTCAGGCAGCTTTCACACCCTATCTGCTGATTGGTAAGCCCTATGAGCTGCCGTTCCATGAGACCACAACCACTGGATTGATGCGCTATGCTTGGTTGTACTCGGGCGATGTTGCTTGGGATGTGAGTGGCGAAGACGGCGACTTACAAGCGGCAGATGGTGACGGCACCTTCTACTACATGATGGGCTCCGAAGCGAACCAGACGGGTACAATAACCTCGGCCAAGATTCACATCAGCGGTGATGATCCCAAGCTATCGTTGGACTATGCTGTAATGCAAAACAACACCAACACCCTGGCTGTGAAGGTCATCTGTGATGGTGTAACCACAACTCTGGGTACCAACACCTGCACCGGCAGCACTAGTGGCTACGTATGGAAGAACGTTGAGTATGACCTCAGCGCATACGCCGACAAGGTTATTCAAATTGAAATCACCGGTACAGTCATTTCACACGCCGCAGTGCTCATGGACAACATCCAGATTACAAGCACGCCCACTGGCATCGTGGGAGATATCGACGGTGATGGCAAGGTGGATGTGACCGACGTGAACGCCGTCATCAACATCATCCTTGAACTCAAGACACAAGATGATTATCAAGGACTCGCCGACCTCGATGGTGATGGCAAGGTGGATGTGACTGATGTGAACGCCATCATCAACATCATCCTCAGCAATTAATCAATAGTATTGACCTCATATTACTGGCGCATGGCTTCGGGCTGTGCGCCAGTTTTTTTGTGTATGGCCGAGCATATCATTTGAAATATCAAAAAATTATGCTTATCTTTGTCGGTGTATTATTTTACTGTTCTAATTTGAAGAGTTTATGAGTTTTGCCAACAGCTGCAACCAACTATTTGACGACACCATCGTGCGTTACCACGTCATCAACGATGTGGATGCCCCCATGTCGAATCCCTATCCTGCCGGAACCATTGAAGCCAACTTGTTCACCAAGAACTGGATTGACACCGTTCAATGGCATCTGGAAGACATTATCCGTGACCCAAACATTGACCCAGTGGAAGCGTTGGCGCTGAAACGTCGCATCGACCATAGCAACCAGGAGCGCACCGACCTGGTAGAGGAAATCGACTCCTATTTCCGCAACAAATATGCGCAGGTCAGTATTCTGCCCGATGCTACCATCAACACCGAAAGTCCAGCGTGGGCCGTCGACCGCCTGTCGATTCTTGCCCTGAAAATCTACCACATGCGGGAACAAGTGAATCGCACCGACGCCACACCTGACCACATCGCACGATGCAAAGCAAAACTTGACGTGCTGCTGGAACAACGCCGCGACCTGTCGCTAGCGATTGACCAATTGCTTGACGACATTGAAAGGGGGCGCAAATACATGAAAGTTTACCGACAAATGAAGATGTATAACGACCCATCGACCAACCCCATACTCTATGGCAAAAAATAAACAGCCACAATGTGTGCTCATCACCCGATTTTCGGCACTGGGCGATGTGGCGCTCACCGTGCCTGTGATTGATGACGTTTGCCGTGCCTATCCCGACACGCGGTTCGTGATGGCCACACGCGCTTGGATGGCCGGAATCATGGTGAATCCCCCCGCCAACCTTACCGTGGTGCCCGTCAACCTCAATACGGACTATCACGGATTTTTGGGGATTCTAAAGTTGGCACGACACTTGCGGCGTGACTACGACATTGATGCCATGGCTGACTTGCACAGCGTTTTGCGCACCTGGCTGATAGGCATTTCCATGCGGCTACACGGCATCACCGTGAAACGTATTGACAAAGGGCGGCGCGAGAAACGTGCGCTAGTATCCGGGAAAAGTCGGCAACAACTCACCCTCACGCACCAGCGCTACCGCAAGGTGCTTGACACCCTTGGATTCCCCACCAAGCCACAATTCACCTCGGTTTTTGGCAACGAAACCCCTCCGTGCCGCATCGTGCCAGAGAAACAACCTGACCAACAATGGATAGCGCTGTCGCCGTTCTCGCAACACAAAGGGAAAATCTATCCTTTCGACAAAATGCGTGAAGTGCTTGACTTGCTGGCTGCACGACCACATACACACATCTTCCTCATGGGTGGAGGCAACAAGGAGAAAAACGCTTTGGCACCATGGGAACAAGCGTACGAGAATGTCACATCGGTGGCAGGCATTGAGCACACCTTTGCCGATGAGCTGGCCCTGCTAGTGCACTGCGATGTGATGGTGAGCATGGACTCGGCCAATATGCACCTCGCCTCGCTGGTCAACCTACCTGTGGTTTCGGTATGGGGAGCCACCCATCCGTGGTGCGGGTTCATGGGCTATGGTCAAGACGAAAGCCACACTGTCCAACTCGACATGGACTGCCGTCCGTGTTCGGTTTTTGGCGAACGTTCGTGCCGACATGGCGATTACCGATGCCTCACTGGCATCACCCCACAAATGATTGTGGAAAAAATTGAGCAAGCCCTCCAAACAGGATCGTCTCAATCAACATAGTCATCATAAACATGTTTATATCATATCTTTTGCATTCTAACCATCAATCATAACCAACATGAAACATCTTTCTTTAATCATGGCCGCATTGCTAGTTGCATTCATGTGGAGTTGTGCCCCCCAACACGAGGGGAAAGCCACTATCTCTGGTTTGCAGCCCGAGGCGTTCCAATCGACCGTTGACGGAAAAGCCACACATCTCTTCGTACTCACCAACGACAATGGCATGGAAGCATGTATCACCAACTTTGGTGGACGTGTCGTGAGCCTGATGGTTCCCGACCGTGACGGAAACATGTGCGACGTGGTGCTGGGGTTTGATTCCATCTCATCCTATGTGAATGTTGAAGGCAACAACTTCGGAGCACTCATCGGTAGATACGGCAACCGCATTGAGAACGGACAGTTCACCCTCGACGGCAAGCAATATTCACTGCCGCAAAACAATTTCGGCCACAGCTTGCATGGCGGTCCCAACGGCTACTACACCAAGATGTGGGAGGCCGAACAGATTGACGAGCATACCCTCAAACTCACGTTACATTCACCCGATGGAGACGCCGGATATCCAGGCAACCTGGACGTAACGGTCACCTACACCCTCACCCCCGACAATGCTCTTGACATCACCTACGAAGCCGTCACCGACGCACCCACCGTAGTGAACCTCACCAACCACAGCTATTTCAACCTGGGTGCCGACCATCAAAAAGACATCCTTGACCACGAAGTGATGATTGCCGCCGACAGCATTACGCCCATCGACAGCACATTCATGACACACGGCACCATGATGGCCGTCGAAGGCACTCCCTTCGACTTCCGCACACCAAAAGCGGTAGGACGTGACATCAATGCCGACAACCCTCAACTGCGCAACGGACGCGGTTACGACCACAACTTCGTGCTATCGACCCAAGGCGACATCAGTAAGGTGTCGGCAAGCATCTATAGCCCGGCAACAGGCATTCTCATGGAAGTGCTCACCGACGAGCCAGGATTGCAATTCTATGTAGGTAATTTCCTCGACGGCACCGTCAAGGGCAAACACGGTGTGGCCTACCCCTATCGTGGTGCCATCTGCATGGAAACCCAGCATTACCCCAACTCGCCCAACCAACCCGCTTACCCCAGCACCGTGCTTAGGCCCGGGCAACAATACACCAGCCACTGCATCTACCGTTTCATAACACGCTAGTTGAAGTTCACGGGACCTGTGAGTAAATATATTTTTTTATTTTGTATATATAAACCTTATTAATAACTATAAAAATTATGCGTATGAAAAAAATTTGTCTTTTGATAGCCTGTATTGCTCTTTCAACGACAATATGGGCACAGAACGATGAGCCGACGGCAGTGCTGCATCATGGCGACCAAATGAGTGTATTCACTGGTTCGAGTGCATTTGTCCAAGCCCATGACGCAGCCGAAAATGGTGATGTCATCAACCTCTCGGCTGGAGTTTTCACTCCTACCACCATTACAAAGGCTATCTCGGTCTTTGGTACGGGATTTGAACAGAACGAGACAACCGGAACCGACGTGACGGTTATCAATGGCGTAATATATTTGAATGTGGCCTCCGATCTCTTACTAGAAGGCATATCTGTGAATGGCAACATTGAAGCACAATGTGACATGGAGAATATCACCATCCGCAAGTGCATGATAGAAAAGTTCAGGTCACGAGCCATCAGCAACTCATGGATATATCAGTGTGTATTTAATAGTGGTATCGAAGCTATAATTGATGGCACAATAGCCACCGACTTTCATATCACAAATTGTCTCGTGAGATGGGTTGCCCGATTCGGAATGGCTAGCACGCTTTATGTTGACCATTGTCTGGTGGCAGGAGGTTGGAAAGAAGGGTATGACACTTATTCAAACACTTTCACTTACACCAACTGCATTTTCACTTATTCAAAAGATGGTGACTACAGGTACACGGGCAGAAACGCGCAGATGACGAACTGCATCTACGTGAGTGAAGCCAAAGTGAATCCAGAAGCCATACTCACCAACTGCTACCTGGTGGCACTGGCCGACATTTTCATAGACGGCGAGGATGGGACCTATTCCCCCGAGCGTACCTATGAATTGAAACAGCCCGACGTATGGGTGGGCACCGACGGCACTCCCATCGGCCCGTCGGGCGGGATGGGATGGAACAAGGTACCGACCACACCCGTAGTGAAGAACCTGCAACTGAATGTCGTGGGCCGAACGCTTAATGTCAACTATGAGGCCGAAATAAGATAAATATTCATCGCTAAAACCCGACGACTATGAATATTTTACGAAGCCTTTTATTAATGGCCATTGCGGCGACAACACTTGCTGCAACGGCACAGAAGAGCATCATCCAGCGACAATATTGGCTTGATGGAAAAATTTCAGAGCGACAAGCCATTGCCGACGCGTCGTTTTCAGTCGACATATCATCGCTGAATCCGCGTGTCGTACACTCTTTGGCCCTGCATGTTCAGGACAGTGAAGGCGTTTGGAGTTCTCCGGTCTCTCGTTTCTTTATTGTGCCTGAGAGTTCCGATGATGTCACCATCGATTGTTGCTCCTACTGGTTTGATGGCGTCCCGTACACTGCCGTAGTGAAGGAAATAAGCCCCAGCGGAGCCGGTTCCACTCAAACAGGTCTCGTGGAGGTGGATGTGGGCGACCTCACCAAGGGTGAGCACACCATTAACTGGCAAGTGCGCGACAGCCGAGGGGTGTGGAGTGACGTTTACACTGATACGTTCACCACCATCGAGTACCTCGTTGGCGACGTAACCGGCGACAACAAGGTGGATGTTGAGGACGTAAATGCTATCATTAACATCATCCTTGAATTGAAATCTAAATCAGACTACCCCGGTAATGCCGACATCACAGGCGACGGCAAAGTTGATGTTGAGGATGTGAACGCCGCTATCAACATCATCCTAGCCTTGTAAAGTTCCCCTTCACATCAATCGGAATATCATTAGAAAAGCCGAGAATCAACGCCGCTACTGAAAGCGGCTTGAAACCAATAACAAAGGCGAGATAACTTACGGCTGAAATTCAGCCTGTTATCTCGCCTCGTTGGTGATCCGTCTGGGACTCGAACCCAGGGCCCACGCCTTAAAAGGGCGTTGCTCTACCTGCTGAGCTAACGAATCTCCGTGTTTTGCGGCTGCAAAGTTAGTGCTTTTTCTTGAATTGGCAATGGACTGATGTCATTTTTTTAAAAAAAATCATTTTTGCCCCCCCTCACAAGGCGGCAACGTTTCGGTGCGGTGGACGCCGAATCATCATTCAGAATTTTGCAATGTCATGCAAAAACTATAATTTTGCTGCATCAACACATTATACTATCATTATAACAATGGCTATCATCAAAAAAGTCAGGGGTTTTGTCCCAAAAATAGGCGATGGTTGCTTCCTCGCCGACAATGCCGTAGTAGTTGGCGACGTGACCATGGGTGAAGGTTGCAGCATCTGGTTTGGCGCCGTGCTGCGCGGCGACGTGAACACCATCACCATTGGCAACCGTGTGAATATCCAAGACAATGCAGTGATTCACACGCTGTATGAGAAATCGGTCACCGAAATTGGCGACGACGTGTCAATCGGTCACAACGTGGTGGTGCATGGCGCCAAGATTGGCAACATGGCGCTCATCGGCATGGGCAGCATCATCCTTGACCATGCCGAAGTGGGCGAAGGCGCCATCGTGGCGGCCGGCAGCGTGGTGCTGGGCGGCACCAAGATTGGGCCTCACGAGTTGTGGGCCGGCAGTCCTGCCAAATTCAAGAAAATGGTTGATCCGTCACAGGCAAGCGAAATCAACGTAAAAATCGCGCGCAACTACCTCATGTACTCCACCTGGTACGAGGAGTAACACCGCTACCCTAACCGCCAGTCCTCTCTTTACTTGAACAGGATGGGTTGTCCCAGACACCCGTCGGGGGCTTGCACATGCATCATGGCGCACACCGTGGCGGCAATATCGGTCATGTGAGTGAGTGCGACAGTTTCGCCATGGGGCACATTCCAGCCGTAAAACAGCAAGGGGATGTGTGAATCGCTCTGGTTCCACGTTCCGTGATTGGACCCACGGTCATCAACACTCCCGCTAGAATAAGTCCCAGTGACGGGTAGCACAAATATCTCGCCACTGCGTTTGCGGTGATACCCCTTGATGATGCGCTCACGTATCTCCTGAGGAACTGAAGCCTCATTCACACGCTCGACATCAACGGCCCACATCACCTCGGGACGGTCGCCCATGATTTTCACCGCGGCGGCTTTCACGGCCTCTCGGTCCACCCCCGATTTTTCGATAACTTCATTATTGAGGTAGAACGTGTAACCCATCTGCCTCTTGAGCAAACTGTCCACCCCAAATTGCTGACGCAGCCGCCGATTGGTCTCTACACAAATGTCCTGGGTGTAGATTCGGCCCGAAGGCATGTGTCGCGCCCGCATGTGGGGCTCGCTATAAGTGCCACCATGGTCGGCAGTAAGGAACAACAGATATTGTCCACGTCCCACTTCCTTGTCAAGCATCTTGAACAGTGAAGCCAACTCAGCGTCGAGCTGGACATAAATGGGCAGCATCTCATCAGCCATCGCCCCATAGGTGTGGGCGGCGGCATCGGTTGTTGAGATACTGATAGTGAGGAAGTCAGGCACGTCATCGGCACCCAGTTTCTCGGTCTTCAAAGCGGCCTCGGCCAGGCCGAAAGTCATGGTCACTCCCACACGGTCGTTCCACACATTCTTGGCCAAATTCTTCTTATTACTCTTGTTGAAATCCTTTACCCATTTGGGCAAATCCTTGCGATAATAAGTACTGGTAATGAACTGATGGGTGTCATCATCATACCAATAGGCACCGTCAGCCCCGTGACCGGCTGGGAGAATGGCGGCCCTATCCTTGAGTGAGACACCTATCACTTTGGTCTTGTTATACGTGGCGAGTTTCATTTGGTCGCCTATCGTGGTCACCAGCAAGTTTCGTGGCGAACGCTGGCCCTTGCTGCTCTGTGTGCCAACGCCTACCACGGTAGTATCTTTGACACTCGAAGTGGAATGGCCATTCAGCACATAGCTGTTTCCGGCAATGCCGTGAATAGCCGGAGTGGTGCCCGTGAAAATCGAGGCATGGCCACAAGCGGTGATGGTGGGTACATAATCAATCATGGTGTTGGCACAACTGTAGCCCTCGCCCAACAACCGTTTGAAGCCGTCGGCACCCCATTTGTTTTCGTACTGATAGAGATAGTCCCAGCGCATCTGGTCCACAACGATGCCCACTACCAATCGCGGCCTCGCCACCTGAGCATGAGCACAGAAGACACCTGCAACAAGCAGTGTCAACAAAGGCAAAAAAATACGTTTCATATTCATTGGCATTACAAAATTTTTATTTGGTCGTAGCACGCACGACAAGGCGTGTCTTCACTATTCGTTTTACGACATGATCACTCGACAAGGTGCCCTCGACAAGCCCAATCAGGCTCTCGGCGGCTTCACGCCCCACCTCGTAGCCGTTCTGCTCCACGCTGGTGAGCTGAGGGTCGCAGGTAACGGCATAAGTGCTGTTGGTGAATCCGCAGATGGATATTTCTTCAGGAATCTTGAATCCCCGTTGTTTGACGGTATAGAGCACGCCTATGGCGGTTTCGTCGTTCACGGTGAAGAAAGCGTCGGGACGGTTTTTCATCTTCAACATTTCGGGGGTAATCCGTTCGGCATCTTGGCGTGTATCGCACTGGCGAACAAGCGATTCATCCAACGTCAAGCCATGCTGATAGAGGGCATCTTTATAGCCGTTGAAGCGGTTTTTCCCAATTTCCAGATTGGGTGTGGTGCCATAGAACGCGATGCGCTTGCAACCGCTGTCAATCAAATGCGAAACCGCCTTGAGCGTCCCCACATAGTCGTCAACCACTACACGGTTGGCATTGATGGCCGGACAAATGCGATCGTAGAACACCAGCGGAAGCCGCAATTCATCGAGCTTGACATAGTGGCTGAAATCGACTGTTTCCTTGGCTTGCGAAGTGATGATGCCGCACACCTTGTTCTTGTAGAACGACTCGCAAATGCGTTTCTCGCGCTCCTCGTTCTCATGGCTGGCGGCCACCAGAAGCCGGTAGCCGTGCTTGCTGGCTTCATCTTCGATACCGGCCAACACTGTCGCGAAATAGTAATGAATGAATTCCGGCAGAATGACCCCAATCACCTTGGGCGGCTGCTTGCGGCTGTTGCGCAACTGCTCAGCAATGGCGTTAGGCACATAGTTGTGTTCACGGGCGAAAGCCTGTATTTTCTCCCTGCGCTCCTTGCTGATGCTCGGGCTATCTTTCAACGCACGCGACACGGTAGCCACCGACACCCCCAACTCTCGTGCGATGTCTTTCATCGTCATTTCATCGTTCACAGCCATAACTACTACAATTTCTCGCAAAATTATAAAAGAAAACCATAAGATGCAAACGATTGCACATATTTAATATAGAATTTAACATTGAAATATTTATTCTATAATGTGGTATGGGTTAATTTTGTATCGTTCATTAATGTGCCAAAATGCGCCTTAAGACTATATATAACTAACATAACTTTAACTTAAAAATGTAATGATGAAGCAGCTAAACCTCAGAATTCCCTCGCGAATTCTTGCCCTTGTGATGGGATTGTTCCTGTCACTCGGTGCCGTTGCACAGATTACTGTCAACGGACTCGTGAAAGATGCAACGGGCGAAGGCGTCATCGGTGCTTCGGTACGTATTGTGGGTACCACACAAGGTACCGTTACCGACTTTGACGGCAACTTCACTCTGAGCAATGTGCCCAAGGGAGCAAAGCTCCTAATCACCTCTATCGGTTATCAAGACCAGGAAGTGCTGGCCGCTGAACACCTTGAGATTATTATGCAAGACAACACCACGACGCTCAACGAGTTGGTGGTGATTGGTTACGGTGTGGCACGCAAGAGCGACCTCACCGGTAGTGTAACAGCCCTCAAGCCCGACGCCAAGAACAAAGGTGTCACCGTGAGTGCACAGGACATGCTTACTGGTAAAGTGGCTGGTCTGAACGTCACGGCAGGTGACGGTAACGTAGGTGGTGGCGCAACCCTCCGCATCCGTGGTGGATCGTCACTGAACGCCAGCAACGACCCCCTTATCGTGCTCGACGGTATCGCACTGGACAACGACGGTGTGGCCGGTATGAACAACATTATTTCTTCAATCAACCCCGCCGACATTGAGAGCTTCAACGTGCTCAAGGACGCTAGCGCAACCGCCATCTATGGTAGCCGTGGTTCTAATGGTGTCATCATCATTACCACCAAGAAGGGCAGCCGTCATGGTGCTCCTCAAGTGTCCTACTCGGGCAACGTGACCATTAGCAAGAAAAAGAAAAACATTGAAGTGATGGACGGTAACGAATACCGTGCATTCATCAAGAACATCTTCGGTGAGGACAGCACTCCCTACCAGTTACTGGGTACAGCCAACACCAACTGGCAAGACCTCATCCTGCGTACGGCTGTGAGCCACGACCACAACGTGACCGTGAGTGGTGCATTCGGCACTGTGCTCCCCTACCGTGTGTCACTTGGTTATACCGACCAAGAGGGTATCATCATCAAGAACGATTACAAGCGTGCTACAGGTGCTATCACACTGAGCCCCTCACTGTTTAACGACCACCTGAACCTGGTGCTCAACGGAAAGGGCATGTGGACCAAGCGTACCGACCCCAACGACGGAATAGGCAGCGCTGTGTGGTTCGACCCAACACAAGATCCCTACAAGTTCACTTCACCCATTCATACTGAAATGGGCCTGAACGAGAACGGCACGCTGCGTAACTTCGGCGGATACTTTGAGTGGCCCACCGCAGGTGGTGCACTCGGCGACAGCACTTGGCCCTACACTAAGCACTCTAACGCCACCAGCAACCCCGTTGCCGGCATTGAGTTGGCCAACAACCGCGGCTGGTCACGCCAGTTCATCGGCAGTGCCGACATCGACTACAAGATTCATGGCTTGGAAGACATCCGCCTGCACATGACGCTTGGCGCCGACATCATCAAGTCGTTCCGCCGCAACGACGTGGAGCCCGCATCACCTGGTGCCATGTACTACGGCTCTCACGGTGGTGAGGATGTTACCCGTCGCAACTTGCAGTTGAGTACTTATGCTCAATATTTCAAAGATTTCAACGAGAACAACCACTTCGATGTGATGGCCGGTTACGAATGGGCACATTATCGCAAGTGGGGTACTTACGACTATTGGGGATATTATGCTGAGACCAACAACGACAAGTCTCTCGCCGGCAAAGAAACCGAGCACGTCCCCAACAGCTATGACAACGACCACTATCTGGTTTCGTTCTTCGGTCGTGCCAACTACACGCTCATGAACCGCTATATGCTCACCGCCACATTCCGCGAGGACGGTTCTTCGCGTTTCCGTGAGCACTGGGCATTCTTCCCCTCGTTTGCTTTCGCATGGAAAATCAAGGAAGAAAACTTCCTCAAAGGCGTGGATGCACTCAGCGACCTCAAGCTGCGCTTGGGTTGGGGTAAGACCGGTCAGCAAGACGGTATCGGTGATTACCTGTGGATTCCTCGTTACTCCAAAAATACTGGTGTGAACAGCTTCTATCCCTTGACGGGTGAAGGACTTACCGGCGACGGCCACCTCTATCGTCCCGACGACTTCCGTCGTGACTTGAAGTGGGAGACCACAACCACCACCAACATCGGTATTGACTGGGGTGTGATGAACCAGCGACTCACTGGTAGCATCGACTGGTACTACCGCAAGACCACCGACCTGCTGAACACCGCTCCCACTCCTGCATTGTCTGGCTTTATCAATGAAGCTATGCAGAACATCGGTTCTATGAAGAACACTGGTATTGAGTTGTCAATCGACTGGAAGGCTATCCAGAACAACGATTGGACTTGGCAATTGACCTACAACTTCACTTACAACAAGAACGAAATCACCGACTTGAGCGGTGTGAGTGACAACGGAGCTCCCGTTCCCACAGGATTTGGTGTGGGTGGTACCGGTACAACTGCACAGGCTAACCAAGTGGGCTTCCCCGCATGGTCATACTATGTATATCAGCAAGTCTATGACGAGAATGGACGACCCATTGAAAATCTCGTTGTTGACCGCAACGGCGACGGTGTCATCAGCGGTGATGACCGTTACCTCTACAAGAGTCCCACGCCTCCTGTTATCATGGGCTTCTCTTCACGCCTCGAATGGAAGAACTGGGACTTCGGTTTCAACACACACGCCCACATCGGCAACTACGTTTACAACAATGTCGTGCGTGGTGGCGTGAACCACAGCCCCAACGCCATCTGGGCTCAAAGCGCTTACTTAGGAAACCGTCCTACCGCCACACTGGCCTATGGATGGCAAACCGACCAAATGGAGGCCAAACTCAGCGATCACTGGGTACAGAATGGTTCCTTCTTCAAGATGGACAACATCACTCTGGGTTATACCTTCAGCGAGTTGTTTAAGACGGGTAGTTACAAAGGACTTGGAGGCCGTATCTACGGTACTGTGAACAATGTGTTCTGCATCACCAAGTATGACGGCATCGATCCCGAGATTTCCAGCGGTAACGATGACAACCTCTATCCTCGTCCCATCTCATTCGTACTGGGATTGAATCTTAACTTTTAATTCTCATTAACGACTACAACAATGAAAAAAGCATTAAAATATATCATTCCAGCAGCTGCATTGCTGCTCTCGGCTGGCTTGAGTTCGTGCGTGGATGACCTTGACGTTACTCCTCGCGACCCGAACATCAGCACCGAATATGATGCCGAAGGCTTGTTCAACAAGTGCTATGCCGGCTTTGCCCTCGAAGGCAATAACGGCGGCGGCTCGACCGACATTGTGGCCGAAGATGCTGGTTTCACTGGTCTTATTCGACAAATGTGGAACACCAACGAACTTCCCACCGATGAGGCCATCTGTGGATGGGGCGATACAGGTATCTCTGAGTTTATCTACAACACTTTCGATGCCACACACCCCATGGTGAATATGTATTACAACCGCCTTACGGTGGGTATTGACTATTGCAACCATTACATCAACGAGCAAAGCGGTTACAACAAGACCATGACGGCCGAAATCCGTCTGCTGCGCGCCATTGAGTATTACCTGCTCATGGACGCTTTCGGAAATGTGCCCTTTGCCACTACACTGACCAAGCCTAGCCAGTTGCCTCGCGCTGAAATGTATGCTTGGTTGGTGAACGAGGTAAACGAGTTGGAACCCGACCTGAACGAGCCCAAGGCAAAGAAGTCGAGCGATATCGGTTATGGCCGCCTCGACAAAGCTGGAGCCTGGATGCTGCTCATGCGCCTCTACCTCAACGCCAAAGTCTATACCGGCAAAGAAGAATGGGAAAATGCAGCTAAGTATGCTCGCAAAATCATGGAATCAGACTATCATCTGAACATGGATCCCATCATCACCCTGGTGCCTCAGAAAGACGCCAACGGCAATCCAATGGTGGATGAAGATGGCAATCCTATCACCACCGAATATCAATTCTCGGCTTACCAGTCGCTGTTTATGGGTGACAACGGTGAAACCGCCGCTGCCTACGAAGCCATCTTCCCTGTCATGGCCGATGGTATTTCCACACAGCAGTATGGCGCTTCTTGCTTCCTCGTGGCTTCCACCTACAACGACGCCATGAAGTGCAATCCTTACGACAAGACGAGCAACAACGGAACAACTGAGGGTTGGGCCGGTAACCGTGCCCGTGCCGACCTCGTGAAGAAATTCTTCCCGCAGGGCGACGCTCCCAACGTGGCCTCTTACAACATGACCAAGGCCGCCAAGGATGACCGCGCAATCTTCTGGGGACAGGATGCCACCATCAAGGCTACCAACCCCGGCGAGTTCACTTCTGGTTTCGGCGTATGCAAATACACCAACTTCAAGACCGACGGAACCAAGGGTCACGACGCCAAGTTCCCCGACACCGACTTCTTCTTCTTCCGTGTGGCCGAGGCCTACCTTGCTCTTGCCGAGTGTGACGCCCGTCTGCACGGCGGCACCACGACTTCCGAAGGTACCAACGCCATCAACACGTTGCGTAAGCGTGCCAATGCGTCGCAACGCACCAATGCCAACTATTCGCTCAACGACATCCTCGACGAGTGGAGCCGCGAATTCTACTTCGAAGGTCGCCGTCGCGTTGACTTGATTCGCTTTGGCAAGTTCGGTGGCAACAACAACTACAACTGGGAATGGAAAGGCGGTGTCTATGAAGGCCGTAACTTCGACGAGTATCGCAACATTTACGCCATTCCAGCCAAGGAACTCACAGCCAACAAGAACCTCCATCAGAACGATGGTTATAAATGATCTACGAACCCATTTAAGAGTAAGATATTATGAAACATATATTTAAGACGACTCTGCTGTTGATGATGGGGTTATTGGTTTTCACTGCTTGTGACGACGACAACGACTCCAATCCTACGTTCCAGAAGCCTACGCAGTTTGTGCTCAACACTCCCGCCGTGGCTGACGGACTCATCGACTTGAACAATTCCAGTGCGCTGGAACTGACTTGCTCGCAGCCCGACTACGGGTTCCCTGCCTACACGCAGTACAAGATTCGCCTCTCGGTTAACCCCGACATGAGCGACGCCATCGAACTGAAACAGGTTTACACCAGCACAATTATCTCTGTCGATCCCGTCAACATTGCTGGATTGCTGACTGAGTTCTTTGTGAATCAAGGCAAAACCGAGGCAGACTTCCCCATGACGCTGCCACTCTACATCCAAGCCAGAGCAACCATGGCCAAGGCCAATGGCGATGCCATGGAAGGCAGCGAAATCTTGTCCAACATCGTTAAGCTGAACAATGTGCGCCTGTCTTATCTGTTGCCGCCAGTGCTTCCTCCCGAGCATCTTTATATCATCGGTAGCTTCTGCGACAACAAGTGGGACAACGCCCTCTCGATGGTGGCTGTTCACAGCAACCCCGACCTGTTGTGGCACATGGTTTATATCGATGACAAAGGTATTAAGTTCAACAACACTCAGGCCGAAACCGATGAAGTGGTCGGATATGACGGCATTACCATTGACGAAGCCAGCGAATTAGGCTCTGAAATCGTCAACAAAGACGGTTGGATTGCATCTAGCAACCCCGGTTGGTACATGATGGTGGTACAATCCAGCGTGGTTAACCGCAAGGTGATCTACAAAGTCAAATTCAACAAACCTAATGTTTGGTTGATGGGTACCGTGACCACTGACATTACAGACGATCAATGGAAGGAAGAACGTGACTACTGCTTGTTCACCGTTCCCGAAGATGCCAACGGCGACTTCGTTTCACCCGAATTTGCAGCAGCTCCTACTGGCGACGGTGGTCTGCGTGCCTATGTAAAAGTGGGCGCTGCCATCGAATGGTGGAAGTCGGAGTTCATGGTCTTTGACGGAAAGATTATTTATCGTGCTGCTGGCGACGACCAAGAGCGCATCATGGATGTAGCTCCTGGCCAGAAACTGTATTTGAACTTCACCAAGGAAACTGGTAAAATTGAGTAACCCTCTTAAAATCATAACGACATGAAAAAAATCGTTTTATATTCAATGCTCGCCGTGGCTGGTATGATGTTCACGGCCTGCAACGACGACTATAAGGACTGGAATGAACCACAGAGCCAGCCTCAGCCCGAGATGCTCAGCGTGGATTTCCAGGCAGCTAGTGTGGGAGCCATCGATCTGCGCACTGTCACCGACGACAACATCCAGATCTTTACTCCTACCGTCACCGCCAATAAGGAGGTAACAGCCACTTATGATGCCATCATCTACAATGACACGAAAACCGACTCGGTCATCGTCAAGGCTGACGCCGAAGGCAAAGCCAGCACAGGCGATGTGCGTGGTGCAGTCATGGCACTCTTCGGTGTTGATGAGGTTCAGCGCGAAGCGCCCATGAACGTTGTCGCTTACATCAATGTTGATGGAACCATTGTCCTCAAGGATGTTGAGGGTCTCAAGCTCACTGCTACTCCGAAGTATCAAGACCTGCCACCAGTGTGGTACATTTTGGGTGTTGATGTAGGTATCGGAACATGGGTCAACAGTAAACGAGCTGTTTACACCAGCCTTGTGGCCATGTACGTTAACCCCTACAACTACGATGAACTTATCTATGCTTCTTACTTCCCTGCTGGTAGTGAATTCCGCATTCACCCCGAAGTTGGCAACAAGGATATGTACATCGGAGGAGGTGACGAGAATGGCGGCCAGAGTTTCCAGGCCCAAAAGCCCGCCGAAGGTAATCCCCTTGGCAACGTGGTTGTAAAAACCGCTGGCAACTACAAGATTACCGTCAATCTGGCAGATCCCAACAACCCCACCATGCGCATGGAACTCCTTGCCGGTGAATACCCTGTTTACAGTGCCATGGCAACAACAGGAGTCGCCACCGACATGAAAATTGTCACCCGTGCCCAGAATGGTATAAACCATGACTGGTACTTTGATGGTTTCAACGTCACCGATGATGGACAAGTTGTCGGATTTACAGGAACCACCGAAAACGGCACTACCATCTGGGGCGGCAAGGCCTTCCCTGCTGGTAAAGCTGCGAAAAATGTAGCCGGAGTTCCCGCTCAAGCCGGAAACTACGTCCTCATTTTCAACGACCTGCTGGGCGTGTACCGCTTCATTGAAAAAGAGTAAACTATCCTAATCGTAGGGGCGACGAATGGCTTGTCGCCCCTGCGATTTAGAAAAACGAAACAACTAACCCTTTTTATTAATCATTAATTAATTTATTTACATTATGAAGAAATTCTTTACAACCCTCTTCATGCTGGCTGCTGTAGTTTGCATGAACGCACAGGATGCCATCGATCCTGACCACATGTACATCCTTGGCAACGACCCATTCGGCAACTGGGATCCTAGCGCAGGTGTCGAAATGACTAAGACCGATGCCTATTGCTTTGAACTTGAAGCCCACATTCCCGCAAGTACTTATTTGAGCTTCACCGCCGAACTGGCTCCGACATCTGGTGACTGGGATGCTATCGCACCTTATCGTCTGGCTGCTCCCAGCAACAACTATGAAATCAACAAGGGTAACTTCGAAATGCCCATCGCTCTGAACGACTGGGGTGTGAACGTGAACAACGCGTTCTTGATCACAGGCGAAGCTGACTACAAAATCGAGGTTTACACCGATGAACTCCTCGTCATCTTCACTCCACTTGGTGACATTCAGGAAGAAATTGTTGAACCCGATGGTAACATCTACATCATGGGCGAAGTGAACGGCAACGCATGGGCAACCAACGTGGGCGTGAAAATGACTGATGAGACCGACAACCTGTACTCAGCCATCATCACCACTACCGCCGATAGTTGCACTTTCGCCTTCACCAAGGCACTTTCGAAGACCGCCAACAACTGGGCAGGTATTGCTCCTTACCGCTTCGGTTCGGCTGAAAACGGCACTGAGGTTGTCCTTGACGAGGCTATGCCTCTGGGCGAGGATGGAAACGATGCTTCCTTCAAGCTTGACGATGCAGGCGTTTACAAATTAACTCTTGACCTCAACGCTCGCACCCTCACAGTGGAGGCTTCTGAACTTGAAGATGCCATGTACATCATCGGTGGCAACCCCTTCGGTAACTGGGATCCCGCCAATGGTGTGAAGATGACTAAGAATGGTGACATCTACACTTACGAAGCAACCCTCGAAGGTGAGACCTACTTCATCTTTGCCGATGCTGAAGGCAGCTGGGACATCGTAAATGGTGGCCACCGCTATGGTCCACTTGAAGAAAACGAAGAAGTAGTGGCTGGTGAAGACCACGTCACTCAGATTTCCGGCAATGGCAACGCTTCTTACAAGATTGGCGCTGGTGAATACGCTATCACCTTCGACAAAGCAAATCTTACTTTCAAGTTTGTTGCTAAGGGTGGTGAAGACCTGCCTGTTGGTGACGTTGACGGTGACAAGAAGGTTGACATAGGTGACGTGAACGCAGCCATTAACCTCATCCTCGAACTCAAGACTCCAGACGATTATCCTGGCAACGCCGACCTCGATGGTGACGGCAAGGTTGATATCTCTGACGTGAACCTGATCATCAACATCATCCTTTCGAACTAATTAATGTCGTGCAAAACCGATGAGCCGTCATCTTGTAGTCCGTAATTATTGACGCTCACCGACGAGCACAACATACACCTTACAAGTAGAGGGTTGCGACAACGCAGCCCTCTATTTTTTCAATTCATCCCCACATTTTAGTTGGATTCCGCCCCATTTTGCGGTCGATTTTCGCCTTCCGAAGGAGCTGAAAAACAAAAAAAACACAAATCATTTGCGAAGATAACAATTAATCTGTAAATTTGCTTGTTCAATGCCTTAGTATGCAATTTTGAGAATATAACAACTAAAAACATATCTAAAATGAAAAAGTTTATCTTCACAATCCTGACTTTGGCCATGCCCGTCATCACTTGGGCACAAGGGTGGCCAGCCAACTATGGCGGCGTGATGCTGCAAGGTTTTTACTGGGAGTCGTTTAACGACACCCGTTGGACCAACCTCACCAATCAAGCCGATGAATTATCACAATACTTCGACCTCATTTGGTTGCCACAAAGCGGTAGTTGCGGTGGATCTTCGATGGGTTATGACCCACTCTATTTCTTCAATCAAAGCAGTGCGTTCGGCACCGAAGCTCAATTGCGTACGCTCATTAGCACCCTCAAGAGCAAAGGCACCGGCTGCATTGCCGATGTCGTTCTCAACCACCACAAAGCCGTCACAGGATGGCTCACGTTCCCCAAAGAAACTTACAACGGCACTGAATACCAGTTGCTCTCCACCGACATTTGTAAAAATGACGATGGAGGAGAAACACTCACATGGGCCAACACTAATGGCTTCACACTGAGTAACAACTACGATACTGGCGAAGACTGGAGCGGTTGCCGTGACCTGGATCACAAGAGCAGCAATGTGCAAAAAATTGTCAAAGCCTATCTTAAGTTCCTACTCAACGACCTCGGCTATATGGGATTCCGTTACGATATGGCACGTGGCTTCTCGCCCAGCTTCTTCGGACAATATAATGCCTACGCCAATCCCACCTTCTCAGTAGGTGAACACTGGACCAACTCCACGCAGGAAATTGACTGGATGAATGGCACGTCAGTAAACGGCAATATCATGAGTGGCGTGTTCGACTTCGACTTCCGCTACACATGCCGCAACGCCTTCAACAGTGGCATAATGACCAACCTTAACCAACACAACGGTAACGACAACAATTGGCCGCTTGTGAGCAATGCCAACCAAGGCTATTTGTTGGGAGGTTTCTATCGTCGTTACGCAGTCACCTTCTTGGAAAACCACGATTTGCAAGATCGCGGTAATGTGGAAAACTACAATGCCGATCCCCTCAAACGCGACACCGTGGCCGCCAATGCCTACATGATGGCCATGCCTGGCACCCCATGCGTGTTCCTCACCCACTGGAAAGACTGCAAGCAGGACATCAAGGGACTCATTGACGTGCGTAAGGCAGTGGGCATCACCAACACCAGCAACTACAGCATCATTAACCAGGCATACAATGCATACGCCATTGAGACTTATGGCTCAGACAACAAGAAACTGGTGACCGTCGTGGGCGGTAAACCCAGTAATTACACCCCCGACGCATCACAATACACGCTAATCGTGGATGGTTACCACTACCGCTACTTCATGAGCCGAAACATGGAAACGGCTTGGATTGACAAAGCCTCGGGCTACTACGCAAAGGCTCAAAACGTGCGACTCACCGCTGTGAGCCAGAGCAACAACGCTCAACTTGTTTATACCACCGATGGTTCAACCCCCACAGCCACCAACGGAACTAAGGTGGCCAGCGGATATGTGCTGCGCTTGCGTGAGCCCATGACATTGAAAGTGGGCTTGCTGATCAACAACACAGTCAAGGGCATACAGACCCGCGTTTATGATTTGCCCAACATTCCTGACTTTGAGCCTCACACCGCCACTGTCTATTTCGCCGATCCCAGCAAGACCGTAGCCACATGGACCGATGCTTACATTTGGGCATACGACGGCAATGGAAATATGTATTCAAGTTGGCCCGGCAAAGAAATGACCGACACTGTAACCATTAAGAATGTGAAATTCTACTATTCCACCTACGAGGTCAATGATGAGGACTACACCTTCAGTTTTGTGCTGACCAATTCCAAAGGCACGCCACAAACTATTGATTACATCAATGTCAATAAAGATATCTATGTGCAACTTGGCACACTGAACGGCGTAGGCAAATACAACTTGACCAATGTCACTCGCATCTATGAGAAGAGCAATCCACTTAACCAAATCCCAGGAGATGTAGATGGCGACGGAAAAGTGGATGTAAGCGACGTGAATGCCATCATCAACATCATCTTGGAAATCAAGCCGGCCAGCTATTACAAAGGCAACGCCGACTTGAACAAGGATGGCAAGGTGGATATCGAAGACGTGAATGCTGACATCAACATTATTCTCACCCAATAACCCCTTAACGACAATGAAAAAGTTCTTTTCCTCTATCATAGGCTTGGCATTGCCTGCCGTCATGCTGGCACAAGGATGGCCAGCCGACTACGGCGGTGTGATGCTGCAGGGCTTTTACTGGGATTCATTCAAAGACACGAAATGGAGCGTCTTGGAAAAACAGGCCGATGAATTGGCCCGCTCTTTCGACTTGATTTGGATTCCACAAAGCGCTTATTGTGGCGGCCAGTCAATGGGTTATGACGACCTCTACTGGTTCACCAATTACAACAGTTCTTTCGGTACCGAGGCCCAACTGCGCTCTATGATACAGACCTTCAAGAGCAAAGGGCTGGGCACCATTGCCGATGTGGTCATCAATCACCGCAAGACCATGTCGAACTGGGTCGATTTCCCGGCTGAGACCTACAAGGGTGTTACTTATAAATTGCTCCCAACCGACATCTGCAAGGGCGATGACGAGGGAAAGACTTTGGAATGGGCACAAAAGAATGGTTATGAACTTAGCGTAAATGGCGACACCGGTGAAGACTGGGGAGGAATGCGCGATCTGGACCACAAGAGCGAGAATGTGCAGAAGAATGTCAATGCCTATCTCAACATGTTGCTCAACGACCTCGGTTACACCGGATTCCGTTATGACATGGTGAAAGGCTACCATCCCAAGTACACGGGTTACTACAACGCCATCGCAAAACCGCAATTCTCAGTAGGCGAATGCTGGGACGGAACCCCTACCATCCTCAACTGGATTAAGGGCACAGCTGCTGGCGAAGGTGCCAACAACCAAATCCAGAGCGCCGCTTTTGACTTCCAGTTCCGTTATACTGTTAGAAACGCTTGCAACGGTAAAGATTGGAGCATGTTGGCCTCTTATAATGAGAATGCCACCAACTGGCCGCTCATCAGCAACAGTGACGTGGTGGAAAATGGCATTTATCGCCGTTATGCCGTCACATTCGTTGAGAATCATGACACTGAAAAGCGTTCAACCGCTGATCAAGACCCACTCAGGACCGACACATTGGCCGCCAATGCCTATATGCTCGCCCTGCCTGGCACTCCTTGCGTATTTTTCAAGCACTGGATGGCGCACAAGAACGACATTGCAGCAATGATTGCCGTGCGTAAGGCTGTAGGCATCACCAATACCAGCAACTATAGCGCAGGACGTTACGACGCCACTTACTTCACAGCAAACACGACTGGCAAAAATGGCCGTCTGTTCGTCATTTTGGGCAACACCAATGCCTACAAGCCCAACGATGACAACTGGAAAGAGGTGCTGGACGGCTACCACTACAAGTACTACATGCATCGCAACATGGAAACGGCTTGGGTCGACCGCGCTTCGGGCGAGTATAAAGAAGGCTTCACAGCCAAACTCACCGCCGTGTCCATGACCAAAGACGCCCAGCTCGTCTATACCACCGACGGCACAACCCCCACGGCAAAAAGCACCAAAGTGGAAAGCGGCACCACACTCAACATCGACAAAGACATGGTCCTCACCGTGGGTATGTTGATTGGGGACGCGGTCAAAGGTGTTGTAAAACGTGAGTTTACCTTTGAAGGCGGCACTCCTCGCCCACCCTTCACGCCTTACACCATTAAGATTCATGTCAAAGATCCCGGATGGGACAACTTGAACTTCTGGTGCTGGGTGGAAGGCAGCGATAACCTGTGTACCGAGAACAAGCAATGGCCTGGCGACGCCATTCTGAAGGACAAAATTCTGCAAAGTGCCGGTAAACGCACGGAGGTGATGGGTGACACGTTCTACTACAAGGAGTACACCGTCAAGGATTACGACTATGATATTATGTTTATCTTCAGTAACGCCGGTTCTCCACAAACGGTGAATCTAGGCCCGTTTGACAAGGATGTCTATCTGGAACTCGCCGAGGATCAGCCCGGTGGCAACCTGTTGGTAAACGATGTGACAAAAAAATACACCAATGCGGTGAATGACTTGAACCGCCAGCAAGAAGTGACGAGCGTGAAGTACGTCAACATTGCCGGACAGGTCAGCTCACGCCCGTTCGACGGAGTGAACTTGGTGGTCACCCGTTACTCCGACGGCACGCAATCAACCACTAAAATCATTCATTAATTTCACTCGCGACCCAAAATGAATAGAATCATATTGACAATATGTATCGTGGCAGGATGGTTGCTGTCGCAAGCCAATATCGTGGGCGGCGACATCTCGTTGTTGCCCAGTTACGAAGCCAAAAAAGCCAAGTACTACGACATCAATGGCAAGAGTATCCCCGACATGCTGCCCTGGCTCAAAGAACAAGGCTGGACGGCAATTCGTGTGCGCCTCTTCGTGGACCCGTCCAAAGCTCCCTCGACCGAAATAGGCGAAGGTGTGTGCCAAGACTTGGACTACGTGAAATTGCTCGGAGCGCGCATCAAGTCAGCCGGATTCAAGTTCTTGCTGGATTTCCATTACAGCGACAGTTGGGCCGATCCAGCCAAGCAATATACGCCTGATGCATGGAAAGACCTCACCGACGAGCAACTCTACGACACCATCTACCAATACACGTGCGACTGCTTGCAGACATTGGTTGATGCCGGAGCCGCCCCCGACTACATCCAGACGGGCAACGAAATCAGCTACGGCATGTTGTGGGGAGCGCGCGGCACGGCGACCAGTCAGCTGAAAAAGTTCAATACCGGCAACAGCAATAACGACAACCGTTTCCTCCAGTTGCTTCGGCAAGCCAACAAGGCTTGCCGCGAAGTGTGTCCCAACGCAAAAATCATTGTCCACACCGAACTGGTCCGAAACATCACGATTATGAACAATTATTACCGTGCCATTGCAGGTATTGACTACGACATCATCGGACTCAGCTATTATCCCTACTACCACTATAGCTTGAAGCAGTTGGACACCGCTCTACTACAAATAGAGACCAATTTCCCCTCCAAAGAGGTGATGATTGTGGAAACAGGATTCTACAACAACTGGCAACCCTCCAACATCAATTATGATTATTCCACTACTGCCGATTCCTATGGCAACACCTATGCCATCACGCCCGAAGGCCAACGCGCTTTCACTGCGGCATTAGTCGCCAAGTTGTTGGAACACCCCGTTGTCACCGGTCTTTTCTGGTGGTGGCCCGAGGCCAACGAATATGGCGTGGACTGGCATAATCCGGTCACTTCGTCCGGGTGGTATAATGCTGGACTCTGGAACAACAACAATGGTCGCGTTTTTCCCGCATTCTATGAGTTGGCCGCCTTTGCCCCGGCCGAAGAGCCCGTCGAAGGTGATGTGGACGGTGACGGGAAAGTGGATGTGAGTGATGTGAATGCAGCCATCAACATCATCCTCGAACTCAAAGTCGCCGCCGACTATCCTGGTGATGCCGACCTCGTGAGCGACGGCAAAGTGGACATCAGCGACGTCAACGCCATTATCAACATCATACTGTCCTAACAGTCCGAAAGATAGGTAAAAGTAAACGAGTAAGCAAGTCCTTTCGCTTGCTTACTCGTTTTTATGTACTTGTCTGACGGCTGAAAACTTAATCCATCAGAATAACATTGATCACGGCGTTCACGTCTTCCACGTCCACCTTGCCATCGCCGGTGATGTCGGGAATACCAGGATAGTCAGAAGGCGACTTCAACTCCAGGATAATGTTAATAATGGCGTTCACGTCTTCCACATCAAACTTGCCGTCGCAATTCACGTCACCCGGGAAATATTCAGAAATGTTGAAGGTCTCGGTATAAACCTTGCTCCACACTCTCTTGCTGTCGCGCACCTGCCAGTTGAGGGTATGCTCGCCCTGTGACAAGTTGACGATATTCAGTTGAATAACACCAGTCACCTCTTCCAGAGCCACCACATTTGCGTTCTGCTCCTTGTCATCAAACCAATATCTGCACTGGTCTATCACCTCCTCACTGTCGGGCTCGTGGGGAATGATGAAATACTGTGTCACTAATGGACTCCACTTGCCTAAATCATCGCGCACACGCATGGTAAACGAATGTACTCCAGCAGATAGTGCACCGATGTCAATAACCGCCTGTGACTGGTTGATTGTGACGCGATTCGAAAATCTTCCGTCAAGCCAGTACTCGCGAGTGGTGATTGAAGACGCTGGATCTTCATCTCTGGCGTGTGAAATGATGAAAAACTTGGTCATTACCGGGCTCCACATTCCTTCATTGTCCTGCACACGGACATGGTAAGAATGTACGCCGGGATGCAACCCCGAGATGTCGAAGGACGTAGTCGCAGACTGCGCCGAACTGATGTCACCATCAATCCAACAAAGTTTGGTCGTGATGCTCTTCTGCGCCGATGTCGCCAGGCAGACGACACTGGCGGCAGCAAGCAGTATGTTCCTGATTCTGTTCATGGTCGTTTGCTTTTGTCGGTTACACATCTCATCGCGCTTCGGCATCATAGGTCACGTTCAACTTCGTGCCATTGACCTTAAGTTTCAGGTTCTTCACCACGGGAATGCCGGGTATCTTGTTCCAACCCGTGCCGCCATGCAGCCCTACCTCGGTGCCGTCGGTTCCTACCCAGGTATTCGGCTGCAGCAACTCGAAGGTGCGGGTCGAGGAATAGTCTCCCGACACTTCATCGGTGAAGATATCACTATCCTCATAGAGATTTTCAACAGTCACAGTAGGATCTATATAATTAGACGGCCGTGCAAGGCAATTCTTTATCACCGACATGTCGCCGGTCAATCCACGAGTATTACCGCCATTACGAACGGTGAAAATGCTATTGGTCCAAACCAATTTTTTCCCGCGGCCATAAACGATGTATTCTACCGTATTACTGATGCAATGATCCAGCAGAATAAAACTTAAATCAGGATTATAGCCAAAAATTGGACCATTAAGGAAGCAGTGCGTGAAATAACCATTCTTTATCACATTTGCCGCATCGCCCCATGTACTTCCTGCGTTCATTCCTCCCATCAGTACGCATTGATTAAAAACCACGTTATCGAGCGTGTCCATGCCGTTATAAACCGTATTCTGGAAATAGCATTTCTTGAAAGTACAATCCTTCAAGGTTTCTGCTAAACTGCCACTACGTAATGTAAAGTCATTATTGAAGTAGAGACCCTCAAGATGAATGCCCGCTTTTGTCCCTCCTTCATTAACAAAAATATATACTTTTCCATCTAGGGTGGTGACTGCGGTTCCAGTTTCTTCGTCATTTTCAAATCCGGCCCCATAGACCGAAATGGACTTTTGAATATAACCATTATTGAATGAGAACGTGCCGGCAGTGAGAGTAATTACATCACCATCCTCGGCAGCATTATAGGCATTGGTAAAGCCCCCCGTTCCGATAAACACGGAAACCTCGTCACCATGCTGCAGCGTGGCGCATTGCTGTTCGTTCTGCGAGTAGGCAGTTGCCGCAATGGCGACAAGAGCCACAAATAAGAGAAATAATTTTTTCATAAGAAATAGCTTTTATGGTTAATCGTGATATATTTCATAGCAATACTAAATGACTTTGCAAAAATAAGGAAAATTTGCCATTCGTCCACCATATTGCCAGAAAACAGGAAAAAATTACCCGAATATAATAGTGCAGTAGCGCAGCCCTCATACGAGAGTTGCGCTACCTTTATTCTTTCTAGAATCTAGAATCTCTAGTTAGAAGTCCAAAATGAGCACGTCGCGAGGCCCCATTGTGAGGTTGGACGTGAGGTTGACCTGACGGCCAGTGGGGACATCGCGTGCCATGGTATGGTCGCCAATGACCTCGACATATCTCGCCACTGGCATTTCGCGCGTCTCTGTGGTACCATTGATGATGGTCATCACCGTGCGGTCGCCGTAGCGACGAGCAACCACATAGATGCCGTTATAAGGAATGAACTGCGTTTGCTTGCCGCGGATAATGCAGTTATTACCCTGCCGCCAGTGCAGCACAGTACAGAGCCAGTTGAACATATCGTTCTCCTCGGCGGTGCGGCCTTCCGCCGTGAAGGCATTGCGTTCATCGCCTGGGAAACCGCCTATGAAGTCCTTGCGCACATAACCGTCGGTTATCTCTTTAGTGCCGTTCATCAGCACTTCGGTGCCATAATACAACTGCGGGATACGGTTAATGGTCAGCAGCAGAGCCAGCGCTTGTTTCAACGCTTTGACATCCTTGCCATTGGCCAAGAAACGATTGGTGTCGTGATTTTCGATAAAAGCCATCACACTGCTCGGATTCTCGTAAAGATAATCGAAGACAAGGCTGTTATACACACGGTTGTAGCCGCGCCACCAGCCATCGGTCTGCTCATGTTTGGCCGAGTCCACTTTTTCATAGAACGAGAAATCCATCACCGTCTTCAAGTAGCTGTTTTCCTTGGCGATTTTGCTGTTTTTCTGCCATGCGGCGGTATAGGCCGGACGCTCCACCCAGGTCTCGCCCACCACATTGAAGTTGGGATATTCCTTGTCAAGGATCTTCATCCACCGTGCCATGGCATCGGCGTAGGCATAGGGATAGGTATCCATGCGAATACCATCGATGCCCACCGTCTCAATCCACCAGATACTGTTCTGAATCAAGTAGTTCATCACATGCACGTTGTGGTGGTTCAAGTCGGGCATCGAGGGCACGAACCAACCCTCGACCGTTTCCCGCAAATCCACCTCGCTGGCATACGGGTCCATTACCGGCGTGAGTTTGTAACTCGTCTGTAAGTAGTTATCCTTGTAATCGGGTTGGTTGAACCAGTCTTTTGAAGGCATATCTTTAAGCCAGGGATGATAGTCACCGCAGTGATTGAAAATCATGTCCATGACCACCTTCAGCCCGCGACTGTGCGCCTCATCAATGAGCCTGCGATAATCTTCATTGCTGCCAAATCGAGGGTCAACTCGATAATAATTGGTGGTTGCATAGCCGTGATAGGTGCTTTGACGGCCCATCTCGTCGGGCGAGTTGTTTTCCAGCACTGGCGTGAACCACAACGCCGTCACGCCCAATTGCGTGAAATAGTCCAAATGCTGGCGAATGCCTTCGATATCACCACCATGACGCAGACTGGGTTTGGTGCGGTCGTTGGTATAGGGCTGCATACCCTTGATTTGATTGTTGGCTGTGTTGCCGTCGGCAAAGCGGTCGGGCATAAGCATGTAGAGCACATCAGCGTTGGAAAATCCGATGCGGCGGCTACCCGGCATTTCACGCTGCTTGAGCGTGTATTTGACCGTCGCCTTCGCCTTGCCTAACTTGAAGTTCAAGTCCATCACCCCGGGTTGGGCACCGCCCATGTTCATATAAATGAGCAAGTAATTCGGGGAATCCAGACGCACAAGACTGTCAATCACCACTCCTGGATAGGACGTTGTCACCTCGGCGTCACGAATGCCCTGGCCATAGACCATGAGTTGAACCGAAGGAACAGCGTTATTCAGTCCCACATACCAGTCGGTAGGCTCAATGCGGTCCACCTTCAGCGTGGCGGCATGCATGGTGGCTGCTGCAACCAGCGCCAATATTAAAAATGACTTTTTCATATTTGATAAATATTTAGGTTCAGTTTGTCGATTTCAGATTCCTGTTTTCAGTTAGCAGAAGAAGGGTAAAGACCACTTCGGTCACCACCATTACCACCGCCAGAACAAAAGGCGAGCAGTATAACCCCACCAGAAGTGCCATAATCGGCACCACGCATGACATGATGTAATAGATGCGCGACTTGTAAAGCCAACCAAAGGGTAACAAATGGGCGCCGAACACCATGGCCAGGGTCATGACCATCTTGTCGGGAACAGCGGCAAACGCCCACATCACAATGAGCAAATAAGGGATTTGCGCCACCGAAAGAACGATACCCAATGATGACAACGGATTATCCTTGTCACTGAAAGTGATACCCAGCCACTTGGAGAACATCCATGCCAGCGGCATGAGCGGACACGTGCAGCAGAAAGTGATCAGATTCTTGGTCTCAATCGGGAGATGGGTCAAGTGGACGATGGCCACCAGCGCCCAAATCACAACCGAAGCCACGATGAAATGAAGTCCGCGCTTCTGCCCATAGGCACACTCTTGGCGGGCCTGATCCAACAACTGCTTGTCCATTTCTCTAATCAGTCAGCTCAATTATGAATAATCAATGCGCTCTGGGCCGGCACGACGACCTTGCCGCCTTTCACCTCACCCATTCCGTTTTCATCAATCATACCACCGCTGCACACCACCGTATATTGTCCTGCAGGCACATCGATGGTGCGAGGCTCACGATTGGCGTTGAAAGCCACGTAGATGTCGTTCCACTCGTCATTGCCGGCATGGTTCTTCAGCACAAAAGCGACCAGGCAATCACCACCCGGCAAGAACTCCAGGTGCTCACGCACTTGGTCGGCATCGCCCATGTGGAACGCCTGATGATGCTTGCGCATGGCAATAAGGCGGCTATAGTAGTTCATCACCTGCGGATAACGCTGCAGGTTGTTCCAGTCCAGATGATTGATGCTGTCGGGGCTGTTGTAACTGTTGTGAACACCCTTCTTGGTGCGCAGCATTTCCTCACCACTCAGCATGAAAGGTACGCCTTGCGATGTCATGACCACCGTCTGCGCCAACAAGTCAAGGCGAATCAACTCATCGGTCGTAATGCCGGGGATGCTGGCTTTCAGGCGGTCCACCAGACACATGTCGTCGTGGCAACTCACATAAGCAATCATCTGCGTGGGTTGTACGGCCCAGTTCACATCACTGTAGTTCACTTTCTTCAAGTCAACCTGCGGATGCTGCACGCCGCCCACAATACCGAACTTGATGCTCTCCTCGTTGCCTGTCACACAGCCCAAGAAGGCCGACTTTTCATCGCTGTTCCAGGGGCCGCGCAGAGCGTCGCGGATGTCATCGCTGAAAGCGGCAATGCCCGGCATCTGCGCCACATGGTTCTTCATCGCCAGCAACTCATTCGGATAGGCGCAATCGCCTGCCGACCAACCCTCGCCGTAAATGAAGACGTCATCGGGCAAAACGAAGCGGATGAGGTTCATCGTCTGAATGTCGTGTA
Source organism: Muribaculaceae bacterium (assembly GCA_017619935.1). Taxonomy (GTDB): domain Bacteria; phylum Bacteroidota; class Bacteroidia; order Bacteroidales; family Muribaculaceae; genus Sodaliphilus. The sequence continues at coordinate 134,850 of JAFZRJ010000019.1, read as the reverse complement.
CGCCCATCAAGTCGAAGCGGAATCCGTCGATGTGATATTCATCAACCCAGTATTTCACGCTCTCCATCATGAACCTGTACATATAAGTCCTCTCACTGGCCGTCTCGTTGCCACAACCACTGCCGTTGCTATAAGAACCGTCACGATTCTTGCGGTAGTAATAGCCGGGCATGGTCAGGTGGAAGTTACTGCCGTCGATGTTGAACGTGTGGTTATAAACCACGTCAAGAATGACCTTAATGCCGGCCTTGTGAAGGGCCTGCACCATCAACTTGAATTCGCGTATACGCACATCGGGACGGAACGGGTCGGTACTGTAACTGCCCTCGGGCACGTTGTAGTTCACCGGATCATAGCCCCAGTTATATTGTGGCACATTCAGGCGCGTCTCGTCGATTGAAGCAAAGTCAAACGACGGAAGGATGTGCACGGCGTTCACACCCAACGCCTTGAGGTGCTCAATGGCCTTGGGCTCGGTGAGCGCCAGATATTTGCCCTTCGCCCTCAGACCGCTCGACTCGTCAATGGAGAAATCGCGGTGATGCATCTCATAAATGACAAGGTCACGCGCGTCGATGGCAGGGCGCACATCGTAGCTCCAGCCCAGCGGGTCGGTGTCGCGCAAATCAACCACGGCGGCACGACGGCCGTTCACTCCCACAGCCTTTGCGGCAATACCCGGAGTTTCGCCCTGGAATTGCCCATTACCGTTTTGCACGTCGAAGGTGTAGAAACGTCCCTTGATGTCGCCTTTCACTTTCAGGGTCCACTGGAGGTAACCGGTTTCGAGCAACCTTGACTTCATCGCCAGGGTCTGCACGGGTTCTCCACCCGTACCGGTGTTGTAAAGGCGCAGGGTCACGCCCTTGGCATCAGCCAGAGTAATCAGCGTGAAAGTGGTGTTGTCGGGAGTATAGACGATTTCATCCACAGCCTTGACATTAAAGGGTAAAAGCACTACAGCGAGTAATGCCAAAATAGCTATTTTTTTCATTTTCGTCCACTTTGAGTAATCATGTCTTTAACTTTAGCATTGAAACTGGTCGAACCCATCAGTTCCTCTATCGTGAGGTGCATGCGGTAACGCCAGTAGTGACGCGGATTGGCCGGGATATTGATGCGCTCGGCATCGGCATCGGCCAGACGCAGGTGCTCGTCAATAGCCATCCAGTCCTGGAACGAGAGCAGACACAGAATTGAGGGACAGGTGAGGTGGTTGCGAACGATGTCGCTAGCCAACCAGCCCGGCAGAGGATGCGGGGCGGCATCGCCACGCCACATCACGCTGCTGTAGTACTGTTGGGTCTGTTCCCAGTCCTCATCCCACCACTGGCGCAGAGTGCTCATGTCATGGGTGGAAATGGTGGCCACACTGCGATAAGGATTGTTGTTCAAGTTGCCGAACTTGAGTTTTTCATCCTTCGGCATCGACTGGATTTCCAGGCTCAGGATACGCAATTCGTTCATCACCCACGCCACACAGTCGGGCACCATACCCAAGTCTTCGGCGCATACAAGCATACGCGTAGCCTGCACCAGTTTGGGCAACTTCTTCATCGCCTCATGATACCAGAAATCGTTGTTGCGGTGATAGTAGTAGTCGTTATACAGGCGGTTGAACGCCTCCTTGTCGTTGCCGTAGAGTGCTTCATAGATGAAGTCGTGCTGCACCGAGATGCGTGGATGATAGAGTCCCGGATTCTTGCGGTCACGCACGAAGAGCACATCGCTGATGAGCGAATAGAGACCGTCACGCACCCAGATGTCATCGTCGGTGTCTTTACCGCAGAAGGCGGCTTCCACCTTGCGCTGGGTATCATACTCGGGTTTCATGCGATAGATGTCGTCGTGGACACGCTCGACATATTTTTCACGCACCAAATCGGCATGTGGACCAAACACGCGGTCAAGTACCCAATCGGCAATAAACGGCTCGGTCATGAGCTGTTCCTGGAAATTCAAGCCGTAACCACGAATCTCATCGGCGCTCATGCCCTGTGACGGCGAGAATTGCCCCAACAGCCCATGCACGGCATCGATAGGAATTTCCCAAATGCGGAAGAATCCCAACACATGGTCAATGCGATAGGCATCGAAGTATTGCGACATCTTGCGGAAGCGCTTTACCCACCATGTGCAACCATCGGCCAGCATGGCATCCCAGTTGTAGGTGGGGAATCCCCAGTTCTGGCCATTGGCCGAGAAAGCATCGGGTGGCGCACCTGCTTGACCATTGAGGTTGAAGTATTTAGGCTCAACCCATGCTTCCACACCGTCGCGGCTGATGCCGATGGGGATATCACCCTTGAGCACCACATGCTTGCTCAACGCGTAGTCATGGGCGCTGCGCATCTGCTGGTCGAGGAAGAATTGGACAAAGTACCAATAGGCCACTTCCTTATACAACTTGGCACGCGGATTGCTCATGGCGGCGCGCTCACCGTCCTCAAAGGTGCGGTGGTCAGGCCACTGGCTGAACGTGGCCGTTCCGTACAGGTCACGATAGTGGCAGAAGGCGGCATAGGGCACCAGCCAGTCCTTGTTGGCATTAAAGAATGTCTTGTATTCCTCGCTCTTGAGCACGTTAGCACCTTCCTGCTCATAGAGCAGTTGCATGTACTCTCGCTTGGCGTTGTTGACACGTTCATAGTCAATCTGCGGCAGCGCGTTGAGTTCCTTGCGCAGTTCCTCAAACTGGGTGACTTTCAGTGCGTCTTGCAACTGCGGCAACTGATTGAGGTCCAAGTATTGCGGATGCAGCGCATAGATGCTGATGCTGTTGTAGGGATAGGAGTCTTGCCAAGTGCCAGTGATGGTCGTGTCGTTGATGGGCAGCACCTGCAAGGCGCGTTGGCCTGTTCTGGCCACCCAGTCAATCATACGCTTGAGGTCACCGAAGTCGCCCACACCGAAACTCTTCTCGCTACGCAACGAGAAAATGGGAATCACGGTTCCTGCCAGTTTCACGGGATAAAGCGGGAAATGGGCTTGTGCCAGTTCATAAACCACCACATCGCCCTTACTGATCGACGGCAGTACGATAGTGCGGTTGTCACTGTTCTCCCACACAGGCGAGGCGTCGCGCTCACGGTCGGCGATGGCAAACTTGAATTCCAGCAACTGAGAGTCCAGCGCATCGGTGTTGATGGTGGCCACCCACTCATTGTAGGTATGTTCTACCATGTCCAGCGACTTGACGGGATTCCAGTCGCCCAAAGCCTTGCCACGGCCCACCATCACCAGGCGCTCATTGCTGCGCAACTGCGGGGCACGCACCTTGATGCGCACGGCGGAGTCGCACTCCACGGCGGGAACTTCGGCACGAGTGCGCGATGACACGCAATCGGTAAAGGCCGAACTGTAAAGATAACTGTCGTCGGGGATGTCGTTCCAGTGGTCATAGGCCACACAGCGCATTCCGCTCATCGCCAAGTCGAGGCGATGCGGTACCACTAGCCATTCATGGCGCACGGGTGCGCCATCGCGCTCCACGCTGTAGTAATAGTCCATGTGCTGCCTTCCCACAGGCGCTTCTATCTCGCAGACCCACACCTGCCCATCGTGCGTGAGCATGGCGTGCTTCTTCACTTCATCACCGCTGCCGGTCAAGACATTGAGCACCAGGTTCTCACCGTATGCGGCACGATAGTCAATATTAAATTTTAATCTCATAATATGTTGGTTTGGTTGATTTTTCATAGTTTGCTTGTAAAATTAGTGCATTTACTCGGCTATAACAACCGCGACCGCCATCATTCCATAAAATTATAAATGCAAACGATTGCGAGACTCCCGATTTCCATCTGTCTTATGGGTACCTACACAGTTTTTCCCACTTCCCATCGCACCACGTTTCAAGAACCATCAGGTGAATTAATTGAGCCAGCTTATAATAAACGACGTTTTTTTACGTTAATAGTGATATAGTAAAGTGGTTTTATGAAACATTTTTACTCACTTTTCATTCTGTTCGCCCTGTTTGCGCTGCAGGCCAACGCTTTCACGGTGAACGGTATCAGCTACGAGGCTACAGGAGCCAAGACGGTCAAGGTTGTGGCAAAATGGCCCAACTACAGCGGCACGGTCACCATTCCGAGAATAGTGACTTATTCGGGTGTTTCCTATACTGTCAACGAGATCGACAATCAATGTTTTCTTGATGCCGAGTTTCTTGAAAGTGTTTCCTTGCCCGCCTCGCTTCTCACCATTGGCACCAACGCCTTCGAAGGTTGCGTTTTGCTCACCACGATAACGATACCCAACAGCGTGAACTATATCGGCGCAAGAGCTTTTGCCAACTGTCCAAAGTTGTCAAAAGTCACTCTGGGCAACAATCTCACGTCGATAGAATCGGGCGTTTTCTTCCACTGCGCCAATCTCAAAGAAATCACCCTCCCCAATAGCGTGACGGCCATCAGGGCTTTGGCTTTCGCCCACTCCGGCATAGAGCAAATCAACATCTTCAAGAATGTCAAAACCATCGAGGACTTCGCTTTCGACGATTGCGTTTCGTTGAAACGAATTTACATCGACGACTTGGCGTTCTGGTGTATGCGCGATTTTGACAACTTCAACATGAATCCGCTGTCGCAGGCCAAAAACCTGTATTTGAACGACAAGTTGCTCACCACCATCAACATCCCCGATGGCATCACCACCATCAAGCCTTTTATTTTTGCAGCTTGCACGGCCAGCGAACTAGTCATCCCTGCCAGCGTCAAGACCATTGATTTATCGGCCTTCAGAGGATGTTCACGCATTAAAACCGCCCTCATCCCCAACACGGTCACCGAGCTCATTTCCGATAATTTGGACGGATACCCACCCTTCCCCGACGCCACTAAGATCATCATTGGCAATGGCATCAAGACCATTCCCAACCATGCTTTTGATTTCTGTTACAAGGTGAGCACCATCATCATCTACGAGGGTGTGGAGAGTATGGACTATAACGCGTTCCGATATTGTGGTTTTCGCAACGTCGTCCTGCCCAAAACCACCAGAACGCTGAATTCAGCTTTTTATAGTTGCAACAAGCTGGAAGAAATTACCTTGAATTCTGAGCTGAAAAGAATGGAAGGCGCCGTCTTCAGCGGATGCGTGAGCCTTGCCGCCATTCACAGCCGCATCAAGGACCCCAACCAGATCGAGTTTGTGGGGTCAAGCCATTTCAGCCGTGTGGAAACCAGCACTTGCGTCCTCTATGTACCCAAGGGATGTGTACAAGCCTACCGCAAACACCCTAAATGGTCGGTCTTCACCAAGATTCAGGAGGACGTCATAAACACCGATGTCAATTATGACGGAAAGACCGACGTGGAAGACGTCAACATTCTGGTGAATCAGATTCTGAACTTGAGCTATGCGGGCGCCAACGCCACCGCATGCGACGTGGACCTCAATGGCAAAGTCGACGTGGAAGACGTCAACGCCGTCATCAACGCCATCCTATTGAACTAACCCCACCGTCCATTATCGCCACCAGCGATAACCAAACAGCCCCACCGGCGAAAAAACATCACACACCAACATTGTGCCGCCCTTTCAGGGCTTGCTTCTTATGGGGTCGACTTTTCCCCCAGGGTTACGCCTCACGGCTCACCCTGGGCTATTTTGTATAGCGCTTTCAGCGCACTGCTAATCGCCAAATGCATATCTTTCATCGTAATCAACATCATACGCTTCAAGAAATGCTTTGTATTCATCTATAAATGTTTTCCCCCTATGATGCTCAGCTTGAGTCTTGATATATTGTTTGGTGATGTCTAACTGAGATGCACTTACCGAAAACGCTCCATAACCATTCTGCCAAGCGAACTCTTTATAAAATGAACTTTGACTTTTTATCCATTTGCTTGACTCTGCCTTAATGGTTCTTACGAAATCAGCCAAACTGACGTTTTTCGGCAAAGTAGTAAGAATGTGTATATGGTCATGCACACCACCCACAATAACTGGTGTACCTTTAAGATTCCAAATGATTCCACTGATATATGCAAACACTTGGTCTAAATCTCCAGATTGAATATCCGAACTATGAGAATGCTTGTGAAAAATTATGTGAATATAGTTCTTTGTCAGACTGCTTGCCATAAGTTTTTTTGCAAAAGTAATCAAAAAATTTGGAATGCCAATAATTGACGTTATGCAATGCAAGAGCACGGCACAATCCAGCTTTGGGTGAAGCGACAGCGGGAATGGAGTGCTGAAAGCACGATACAAATTAGCCCAGGGTGAAGCGACAGCGAAAATGAAGTGCTGAAAGCACGACACAAATTAGGCCGGGGTGAAACAAAGGCGGGAATGGAGTGCTGAAAGCACGATACAAACTAGCCCGGGGTGAAACAAAGGCGGGAATGGAGTGCTGAAAGCACGATACAAACTAGCCCGGGGTGAAGCGACAGCGAAACCCCGGTGTAAAAAACATCAGATAAAAAACAAGCTCTGAAAGAGCGGCACAACATCACACCATTTTCATAAAAAGAGGGGTGGGTGTTGTCACCCATCCCTCTCTTACGGACTATTATTCTCTAAAAATGTGGATTAGTTTGCCAAGATGATGTTGATGATCAAGTTCACGTCGGACACATCCACCTTGCCATCGCCATTAAGGTCAGCATTGCCAACATAATCCTCTGGAGTCTTGATTTCAAGGATAATGTTGATGGCGCAGTTCACGTCGGCCACATCCACCTTGCCGTCACCATTCACGTCGCCTTCTTTGTAAGCGGCCTTCTTGGTAACAACGAGCTTCAACTCATCAAGGTTCAGGCTCAGGCTATAGTCACCCTTAGCAATCTTGAAGGCGTTTTCACCGGCTTGCACTGTCAGGTCAGTACCCAGCAATGCCTCGGTTACCTCGAAGTTGTTGGTCTCAGCACCATAGCGATAAGAAGCGATGCCTCCCCAGTCGTCAGCGTTTTCGGCCAACTTGGTGGTGAAGCTGAAGTAGTTGTAACCATCGTTGCGGCCGTCGATAGTGACATCGGCGGTATAGATGTTGGCATCTTCAGCCTTGGTCATCTGCAGACCCACGTTGGGACCCCAGCCATTATCGTTGACTTCACCCAGGATATAGACATCTACCGGTTCGGGAGCGGGTTCGTTCCATTCACCGCTGATGACCAACTTCATGGTCTCGGGATCAACAGTGAGCGTCCAAGTGCCAGCCACAGGAATCTGGAAGTTGTTGCCAGCGTTAACCAACAGAGTCAGCTCGGTGCCGTTCTCCACTTGCTCTTTCTGAACGATGAAATTACCTTCTGCGTCACCGCCAATCCATTCATCGTTCTCGTTGATGAACTTGAACTCAGCGTTGGCTTCCATTTCCTTAGTGATGGAGAACTTGCCATCCTCACCCAGGGTCATGGCCTCTTTGCCAGTTGCCCAGTTGGTCATTGAGCCAGCCAGATACAAGGCGGGAGCTACAGGATAAACAAACACATCCTCATCAAGGCGTGTGATCATAAAATTGGACATTTGGCCATACCAATAACCGGTGGTTGCTCCAGCTGTCCAGCCATAGCCATCAAGATCAGATGTTAGAGTGGTTTCTGTTCCTACTCCATCAATGCTGCCAAAATTACCAAATTGTGGTTCTCCAAAGTACCAGGTGGAAATATCTGTGGTATAGAAATCACCATTCGTTGAAGAGTCCACAAATTGTGATGGAATCGTAAATGTGGAGTCTGCCATCAAAATAGCATAAATATCAACGCCTATGCCACCAAAATTACCAATCGTAACTGTGTCATTAGATTGTTCAATATACAGCAAAGTCTCGTTATTTTTGGTATCAACCATCTTAGCATTGGGCTCCAAGAACATGGTTCCTACGCCAATCACATAATAGTATCCTTCGCTATCGCCACTAGTAATCAAAGCACCCCAGGGATTGTCAAAGACAATACCATCAGAATAGACAGTGGCAGTAACAGCTGCATCCGTATCATTAACGTTAACGAAGTCAGCGGGATCATCACCTGTATACTCATAAAGTGACTGACGAGGAATGGTAATGGTTCCGTTTTCAGTGTCAAGCGTGGCATTCAAGTCCTTTGTCCATGAGCCCCACAAACCCTTGATGATAAGGTCGGTGGCGGTCTCACCTTGCTCGATGGTTACCGTGCAGTAAGTGGATTTGTAATCATCAAAGTAACTAGCATAGTAGCACACATACGTTCCAGGAATATCAGCATAAGTACTGATTTTCTTGGCGGGAGCCTTGAATGGACGAGCTGTTGCAGATTTTTCAATCTGTCCATCAAAAGCATGCGCCTTGATGCTGGCCTTGCGGTCAAACATCTGAGGAGCTGCTGCCGCTGTTATGGCGACAGCCAAAGCAAAAACGCTAAGTAATAACTTTCTCATAATGAATAAAGTATATTAAATTAAACAATTGTTATCAGGGGCTAGCACCCCAAATAACGTGAATTAAAAAACTATTTTGCCACAAAACTAGTCATATTTTTTGAATATTGCAAATATAACTCCAAAATTTCATTTTTTTGGCCCCCCAAAAAATAGTATTATCCGGTAAAAGTGTTTGGAAACAACCACGAAGTCGATTGATTCCTTTCAGGGAACAGTCGCAAAAAGGTAGGGTGACAGCCAACAAGACAACATATTGAGAAAGAGAATAAGTGTGCAAAGTGACAAGTCGGAGACTTGACAGTGAAGAAACAACCCTCCGTCACACTATCGCCACCGGCGAAATTATTTATTGATAATCACCACGTTAGCAACCACCCTCCCCAAGTTGGGGGACCAACTGCCAACCAGCCTCTGGCTTTCATCGAACTCACGTTTAATACGATGCCGGGTCTTCGACCCGCCGGCATTTTCAATGCCTTTCATCGCCGGAGTTGAGACGCAAAAAAGAGGTGAGAATAAGTGCTGAAAGCACGGAACAATTTAGTCTGGGGTGGAGCGATAGCGAAACCCCAGTGTGGAAGAATATCACCCAAAGAAATCGAAGCTCTGAAAGAGCGACACAAGTTGTGCCGCCTCATTCTGGGCTTGCGTGTATGGAGTGTGTATCCTTATCTCCGGGGTTACGCCATACGGCTCACCCCGGGCTATGGTGTGTCGTGCTTTCAGCACTATTACACGATGCTGGGCCTTCGACCCGCTATCAGCGTCGAAGTTGAGACGTGTATGGCCTCGTTGAGGCCTATCATGTTAAGGACCATGCAAGCAACATCGAAGATGTGCGCCGCTTGGTCTCTGGTCGTTGGTATGGGGGGTGCCTCGGAGAGGAACTTCATCATGTGAGCCGTAAGTCGTTCCATTCAAGCCCAGAACGCTCAACCATGTCTTGATATTCCTGCTCGAAAGAATTCTGCCTGTGATGAATGCGCTGATTGTTGATGTAATTAATAATGGACTCTATGTCACGCACACTGCATGAAAACGCGCCATACTCCTTGCCCCAACCTCTAAAGTTTGGGAAATATGTCTGTTGTTTCGCCCATTTACTGCTCCCTTGTTTGATGTCGCGTACAATATCGCTCAATGCAATATTTGAAGACAATCCCACAAGAATGTGAATATGATTTCCTATTCCGTTTATACGGAAGAGTTTGCACCCTTTATTTTTGACAATCGAAGCAATGTATTTATACATGTGCTCGCTGGTCTCGTCAGGGATGGTCATTTTGCGTCCAAGAGTGTTGATAACGATGTGAAACAATGAAATGGTGACACTCATAATGCTTAATGGAATTGTTTACGCAAAATTACACATAATAAACGAAAGAAGCAAGGAAGTTACATGAAGTTCGTCTTCGACGCACCGTCCAGTGTCGTCGCTATGGACCAAGCAGCGAGGACCTTCGGCCCTCTCGCATGGTCTTTAACACGATGCAGGGTCTTCGACCCGCTGGGCATCTTCAATGCCTTTCATCGCCGGAGTTGAGACGCAAAAAAGAGGTGAGAATAAGTGCTTTCAGCACTATTACAGCAGTGGCGCGGCTCTCATGCGAGGGTCGCGCCACTTGTGGTTTAAGGCTCAGCCTTGATTGTGGTTTTCAGTCAGAGGCTTATTTGATCACCTTGTAGGTCTTGTCGCCGTCGATGACGATGTTCACGCCGTTGAACGGACGGTCGCTTACCTGACCCATGACGTTGACATATTTCACGCCCTTGTTGCCATTGACGTTCAAATCATAAATGCCGGTGGTGACTTCCTGTTCCATGGTCACGTTGATGTTGATGGGCTCACCGGGCATGTCGAAGGTGTAGACATTGTTTTCGCCATTCACGTTCACATCGGCACGGCGGGGCATTCCGGCGGGTCCGTCGGGCTCGGCGGTGTCCACGGTCTCAACGGTCACGCTGGCCACCTTGTATCCGTTCTCAGGTGTGACGGTAACGATCACCTCGGTTCCTTCGGCTACGAGTTCGCCGCTCTCGATGGCTTCGCCTTCCACGCTCACTTCGATGGTGGCGTGCTCAATCTCGGCTTCGAAAGTGATGGCGTTCTCCACAATGACGGGAGGAATCTCGCTGAAGGTTGCGCTTACGGTCACGTTGTCGGCCGGCATGGTGAACTGGTAGTTCTCATCCACAATCACTTCGAGGTCGAGCGTCTCAGGAGTGACGGTGATGTTCTCGAGCTGGTATCCCTCGGCTGGAGTGACGGTCAGGGTCACAATCTCGCCTTCCTCAGCCTCGGCCTTGTCGGCTGTGACGGTACCGTTCTCAATATTCTCATCGATGGTGATGGTGTACATCGTGGGAGGAATCAACGAGAAGGTAGCGCTCACGGTCACGTTGTCGGCCGGCATGGTGAACTGGTAGTTCTCATCCACAATCACTTCGAGGTCGAGCGTCTCGGGAGTGACGGTGATGTTCTCGAGCTGGTATCCCTCGGCTGGAGTGACGGTCAGGGTCACAATCTCGCCTTCCTCGGCCTCTTCCTTGTCGGCTGTCACGGTTCCGTTCTGGATATTCTCATCGATGGTGATGGCATACTTCGTGGGAGGAATCTCCTCGAACTCGGCGGTCACGATTACGTTGTCGGCGGGCATGATGAACGAGTTGTCATTGACTTCCACCAAAAGTTCAAGAGTTTCGGGAGTGACGGTGATGCTCTTGAGCTGATATCCCTCAGCGGGAGTGGCAGTCAGGGTCACGGTCTGACCTTCATAGGCCACAGCCAGGTCGGCTTCCACGTTGCCATTTTGGATGCCGTCGTCAATGGTGACGGAGTACGCCGTGGGAGGAATCTCCTCGAACTCGGCGGTCACGATTACATCGTCGGCTGGCATGGTGAACTGGTTGTTCTCGTCCACAGGTGCCACGACATTGGTGTTCACACCATTGACGGTGATGGTCTTGAGCTGGTAGCCCTCGGAGGGGGTGGCGGTCAGGGTCACGGTCTCGCCTTCCTCGGCCTCGGTCTTGTCGGCTGCCAAGGTGCCGTTCTGGATATTCTCATCGATGGTGATGGCATACTTCGTGGGGGTGGGGGGCACAGCCCAGAACTTACCCCAGTTGGGGTCGGCCTGATAATCATCGAGGCTCTCAGCAGGAACGGTGATGTTACCGCTCTCGCGGATGCGTTCGTAAACAGCGTCCTCAAAGACCACGCCTGCAGGAGGAGTAGCCACGTTACAAGTGAGATTTGCAATAGCCGTGCAACCCTCGAAAGCATCGGTAGCCAGTGTTGTCACCGTGCTAGGGATGTTGAGAGTCTGCAATGCAGTCATACCATAGAACGCTTGCTTGCCGATGTTGGTCAAGCCTTCGTTCATGGTCATGGTCTTAATGTGGGTGTTGCCCCAGAAAGCATAGTCGGCCACTTCCAGAGCAGCACTGTTGAACGTCACAGAGGTGGCATAGCCGCCATAGCCACCATTGCTTCCCATGCTGGCATCGGCGCGCATATCGGCCGGTGCGCTAATAATGGTATTGGTGTTGGTGTTATAAAGTCCAGTGGGACCATTAGAGAAAGCTGTAGTGTGACTGTATCCTCCACTGCCGCCAGTAGCCACAAAACCACGGATGTGGGCACCACGGAACGCACCGGGTTCCACTTCGGTCAACATCGATGCCCCCGTGACGTTACCCGTACACACATTGGTCGTGAAACGAATGCCCATATTGCCATCTGAACGTCCTGTTATGTCCTTGAAAGCATCTTTCTTAATCACTTTCATCGGGACGGCAATCATATAAAAAGTGGCTACACCTGATGAGTTGGCATAAGGGCTAAATGTTGCACCCTCAAAGGCACCTTCGCCCACGGTTTCAACGGTATAGGTTTCACCATCAATGGTCACGGACTTTGCAAACCATCCATTCTGCACGCCAGAATAAGGAGTGCCACTTGGTGGTGCGACAATCTCGGCTGTCTTGGCATCTGCGTCAAGAATCTCGTAATAGAGGTTGCCCACCTTTACGGGATCGCCCTGCGCACTGAAGGCAATCCAAGCCATCAGCACACTAAAAAGTAAAGTTAATTTTTTCATAGAAATTGAATTTGGTTAATAAATAATAGGGTTTATTTTGTTCTTGTTTGTCTCGGGAAAATCGGAGAACTCGGAGGTATCGGAGTTTATCTTTTACTGCAAAATGATGTTGATGATAGCGTTCACATCGGCCACATCCACCGTGCCGTCACCATTCAGGTCGGCAAGCGCCTTGACTTCGGGGTCATTGTCAATCTCCAAAATGATGTTGATGCAGATGTTCACGTCGGCCACATCCACAGCGCCATCGCCGTTGAGGTCGCCGGGCACACTTGGTTCATCGCCTGTGTCAATGCCCTCGATGTGCTGGAACTGACGCCAGCCATCGGCATTCTGGTAAGCCTCAAGGGAGCGCATGGGCACGTAGAGGGTGGCGTTGCCATAGGTATCTCCTGAGAAGGCACTCTCGCCCACTGCGGGCGGGTTTACAGCCATGCAAGTAACCTTGGTGACAGTGGAAATGCCAGTGAAGCACATTTTGCGCAATTCGGTCATGGTGCTGGGCATATAAATTTCGGTGAGAGGCACGGCGCGAGCCGCCTGGTTGCAGACCACGGTCACACCCTCGGGGATGGTGAGCACTTTGTTGTCGCGAGCAGTGGGCACGCCCACCAGCGCGGTGGGGGTGGTGCCGGCATCGCTCAGTGCGGGCCATACCGTGCCATCGGGCAGCGTGGTGTAGCCATTGGTGGCATAGATGCAGCTGTCAAGCGCCACAAAATGGGTGTTGCCCTCCGCCACACGATATTCCTTGCATTTGTTGTCCAAATAGGCGGGACTTCCCTCCATGCACTCTACACTGCTGGGAATGGTGAGCGACTCAAAATTGGGCGTACGGAAAAAGACGTTCATCTCCATCGTTTTCACACCTTCGGGGAGGAACGTGGGATTGGTGATACCGTTACAGCGCGCAAAGGCGAGGCCGTCGATGCGTTCTACTTTGCCGTTGCCAGTGAGCGAAGTAAGGTTGTTGCACATGCTGAAGCACTGGTAGCCCACCCATTTCACATTTTTCAGGTCAAAGCTGGTGAACGGATTGTCCTGCATGGAGCAAGTGTCGAGCTTGACCATGGTACTGGGCAAGTTCACGGTGCTGAGGTTGCAACTGCCAAAGCACATCATCCCGATTTCTTCCATGCCCTCAGGCAGTGTGAGGCTCGTCAGGCCAGTGCAATAGAAAAACACGTGTCGTCCCAACCGTTTCATGCCTTGCGGCAGACGTACACTAGTCATTGAGGTGCATTTCTGAAAACAGGCGTTTCCTAACACACAATCGGGATTGGGAATGTTCACGCCCGTAAGCGCAGCACCCGAAAATGCCCCATCGCCAATGCGCGTGATACCGTTGTGGAACGTGACACGGGTAAGGTTTTTATTATCACAGAAGGCATAGTCACCAATCTCGGTGATTTGCTCCGGAACTGTGTATGTGGTGATGTAGGTGGTTGAACCATCGGAATTGTATTCGCGAGCCTTAGCTCCCGGACACACCAGCAGTTTTGTCTGCTCCTTATTGGTGAGCACGGTAAAGTTTCGGCTTTCCTGGTCGGAGTTGAGGTGAGCGAAATAGGGGTTGTTGGCTACCACGCTGATGTCGGAAAACTTGTTACCGTTGAAAGCGTAATCAGAAATATACTGGATGGTGGACGGCAGTCGCAGCGTACCCACCTCGGTACCCTCGAAAGCGAAGTCGTCAATATAGACCATGCCCTCAGGCAGCATGATGCGCCCGGTGCTTAACGTACAATTGTAAAAAGCATAAGCCCCTATACCCATGACCTTATAGGTCTCGCCATTATAGGTTACCTCGCTCTTGAAATCGCTGGTCTGCAATGAGCCATAACCGCCAGCATCGGAACTTTTCGGAGCGATTTGCACCCACTTGTTGGTGGCGTCAACGATTTCATACTTGAATTTTCCTGAAGTGAAAGAAGGTAATTGTTCTTGCGTCCAAGCGGTGATAAAAGCCAGCATGAGCATCATCAATGTAACAGTTTTCTTCATAGGTCAATGTTATGGTTATAATTAGGCCGTAAAATTAGTTATTATTTTTAAAACCTCAAAATTGTGGTGGTTTTTTCTGAGAGAGGCATCTCTCGGAGAACTCGGAGGTCTCAGAGAACTCGGAGGAGAACACAGATAGCTCGGAAATCTCGGAGAATACCGGGGCCCGTTGCTCGTTTCACCGGCTTTATTGACAAAAAACTTCCACCATTTGCAATAATGCCCGCGAATTTGCGTTATAGTTGTTACAATGCTTCGATTTATAGTGAAAAATATGATGCTTGTCGTGCTGGCCATCGTCGGAAACTTGTCGGTGATGGCTCAGGACAACGACATGATACTCAATCGACAGTATGCCGACTTGAAGCTGATTCACTTTGGCTTCTCGGTCGGTGTCAACTTCCAGGATTTACACATTATTAATAACGGGATGATTACCCCCGACGGTGAGCAGTGGTGGGCCGATGTCCCCAACCACTCACCAGGATTCTGCGTGAATGTGCTGGCCGACCTGCGGCTGGGCACCCACTTCAACCTGCGTGTTGCGCCAGGTATGTACTTCGGTAACAAGGTGGTGAAATTCCGCAACAGCTTCGGTGACCCCAACGCTCTGGAGCCCTCGCACTACATGCAGCAGCAAAATGTGAAATCCACCTACATCGTCATGCCCATCGACCTCAAGTTCTCGGCACGACGTTATCACAACATGCGCCCCTACTTCACCGGCGGTGTGATGCCCATTTGCGATGTGAGCAAAGACCGCAGCGAGCAGTATCGCATCAAGAACTTCGACACCATGCTCACCATTGGTCTAGGTTGCGACTTTTACCTGCCATTTTTCAAACTTTGCCCTGAAGTGAAATTCTGCTTTGGACTGAGAAATGTGCTTGAAAAGAACAGGCCCGACCTGCAGGATGATCCCGGGATGCTACGCTTCACTGAGAGTGTGAACAAAATTACTAACAATATGGTGGTGCTCACCTTCTACTTCGAATGAGAGTCGGCAAACAGATATTCGCAGCGGTTGTCATGACAGCCATGGCTTGCTTCACGGCCCACGGCCAAGTGGACGCCCAGCTCACGCAGTACTGGGCTGTCCCAGCCTACTACAACCCTGCTGCGACAGGACTCACCGACTTCATCCACATTTCGGCTGGAGCACGCCTGCAATGGGTGGGCGTACGCCACGCTCCCATGACTTTCATGGCATTGGGCGACATGCCCTTCAAGTTCTTCAACCGCCGCTGGGGTACCGGTGTGGTGCTGCAACAGGAAAGCATGGGTCTTTACAAGAGTGTTCACGCACACGCTCAACTGTCATGGAAAAAGAAAATGTTGGGAGGAACCCTCAGCATAGGCATCCAGCCCGGCATGATCAACCAGACCTTTGACGGTTCCTTGGTCATCTTGCCCGAAGGAGATGAGGCCCACCAGGCCACCGACGATGCCATCCCCCTGAATACGGTGAGTGGCACGGCCTTCGACATTTCGGGTGGCGTAATGTTCACCCACAAGTGGTTCTGGGCCAGCGCGTCGGTAGCACACATCACCGCACCCACCATCACCATGAAAGTGGAAAATGACGAAGAAAAACAATATGAATTTGATGCCGGCCGCATATATTATTTTATGGCTGGTAGCAATATTCCCATTAAAAATACGTTATTTGAAGTGATACCATCAGTAATGGTGAAAAGCGACTTCCAATTCTGGCAGGCCGAGGCCACAGCCCGAGTGCGCTACAACAAATTCCTGAGCCTGGGCGTGGGATACCGTTACCAAGATGCCGTATCATTCATGGTGGGAGCCGATTACAAGAATTTCTTCTTGGGTTACAGTTACGACTACACCACCAGCGCCATCCGCACCAGCGGGGGCAGCCACGAGGTGTTCTTGCAGTATAATGTGAAGCTGGACATGGGTGAGAAAAACCGGAACAGCCACAAGAGCATCAGAATTATGTAAAACAACAAGTTCTCTGGCGCGCACAGAGAACCAACAAATAAAGAATATGAAAAAGATTTTGTTGATAATTGCAATCGCAATTGTGATGGTATCATGCGGAGCCGCCAGGCGAGCCAATACAGCCGGTGGTGAAGTGACTGGCGTTGGCGCCACTTCTTTCAGCGAGCCCGTGCCTTACGGCATGGTGCTGGTGGACGTTGGCTCCATGCGCGAAGGCCCATCACAACGCGACTCGGTGTGGGGTGTGGACTCCACGGCTCATGGCATCTCGGTCGACGCTTTCTGGATGGATGAGACCGAAATCACCAACTCCAAGTACAAACAGTTTGTTTACTGGGTGCGTGACTCCATTATCCGCGAACGTCTTGCCGACCCCAACTATGGTGGCAACGAGGATTTCAAGATTGAGGAAGACAAGGACGGCAACCCCGTCACTCCCCACCTGAACTGGAGCAAAAACATCCCTTGGAAGAACCCCAGTGAGGATGAAGAACGCGCCATCGAAAGCGTGTATCGCATCAACCCCATCACGGGCCAAAAGGAGCTTGACGCCACACAAATGAACTATCGTTACGAAATTTACAACCTCACCGAGGCTGCAAAACGCAAACATCGTTTCGACGCAAGCCGCCGCGACTACAACACCGACCATGAGGTTATCAACGTGGCTCCCACCATCAGCAAGGACACTGCTTTCATTGATGATGACGGGCGCATCATCCGCCAGACCATCACCCGTCCGTTGCAGAGCGAGTTCGACTTTGTGAACACCTACATCGTGAACATCTACCCCGACACCACCTGCTGGGTCAACGACTTCGACAACGCCTACAACGAGCCTTATGTGCGTATGTACTTCGCCAACGGCAACTACAACAACCATCCCGTGGTGGGTGTGAGCTGGGAACAGGCCAACGCTTTCTGCATGTGGCGCACTGAGTTCCTGAAGAAATCGTTGGGCAAGGAGGGGGTCTATGTGGAACCGTTCCGCCTGCCCACCGAAGCCGAATGGGAGTTTGCCGCCCGCGCTGGATATGACCAGAACAAGTATCCGTGGGAGGGCGAGTTGCCCATCACCGAGGATGACGGCTGCTTCTATGCCAACTTCAAACCCATGGAAGGAAACTATGTGAAGGACGGCAACATCATCACGGCGCCGGTGCAGACCTATGAGCCTAACGACTTCGGCCTCTACGACATGGCCGGTAACGTGAGCGAATGGACCAGCACCGCCTACACCGAAAGCATCGACAAGATGACCAGCGACCTTAATCCTGAGTATCGCTACTATGTGGCGCAGGAAGACCCCTACAAGATGTCGCGCAAAATCGTGCGTGGCGGTTCGTGGAAAGATGTGGCGCACAACATACGGAGCGACATCCGCATGTGGGAATATCAGAATGAGCAACGCAGCTACATCGGCTTCAGATGTGTGCGCTCCAAAGTGGGATTTGGCAAATCAAAACGCAAAAAATAATTGAGACACATAGCCAACACCGATGCACGCCGCTCAACGACGGCATCCAGCCAGCTTGAATCTCAAATCAAATATTCAACACAATGAGTAGAAATCAAATCACGAAATTTCTCTCCGGTGACACCGGACAGCGTTTCTTCAACTTTGCTTATAGTATAGGTGCTGCAGTGGTTATCTGGGGTGCTCTGTTCAAAATTCTTCACTTGCCCGGTGGTAACACGCTGCTGAGTATCGGTATGGGTACCGAGGTGCTCATGTTCTTGCTCACGGCTTTCGACCGACCCGAAAAACAATACAAGTGGGAAGAAGTGTTCCCCGTGCTTGCCACTCACGACCCTGAAGACCAAGTCGACATGTCGGGCGGCATCGGCGGTGGTGGCACTGTCGTCATCGGTGGTGGTGGAGCCGTCACTGGTGAAAACGGCGAGGTCCTTCCCGACGGGTTCACTGCCGGTGGCATCACCGTTACTGGCGCTCAGGCCAAAGGCGCTGTGGGCATCGGTTCGGCCGTTGACCTCAGCCCCGAGGACACCCTCTCGTTGAGCGAAAGCATCGCCAAGATGGCCGCAGCCAGCGACCAACTTAGCCGCATGGCCGAACTCACCGACGCCACTCAGCAATATCTGAGCCAGATGGCCGGCATCAGCGAGCAAATGGAACGACTGGCTTCGACCACCACAGCCCTCAACCAAGTGAGCGAAACACTGCTCGCCAGCTACAAAGCCATCACCGACAACAGTGGCGGCATCTCGGAAAGTTCCACCGGCTATGTGCAGCAGATGGACGCCCTCAACCGCAATATCAGCGGCTTGAACACTATCTATGAAATCCAGCTCAAGAGCATCAGTTCGCAGCTCGACAGCATCGACCGCGTGAACCGCAGCATGAAGGACATCAGAGACATGTACGAGAAATCGGCTGCCGAAAGCGCTCACTACTGCGACGAGACCGAGAAGATGGCTCGCTACATGAAACAGCTCAACAGTGTTTACGAGAAAATGATCAAGGCCATGACAGTGAACATGTATCGCCCCATGGCAGGCATGCAAGGCCTTGAAGAAAACCCAGAAGACTAACCCCTATAATACGACAACAACGTGGCAGGAAGAAACCAATCGGTCAGTCGCATGTCTCCGCGACAGAAGATGATCAACCTGATGTACATCGTCCTCACCGCCATGCTGGCGTTGAACGTATCGAGTGATGTGCTCAACGGATTCAGTCAGGTGGAGGATGGCTTGTCGCGTTCAAACCGCACCATTACTGCCCGTAACCAAGCACTATACGCCCAGTTACAGGAGTTTAACCAAAAGAATCCCGGAAAGGGTAAGGTGTGGCTCGACAAGGCCACCGAAGTGCGTGCGGCCACCGACAAGTTATATAGCTATATTGATTCCATTAAATATGAAATCGTGCGTGTTGCCGACGGTGAGGAAGCCGATGTCAGAAACATCCGAAACAACGACAATCTTGATGCCGCTTCACAAATCATGTTGCCACCCACCGGCAACAAGGGCAAGCAACTGCGCCTCCTCATCGACCAGTATCGCGAATACGTCACCTCGTTTCTCGACGATGAGCAGAAAATTACCAACCTAAAGCAAGCCCTATCGACCACCCCACCCAAAACCAAAGCTGGTGGCGAAGGCAACCACAAGTCGTGGGAAGAGACCATGTTTGAAAACATGCCCACCATTGCCGCCATCACATTGCTGTCGAAGTTGCAGAACGATGTGCGCTATGCTGAGGGTGAGGTGCTTAACCAACTTATCACCAACGTGGACTTGGGAGACCTGCGTGTGAACCTTGTCAACGCCTTCGTGGTACCACAGTCACGCATCGTGATGCGCGGCACCAAGTACAGCGCCAACATCGTGCTGGCAGCCGTCGATACCACCCAGCGACCCATCGTATATGTAAACGGTGTGCGCCTGGGCAACGACAAGGGCCTTTACGAAGTGGGAGCCACCTCGGCGGGCAAACATGAATATTCGGGTTATATCGAAGTGGTGGGACGCGACGGCAGCGTCACACGGCGTGACTTCAAGTCGGACTACACCGTCATCGATCCGTTAGCCACCGTGAGCGCCACCATGATGAATGTGTTCTATGCAGGTATCAACAACCCCGTGTCAATTGCCGTGCCCGGTGTTCCCGAAAGTTCCATCGCGGCCACGATGACCAATGGCTCCCTTGTCAAGGGTGCCAACGGCTGGGTGGCACATCCCACACAGGTAGGCGCAGAATGTGTGATCACTGTGACAGCCGAAATGGACGGACAACGCACCAACGTGGGCACAACAACCTTCCGTGTGCGTAAACTGCCCGATCCGGCACCATTCATCTCCACGACCGATGCCAAAGGTAATCCCAGCCGATACAAAGGCGGGAAACCCTTCCCCAAGGCTCAGCTACTCGCTGCCAAAGGACTTGACGCCGCCATCGACGACGACATCCTTAACATCGACTACAAGGTGGTCAGTTTCGAAACTGTGATGTTCGACCAGATGGGTAACGCCATTCCCGAGGTGTCGGCCGGCAGCAACTTCAGCGAGCGCCAGAAGAATGCCATCAAGCGACTGCAACATGGCAAGCGCTTCTACATCAGCAAGGTGAAGGCGACAGGTCCCGACGGAATCACCCGCGACATCTCACCCATGGAGGTGATTATAAATTGATATTAATGATATAAACGACATAACTAGCTTATGAAGACGTTCAAAATCATAGCCACGCTGCTGCTAATAGCATTCACATCTGGCATCGCCAGCGCACAAGTGGTGAAAAAAGACGGTAACGACCGCAAGAAGAAAGACGACGGAGGCGTGACCATCACCGACCGCCAACAGGCTTTCTACGAGGTAAAAACTCCTAGCGACGCCGACCTCCAGTGGATGAAAGTCATCTACCGCCAGCTCGACCTCACCGTGGGCAAAAATCCGGCGCTTTACTACCCCGAAGAGCCCAACGAGGACGGACAAAGCCTGTTTTTCATCATCATGCGCTTGCTGGCCAACGATCAAATCTCGGCCTACGAATACCTTGACGGACGTGAGATGTTCACCGATGAATATAAAATCAAGGTGGGCGAAATGCTCGACCGTTTCCACGTGATGTATTCCGAAGCCAAGGGCAGCAATGAGAAGCATCCGAAATACGACATCGAAGATGCCGACATCCCGGGCAATGAGATTCTCACCTACTACATCATTGAACGATGGGAGTTTGACACACGCAGCAACCAGATGAAATCGCGCGTCGAGGCCATTTGCCCCGTCCTGCACCGTACCGATGAGTTTGGCGGCGAAGCCATCAAATATCCCATGTTCTGGGTCAAACTCAACGACATCCGTCCCTACATTGCCAACCAGTATGTCTTCACTGATGACGATAACAACCTGTCGCGCTACAGCCTTGACGATTTCTTCAAGTTAGGCATGTACGACGGTGAAATCTACAAGACCAAGAACTTACGCAACCTCTCTCTGAGGCAGATGTTCCCCGAGGATGAGCCTTACAAGCATGCACAAGATAGCATCGAGAACCGTTTGCAAGCCTTCAACAAAGACTTGTGGGTGCCCACCCGCGAAGAACTTCAGGAACGCGCCAAGGCCGCCAAGGAAAAAGCCCTGGAAGAAGGAGAAAGTGAAGGTGGCGAAGAGGTGAACAACGAAGAAAATAAGGATGCCGACAAGAGCGTTCGCACCACTAAACGCGGTGCCAAGACCAAAGAAAAGGTGGAAAAAGAGCGCAAACGCGAGAATCGCATCAAGCAACGCAAAGCCAAAATCAAGAGCAAGACCAGCGGTGGAAACGCTGCTACGCGCTCGGTGCGCAACCGTAAGAAATAACGCTCAATGTGAGCATTACAAGTTGTGGCGGATTGAAAAAGTCCGCCACACTATTTTCCGAACAAGCGCCTTGCCCCATACATGAACGATAACATTTCAAAATATGAGCCTACACCCTAAATTCATTCTCACCAGCGATGGACACCTGCGATTCGGCATGGTGCATCTGCATCGTGAGCTCATCGAGCCGGGTGAGCAATGTATCGGTGGTGGTTTTTATCGCTTCGATATCATATCTAACCGGCTGATTCTTGAGCACGCCTCCTACGACTACGGCGCACCGCAATGGGACAACGTGACACGGCTCATCATTCCACGTGACTACGCAGGTCTTAGGCCCGTGTACTTACTCAGTGAGTGGAATAACGAAGTCATTGACCTGACTTCCACCCATACCGTAACCTACGAGTAACACCTAAACTTATACAACCGTCCATGGCAATCATTGAAATCACATCGCTGGCGCAAGAGGGCGTAGAAGTGTTCGGAACACTCACCGAAGCGCAATTACGTAATCGGCTGGAGCCCGAAAAAGGCATCTTCATTGCCGAAAGCCCCAAGGTTATCAACGTAGCCTTGAATGCAGGTTACGAACCGCTGTCGTTATTGTGTGAACGACGACACATCACCGGAGATGCCGCCGAAATCATTGCCCGCTGTGGAAATATTCCCATCTATACCGGTGAACGTGACCTGCTGGCGCAACTCACGGGTTACACACTCACACGCGGTGTGCTGTGCGCCATGCGCCGGCCCGCGCCGCTCAGTGTGGAAGATGTGTGCCGTGACGCCCGCCGCATCGTGGTCATCGACGGTGTGGTGGACACAACCAACATCGGGGCCATTTTCCGTTCGGCAGCAGCCCTCGGCATTGACGGCGTACTGCTCACGCCCACCAGTTGCGATCCGCTCAACCGACGCGCCGTGAGGGTGTCGATGGGCTCGGTGTTTCTTGTGCCGTGGACTTGGCTTGACGCACCCATCACCGCATTAAACACATTGGGATTCAAAACGGCTGCTATGGCATTGACCCTTCGCTCCACGTCGCTTGATGACCCACGGCTCACGGCCGAACCGCGTTTGGCCATCGTTATGGGCACTGAGGGTGACGGATTGCCAAACGCCACCATCAATCAAGCCGACTATGTGGTGCGCATTCCTATGTCGCACGATGTGGACTCACTCAACGTGGCAGCAGCCTCGGCCGTTGCCTTCTGGCAACTCCGAGTAAAATAAGATACTTTTCCGTAGTTTTTTTGAGAGATTTCTCTAGTCGAAGGCTCCCTCCATCACTTCATCCGACGGACCGGCATTGCCGCCGCCTCCGCCGCCTCCGCCGCCATACCAGCCACCGCCAATGTGGCCCAGTTCGTCGGCGCATGGATTAAAGTCTTTGGGGAACTTGAACTTAGTACTCTGAGAATAAGGCAAGGAACCGTCGTGGTAGATTTTTTTCATATACAGCGCCAGAATAGGCAATGCAGCCTCGGCACCTTGTCCCATAGCGGTGCTCACAAAGTGAATGAAGCGTTCCTCGCCACCAACCCATACTCCGGTCACCAGTTCGGGCGTGAATCCCATGAACCAACCATCGCTGTTGAAGTTGGTCGTTCCGGTCTTGCCGCCCATCTCGGCAGTGAGGCCATATTGAGAACGCAAGCGACGACCCGTACCGGCATCCACCACACTCATGAGCATAGAAAGCATTTTATAATAGGTCTCTTCGCTCATAATTTCGGTTTGCTGACCAGTAAACTCAGCCACCACGTTACCCTTGTTGTCACAGATGCGCGTCACATACACCGGTTCCACGCGCATACCACCGTTGGCAAAGGCCGAATATGCGGCCACCATTTCACGCAAAGTGATTTCACTCACGCCAAGGCTCAGCGATGGCACGGGCTCCAAGTGGCTGGTGATACCGAAACTATGCATCCAGTTGGCCAACTCACTGGGCGGATAAACCTCATAGCCCTGCTCCTCAATCCAGTTGGGTGAAGTTCCTTTCATGAATCCGGCAGAAATGGAGTTGATAGAACTGGTCAATGCCGACTTGAGGGTCATTGTTCCACCCACACCACGTGGATTCCAAACCTCATTATACCAACGGATATTCGGCGCTCCTCCTGGACGTACCGAGCAAGGAGTCAAGCCGAAGTCGTTCACTGCTTTGGAATAGACAAACGGTTTCACAGTAGAACCAATCTGACGACGTCCGGTCGACACCATGTCATACTTGAAGAAGCGGAAGTCGGGACCTCCCACATAAGCCTTCACATAACCCGTAACAGGATCCATCGACATCATCGCGCATCGCAAGAACGACTTGATATAGAGCAACGAGTCGTAGGGGGTCATGCGTGCCTCATAGTCGCCGTCGTAACTGAACAGACGCATATTAGTGGGCGTGCGGAAGTTGCTCATGATTTCCTCCTCGCTCTTGCCCGCTTTCTTCAGAACACGGTAACGCTCACAGCGCTTGATAGCATGGTTAATGACCGATTGCTTGCCGGCGGCCGACAGTTCCTGACGGTTGTTGGTGTAGGGGTTCTTGGTTCCACCGCGTTCGCGCAAGAAAGCAGGCTGTAGCGTCCTGGACATATGCTCCTTCACAGCCTCATCGGCATATTGCTGCATTTTGGCGTCGATGGTGGTGTAAATCTTCAATCCATCGGTGTAGATGTCGTAATTCGTTCCGTCGGCTTTCTTGTTTTTGTTGCACCAGCCATAAAGCGGATTGTTGGCCCAAGCCGCCGAATCGTCAACGTAGGCTTGACGGTTCCACTTGGGATAATTCTTCTCCTCAGGTTTCTTGGCCATCATCACCCGTCGCAGTTCCTCGCGGAAATAAGGCGCCAAGCCGTCGTTGTGGTCCACGCGATGATAGCTGAGCACCAGCGGCAACTGCTTGGTGGCTTCACACTCGGCCTCACTGATAAAACCAGCTTTGGCCATTTGTTCAAGCACCACATTGCGACGTGCACGAGTGCGCTCACCATAACGCAAAGGATTATAGTAGGACGGGTTTTTGCACATTCCCACCAGTGTGGCCGACTCCTGAAGGTTGAGTTGGGACGGGTCCTTGCCGAAATAGACAAATGCGGCCGTCTTGATGCCCACGGCATTGTTCAAGAAGTCAAACTGGTTGAAGTACATCTTGATGATTTCATCTTTCGTGTAGAAACGCTCCAGTTTGACGGCAATCACCCATTCAATGGGCTTCTGCAACGCACGTTGGAAGATATTGCTGGACTCGGGCGAATAGAGCTGCTTGGCGAGCTGCTGAGTGATAGTACTGCCACCACCGGCGCTTTTCTGCCCCATGAGCACACGCTTGACCATCGCACGGCCCAATGCCTTCACATCGATACCCGAATGGCTCTCAAATCGAGCATCCTCGGTGGCAATCAACGCATTGCTCAAGTGCTTGGACAACTGGTCGAAATCAACATAGACACGATTTCCCTTACTGCGATAGTAACGCCCCATCTCTTCGCCACCTGAGGCAAAGATAGTAGAGGCAAACTTGTCGGTAGGATTCTTGAGTTGGTCAATGGCCGGCATGTAGCCAATCACACCATTATAGATAAGAACGAACAACAGGATCAGGAAACCTATCACTCCAGCAAATGTCCACCACATCCGCTTGACGATTCGTGAGTTGCGCTGCAGTCGTGCCGCACGTTTATTCTTACTGTTACTCATAACGCTCTAAGCTTTTTACACATCCATTAAAGATGAGAAGAAAGTGCAAATTTACTACTTTATATGCAATTGTGTAGCATGATTGGGCAATTATTTTTCCTCGCGATTTTTTTTTACAAACCGATGCCTGTTATTCGAAACAATATATTTATCTTTGCTAGAAATTAAGTCGCGACGGGTAGGGATTCTCGCTACCAGTGCGGTTTTATTCAAGCAAACCTCAACTTAATCAAGATGAACACAAGGAGTTTAGTTTCTATTTCTGACCTAAGCAAGCAGGAAATCATCCATCTGCTGGACGTGGCCAGTAAGTTTGACCACAATCCAAATCAGCGACTGCTGGAGGGAAAGGTAGTTGCAACATTGTTTTTTGAACCGTCAACTCGCACTCGACTGAGCTTTGAAACCGCAGCCAACAGGCTGGGAGCGCGCGTGATTGGTTTCAGTGACGCCAGCACAAGCAGTCAAGCCAAGGGCGAAACGCTCAAAGACACCATTATGATGGTGAGTAATTACGCCGACTTGATTGTCATGCGACATCCGTTGGAAGGAGCCGCACGATATGCCAGCGAAATTTCGCCGGTGCCCATTATCAACGCCGGTGACGGTGCCAACCAGCACCCCACACAGACCATGCTTGACCTTTACACTATCAGGCAGACGCAAGGCAAGTTGGAAGACCTTAACATCACCATGGTGGGCGACCTCAAGTACGGGCGCACTGTGCACTCGTTGCTCGAGGCCATGCAGTTCTTCAACCCCACTTTCAATTTCGTCGCTTGTAAGGAACTGCAGATGCCGGAACAGTACAAACAATTCTGCCGTGAACGTGGACTGGCCTACACCGAGACCACCGATTTCGGTCCCGACATCATCAACAAAACCGATATCCTGTATATGACCCGCGTCCAGCGTGAGCGTTTCAGCGACCTCATGGAATATGAACGAGTGAAAAACGTCTATACGCTCACCGCCAGCATGCTGCAAGGCGCCAAGCCGACCATGCGCGTGCTGCACCCGCTGCCTCGTGTCACCGAGATTGCCCAGGACGTCGACGACACGCCATGGGCCTATTACTTCGAGCAAGCCCGCAACGGACTCTACGCACGACAAGCGCTCATTTGCCGCGCACTTGACATTCAGGTTCCTTAATTTATCCAACTTTTAATTATCTGACCAAATGAAAAAGAAAGAACTCGCAGTGGCCGCACTGGAAAACGGCACTGTTATCGACCATATCCCTTCGGCTTCGCTTTTCAAAGTCGTGAATCTGCTCAACCTTGAGAGCCAACAGGGCAGCGTCACCATCGGTAACAACCTGGACAGTGAGCGACTGGGCAAAAAAGGCATCATCAAAATTGCCAACGTGGAATTTCCCGAAGATGTGCTGAACCGCATCGCCGTGATTGCTCCGCGTGCGGTCATCAACATCATCCACGACTATGAGGTAGTGGAGAAATACGAAGTGGCTCTGCCCAATGAACTCTGCGACATCGTACGCTGCAACAACCCCAAGTGCATCAGCAACAACGAGCCTATGGCCACTCGGTTCCATGTGGAAAGCCGCGACCCGCTGGTGTTGCGATGCCATCACTGTGAGCGCACAGTGCCACAAAATGAAATCACGCTCAAGAACTGAGCAACATAACCCATCAGGAGTCGCCGCTCACGCTTGTCGACGGCTCCTTTACTATTTTTATCTCGACTCATGAAGCAATATCTCGACCTACTCCGACATGTCATGGAGCACGGCACGGTGAAGACCGACCGCACCGGAACAGGGACCAAGAGCATCTTTGGTTATCAACTGCGCTGTAACCTTGCCGACGGATTCCCGTTGCTCACCACAAAAAAAGTGCACCTCAAGAGCATTATTTACGAATTGTTGTGGTTTCTGCAAGGCGACACCAATGTGCGCTACTTGCAAGAACACGGTGTTCGCATTTGGAACGAGTGGGCCGATGAGAATGGAGACCTTGGACCCGTATATGGACATCAGTGGAGGTCATGGCCCGACTATCATGGTGGAACCATTGACCAAATCTCGCAAGTGGTGGATATGATTCGCAACACCCCCGACAGCCGCAGGCTCATAGTGAGCGCATGGAATGTGGCCGATGTGCCCACCATGAAGTTGCCACCCTGCCACACCCTGTTCCAATTCTATGTGGCCGACCAACGGCTCAGCCTACAGCTCTACCAGCGTAGCGCCGACCTATTTCTGGGAGTTCCGTTCAACATCGCGAGCTATGCCCTGTTGCTGATGATGGTAGCTCATGTCACAGGATTGCAACCGGGTGAATTTGTGCACAGTTTCGGTGATGCGCACATCTACCTAAACCACTTCGACCAGGTTCAAGAACAACTCAGCCGAACGCCTCGCCAACTGCCGCGCATGGTGCTCAATCCCGACGTGAAGAGCATCTTTGACTATCAATACGAAGATTTCCAGCTCGAGGGCTATGACCCTTATCCAACCATTAAAGGAGTAGTATCGGTATGAGCAAGAAACATCACCAAGTCGAGGAGCAAGAGGTCGCACTAGCGGCAATCGTTGTTGTGGCCGATGACGGCGCGATAGGACGCAACGGAGACTTGTTGTGTCACCTGCCCGCCGACCTCAAGCATTTCAAGGCCATCACCATGGGGCACAGCATCATCATGGGGCGGCGCACTTTCGACTCCTTCCCTAAAGGGGCATTGCCAGGACGGCAAAATATCGTCATCACACGCAATGAGCATTTCTCGGCGCCCGATGTCACCGTTGCACATTCGGTGGACGAAGCCATTAAGGCCGCCATCATGCCCGGCGAGGTATTCATCATCGGTGGAGCGCAAATCTATGCTGCCACCTTCGAGCGTGTCACCACGCTCTACCTCACCCGCTTGCATGCCACGTTCCCCGAAGCCGACGCTTTTTTCCCCACCATCGACCCCATTGAGTGGGACACCATCAGTGAAGAACATCACGATTCCGATGACCGCAATCCATATCCCTATACCTTCATCACCCTTCGACGCAAATAGCCAGAAATAGCTGATATAGCAGTGGCGCGGCTCTCATGTGAGGGTCGCGCCACTGCTATATTAACGTGAGTCAGAAAACTAGGTGATATTTTAAACTAATTCTGTCATTTGGTCGCTTTAGCGACTATTTTGGGGATTCTGTCGAGAAAATTTGCTTCAAGTGAAAAAAAAGAAGTATATTTGCGTTCCAAAATACACATTAATTGTTTTAGATAATGAAGAAATTATCTCTCGTTTTAGCTTTTACAATAGCTGCTTGCGTGAGTTGGGCACAACAGACACTATGGGTTTCCATGGGGCAAATCAAATATGCCTTTGAGAGCCAACAAGTGGGCCTGATGCCTTTTAGCGCTGGAGGCGACACGCTCACCATACAGGGAAAGGCGTTTGCCATTGCCGATATTGACAGCCTTTACATCACGAGCGAAATTGTTGATGGCAACACCGTGAACATTGAATACGACAACGACAAGGCCACGGCCATCATCGCCGGCAACATCGCCTCGCAACTCACCCCCACCATCGATGGGGCGCATGTGAGCATGGTGCAGGACACCCTCATGATGCAAGAAGTGTTTTACACATTGAGTGGGACATCGGCTGATGGTTCATTTTTCCAAAGCGGCAATTATAAAGCCACATTCATTCTCAACGGACTCACACTCACCAACACTAAGGGGGCTGCCATCGTCATTGATGACGGAAAACGCATTGAGATTCAAGTGGCCGATGGCACCACCAACACCCTTGAGGATTGCGAAAAAGGGACCCAAAGCGCCTGCTTCGTGGTGGAAGGACACAGCGAATTCAAGGGCGGAGGTAATCTGGTAATCACCGGCAACACCAAGCATGGGTTCAAAAGCGATGAATACATGGAACTGAAAAAGAGTTTCGTCGGCACCATCAACGTCAAGAAAGCCGTGGGCGACGGGGTGAGTGTCAATCAGTTCCTGGAAGTCAAGAGCGGTAACATCATCGTGGACCAGTGCGGCAACGATGGTATTCAAGTCGACTGCAAGAAGGATTCCACAAAGACCAACAATGGCCAGTTCATCATGACTGGCGGTTACATTCGCGTAAACGCCACTGAAGACAGTGGCAAGGGCATCAAAGTGGAAAAAGACATCACCATCAGCGATGGCACCATCGAAACCACCGCCGACGATAACGCCCTCCACTCGAAGACCAATCTCACGATTACTGGCGGTAACATTTACGCATACTCCGTCGCGGCTCACGGTGTGAATGCCGGTGAAATCACTCACATTGCGGGTGGCAACGTGGTTGCTTACGCACCATCAACAGTGGGTTATAGCATACGTGGAGCGATGGCACTATACATCAGCGGTGGTAACATCGCCGGAGTGGGTGCTCTGGTCAGCACACCATTGGAATGTGACACCATCACCGTGCAACCGGTCCTCACCTATACGGGGACAGTGGCGAAGACCAACTTTTCCCTAAGCGATGCCGACGGCAACCATGTGATGGCTTTCACTCAGGGACGCAGTTACTCATCGAGCAAGAAGCACACGCTGTTCTTCTCGACACCCACTTTCATCGAAGGCGCCACCTATACGCTTTACAGCGGCAGCACGCTGGATACAGAAAAGGAAAACTGGCACGGCCTCTATCTGCAACCCGAAGCTGTCACCGACAGCGGGACAAGTTTGGCGACCGGAACGGCCCAAGCACCATTCGTGCGTATGCAATAACCAACTCTCATGAAAAGAACTACGACAATGAAAAAGTATATAGTCTTGCTCATCACCTTGTTCACGTTGATGAGTGCAAAAGCCGAAACCTTCACCTTTCTCAACTGCGTGAATCACGATGCCGAAATCACCCAGGTTGACACCAATGGGCTGAAAATCACGTTCAGCGATGGCATGGCCGTCATCACCGTTGGCGACCAAGTCACCACTTTGGAACTGAGTGCCCTCGACTACATGGAATTCACCAACACCAAACACCATGGCTCCACCTCGGGTGTGTATGGCGACGTGAACGGCGACGGAAAAGTGGATGTCGAGGACGTGAATGCCACCATCAACATCATCCTTGACTTGAAGGATGCAACAGACTATCCCGGCAGTGCCGACCTGAACGAAGACGGTAAAGTGGACGTGGAGGATGTGAATGAGGTCATCAACATTATCCTCGCCATATAGCCACTGAAAACATCTCAAGATATTCAAGAGGCCTCCGAGAATGCTCTGGGGCCTCTTGACTTCTCAACTCTGAGTTCTCGGAGACCTCTGAGTCTCAGAATTGACTTGACTACCTCAAATGCCGCATTTAATTGAGAAAATTGGAATTTTAATTGAAAAGTATTGACATTTTGATAGTTATCTCATACTTTTGCACACTAAACGGAACTTTTTTCCGTTTTTAGTTAAAAAGAGAGTCATGTTACGAAACATCATCACACAGTATGAACCCATCACACTGGAGCAGATGAGCGGCATCAAACTCATGAACCGCACCGACACAAAATTTGTGACTTCGGAGCGAGTCTTGTTGGAGCTGCTCAAACTGGCTCGTGGTGATTATTTCGCACAGGACATCGAGGGTGAACGCATCGCGCGTTACTTCACCGCCTATTTCGACACCGCCGCTCAAGACATGTACACCATGCACCAGAACGGTCATCTCAACCGCCAAAAGGTGCGCATCCGTTCCTATGTGGACTCGCGGCTCAACTTCCTTGAGGTCAAAACCAAAAACAACCATTACCGCACCAAAAAGAAACGCATAACCATGACCGACTTTGACGTCGCCGACCATCCGCATGACATAGTGTTTAAGCGACAGAATGATGCGTTCATCGGCTATGATGAATTCTTACGCCAAAACCTGCGCTTCGCTCCCGAAAGCCTCACGCAGCAACTGGAAAACAATTTCAACCGCATCACGCTGGTCAATAAAGCGCGCACCGAACGCGTCACCATCGACACTGGCCTGAAATTCCACAACCTGCTCACTGGCAAGCACTGCGACCTCACCGGACTGGCCATCATTGAACTTAAGCGCGATGGACTGCAACCCTCCCCCATCCTTGACTTGTTGCGGCAGCTACGCATCCAACCTCAGGGATTCAGCAAGTACTGCATGGGGCAGGCATTCACCAACGATCAACTCAAGCGTAACCGCTTCAAAATAAGGATGCGACTGGCGGAGCGCATCCTGGGACGGGAACTCACCAACACATCAGTCAATTAACAAAAACAATATTTGATATGGGAAACGACTTCACAACTATGCTGCAACAGCTCTTTACCACAGGATACTACGGCCACATGGCCCTAGGCACATTGGTCCTCAACATCTTGGTGGTGTGGATAATGGTGCACTTTTTATACTACCGCAAGAGCCGCCGACGCGACTTCTACTTCACGTTCATGCTCTTGGGCGTCGCCATCTACTTCCTTGTCTATTCCATGATTTTCGTTCTGGAAGACATGAAAGGGAAGACCGGCATCGGTATCGGTATCGGTCTGTTCGGCATCTTCAGCATCATGCGCTACCGCACCGACGCCATGCCCGTACGCGAGATGACCTATTTGTTCAGTATCATCTGCTTGTCGGTCATCAATGCGCTGGGATGTGCCATTGATTTCTACGAGGCGCTGATTCCCAACATCGTCATGTTGCTCGCCATGTTCCTGTGTGAGCGTTTCTTGCTCAAAAAAGGCTTGCAGTCCAAGTTGGTGCAATATGACCGCATCAAACTCATCACGCCCGACAAACGCGAGGAACTGCTGGCCGACCTACGTGAACGGCTGGGCCTGGACATCACCGATGTAACGGTAGGCAGTGTGGACTTCCTGCGCGATACAGCATTGCTGCGCATCTACTACAACGACAAGGCCGAACCTGCCGACAACCATGTCAGCAACGTCATCAAAGTGAAACGCGACGAATGGGAAGACGTGAAATAAATATCATCGCCTCACTGGTGCTGTGTGTTGCGCTGCTGGTACCCATGAGCGCCGTGGCCGACGATACCGGCATGATTGTTTCGGCAGGGGCTGAGAAAAAATTCAACAAGAAGAGCGGCATCGGCATCGAAGCCGAGTTTCGCTCTCGTAATGATTTTCGCACGGCCGACCGTGTGAGTTTGGCGCTCGTCGGACAGTACAAAATCAATTCTTGGCTGAAAGCCGATGCAGGGTACCAGTTACTCATCGACAACAACATTGAGAAACTCTCGCTCCACGATGAGGGAACTTTCAACAACTGGCGACCCAGTTATTGGGGAACCCGTCATCGCGTGTACGCGTCGCTCACCGCGTCACAAAAGTGGCAACGCGTCACCTTCTCACTGCGTGAGCGCTGGAGATACACATACCGACCCGAAAAAACAACTACCCGCTATGACTTTGATGACAACGAGTGGGAAGACACCCAAGTGCGCAGCAAGGGCAAGCACACCCTGCGGTCACGACTGAAAGCCGATTGGAACATTCCCAAGAGCAAATTCTCGCCGTGGGCCAGCATTGAACTGTTCAATTCGCTGAGTTTTGATAAGATGCGACTGCAACTGGGCACCGATTTCGCGCTCACCAAAAAGCACACCTTTGAAGTGTTCTATCGTTACCAGTATGTGAACAGCGATGATGACGGTGACGAAAACATCCATTATTTGGGACTGGGTTACAAGTTCAAGTTTTAAGCCGTTTTTCCACACAAGAAGCCGATCATGAAAAAAATCATCATATTGTTCACCGCCTTGTTGCCCTTCATCACCAGTTGCACGAAGGACGACAGTGATTTCGACACCCTGCTTATTCTGGCCGACCAAGCGATCAAACCCATCGACATCGACTTGGACTACAGCGCACTTGAAGAAGCTCCTGACGAGGTCATCACCGACCCCGACGACCCTTACTATAACGACTACGTGGAAAACGAAAGCATTCTGCGCACAGTCTATATTCACTACGAGGGTGAAACCGTCACACTCGATGGTGCCACCAACCGCGTATCCATCAACGCCAATGGCACGCACGTGGTCGTCAACAGCTCCGCGGGACACGTTGACTATGTGCTCAGCGGAACCACCGACAACGGCTCCTTCAAAATCTACAGCGATTCCAAATTCAAACTCACCCTCAATGGTGTGAGCATCACCAATCCTACGGGAGCCGCCATCAACGACCAGTGCGGCAAAACCGTCTATCTGGTTCTGACCGACGGAACCACCAACACGCTCACCGATGGAGCCATCTATTCCACTACTTCGGGCGAACAAATGAAAGGCGCTTTCTTCAGCGAAGGACAAGTGATAGTCAGTGGAACAGGCACGCTCAACGTCAATGCCACTGGCGGGCACGGCTTTGTCAGCGACGACTACATCCGCTTCAGACCAGGCTGCAAACTGAATGTGACATCCAGCGCTGGACACGGCATTAAGGCCAACGATGGTGTCTTCATTGATGGAGGTGTGCTCAACATCACCATCACTGGCGATGGATACAAGGGTATCAAGAGTGACCTGGACGTGGACGTGAAAGGCGGACGCACCACCGTCATCACCAGCGGCAACAGCCGCATCGTCGAGGAATCGCTGGAAACCCTTGCCGACACTAGCAGCTGCGCCGGAATCAAGTGCGAAGGCATAATGACCGTTTCGGGAGGCACACTCAACATGAAAAGCACCGGTGAAGGTGGCAAGGGCCTCAACACTGTGGGCGACCTGGTCATCACTGGTGGCAACATCAATGTGGTCACCACGGGCATAAAAGGGTTTTCTTCACCCAAAGGCATTAAGAGTGACGCCGATATCAACATTAGCGGGGGCAACACCTATAGTTATAGCAAATCTAGTGACCCGATTGACGCACAGGGCACCCTCACGGTGGCCGAAGGCTATACCACCCGCGAAACGCTGTCGCGACGCGTCAAGATTTTCTACTGAAAACGGGTATTGACACACGGTGCTTGAATGTTCAAAGCCCATTCAAGCCATAAAACCCGCTTTATATAGAGAAAAATAACCATACCGCTGATTTTATTTGCAATTTAAAACCTCGGCCTTTAATTTTGCAAAAATGTATTAGATTGCTGAAACGTGAGCACTGAATCCACAACACGCCAAGAATGGCGGACATATATCATCATTTGGCTAGTGATGTTTTTAGCACCACTAGTTACTATGTATATACACGCCACCTTGGTCGATGATATTGAATTCCGGTGGATGCCTTTGCTGCACATGTGGGACGGGGTGGTGCTTATGCTCATCGCATTCCTTATTCATAACCAGTTCCTCGCTCCTATACTCATTCATAAGCGCAACATCAAAATGTACGTCATCGGCGTTTTTGTTCTGGGCGCTTGCTTCAGTTTATACCAGTGTGCTTTTAGCCAACCTAAACACCAGGGGCCACAGCACATTGAAAAGTTGGTGAATGAGGAGGGCGACACCCTCACGTTTAAATTTGCGGGAAAAGATGGGGAGTTTAATAATCCCAAGAAAATGCCGCCACCCGAACTGGTCAAATCCAATAACAAAGACAGCAGTTGGATAAACGACCTCCACTACTCGCCCATTGACCTGATTGCAATCATGTTGCTGCTGTTTATTCTGGCATCCAACCTGGGACTGAAGTGGTATTACCTAAATCGCACAATCGTACAACGCAAGAAGGAACTTGAGCAAGAAAAAATCCAGCAAGAATTATCATACTTGAAATATCAGGTCAATCCACATTTCTTGATGAACACGCTCAATAACATCCATGCGTTGGTGGATATTGACCCCGAAAAAGCAAAGCTGAGCATTGTCAAGTTGTCGCACATGTTGAGATACATGCTCTACGACGGCGCCAAATCAACAATTCCTTTGGACCGAGGCATCGTGTTCCTGAACAATTATATCGACTTGATGAGAATCAGATATGAGGATCAAGTAGAGATTGTATTTGACACGCCCGACCCCGTTCCCAATGTCAATGTGTTGCCGCTGCTGGTTATCTCTTTCCTAGAGAATGCCTTCAAACATGGCGTGAGTTACGTGGAGCCGTCCTATATCCATGCCGCCATCAGGGTGGAAAACGACCACCTCATCTTTGAGTGCGCCAACAGCAAGCACAGTGACAAGAAAAATGCCAAAATCGAACATGGCGGTTTCGGCGTTGCCAACGTGATTAAGCGACTGGATCTCATCTTCGGAAAGAATTATGACTTCAACATCAACGAAGATGACACCACTTATAAAGTGACGCTTGCTTTCCCCCTCAAGCAAATTCATGACAACAATTAAACCACATCCACTATGATTCGCTGCCTAGCTATCGATGACGAGCCTCTGGCTCTCAAACAACTTACTTCCTACGTCAAGAAAGTTCCTTTTTTGGAATTGGTGGAGTCCTGCTCCAGCGCTCTTGACGCCAAAAAAGTAATGGAAGAGAATAATATCGACGCCATTTTCATTGACATCAACATGCCCGACCTCAACGGTCTGGAATTTGTGCGTTCGCTTGCCCAACCGCCATTGGTGGTCTTCACCACTGCTTACAGCGAATATGCTATCGAAGGCTACAAAGTTGATGCTGTGGATTATCTGCTCAAGCCCTTCGGCCTTGAGGATTTCAAGCGGGCAGCCGAAAAGGTGAAAAAGCGTTACGAAATCATCAACACGCCCACCGATGTATCGGCTCCCGATGCCGACGACGCCATTTTCCTGAAATCGGATTACAAGATTGTGCGTGTGGCGCTCGACGATATCCGTTACATTGAGGCCATGAGCGAGTATCTGCGTATCTACAGCGACGCCTCGCCACGCCCCATCGTGGTGCTGTTGAGCATGAAGAAAATGGAGGAACGGTTACCTGCCAACACTTTCATGCGCATTCACCGTTCCTACATCATCAACCTGAAAAAGATAGCGGAAGTCAACAAGAACCATGTGGTGATGAACCAGGATGCCTCATTACCCATTGGCGACCTTTACAAAGACGCATTTCAGGCATACATCTCCAGCAAGTTCCTTTCGCGCTGAAAGAACGTCATACCATAAAAACAGGGACGGCTCAATAAATGAACCGTCCCTATTTTATACATCAAACTGAGTTACTCTGTGAGTGTGAATTTAATGCGTGCGGGCAAGTTGTCGCTGGCCGTGCCTATCAGTGCCTCAAAATCACCTGGCTCGGCCACCCATTCACTTCGCTGGTCGTCATAATAACTGAGTGCATCACGGCCAATGGTGATGTTCACCATAGCGGTCTGTCCTGGTTCGAGATACACTTTCTGGAAACCTTTCAGTTCCTTCAAGGGGCGCTCAAGGCTCGACTTGAGGTCACTGATGTAGAGTTGCACCACTTCGGCCCCGGCACGACGGCCGGTATTAGTCACGGGAATGGTGAAAGTGATGCTGTCGCCCTGTGCGATACGAGTAGCGCTAGCCACAGGCTTACCCAGTTTGAAAGTGGTATAACTAAGGCCATGACCGAAAGCGAATGCCGGTTTCGTTTTGGCTTTGTCCACCCAACGATAGCCCACATAGATGCCCTCACGATACTCCTCGTCCCAGATGTCTTCATTGTCCCGCTTGGTTCCGGGATAGTCGCCCAGTGCATGTGCGCCCACATCGGTGAGTTTTTCGGGCCAGGTATAAGGCAGCTTGCCGCTAGGATTTGCGTCTCCCACCAGCACGTCGGCCAAAGCGTGGCCTGTCTCACTTCCGATGTACCATCCCTGAACGATGGCCGCCACACGGTCGCGCCAGGGCATCGCCACGGCGTTGCCCGAGATATTGACCACTACCAGTCGCTTGTTGACTTTCGCCAGAGCCTCAATCACTGCATCTTGTGCATAAGGCAACCCGTAACTTTCACGGTCATACTCCTCGGCATCCTGATGGTGACGCTTGTTGAGTCCACCGAAGAACACAACCACATCGGCTTCACGGGCTTTATTTACAGCCTCCTCGATGAGTTGAGCAGAAGTGCGATTGTCTTCCAAATTCTGGCCTGTAGTGACACCATTGTAAGAACTTATCGTGTCGCCCACATAACCACGGGCGTAATCCACAATCACACCGTCACGCTCCAATCGTGATTTCAAGCCGTCAAGCGGCACTATTTCGCGCTGCACTTTGAGCGAACTGCTACCGCCGCCCACAGTCATCATCTTGATGGCATTCTCACCCACCACCAGCACACGCTTCACGGTAGCCGTGTTGATGGGCAGGGCCTCACCCTTGTTTTGCAGCAACACAATACCCTCGCAGCCTATTTCGCGCGCTGCCGCATAATGCTCGGCCGAGCACATGGAACCGCGAGGCCGATGGTCGCGCAACGTCGTGCGCATGAACAGACGCAGCACACGACGCACCTTCTCATCCAGTTCTTTGGTGCCATATTTTCCTTTTTCTATCAATCTCTTATAGGGCAACGCCAGATAATAATCGTCATAGGCGTTTTTCGCGCCCTCACTCAGCCCGTCGGTCCAGGTGCCGAACTCCAGGTCCAAGCCATAATTGATGGATTGCTCGGTGTCGTGCGCACCGCCCCAGTCACTCACCACCACACCGTCGAAGCCCCAATCACGCTTCAAGATGTTGTTGAGCAGATAAGGATTATGGCAGTTGTGATAGTTCTTATACAGGTTATAAGATCCCATGATTCCCCAGGCGTGTCCCTGTTGCACAGCCGCCTTGAAAGCCGGAAGATAGATTTCGTGCAGAGCGCGGTCATCAACAATCACATTGGTGGTATGGCGGAACAACTCATTGTTATTAAGCGCATAGTGCTTCACGCAAGCGGCCACACCCTGCGACTGCAAGCCCTGAACATATGGAGCCACCAATTGCGACGCCAAATAGGGGTCTTCACCCATGTATTCAAAGTTGCGGCCATTGAACGGCGTGCGGCAAATGTTTACACCAGGCCCCAGAATCATGTCCTTGCCACGATAACGGGCTTCCTCGCCCAGCGCCAAACCGTAACGGCGCGCCATATCGGGGTTCCATGTCGCCGCCAGACACGTCAGCGCCGGAAAAGCCACACACGAGTCGTTGGTGGCACCCGCTTGTTCCCACTCGTCCCAAAGCACATCAGGACGAACACCATGAGGACCATCGGAGGTCCAAAACGTGGGAATTCCCAATCGTGGCACGCCTGCACTCGAAAACTTGCTCTGCGCATGAATGATGGAGAGTTTCTCATCAAGGGTCAATCTCGACATAAGATCGTTGATGCGCTGCTCCAGCGGAGCGCTCTCATCGAGATAAAGCGGCGTGACCGCTGCATAGGCAACGATGGCTAACAACGCCACGGCAAAAGAGATGACAGTTCTTTTCATACCTAACTTTTATCTTAAATGCTGTGTAGCCCACAACCGAAAACTTTCAGTCCTAGCCCCACAACCTGTTTAATTCGAAAGAATAATATTGATGATTCCATTCACATCCTCCACATCCACTTTGCCGTCGCCGTTCAAGTCGGCGCTACCGGGACAGTCGCTAGCAGCGTTCAGTTCAAGGATGATGTTGATAGTAGCGTTCACATCGCTCACGTCAACCTTGCCGTCGCCGTCCACGTCGCCAATCACTGACCCTTCGGGCAGCAATTGGAACCAGTTGAGTTTGCAAGTGGTGCTTTGACGGCTCTTCAGGGTGATGCGGTGCTTTCCAGCTGGCAGTTGAATGCCAGTGATTTCTTGGGTGGCCCATTTATCGGCCGTACCACTGGTAATGGTTGACGGCAACTCTTGTTCAGCCACGGTCTCACCGTCACATTCCACACGCAATTTCGGGTCTAAGAGGAACTTGCGGCTGGAGATGCGTAATTGCAGCGTGTATTTGCCGTCGGCAGGGATTTCAATCAAGTATTCGGCGGAAGCATATACGTCAAACTGGCTAATTTGAATCTTTTGGTCACTTTCCACGTCATTGTTCACTTCCAGATACACGCCATCGGTGCAATTAACATAGTCTTTGGCTGGAATCACCATGCGAGGCCTATAGTAATAGGTAGTGTCGAATGCCGACATGTTCACATAGATGATGCCCGTGTTGGACAAGGTGCCAGGCGCAGGAAGGCCTGTACGCACATTGGGTGGAATAATCAAACGATAATAGGGATTGGTCGCCTGACCTCTCACCTTGAACCAAGCATAGCGATAGACATAGGGACTCAGTTCCAAGTCGCGCACTTTCTGTACCATGGTGTGTTGCTGTGTGAGCGAATCAACAGTGCCCTCCCAAGCGCAAAATTCAGTAAGCCACACTTGCTTACCATATTTCTTTGCAAAATTCTCTACATAATTCAACTGTGCCTTGGCACTGTTCATATAGCAGTGCAAAGCCAGATAATCGAAATGCGCTTCGGGATATGCTGCCAAGAAAGCGTCCATCCACTCTTCGGGCTGATATATACGGCCATCGGCCAAAGCCTCGCCCGAATAGTTGAGTGCCGGAGCCACCAGTTGAAGGTTATAATCGGCGGCAATTTGCTCCACGATGGGCCACAGGCGGGCGGCACTGTCAGGAGTCATGTTGGCCTGAGCCTTGAAGTTCGGCTCATTGTAACCCAACAAGTATTTCACACCCGGGTGTTCGGAGAGATAGGCACGCAGATTCGTCTCATTGAAATTGGCACTCCAAATCATGGGCACGAACTCCATCTCGGTGCCTGGCCCAACCACATTCTGCACCTGACGATTGGGCAAATTTCCCCAATTATAAAACCAACTTACGCCTGGCGATAAAGCGTGAATCTCGGCTTCGTAAGTAAAGCCGTTTTCACTCACTCCGCGTTTTGTGCTGCGCGGCGGTTGCGCCAACAGCGACACGGCCATCATGCCAAGCATGAGAACAACGAAAATCTTCCTCATAGAATCTAGGTGCAAAATTATTGTTTAGAAAAAAGGAGGTCTCCGACAACTCAGAGACCTCCGAGTCATATTTCCCTGTTAGGGGATAGTAGTTTAGTTAGAGAGAATGATGTTGATAACAACGTTTACATCGCTCACATCCACCTTGCCGTCACCGTCAAGGTCGGCCTTACCAGGATATTGATCAGCGGTCTTGAGTTCCAAGATAAGGTTGATGATGGCGTTCACGTCAGACACATCCACCTTGCCGTCACCATCCACGTCACCTTCGGGCAGATCCGGACCACCGATTTTGTCAATATAAACTATCATGTCCTCAACACTCACGCTCAGAGAATATTCACCAGCAGGAACTCTGAAGGCTTGACCGTTCTCATTCGTCAGGCTGAG
Organism: Muribaculaceae bacterium; assembly: GCA_017619935.1. Taxonomy (GTDB): domain Bacteria; phylum Bacteroidota; class Bacteroidia; order Bacteroidales; family Muribaculaceae; genus Sodaliphilus. The sequence continues at coordinate 94,114 of JAFZRJ010000019.1, read as the reverse complement.
AGGTTGTCCCAGTTGTTCATCGGTCACCCAGAAGTCGCCCTCGCTCACAGCACCGAAGCGATAGGGTTCAATGTAGTCCCAACCACCCTGGTCGTTGTTCTCGGCGAGTTTCTGAGTAAAGCTGAAGTAGTTATAGCCATCGTTACGGCCATCGGCAGTAAACGTTGCGGTATAATAGTCGGCGCCCTCAGCTTTGTCCATCTTCAGACCCACATTGGGAGCCCAACTGTTCTCGTTCACTTCACCCAGGATATAGACATCCTCAAGCGGTTCCTCCACCTGGATGGTGTTGTCTTTGTACCAGAAGATGTTGTCAAGGCGCAGTTGAGTACCCTGTACACCACCCGAAAGGAAGGTCAGATAATTGCTGATGTAAGCAGTGACACCACCCGTCCAAGAGCCTTGGCCATCATTGCCGTTGGGGTCAAACTTGTTGGGCCATACATCGTTCACATCTCCACTGGCTACCAATTGGCGAATCACGCTGTAAGGGATATCTACATAATACCACTCGTTGTCGCGCTCAAAGTTGCCAAGCACCTTGCATCCTTCAAATTCAGCTGAACCCAGTGTAAAACCGGCTTCACCCACGTGGATGGCATGGTTGGCATTATCTTTACTCTTAATAGCGAAGTGCAGCACCCATGAGTCATCGAGCACACTCCAGTCGATAGGTGCTGTGGCAGCAGGACAGAATCCGCAACCACTCCATCCCATATTGGTCACATTCATGGCGATGTGATCCTCAGGCTCACCAAAAGAATTAAGGCTTCCATCTTGATCAACACCAACATACGTTTCATTCCACACATAGAGGAAACGATTTGTGTCGTCAACGGTCGCATCGAAAAGCACATCATTTCCAAAAGCCGCGCCCACACTCTCACTGATAGCAATGGGGATAAACTTCTCGGCTTTTGACCAGTCGAAAGTCGGCTCATCGTTCTCATCAAGCGCCTTGGTGATGAACTGCGCGTTCACCATACTATTGGCGGCAAACAGCAAAACTGCAAGGGTAAAAAATTTCTTCATTTTGTTTATTGTTTATTAAGTGAATATAATAAACATCTCAGCGACAGGGTGACGACTGCAAACGCAATCGAGGGGACTACAAATTAATACTTTTTTATGGAGACCACGTTCACGGGTCACCTTGTCACTATTGACGTTTTTATCTTATCTCAAGGCCGAAATTCCAGCCTGTCATCTAACATTGCTTAATAACCAGGATTCTGATCCAACTTGCCTTCGGTGAGCTGGCGGTCCTCACTGGGGATAGGCATCAACTCATGCTTACCTTTCTGGAACACGCCATACTCATGACGCGCCTCTTCGGTTTCTCCCGCTATATAGGCATCCATTGTTTCCTTGGCGATGCCCCAACGGCACAAGTCAAACCAGCGGTGACCTTCCATCGCCAATTCCACACGTCGTTCATGACGTATGGCGGCACGAAGGTCGGCTTGTGAACCAGTAAAGTGCACTGTCTTGCCCTGAATGGTGGCAGTGTAAGGGAACGGAGCCATGCCCACACGGTTGCGAACACGGTTTAGCGCGTTGATGGCGGGCGCAAGGTCGCCCAATTCGCAGCAAGCCTCGGCATACATCAGCAAGGCATCGCTATAGCGAATCAAGCGATAGTTGAGCGGACCACGGGAGTGATGCGTCAAGTGATACCAAGTGCCATTAGGCCCATCGGTGGTTTGGGCATACTTGCGATTGTAATAACGATTGCCCATATAGAGCGACGTTTCATCAATCTCACCTTCGGTTTGCCACATGATAGTGGCGTCACGACGTGGGTCGCCAGGCTCAAATTCATCGTAGAGATTCTGAGTGGGACGGTCAAAGCCCCATCCTGTCTCACTGTCGTTGAAACCTGAGCGCGGACGTTGCAGAATGAGTGTGAACGTGCCACGAGTGAACCCTTCACCCTCGCCATAGTCGCTGCGGGGATCTTCTACATACTGAATCTCAAAGATACTCTCCTTGCCGTTCTCACCCACCATCGTGAAGTTGTCGAAATAGGTACCAACAAGGTCATATTCATTGGTTTCCATCAACGCCTCGCCCCACTTCTTCGCTTCGCGGTAAGCGGCAGTGGCATCTATGCCCTGCTGAGCCTGGAAACCGGCCAAATAGAGGTTGGCTTTGAGCAGCATGGCCTGTGCTGTTCCACGAGTAGCGCGACCCATATCGGCCTTGGCATACTTTGACTTGAGTGGAAGTGACTCGACCGCTTCTTCCAAATTCTTGATGATAAACTCATAAGTCTCAATTTGGGAAGCTCGGTTGAAATTGAATTTATTGGAACTGTCCACCACATAGTCGATGAGCGGCATACCGCCGAAGATGCGAACCAAGCGGAAATAATAATAGGAACGCATAAACTTGGCCTCGGCTATCAAGCGCGCTTTCATTTCAGGAGTGAAATCGGCATCTACACCTTCTTCCATGCCGCTCACCTGCTCAATAGCGAGGTTGCAACGCTGGATGCCCTGCCACTGCGCGTTGTAGAAGCCCAGCAACAGGCGGTTGTCGGGATTGGTCTTGAAATTCTCCATATCGTAGGCGTTGCCCATGTCGGAGATTCCCTGACCGCCTTTGAGGGCATCGTCACTCACAATGTCACCAATAAACCACTCACTGTAGAAGGTGGTTGAAGTTCCATATTCCCAGGCCAAAGGCATATAAGAAGCGTTGACCACCTCAAGGGCTGTTGCAGTACTCACAAAGTAGTCTTCAATTTTGTTCGAGCCAGGGGTGTCATCGGTAAGCCAGTCGTTGCATGCTCCCATAACAGCCGTCAAGGCAATGAGCATTACATATTTAATCGTCTTTTTCATTGTTCAATCTATTTATAAGTTAAACTGTTATGGGTTAGAACGACAGGTTAAGGCCGAACATATAAGTGCGCGACTGCGGATAGTTACCCCAGTCCACACCACCGGCCACTTCAGGGTCATAACCAGTGTATTTGGTAAACGTCAGCAGGTTGCTGCCACTCACATAGACGCGGCACTTGCTCATACCCATCTTGTGGGCGATGCTGTTGGGCAAGGTGTAGCCCAACTGTATGTTTTTCAGGCGCAGGTAGTCACCTTTCTCCACAAATCGGCTGCTCGAAGAGCGATTGTAGGTGTTGCCGTTGGGATCGGGAATGCTGCCGAAGATGCCTTCATCGGCCTTCGCCTGAGTCCACACATCACGCATAGCAGTGCTCAACTGACTTGAGGTTCCGTTATACTCGGTGCGGACACGCATCATATTATAAATCTCATTGCCGGCTATACCTTGGAAGAACACCGACAAGTCGAAACCGCGCCAATCGGCACTCAGGTTCAGACCATAGGAAAGCCAGGGGAACGGATTACCCAGCCCCTTACGATCGCCGTCGTCGGTCAAGCGGCCGTCACCGTCAAGGTCGGCATAAATGGCGTCACCAGCATGGAAAGGATTGACTTCGCCAGCCTGGGCATAGCCCGGCCAGTGGGCATCGGCTTCCTCCTGCGTGTTGAACACTCCCTGGTAGTCATAGCCCCAGAAGGTGAACAATCCCAGGCCCTCATCGCTGTAGCGCACACCATCGACCCAGAACGGAGTACCACCGTTCAGATGGGTAAGTTTGTTTTCAATCATCGACACGTTGCCGTCGATGGCATAATGGAAATCGCCCAGTGTGTTCTGATGGCCAAGCGTGATTTCAAGACCACGGTTACGCACTGTGGCGGCATTAATTTGTGCATTATAACGCTGTCCCATCTGGGCTGGCATCATCTTGCCCACAATCATATCCTTGGTGTCACGCTGGAAGACCTCGACTGTGGCAGTCAGGCGACCTCGCAAGAATGAGGCATCCACACCTAGGTTCCACGTTTCGGTTTTCTCCCATACGCCACCCTGATTGGGATAAATAAGGATAGTGGCTCCCGGAGTGTCGGCGTTGCCACCAAACGGATAGGCAACAAACGTCGGTCCATCGTTGAACACCGTAGCCACGAAGGCGTCGTTGCCGATTTTGTCGTTACCGATGCGACCCCAACCGGCACGCAACTTCAAGTTGTCGAGCCAACTCACATTCTTCAAAAATGCTTCCTCGCTCATACGCCATGCCAATGCCAACGAGGGGAAATAACCCCACGTGTTCTCGGGGAACTTGTTGCTGCCATCGGCACGGAAGTTGAACGTCGCCATATACCTGTCTTTATAGGTATAGTGAATGCGACTCAGCCATGACATACGGCGAGTGCGGTCAACACTGTCACCGGCAGGGTTAGTCTCGGTGGTTTGACCTAGATACCAGTTGCGAGACACGGGGTTGTTGATACTATTGCCCGAGCCACCAATCTGATACCAGTTGAACTCCTCGGTGGTCTGTCCTACCATTGCGTTCAGATAGTGGTCGGCGGCGAGCTGTTTCTTGAACGTGAGCGTCTGCTCCCACACCAGCGTGGTGTAGTGAGCCAAACTGCGTTCCAAGAAATTTTTGTCGTTCTTGTCGTAGGCCGACACTTCATATTTGTCCTTAAACAAGCGATGCTTATAGTTTACGTCGTCAAGACTCACGTCGGCACGATAGGTGAGCCATTCCCATGGGGTGATTTCGGCGTAAATGTCGCCTATCCAGCGGCCATACACGTTGCGTGGGTGACTCACCGAAAGGCTGCTCATGGGACTGTACACATTCTTGTTATTGGAGGGGGGCGCCACTTTCCCGCTCAAGTCCAGTCCCTTGTTGTTCATAGCTCCGTTTGGGTAATAAGGCGGATCCCAGGGTGCCATAGAAATGGCTTGCGAGAGCAAGTTGCTGTCGGCATTGGCTTCGTCGGCACTGGTACTGCGACCCCAACTATACACATAGCTCAGGTTCTCTCCAATCTTGAACCAGGGCTTCACCTGGAACGACGTATTGGCACGCACCGTCACACGTTTGAAGTCGCTGCTCTTGATGATACCGTCCTGGTCAAACCAGCTGCCGCTGAACGAATAATTGGCCTTTTCAGTACCTCCATCTATGCTCACATGATAGTTCTGGATAACGGCATCGCGGGCGAACACCTCGTCTTGCCAGTCGGTATTGATCTTGCTGTAATCCAGTCCGTCGGGATACTTTTCGGTGAGCGCCACTGCATAGTGCTGGTCACTGCCTATCTTGTACTGTTGCAACCACTCATTGAAGCCGCGCTCTTCGAAACGCTTCACTTCGGCAGCTCGGCCGTTAAGGGCCAGATAGGTGCTGACAAACTCGTCGCGACCCATCAGGTCAAGTTTTTTCCAACGGTTTTGGATTCCCACATACATATCAAATGAGATGTGGCTCTGTCCCGTGTCACCTTTCTTGGTGGTAACCAGCACCACACCATTGGCACCACGGCTGCCATAGATGGCGGTAGCCGAGGCGTCCTTGAGAATCTCGGTACTGGCAATGTCGGCAGGGCTCAGGAAGTTGATGTCGTTGCAAATCACACCATCCACCACATAGACCGGGTCGGCATTGTTCACAGTTCCTATACCACGGATGCGTACCTGTGCTCCAGCACCAGGCTGACCGCTGTTGGCATTGACTGTCACACCGGCAGCACGGCCCTGCAACGCCTGGTCAAGATTGGCGGCAGGAGTCTTCTTGAGTTTGTCGGCTCCAATCGACGCCACCGACCCTGTAAGGTCGCTTTTACGCATGGTGCCGTAACCCACCACCACCACTTCGCTGAGCATCTGGTTGTCTTCACTCATGCGCACATTAATGGTCGATGAACTGGTGAAGGAGCGACGCTCGGTGGCCATTCCCACAAAGGTGAACACCAAGGTGCCCTTGCCGTTTGATGTTATCACGTATTGGCCGTCAAAGTCGGTCGCAGTGGTCGTACCGGTGCCTTCAAGGGTCACCGTCACACCCGGCAATGGACTGCCATCATTGTCATCCACCACTGTGCCTTGAATTTTCATTGTCTGCGCCGTGAGCCACAGGGGCAACAAGCACAGCAATAAGGATACAAGTCTAATTTTCATTCTTATATTCTTTTTTTAATTATGATGTTTACTAAGGTTTCAATGTACAAAGGTAATTATATTTTTTGATAATCAAACATTTCCTTTCAATTTTTATGGAAATGCATCATTATGATGTTCGCTGACAAAACTTGGGGGTACCTTTACATAATTTCGGCATCAAAAATATTTCTTGTTTAAAAACGTGGAATCATTTTTTTGTTTCAAAAAAACAACGTACATTTGTAGCCGTAAAACTATGTATAAAAAACAACCTATTTATTAACCTATAAAACAATCACAACATGAGAAAAATTTTATCTCTTTTAACAATGTGTCTGCTGGCCGTGACAGCGATTCACGCCGAGACATTTGTGATGGCCGATTTGAATCTGCCCACCACGGGTGGAGACATCACTAAAACTCTCGGCAGCACTTACACCATGACTTGCTTGGGCAACAATGGTTCCTCCAAGCCAGTCTATAATTCAAATGGCAAAGACCTCCGCACCTATGCCAAGAACACGATTGAAATTGCCACTACCGGTAACAACATGACTCAAATCGTGTTCAATATCTCAGCACAGGGCAAGAAGCGTCAGGCCGAAATCACCGCCACCTCTGGTTCGGTGAGCATCGATATGGAAGCTGAGACCGTGACTTGGACTGGCAACAGCAAGGACGTGACCTTCACCGTTGGTGACAAAGCCACTTACGGCTCTGATGGAGCTGACAAGGCTGGCCAGTTCGACTTCCTGTCACTCGAAATCAACACGGGCGCCGTGCAGGAAACGGTTGCTAACCCCACGATTACTCCCGCCGCCGGAACCTATTACGACCCCATCAACGTGAGCATCAAGTGCGGTACTGAGGGCGCAAGTATCTATTACACCACCAATGGCAGCACTCCCACTGCCTCGAGCACCCTCTACAGCGCACCTTTCGCTGTGAGTTCCGATTGCACCGTAAAGGCTATCGCCATCAAGGGCAACCTCCAAAGCAGTGTGGTTGAAGCTGCTTACACGTTTGCAACCGCCACCAACGTTGCCAACATCGCAGCCTACCAGCAAGTTGCCGACAATACCGTGGTAAAATTCACCAACCCCGTGAACGTGCTCGCACAGTACACATTGAGCAGCAACAACGTTCGCCTCTTTGTGCAGGATGCTACCGGCAACATGTTCATCTATGGCAAAGCCGGCAAGAAGTACAACAATGGTGACGTGATTCCCGCAGGATTCACTGGCACCAAGACCACCTACCATGGCGAAGCTGAACTGTCAGTGAACGAGAACAGCAACTTCCAGGATGCCAGCAGCAACAGCCCCATCAGTCCTGAAACCATCCAGGCAATTGACGTAGAAGCCGACTTGTTTGCGCACCTTGTCTATATTCCTGGCGCAACTTTGGGCTACACCACTAACTCTAGTGGCGGTAAGAGCTTGGCTACCCTCACCGACAACAGCGGTCAAGTGGGCGCAAACAACAGCATGGGTCTCTCCGCAAGCAGCATCGACTACGAAGCCACTTACAACGTGACCGCCGTCATCGGTTCTTTCAAGACCGACTCTACCGATGTGGTCTACGAAGTGTGGCCCGTGAAGTTGGAGAAAGTTGGTGGTGGCACCATCACCGATGGCGTGGCAACTATCGCCGAGTACCTCGCTCTTGCCGACAACGCCACCTTCACCTACACTGGCAGCAATGCTGTGGTCACCTATGTTGATGGTACTGACAAACGTTATCTCTACATCAAGGACAACACTGGCTCAACTTTGATTTACGGCACCAATATTGCCAATGGATTCAAGCAGGGCGATGTGCTCTCTCCCAACTGGACTGGTAAAAAGACGAACCATGGAGGTCTGTATGAAATCCAAAGTGCCGCAAATCTGCAAGCTAGTGGACAAACTCAGACGGTGACTCCCGTTGAAAAGACCCTTGCCGATGTCACCACCGCTAACCAGAACATCTACTGCATACTTCGCGGAGTGACCATCTCAACCGTAAATAACAGGAACTTCACATTCTCGGACGGCACTGCTGGCTATAACACATTCACTAGCACTATCACGTTGCCTACCGACCTGCCCTTCACTAGCGATATGGAAGGTTTCATCTCGGTGAACAACAACAAGGCTCAGTTCATCCCCACTCGTTTCTTAACTAATGTGACCACTCCTCATGTGGCTGACATTGCTGAACTGTACACTAAAGACAGTGGCAAGAACTATGAAATTGATGCCGACATCACCGCCATCTATCAGAACTACAACTACCTCTACGTGAAGGATGCCAATAACACCTACTCGCTGGTTTATGGATATCTTTCCACTCAGTTCAATAATGGCGACATCATCCGTGGTGCACAGGCCGCCTGGACTGAATATCAAAATGCCAAACAGCTTACTCCCGTAGGTTCGACATTTGTCGTTGCTGAGAGTGGCTCACCCGTTCAGCCCGAGGTTCTGGATCTTGAGGAACTTTCTGAAGACCACATCCACATGTATGTGAAATTGGAAGGCGTTGCTCTGGTCAATGACTCAACCAACTATGCAACCGCTACCGATGCCGGTGGTAATTCCATCACCGTCTTCAACAAATTTAACAAGGAAATGGCCGAAGACGGAACGACCGACATCACAGGTTTCATCAGCCTCTACAAGGGCAACTACCAAATCTATCCTATCGAGTTCGGTTCTGAGCCCGAATATCCTCGTGGCGATGTGGACGGCGATAACAAGGTAGATGTCTCTGACGTGAACGCCGCCATCAACATCATCCTGGAACTCAAGACTCCAGCAGACTATCGAGGCAACGCTGACCTCAATGGCGACGGCAAGGTGGATGTGTCCGACGTGAACTTGATTATCAACATCATCCTTGCCAGTTAATTCTGTCGTGAAATAGAGTTTTTCAGCTCTATCACACATAACTATATGTTGGCGCATGGCTCACTGCCGTGCGCCTCCTTTATTATCAATGCTTGTGGGGATTAAAAGAAAAGTCCCGAGAGTAATCTCAGGACTTTTCAGCGGTGCGTACAGGACTCGAACCAGCGACCTCCTGCGTGACAGGCAGGCATTCTAACCAACTGAACTAACGCACCAGTTTTGTTTTGTGGGTGCAAAGGTATAGCGGTTTTCTGAACTGTGCAAGTTTTTCTCAAAAAATATTTCCCCCATGAAATGAAAAATGATAAAAAATAAAGTATTAATTTTGCACCCATAAAGCGCTTACAGAAATGATTTCGTTTTTTATCAGTTTCGTGGCCCTGTTGTTGGGCTATTTCATCTATGGCTCCATTGTGGAGCGACTGTTCGGTCCTGACGACCGTGAGACTCCGGCCACACGCCTAGCCGACGGCGTGGATTACGTCAAGTTGCCCACATGGAAAGTGTTCATGATACAATTCCTGAACATTGCCGGTACTGGACCCATCTTCGGTGCCATCATGGGCATGTGGTTTGGGCCGGCGGCTCTGTTATGGATTGTGCTGGGATGTATCTTCGCCGGAGCCACCCACGACTACCTGAGCGGCATGCTCTCGATGCGTCACGATGGTGCCGGGCTGCCCTCGCTGGTGGGCAAGTACCTAGGCCGCGCCACGCAGCAAGTGATGCTTGTGTTTGTGGTGCTGCTCATGCTCATGGTGGGAGCCGTGTTCGTCTATAGCCCGGCAATGATTCTGCAAAGCTTTGGCGGAGGACTCACCTGGTGGATAGTGGCCATTTTCGTTTATTACATTCTGGCGGCACTATTGCCCATTGACAAAATCATAGGCAAGGTTTACCCCTTGTTTGCCATTTCACTGCTGTTCATGGCTGTTGCCCTTCTCGTAGTGCTGCTGATCAAGATGCCGGCGTTGCCTGAATTATGGAACATGGGCGACTTGACCCCGTGGACCGGCTCGCTCACCGTCGACGGCAAGGATGCGCTGGGCGTAGTTCCATTCGTTCAGAAAAACCCGTTGTTCCCCTGCCTGTTCATCACCATCGCTTGTGGAGCCATCAGTGGTTTCCATGCCACCCAAAGCCCGCTCATGGCACGTTGCATGAACAGTGAGCGCCTGGGCCGAAAGGTGTTTTACGGGTCAATGATAACCGAAGGGTTAGTGGCGCTCATCTGGGCCACCATCTCGTCCTACTTCTTCTATGCCGGCGGGTGGAAAGAGGTTCTTCCCGCCGACCAAATCGAGGCGTTTCTTGCACAAGTGGCCACTCCCGAAGGCAAAACGCTCATCCAGTACTATGGTGCTCCCGCTGTGGTGAAAATAGTGTGCTCGGGTTGTTTGGGCATCGCTGGCGGCGTGCTGGCAATACTCGGTGTGGTAGCTGCGCCCATCACCAGTGGCGACACCGCCTTCCGCAGTGTGCGCCTCATCATTGCCGAGGCGTTTCATGTGGAGCAACGTACAGTGACCAAGCGACTGATGATCAGCGTGCCCGTGTTTGTTTTGGCCTTCGCCTTGCTGATGTGGCAAATCAACAACCCCGACGGCTTCAACGTGCTGTGGCAATATTTCGGATGGGCCAACCAGACGTTGAGCGTGTTCACACTGTGGACCATCACCGTCTATCTGACACTCAAACGCAAGCCCTACCTTTTCACACTTATTCCGGCTGTGTTCATGACGGTGGTGTGCAGCACCTTCATCGTGGTATCGCCACAAGCACTGGCATTACCCCCCTTGGCAGCATGGATTGTGGCGCCCATAGTCACTGTTCTAGCCTTAGGATGGTTCTTCACTTGGAAAAAGCGTTGTGTCGCTTCCAGCTCCATTGAGCCATGACAAACTGCATCTTTGATGGCATCACCACCGTGTTCATCGATATCGATGACACGCTGTGGTCATTCTCAACCAACAGCCGTGTGGCGCTGGCTCACACTTACGCCCACTTCGGCATTGAACGGTGGGAGCCGCAATATGAGCGGTTTGAGCAAATCTACGAAACCCGAAACAGCGCCTTGTGGCACGATTATCACCACGGGCGCATCTCACGCGACTTCCTGCTGGTGGAACGCTTTCGGCACGTGCTCCAATGCATCAATTACACTGGCGATGCCACCACAACGGGCAGCGAGATGAACGATTATTATCTCAGCGACCTCGCTACCCTGCCCCATCTGGTGACCGGCGCACGCGAACTGCTGGAGGCGCTACATGCCCACGGATTGGAAGTGAACGTGCTGAGCAATGGCTTTGCCGGCGTTCAGCAGCGCAAACTGAGCAGTGGCGGCATTGACCACTTGATCGACCGTGTGGTGCTCAGCGACGACTGTGGTATCACCAAGCCCCAACGCGGCATTTTTGACTACGCCTTGCAAGTGTGCGGTGTCACGGCTCGGCAGGTGGTTATGATAGGCGATGACCCCGACACCGACATTGCTGGGGCGCACGAGGCCGGATGGCGCACCATCTATTTCAACGCCAAACAGCGCCCGGCCATTCCTGGCACTGCCGATGTCGAAGTCGCCACCCTGAACGACATCACCACCATGCTGGATAAATAACTAGTTAAAGCAAATAGCTAATCGCTTCATCCAGGTGTGAAACCATTGTTGTCGTAAAGATGGAATGCCTCAAAGACGCAAACGGCCTCGTAGAGGCCTACCTTGTTAAGGACCATGCGAGAGGGCCGAAGGACCTCGCTGCTTGGTCTCTGGGCGTTGGTCATAGGAGTGCCTCGAAGAGGAACTTCAACCTGCACATGCAGCGCCAAAGACGACGCAGAAGTTCGTCTTCGACGCACCATCTAGTATCGCCGCTATGGACCAAGCTGCGAGGGTATTCAACCCTCTTGCATGGTCTTTAACAAGATGCCGGGTCTTCGACCCTCCGGGCATTTTCAATGCCTTTCATCGCCAGGGCGGTAGTAGAAATACAGTATTCATATAGTAGTGGCGCGGCTCTCATGTGAGGGTCGCGCCACTTTGTCGCCTAAGGCTTATCGCCTCAGTAGATTAAAGTCGGTTTATTTAATAACCTTGGTGGCCTTGTTGCCGTCAATCACGATGTTGATGCCCTTGAATGGACGATCACTCACCTGACCCAAAGCATTGACATACTTCACGGCACGGTTGCCAGTTACGTTGATGTCGTCAATACCGGTAGTGGGGCTGGTCTCACCGATAGTTACCTCCACATTCACGCCATTGTCGGGCATATTGAACTCATAAGTATTATCGGCATCACCCGGAAGAACTTCGATTTCATCGCCAGGAGCACGACGAGGAGCACCAGTTGTGGGCTCATCGGCAGCGACCTCGGTCACTTTCACGTTCTTCACTTCGTAACCCTCTTCGGGGATGATGGTCATCACCACGAGAGCGCCTTCTTCAATCTCGGTCTCACCCGATACCACTGGAGTGCCGTCGGCAAGAGTCACGCTCATCTCGCAGTTTTCGGGAACGGTGAAGGTCATCACGTTCTTGGCGGGTTCGGGAGTCTCTTCCTTGTAAGAAATAGTAATCGACTTCACATATACACGCTTGGTAGCGGTCAGAGTGAGCGATGCAAGTTCTTCTTCATCTTCCATGATGGTGTAGTCGTCAAACTCTTCGGTAACATCCACACCATTGATTTGGGCAGCATCAGTTCCGTATCGCTTAGCATTCACTTCCACCTTGGTCACGTTCTCAAATGCCTGAGCAAAGTTGAGCGTGAGGGTGCCGTTAGCCTTGCTGGAGCTGAACTTGAGGCCGGTAGCGCCCTTGTACACCTTGTCGATGTCGATTGCGCTGTCCACATAGTCTGCACCTTCAGTGATGTATGCCAGCAAACCATCCTCATCGATAACAGCAGTGGCATCAGCATCATTGTCACCAAATACGATAGTAGCCTTGACCACAGTCGGGTCTTCGGGTTCAGGTTCGGTTACAGTATACTCAGCATAGCAATCTTCGTCGGTAAGCAATTCATTGTCGGCACTCATCACATAAGCATTCAAGTAACCGGTTTGGCTGATGGTCACGCCAGTCTCGGCATCGTACTCACCGTCCTCAATGATGTTCTCTTCCTCATCTTGGATGAAGTAGTAAACTGTAGCGCCTTCAGGAGCATTCTCCACGATGATGTAGGCGGTGAAAGGACCTTCGTGGCTGTAACCGCTTTCAGGACTAAAAGTAACTGTCATCTCCGGTGTGGGAGTCTCAACAGGATCGTATTCCAACGGCATGAACTGGCCTGAGTTGTTGTTCCAGCCAATCACACCATACACGTCGTAAGTACCGGCCGTAGTAACTTTGGCCATTTCACCGAACTGGTCATAAGTGGTCACGCCAGTCATTGTTCCATCAGCAGCAACCTCCATGTTCTTCATCACGGCATAGCGACCGAAGTTGGCCTTCTTCAGGTCGGTTGCGGTAATCTCAATGGGCTCCACTGCGGCCTCCTGGCCATCAAGTTCAAATCCAGCAGGATTGATTACCTCGGGCTTGGTGTTGAAAAGATCCATCTTGCCGGTCCAGCCACCTTTGATAATCTTACCGAAGGTGTATCCGTCGGGCCAGTTGTTTTGCGAATCAAAGATGAGGACACCAGCGGTATTATCGGGCATCACGATGTAGAGCTGCTTGTTCTTCTTGCCCATCACCACGGTTTCGGCGCCATAAGCGAACTCGGTACCTTTGTCAAGCTCGTTCACATCAGCCAAAGAGGTGTAGGTCTGGATAAAGGTCACAGTCTGGGTGGCCACATTGCTCTCAGCGGTGCCGAGCACAGCCTTTGCCATGATGGTGACGGTTTCGGTGACATCGAAGTTGTCGCCTTCATTCCATGATTCTCCATTATCCAACGAGTAATACAGCACGGCGTTAGGAGTCTCGCAAGCCAGCGACACGTTCACTTCGTCACCAGGGTAGTAAGGACCTTCAGCTGGGTCAAGCGTGATAGTGGGAGTAGCCACTTCGTTCACAACAGGGTCGTATTCCAATGGCATGAACTGGCCTGCGTTGTTGTTCCAGCCAATCACACCATACACGTCGTAAGTACCTGCTTCTTTGCCAGTCATTTCACCGAACTGGTCGTATGTGGCCACGCCATCCATTGTTCCACCTGCGGCAACCTCCATGTTCTTCAGCACGGCATAGCGACCGAAGTTGGCCTTCGTCAGGTCGGCTGCGGTAATCTCAAGGGGCTCCACTGCGGCTTCCTGGCCATCAAGTTCAAAGCCATCAGGATTAACCACCTCGGGCTTGGTGTTGTAAAGATCCATCTTGCCGGTCCAGCCGCCTTTGATAATTTTACCGAAGGTGTATCCCTCGGGCCAATTGTTACTTGCATCATAGATGAGCGCGCCAGCTGTGTTGTCGGGCATCACGATGTACATGTTCTTATTCTTCTTGCCCATCACCACGGTCGTAGCGCCATAGGCAAACTCGGTATCTTTGGCGAGCGCGTTAACTTCGGCCAAAGAGGTGTAGGTCGTCAGCGGCTCAGCAACAGTAAATGTTGCGGATGCCCAGTCGGACTCTTGTTCAGTATCACCCGAACCAATGATTTCTTGCACGTAGAGCGTGTTGCTGCCCACTTTCAAATCATATACAACATCATCACCAAGTTGAAGTGTTGCAGTAGAAACAATACCCGACGTAGCACCTGTAGGAGAACCCATCGTGTAAACCATCTTGGGCGCCGTGGTACCGTTGTTGCTGGAGATGGTCAGCGTCAGAGGCAGTTCAGTGGTCAGGTACTTGGCCTTGGGAGCCTCACCATTCAGCAGAATGGCGGGAGCAGCCGGAGTATTCGAGCCAACTTCAGAATAGGTAATTTCAAGCGATTCAATACCCACTTGGTTACTAGTGGTACTGAACGTAAAACGCACAGCCTTGGTGTCAAGGCCAGCAGCCTCAAGAGTGAAATTGCTTGATTTGGTGGTGGTGGCGGTAAAATTCGAGCCATCATCACTGGTGTTCAGCGTGATAGTTTGGGTTTTGGTTCCCCATTGACGGCATACAAACTTCACGCCAGTGATTTTGTAAGCATTCATGTCATTGAGCACAACTGTCACTGGCTGACCTTTAGTAACAGGAATGTCGGTTATAGCATTTCCAGATCCTTGTTTATTCGCAGACGCGAAAGTCACATTGGCAATAGTGCCATTTACAGTGTGTGATGTATAAGTGGTAGTCCAGTCACTCCCAAAGCCACCGTCGACGAATTGGAAATCAAATGTCTCCGTTTCGGCGAAGCCAGAGGCTACACACAGCACTGTCATCATCAATAAAGATAGAAATTTCTTCATTTTGAATCAGTTTATAGGTTAATAAATAGTGAAAAAAATCTTGTTTATCGGGCAAAGTTATGAAAAAATATGCGTAACACAAAATGCGAAACAAAGTTTTTCATTTTTTTAGTTGAATCCGAGCTCTCGGACAAATCGGACAAATCGGACGGCTCGGATTTTATGGAGTCGTCTGAGCTGTCCGAAAGGTCTGAGAGGTCCTAGCCGTCCAAACTGTTCACTTTCTCGGGGTGCGGTGGTCGAGGCGAGCCCGAGTCATCTGCTCACGGATTCCACCCTCGTTCAGGAACTGTTCCTGCTGCCGTTCAATGAGCCTTTGCAGCATCACCGATGCTTGATGAATAAGAGTGATGCACAAGTTGGCCAGTTCTTCATCACTGAGCCGCTCCATTAATGATGAGTATTCTTGCAAAATTCGCTGGCTACGAGCATACTCTCTCACCGCCGGGTAGCGAGGGTGTGAACTATCCCACAGTTGTAACTTGCGCACACGCAGATAATCTTCATAGTCAATGAGCAACTCTTCCAGACTGGCTTTCGCCACATTGGTGAGTTTGATTTCCGTTTCGCGCGATGTGGTACTGGCTGCGCTTCCCTCAGCAATATTTTGTTTACCACTACGAGCGGCTTGTACCATCTGATCGATTGTGCGGTCGCCTTTCTGAAGGAAACGTCGGGTGAAGCACTGCGTTATGTCGTAAATGACTTCAGTCACCTTATACACCCGCAATTTTCGATAACCTCCACGTTGCTGCAAGAAAGCCATTTCAGCTCAGTTTATAATCAATTATTTGGTTACTGTGCCATGAAGGCTTCCACGTCGGCGGGATGGTAGGGGATGCGCTCCTCACCCAAGAAGCGGCAACCATCGGCCGTGATGAGGATGTCGTCCTCAATGCGGATGCCACCGAAGTCCTTGTAGGTCTCCAGCAGGTCGAAGTTGAGGAACTCGGCGCAGTGTCCACTGGCGCGCCAGTCGTCGATGAGTGCCGGAATGAAGTAGATACCCGGTTCATCGGTGACGACAAAGCCCTCCTGCAATCGGCGGCCCATGCGCAGGCAGTTCGTGCCGAATTGCTCCAGATTGGGGCGGGTCTCCTCGTCAAAGCCCACATAGATTTGCTCCAGTCCTTCCATGTCGTGCACGTCCATACCCATCATGTGTCCCAAGCCGTGAGGCAGGAACATGGCATGGGCACCGGCAGCCACAGCCTCGTCGACATCGCCACGCATCAGCCCCAGTTCCTTCAGGCGCTCGGTCATCAGGCGACAAACGCTCATGTGCACATCCATATATTTCACACCGGGCCGCGCCACGGCCAACGCATGGTCGTGACACTCCTCCACGATGCTGTAAATATCCAGCTGACGCTGGGTGAAACGGCCGCTCACAGGCATGGTGCGCGTGTGGTCGCTGCAATAGTTGTTCACCGTTTCGGCACCGCAATCGCACAAGGCGAGGCGACCAGCCTCAAGCACTGCCAGCGACGGGTTGCCGTGCATGATTTCGCCATGCTGCGAGAAAATGGTGGCAAAGCTCTCGTGTGCACCCATACTGTGGGCAATGCCGTCAATCTGCCCACCGATGTATTTCTCGGTCACACCAGGCTTGACCAGCCGCATGGCTGTGGTGTGCATCATGTAGCCGATGTGCGCGGCGCGCTCCATCTCCTCAATTTCCTGCGGCTCCTTCACACTACGCATGTTGATGACCGCCATGCGTAACGTGTGCGACACGGCGGCACGCTGGTCACGCGGATGGATGCCCAGCAGGTCCATGATTTGTATCATGGTGTCGTGGCGATAGGGAGGCAAGAAATGCACTTTACGACCTTGACGGCGCGCATCGTCGCAGATGGCCTGCAACTGTGCCATGGGCGCCGAGTGTGCCACCCCCACCTGAGCGGCAAGGTCGGCTACGCTATCGACCGAACCATACCACACGATGTCCTCAATGTCGATGTCATCGCCCACGAGGGTCTCACGGTTGTTGTCCACATCTATAACTCCCACAAGGCCGTCGCGTTGTTGGCCGAAGTAGTACAGGAACGTGGAATCCTGACGGAAGGGATAATAAGCATTGTTGGGATAATTACACGGCGACTCATTGTTGCCAAACAACACAATCACGCCTTCTCCCACCATTTCACTCAATCGGGCGCGGCGACTGATATAAGTTTCTTTACTAAACATACAAACAGGATTTAAACATTTGATATGGACTACAAAATTAATGAATACTGCGCTTATTTCGGGTATGATGACCGCCTTTTTATTCTTTTTTTACGATTGGCTCACTTTTGGCAAACTCCCGTAGGGTCACTCCATAAAACAGTCGCGCAGACCACTGAATGGAACCGCGCGACTGTTTAGATTCGCTGTTATGCTGCTGAATTCGGCGTCACTTCACCACCTTTGTGATGGTGCCGTCGCTGCCGACAACGATGTTTACACCGCTGAACGGACGGTTGCTCACGCGGCCGTTCACGTCGATGTATTTCACATTGCCCTTGGCAGCACTGAGGTCGCTGATGGCGGTGATGATTGTCTTTACCAACGACACGTTCTGCGGGTTGTCGAGGTCAATATTATCGATGGTCTGCGTGTCATAGCCTTCCTTCTCGACCGTCATGCCGTAGGTTGCACCTTCCACCTCGGTGACGTCCATCGTGTAAACTCCTTCAGCGTCAGTTGTGGCAGTATAGGTCACGGCGTCACCCTCGGCGCGGCGCATACCGACAGGCTCCTCAGGCATCTTCACAGTGATAGTGACGGAGGCACCCTCCAGCGGGGTGTTGTTCTCGCTATCGGTAACCACACCGGTTACGGTCTTCACTACGGGCAGGTTGACAACATACTCAGCGGTGAACTCCTGCGGCGTGTTGCGTCCATCGGTCACAACCACTTTGAGCGTGGCGCTCTCGGTCACGTCAATGCCATCGGCGGTGTATTCATTCCATTGCTCTCCGTTGTTTAAGGTGTAGAGAACCGTCAACTCGCCAAAGGTATTGGCAATGTTCAGCTTCACGTTCTGCGCCGAGGTGTAGGTGCCGGCCGGGGGCGTGAAAGTCACTGCCATATCGGGCAACTCAATGGTATAGGTCTGGGTGTCCTCAGCGATGGCGCCATTGTCGGCATTGGCAATGGCTCTCACGGTAGTGCTTTCATAGATGATGAAGGGACCCGTGTACTCCTGCATATAGTTGTCAATCTCGTAAGAAACCTGTGCATTTGCCCTGTTGCAGGCGATGGTCACTTGCACAGGCTCGGTGAAGACCTGCCCCTCTGCAGGCACAGGCGAAATAGCCACAGTGAGAGGGGGTTGAGGCGACACATCAACATACTGAAGCGGCATGAACTGCGCACCATTGTAATAACCCACCACACCATAGATATCGAAAACGGTACCCGTCGAGGGGACATCGACTTCAAAACGATTAAACAAGGTTGCCGTTTCGCCACTCGCCGTGATGGTGGTGCCATCGATGGTGGCGCCACGGATGGCGGCGTAGCGTCCAAAGTTGTCGAGGTTAACCTCCGAAGGGGTGAGTTCAAGAGGCATCGGGGGTACATTTTGGGTGGCCGCTTGCAAGCCTGCAGGGTTGATCATCTCGGGCGCACCCTTGTATGTGGTCTTCGTGCCGGTGAAGCCAGCGGGAATGATGTCACCAAGCTGGTAGGCGGGTTGGCCCTCACCATAGATAAGCACACCTTTTTCAGCGTCTTGAGCATAGAGGTAAGCATCCTTTTGCCCCACAACGGTGAGATTTTCGCCGAAAGTCAGTTCCGTTTTGTCGGCCAGACCGTTGAACTCAGCGATACTGCTGATGACTGGAATCGGTTCTTTCACGACGAAGGTAATGGAGCCCCAGGGCGAAACAGTCTCATCTTCGCCGAGCCAGTTAAGAACCTCACGCACACTTAGTTTGTTGGAGCCATACCTCAAGTCATGTACTACGTCGTCACCCAAAATGAGCTCGAAATCGTAGGCAACTGTCGAGAATCCT
Organism: Muribaculaceae bacterium; assembly: GCA_017619935.1. Taxonomy (GTDB): domain Bacteria; phylum Bacteroidota; class Bacteroidia; order Bacteroidales; family Muribaculaceae; genus Sodaliphilus. The sequence goes on along the minus strand of JAFZRJ010000019.1, from coordinate 74,874 downwards.
TCGTTGTCGGGGTCTTCCATCAACGAGTATTGTCCGGTGGGGTATTCCGTGCCGTTGTTGCTCACAAAGGAGAGAACCAGCGGCAGCTCATCGGTCGTGTACTGAGGTTTAGGCGCTTCGCCGTTCAGCAGCACGTTGGGAGCATACAAGGCATTGGGATCGCCGGCGTAAGTGACAACCACCTTCTGGATTTTCACGTGGCCCGAAGTGCCGCCTTGGGTGAAGACGATGCTATTGGCCTCGCCAGTCCAGGTGCCGACAGAATAAGTGCCAAGGTCGGAACTCAAATTGCTGTCGCCATTAAAAGTGAATTCTACCTTGCTGATGCCAACAGCCGTGATGGTAAGTGTGCCACCGCCATAGAGACGCACGGCGGAACCACTGGTGTACCACTTGGGGGTGTTGGAGTTGGCACCCTTGTCAAAGGTGAGAGTTACCCCGTCTTTCGTGACCGTAGAGACATCTTGCTGGTTGGTAAAACCTGTTGTGAGGTCAAACTCCGCGGTTTCAGCCCCGGCTGCAAGCGCGAGCAGGGCCATCATCAATAGAGAGAAGAATTTTTTCATCATTGATTCTATTTTGGCTAATAATTATGGATTGTTAAAAGGGATATCAGTTTTATCAAGATAATGATGCGAAATCACGACATATACTCGTTGGTGAAATTAACCAGTCAAATCAATGGCAAAAAATGCGTACATCATTGACGCTGAGCGAATTAGTAACAAGAGTCCAAACGACCAAAAACTCCGTAATGGTCAACTTGTTTGCAAATTTCGTCAAGAATCTTGAGTTATGCAAGTAATTCTCTCAAGATTTAGTGTCAAATGCGCTCACAAGTGCAAATGCAGGATAATATCAACGAACGCAATGTGGCAAAAAAAGACCTAAAACCGACCTTTTGCCAGAAATTTGCCAGTAGTACAAAACAAAGGCACTGCAAGCATTTGGTTTGCAGTGTCTTATTTACACCTTGAAAGTACCCCCGCTGGGAATCGAACCCAAATTTTAGGTTTAGGAAACCCACGTTCTATCCATTGAACTACAGGGGCCACAATATGAAGGCTCTGTTAATCCGGGCGCAAAATTAGTAAAATCCCGACAATTGGCAATCAATTATCGGGATTTTTTATAGACACCCAGCATCAAATCACCCCATTTGGCACTGGAATGGTTATCTGTTTAGAACTTGTAGTCGATGCCCACGCCGAACACCTTGTTGGTGCGGCTGTAGACATCCTTACCTGCCATCGTGGTATTGCAGTAACCGGGATTGCCAGCGGGAACATTCTTGGTATAGTCCTTGTAGGTGGTCCAGAAGTAACCCAAGTTCAGGCGCACCTTCTCGCTCAGGTTGACGGCGCCACCGAAGCCCAGCGAGTAGCTGTCGCAAGAGAATGCGGTGTGGGTCTGATATTCGTCACTCAGACCGTAGTCGGTATTTTGGAAACCGCAGCTCACGGTAAACATACGGTTGATGTCCCACTCCAGTCCAGCCAGCACCTCATGAGTGCCGTGGGTGAGATACTTCTGCTTGTCATTGGCCATGTCGGCATGCTTATCATCGTAGAAGTGATACTCGACGGCAGCACGCAGTTTTTGGGGAATAATCTCGTATCCAGCTGCCACATAGAGCACTGCGGGCAAGTCGTTGGGAGTGTTCACACCATGGCCATAAGAAGCCTTCATCGAGTTCTCCAACTGCTCCGATGCTTGGCCCATGGCCGTAGCTTCCAACGTCTTGGTGTCGTTTTCGATGTTCAAGTTGGTCTTGAATTCATATTTGGCGGCCAGCGTGAGTGGACCTGTCTTGTAGTTCACGCCCACGATGGGAGTCACACCCCAACCTGTCTGCTTGCAATCCAATTTGATGTGGGTCAAGCCACCCTCTTGAGCCAGTGCGGTGAGCATGGGCGCATAAGCGGCTTGTTGTTCGGGTGTGAGTGAAGCCATTGCCGTGGCGGCCTTCTGCTTGAATTCATCGCCCATGCTTGCATCGACATGACCGTTATAACTACCGTCGAAGTAGTTCAGACGGAATCCGGCAAATGCGCTCCAGTGGTTATTAATTTGATAGGCGGCACCCAATTGGAGACCACATACGTATTGGTGGCCTTTCATCGCGGAATTGATGGTGTACATATTCGGCATGACAGCATCAGCACCGACCAGCGACTTCAGCAGAGGTTGTTCAGCAAGCAAGGCTTTCGTTTTGCTGTAAATACCAGCCATCACTTGGGCATCAAACATGGCAAGGCCGTCGTCAAAACTGGCTTTGCCGCCACCGCCCACAAAACCGAAGAAACCCGAGAATGCCCATTTGTCGCGTTTGTAAGCGGCATAAATGCTAGGAATAACGGGGGCCGAAGCCGTTCCTTTGTAGAGTTTCGTGTGGTCCTCGGTGGGGAACAAGGGGAACGTGGCCAGCACGTCGCGTTTCTGCGAAGCACTCTGTATGTTCAACGACAACGTCCATCCCTCATGATTAAGGAATGCCGTACCGGCGGGATTGGTGTATATACCGTCGATTTCATTGGTGGCACCACGGGCCATCATACGTTGCCAGGCAATACTCTGATTGGTGTTGTGCAAGAGACCGCCAGCCCATGCGGTGGCTGTCATTGTGCCCGCGAGGAGCATCATGGTTACAATCTTTTTCATCTTTTTACCTTTTTAGTTTTGAGACGCACAAGGCGAAACGCCCTTACTTCTCCTTATTATAAATAATCGGTGCAAAAGTAATGGTAAAATTATTTTCAGTGTGCTAAATCTCCAAAAAAATCGCCAAAATGGCCAAAAAGCGAAAAAAAAGACATTTATTAACAAACGCGGAATGTTAATAAATGTCTTAATGATGGGGCGAGACATCGTGGTGCTTGCTGTCGCCGCCCTTGTACTGGACTGACCACTTGCGATAATCAGCTACGCCGTGTGGAATCGCTGAACGTGTGCCCTATCTTTACTTTGACACACCCACCATGGGGTGATATGATTTAACGTGTTTAATTGCTCAGAATGATATTGATAATCATGTTCACGTCGGCCACATCCACCACGCCGTCGCCATTGAGGTCGGAGAGGGCGAAGATATCCGGGTCGGTGTTCGTCTCCAAGATAACGTTGATGCAGATGTTCACGTCGGCCACATCCACCACGCCATCGCCATTGAGGTCGCCGGGGTCTTGGTCTTGTGTGGGAGGTACGAGCGTCACGGTCAAGTCGAGTCCGTCGGTAAGGCCTGCCGAAGAATCTGAATAGAAGTAGAGCGTCATACTTTGTCCAGTGCTGGTGACGGTCGGGATGGCCGTCCAAGCGTAGTAGTCTTCGCTTACAGCAGCATCGAGCAGCTTGGTGCCACTGGCTTCGTTATTGTCATAGACCGTAAAATAATCCTCTTGCGATGTCATGATGTTACCCGAAAGCTGGAGTTGGTAGCCTTCGGGTGCTGTTATCTCAAGGGTTCCATCGCAGCTAAAGCTGTAAATGCCTTCCGAGCCTCCATCGTCATAGACTTTGAACGAGGCGATGCTCTTGGGAATGACGGCTGTTTTGATGCCCGTCGTAGGCATGTCGATGTAGAGGCTCGTCAGGTCGTTGGAGAATGTGGGTGTGACGGTGACTGCCGAGGCAGGCATGCTGAAAGTGGCGGTATTCGTGCCCGTGTACCATATCATGTCGGTCACTTCCAGAGCGTTGTTATTGGCATTGGTCACGACAAGACCAGTGAGCACATAACCCTCATCAGGCGATGAGGTGAGCATGACCGTCTGGTTCACCATGGCGGAAGTGAGGTCGGCTGTGACTGTTCCACCCTCGTCGGGGTTGTTCACGGTGATGCTGTACTCCGTGTCGGTGCTGACGAGTTCAATGGTCAGGTCAAGGCCGTCACATCTGTTCTCATAACCTATGAACCAAAGCGTAATGCTCTGCCCGGTGCTGGTGGCGGTTGGGATATTGGTTGTGGAATACCAACTGGAACTTTGTGCTTTGTCAATTAACTTTGGCGCAGTATTGTCTATACCGTCATAGACATTCAATTGGTCAATTGTATTTGTACCTCCAGCGGTGATGGTACCTGAAACCCGAAGATTGTAGCCCTCCGGGGCTATCAAGGTGAGGTAGCCATTGCTGATTCTGTTATAGTATCCATCCTTACCACCATCGTCATAGACCTTGAACGACATCAAGCCCGCAGGGATGATGATGGTCTTTGTGCCAGTTTGTGGCATATTGACATAGGGAGTATCACTGGTCACCGCAGGGTCGTCAGTAAACGTGGGGGTGACGGTAACAGCCGAGGCTGGCATGATAAAGTATGCGGTATTGAGATAGGTAATCCAATCTACCGCCACATCGTTATTATTCCCATCCTTAACACTGAGGCCGTTGAGCACATATCCTTCAGCTGGCGAGGCTGTCAGTTTTACCACCTCATCTACCTTGGCCTCTAACTTATCGCTCTCCATGCTTCCGTTATTAGCGGGGTTGACGGTGATGCCGTACTTTGCGTTGGGATTGATGAGCTCCACGGTCAGGTCTAGACCCTCGCAGTTACTGCTACCATCTGAATAGAAGTAAAACGTCATGCTTTGGCCCGTGCTTTTAACTGGATTGATGGTTATCCAACTAGTGTAGTCTCCATTTACCTCATCAAGTAGTTTGGGGGCACTGGTGTCGTTGCCGTCATAGACGGTCAGTTTATCCCAGCCTGTTTCCGTTTTGATGCGGCCCGACAGTTGGATGATATAACCCGTGGGGGCTGTGATGATGAGTCGGCTCCTACAGTTGTTGCTGTAGTTGCTGTCCTTGCCGCCGTCGTCGTACACCTTGAAAGTGGTGATGGTGGCATCACTGAGCGTCAGAGTGCTCTCTTGGTTGCCTTCAGGCATGTTCACAAACCAGCGTGCAGCCGTGCCTTCAGCTTCGTATGTGTCCTCCATGAGGTTCACATCTCCTGCCCACGCCAATAAGCTAGCGAACAGAGTCACAAGTAAGATTAATGATTTTTTCATACGCTTAAAATTTTTATTATTTATAATAACGTGCAAAGGTAATGCAAATATTGAATCACGATTTGCAGCCAATATCGGTAAATATGCCGAATTCCATTTGCAGAAGTGTTGAAAAGGCTACAGACACTGTAATCAATCCATCGCGAATGCTTTGCGAATTACGTCGACATAGTCAAGTTTTTCCCATGTGAACAGTTCCACTTGCACCGTGCGGTCGCCCTCATATTGCGAATGGAAGTGCTTGGTCACCACCTGCGGATCACGACCCATGTGGCCGTATGCGGCTGTTTCCTCATAAATGGGATTCCGCAGTTTCAACCGGCTCTCAATAGCCGCTGGGGTCATATCGAAGATTGTCGACAACATTTCTGCAATCTGAGCATCGCTCTGCTTCACATGACTTGTGCCAAAAGTATTCACAAAGAAACTCACTGGCTTCGCCACCCCAATGGCATAGGCCACCTGCACCAACATCTCGTCGGCGACACCAGCCGCTACCGCATTCTTGGCAATGTGACGGACAGCGTAAGCAGCGCTGCGATCGACCTGGCTGGGGTCTTTCCCGCTGAAGGCTCTCCCACCGTGAGCACCGCGCCCACCGTAGGTGTCAACGATGATTTTGCGTCCTGTGAGTCCGGCATCACCATGAGGGCCACCAATGACAAACTTGCCGGTGGGATTGACATGGAGAATGAGTTCTGAGTCGAAGAGCGACTGCACTTCGAGCGACAACTGGGCGATGACGCGCGGCAACAGAATCGTTTCCACATCGGTTTTAATGCGGGCGAGCATTGCCTTGTCAACCTCTTCCTGCGACTGACCAGCCGCAGGGTGCAAGAACTCGTCGTGCTGGGTGCTCACCACGATGGTGTGGATTCGCACCGGGCGACGGGTCTCACCGTCGTACTCCACAGTGACCTGGCTCTTTGCGTCGGGGCGCAGATAACGCATCACCTCACCCTGCCGACGGATAGCGGCCAATTCCCGCAAAATGCGGTGCGACAAGTCGAGGGTGAGCGGCATCAGCGACGGGGTTTCATTGCAAGCATAACCGAACATCATGCCCTGGTCTCCGGCACCCTGTTCCTCGGGCGTGGCACGCACCACGCCACGATTGATGTCGGGCGACTGTTCGTGCAGCGCGCTGAACACACCACAGGCAGCCCCGTCAAACATGAGTTCGCTGCGGTCATAGCCGATGCGTTCAATCACATTACGGGCCGTGGACATCAAATCTACATACGCTTTGCTGTTCACCTCGCCGGCAATAACCACTTGACCGGTGGTTACCAGCGTTTCACATGCCACCTTCGACTCGGGGTCGTAGGCCAAAAACTGGTCGAGAATGGCATCACTGATTTGATCGGCCACCTTGTCGGGATGGCCTTCCGAAACTGATTCGGACGTAAACAAATAATTCATTTTTCCAATTTTTTTAATGTGGAAAAATGCTAATGTAGAGGATAATACGTTGTGGGATTATCGCAGTTTTAGCATTTTTTTGAGTGGTTGCAAGCAGCCAAATTTTTCCACTTGGTTAGTAATTCGCTGCAAAGGTAGTAAATAATCGGCAATGGGCAATTCAAAATGAAGAATTTTTTCTTTAATTTGGCAAAATATATAAAATTTGCTCTATATAATTTGCATATTACCATAAAATGTGGTAACTTTGCAGCGATTAATCAACACCCTTTTTATGGTGGGTTCTATAAATTAACTTGAGATGTTTTTGATTTGTTTTCGAGCAGACGCGAAGTTAAAGCAGCAGCGGCATAGCGGGCTATGTTGCAATGATTTGACGCAACAGACGCCGAAAAGAAACAAAAACAGCCAAGAACCCATCTCAACTTTTTATTAATTTATAGAACCCACCTTATGATTGCGATGAAGCATTTCTTATTTGTCCTGATGATGACCATAGCACTGTGTGCCGGTGCACAGAACGTTGAAAAACTGTACAAGGAAGGCAAGCAGCTTTATGACAACGGACATTATACTCAAGCCGTCGCCAAGTTGAAACCAGCAGCCGAAAAAGGCCACAAGAAGGCGCAGTACCGCTTGGGGCTTTGCTATGACAAGGGCAACGGAGTGGCTGAAAACGACAAAACGGCCGTTTATTGGTATCAAAAGGCGGCCGCACAAGGTCACGCCAAGGCGCAATACCAGTTGGGCAAGTGCTACAAGAACGGCGAGGGTGTAGAGAAAAATATCACCAAAGCCGTCGATTGGTTCACCAAAGCCGCCAAGCAAGACAACGCCAAAGCCATGCTGGCGCTCGCCAAGTGTTTCCTGCATGGCAAAGGGGTGCCGGCCGATAAGTCGAAAGCGAAAGCGCTCGCCAAAAAAGCCGTCAAAGACGATAAAGACGGCAAGGACATCTTGCAGAAACTGCGCAAGGATGCCAGCGAGGGTGACGCCGATGCCAAAGTGCTGTTGGAACTCATCAAGTAAAACCACCAAATCATTCACACTATATTTACCTACCTCAAAAACACATAAAAACATGAACGAACAAGACATCATCGCTCGCATCAAGTTTCTGATGAAAGAGCTCAATTATCGCCAAGCCGACTTCGCGCGGAAAATAGATCTGGACACGTCTAACCTGTCGAAATATCTTAATGGCCGACTACCCGTGAGCGAGTCGCTCATCAACCGAATCGTGGTGAACATGGGCGTGTCGAAACAGTGGCTGGAAGACGGCACCGACCTACCCTTCGCCAAGCCCGTCACTCCGTCGGCAATGCAACTGTTGCCCACCTCGCTGCAAGACGTGAGACATGGCACTCCTGTCTATGACATCGACGTGACCGCCGGCGCCATGCCACGTTCGCTCATGTTTACCGACGACCAAATCATCGGGTGGATCGACCTGCCCGAGATTGCTGGCAGCGAACACCGCATTGTGAAAGTGAACGGCGACTCCATGCAACCCGTGATTTGCAACGGCGACTATGTGGCCCTGCGCGAATTGTCCAACATGCAATATATCTATTGGGGGCAAATCTATGTGGTGCTGCTCGACGACTATCGCATGATTAAATATGTACGCAAGCACGTTGACCCCAAAATGGTGACTTTGCGAAGCGCCAACCCCAACTATGACGACATGGACATCTTGCGAAGCGACATCCGAGAACTGATGCTGGTGCAGCAAATTCTTCACCTCGACACGAGACTATGATGACACAAGAGGCAAGAAACGTTACGCGAGAAGTCAAAAGGGAAATACAAGCCTACGAACTATCCAACGGTCTGCGCATTGTGCACGTCAACCGGCCGTCGGCAGTGAGCTGGTGCGGGCTGGCGGTGGGCGCGGGAAGTCGCGATGAAGCCCAAGGGCAATATGGACTGGCCCATTTTGTGGAGCACACCATCTTCAAGGGCACCACACACCGCCGCAGTTGGCACATCCTTAACCGCATGGAACGGGTGGGAGGCGAACTCAACGCATACACCACCAAGGAGGAAACCATGCTCTACACCATTTTCCCCAGCCAACATCTGGAAAGGGCGGTGGAACTAATTGCCGACCTTGTGCAAAACTCCATTTTTCCCATTGATGAACTCACCAGAGAACAAGACGTGGTGCTGGAAGAAGCCGCTTCCTATCGCGACACGCCGGCCGAAGCCGTCTATGATGACTTCGAAGACCTGGTGTTGGCAGGCAGCCAACTGGGGCACAACGTGCTGGGTGTGGAAAACGACCTGAGAGGTCTCACGCAGAACCACTGCATGGACTACCTGCACCACCTTTACACGCCCAAAAACATGGTACTGTTCTATGTGGGCGACACATCGCCCAAACGCGTCGCGCGACTGGCTGAGAAGCACTTGGGCACACTCCATCGCGACCTGCAACGCATGCCTCGCGTCACGCCACCGCTCAACAACCCGTTACAACGGGTAGTCGACATCGGCTGCCATCAGGCGCACACTGTGGTGGGCGCACGATTGCCCGGCATCCACGACCCACGCCGCTATGCCATCACCCTGCTCAACAACATCCTGGGTGGACCGGGCATGAACTCATTGCTCAACGTGCAGTTGCGCGAGCGACGCGGATATGTCTATACGGTGGAATCCAGTGTGGCGCAGTTCAGCGACTGCGGCTTGCTGGAAATCTACTTGGGCTGCGATGTGAGCGACGTCAAGTCGAGTCTGCGCGTCATTGACCACATCACCCACGATCTCGCCAGCCACCATATTCCTGAGCACCGCTTGCAATCCTACAAACAACAATATTGCGGCCAACTGCTTGTGGCTGCCGACAGCGCCGAGTTCATGGCCTTCAACGCTGGAAAGAATATGCTTTACTTGGGCACTCCGCCAGACCTGAACAAGACCATCGACCGCGTGATGGCGGTCACCGCCGAACAAATCCGCGCTGCTGCAGAACTCATCACCAGCAACAACTGCTCCATCCTCACCTATCGCTAAAACGCGAGGTTTGGCAAAAGCCATCCTTATTAATTGTTAATTTTTAGCGTTTTGAAGGACCGAGCGAATTAAATGTAGTAATTTTGTGATGAAATAAACTGAAAAGACCACCATCAGGTGGAATTTAAAACCTACTTGTAATGAGCGAAAAGAAAAAAGAAGAATATGTGCCCCAAACGGGTAATCTGCGTGAACGACTTGGCCGAGTGAAAGGGACCCGCTGGGCCCGTTTCGGCACTGTAGCAGCCATCTATGTGGCATGGACCGTGTGGATGGGGAACCCGTGGCTGTTGTTGGGTCTGCCTCTGCTAGCCGACATCTACCTGACCCAATTCATCCCTTGGTCGGGATGGAAGGGCTGGAAGAATCCCGTGGCGCGAACCATCATGAGCTGGGTCGATGCCATCGTTTATGCGTTGGTACTGGTTTATTTCCTCTTCTTGTTTGTGGGACAGAACTACCAGATTCCGTCCTCATCGCTCGAAAAGACGTTGCTCACCGGCGACTTCCTGTGGGTGAATAAAATCGTTTACGGGCCCCGTGTGCCGCAAACGCCCCTGCACTTTCCACTGGCGCAGAACACACTGCCCATACTCAACTGCAAGAGTTACATCGACAATCCACAACTCAAATACCACCGTCTGAAAGGATTGCGCAGCATTGAGCGTGGCGACATCGTGGTATTCAACTTCCCCGCTGGCGACACTGTGGCGGTGAAGTGCCCCAACCCCGACTACTACACACTCACCTTCGAGCGAGGCCGTGATGCCGTGTGGAGTAATCCCGATATGTTCGGCGAAGTAATCTACCGTCCAGTGGACCGACGTGACAACTATGTGAAACGCTGTCTGGGTCTGCCCGGTGAACGACTGAGCATCAAGGACGGTGTGGTGAGCATCGACGGCAAGCCACTGCCCCAACCCGAGAACGTGCAGTTCTTCTATCATGTGGTTACCGACGGAACTCCCATCGGCGATGACATCTACGAAGACCTCGGCATAAGCCTCGAAGACCGCCATCTAATTGACGGTAGTCCCATGGGCCAACTCGATTACCTGCTGCCCCTTACCAGTGACATGAAGGCGAAATTGTCGGCCAATAAGTGGGTGAAACTGATTGAGCGCATGGTGGCCGACCCCAGTGAAAGCATCATCACCTATCCTCTGGGCACCGACTTGGGCTGGACTCACGAGAACTACGGGCCTATCTGGATTCCCAAGAAAGGAGTCACTATACGGCTCGACACCCGCTCATTACCCCTCTACGAACGCTGCATCAAGAACTACGAGGGCAACAACCTGGAAGTGAAAGACGGACGCATCTTCATCAATGGCAAGGAGACCACCACCTACACCTTCAAGATGGACTACTACTGGATGATGGGCGACAACCGCGACAACTCACTCGACTCGCGCTACTGGGGATTCGTTCCCGAAGACCACATCGTGGGCACTCCTATGATTGTGCTCATCTCCTTTGACAAGGACAAGTCGCTGCTGGGTGGAGGCATCCGTTGGAACCGCATCCTCAAGACTCCTAATCCCGACAAAAAATGACCGGCACGCCACGTCGGGCACACTTTGACTACGGCCTGCACTGGTGGGCCGCAGCCGTTGCCTCCCGCCATGTGGTCATCGACACCGCCGAGACCCGACTGCCACAGCGCCACGGCCACCACCGCTACAGCGTGTGCGGGCCCAACGGGGTGCAACAACTCACCATCCCCATCAAGGCCGACACCCGCACCATGACCACACCGCTGCACGAGGTGCTCATCAGCGAGCATGCCAACTGGCGGCGCGTACATTGGGGCGCGCTTTACTCAGCCTATGGCCGTTCGCCTTACTTTGACTATGTCGCTGACGAACTCGAAGCCATTTTCAACGGCCGGCAACTGAGACTGCTTGACTTCGACCGACAAGTGCAGGAACTCGTCACTCAATTCATGCAACTGCCTGTCACCTTTGATTATCTGCCTCTTGACCAAAGCGCCGCCAACTGTCCGACATTACTTGACACCCAAAACATTCACGATGTCAACTATTATCAAGTGTGGGCGTCACGTCACGGATTTGTTCCCAACCTGAGCATTTTTGACCTGATGATGAACCAAGGTCCCGAAGGCATCTTCACCCTGCTGAAAATGGCGGAATGAATATGCGCCGCCCATCCTCAAGCATAAAGACGGTTTTTAACCATTTAAAAAATTAAAATTGAAATAAAGTTTTGCCGATTCAAGAATTATGTCTATATTTGCAGCGAAATAGCATACACCAACAATGATTTGAATCGTTGTTGTGAAAAAAATGCATTTAGTCTAAATTTCCCTACGTCATGGGTAAGGCTATAGCATGAGAATGTGAAAGCTGAGCTACATGACAATGTGAAGGCATACCGACACGACGGCATGCCTTCATTTTTTGTCACGATAACCGTTCTTCTGAAATCATCTCGCCAGCAAATATGGATTGAGCCTTTGATGATTATGAATAATTTCGTAACTTTGCCGATTATATTCTATAAATTCATTCTGATATGGAACCGAGATACAAACGCATTCTGCTCAAATTGAGCGGAGAATCATTGGCAGCCGGCCAAGGATACGGCATTGACCCCCAACGCATAGCTGAATACGCCACCCAAATCAAGGAGATTGTTGACATGGGCGTGCAAGTTGGCATCGTCATTGGCGGAGGGAACATCTTCCGTGGCCTTGCCGGTGCAGCCCAAGGCATCGACCGTGTAAAGGGCGACCAAATGGGTATGCTGGCCACTGTCATCAACTCTCTTGCGCTGTCGTCGGGGTTCGATGCCATCGGACAACCGTCACAAGTGCTCACCGCCATCAACATGGTGCCCTTCGGCGAGCTATACAGCAAGTGGCGCGCCATCGAAGCCATGAAACAAGGCAAAGTCGTAATCATGTCGTGTGGAACAGGTAACCCCTTCTTCACCACCGACAGCGGTTCGGCCCTGCGTGGCATAGAGATTGAAGCCGATGTGATGCTCAAGGGCACCCGCGTGGACGGCATCTACACCGCCGACCCCGAAAAAGACCCCACTGCCACCAAGTTTGACCATATCACCTACGATGAAATTTATCGTCGCAACTTGAAAGTCATGGACATGACCGCCACCATCATGTGCAAGGAGAACAACCTCCCCATCCACGTGTTCAACATGGACGTTGTGGGCAACTTGCGCAAGGTGATGACTGGCGAGCCCATCGGCACTATTGTCACCGCTTCATAATATTCATAAAGCACAGTTGAATTTCAGTTCAAGACACGGCATTGAACGGCTCCAGCTCATGATTGAAGTCGTAGCGTTAGCCATATTGGCGATGGTGACGGTTCACTTGTTTGACCTCTCCGACGCCATTTCGCTGACACTGGCACTGACGATAGCCTACGCCGTCCCCCGAATGCTCTACACGAGTCGCAAATGGTGTACTCCATTGGGGCGCGCTTTTTTATGTGCAGTGAGTTTCCTCATGGTTTCGCTGGCAGTCCTCACCGTTTGGGAACGAACCGCTGCCATGGGATTGCCTTTTTCAACCCCCCATCTTATCAGCGACGACGGCAATTATTTCCGGTGGGCGCTCAGCCACTATAATGGCCTCACTCCTCAGTCAAAGGTGGCCTTCCCTGGCTTCCCTCTGGTCATGCTCGCATTGTTCAAACTGTTCGGTCCCAGCATTGTGTGGCCATTGGCTATGAACGTGCTGTTCACATTGACCACCATCGTCATCACCGGCGCGATGGCGATAAGGTTGCTTCACGGCCGCATTGAGTGCAGTGACCGTTGGACCGCTACACTGGCCATCGGACTGACGGCAACTCTGATGTTTTTCCTCTCGCAAGGGCTGCGCATCCAGAAAGAAGCCATGCTCTATCTGGGTATCACCATGTGTGGCTATGTATTGGCAGGGATGAATCGAAGCGATGCGTCGAACAAAACCGTTGGCTGGAGAGAGGTAGCACTATGGACCACGGCATGCACGTTGATGGCTCTGGCCCGCACCACCTACCTTTACTTCGCTTTTATTGGCTTAGGTATTTTCTTGTTGAGCAACTGGCGCAAGAACTGGCGCAAGATTGCTTTATTCACGGTCATCTCCGGGCTCTTATTTACAGCCGGCAACCTGGTGGCCCGCTACTCCATTGAAGGCCATATCAGCATCGTAGGTGGAGGTTATTACATGCAGAAAGACTTTCTCAGGCATGGGTCAGCGGCACAGCCTTACCTTGACATTGTAGGCAAGTATTTCTATTATTCCATCTGGCACCGGCTGGCCTTGTTGCCGCTCTCATCCTCGGTTCAGTTTATCATTCCATTCCCCTGGGTGTACAGCAATGCAACGGTACTGAACGTTTTCCCAAGAATCGCGTGGGGATGGTACATTGTGGGTGGCATCACCCTATACTACTTTTTCTGTGTTTCATGGCGCAAGAAATTGTCGTTGGGCGCATGGCCGTGGTGGCCCGCCGCCATTTTCGTGACCATAGCCTATGTCTTTGCCGGTGTCGTGAGCCGCTACATTCTTCCTATTCAGCCGCTCGCTGTCCCTCTTGCTGTCTATGTCGTTGCGTTGCTGCGCGCAGGCAAACTGCGCAAGTTATTCTTTGTTTGGTCGGTCACTTACATTGTTGTCTTAGCTGCTACGCTCATCATTTGCCATCAAATCCAGGTCGATTACCTCCACAACATGGAAGAATATTACCGTTCATTGATGTTGAAATAACTAGGGGTTTCGGGCATTAATGACCTTTTTTCACATCAATCTGAAAAAAAATTACCTTTTTGGTAATTAATTTGTCAGTTTTTTTGTACTTTTGCAAATAATTAACTCGTTCCGTTCTTATGGATTCTGAAATTATTCAAATAGATGTCGACAGCGTACTCAAGCAACGAGCACCTAGTTACTACCGTTGGATGCCACGGTTCGTTGTCCGCGCCATAGAACGACTTATCTGCCAAGATGAGCTGAACGACCTCCTGCTTAAAGTTGGGACCAGAAAAGGTGTCGAAGCCGCCCAAAAGGCGCTGGAACTGCTTGACATCACCATTCATGTGAATGGTTTGGAGCACCTGAACGATGGCCAACGCTATATCTTCGCCAGCAATCATCCGTTGGGCGGACTGGACGGTCTGGCGCTCATTTCCGAACTGGGACAGCACTACAACGGACACATTCGATTTCTTGTCAACGACATTCTCATGGCCGTCAAACCGTTGGTAAATATCTTCTTGCCCGTCAACAAGTATGGTCGCCAATCGCGTGAAGCTGCCGAAGACATCGAACGGGAATATGCCAGTGAAAACCAGATGCTCACCTTCCCGGCTGGGATGTGCTCACGCCAGAAATCCAGGCGAGCACCCGTTGCCGACCTTAAATGGCAAAAAGCCGTCGTCTCTCTTTCGACACGCTACCACCGTGACGTGGTGCCCATCTACTTCGAAGGCACCAACAGCAAGTGTTTCTATCGCTGGGCACGATGGCGGGAGAGGCTTGGCATCAAGTTCAACGCCGAGATGATTTTGCTGCCGCGAGAAATGATCAAAAGCCGAGGCAAAACCTTCAACATTTACATTGGTGAACCCGTGCCTTACGACACACTCAACGCCAAGCAACCACTCAACGAAGCCGCACGACTGCGCGACATCGTTTACACCCTGAAAAATCAATACAAACAACCATAACCAAAAACTAATTACTTACATGCTCGACATGAAACCCATCATCGACCCGGTTGATCCTGCTCTCATCGAACAGGAGTTGACACCTGAAACGTTCTTGCGGCAGACCAATAAAGCCGGCAATCACATCTACGTCGTCGATGCAAAAACTGCTCCCAACACCATGCGCGAGATTGGTCGTCTGCGCGAAATAGCTTTCCGTTCTGCTGGAGGCGGAACCGGCAAAGAATGCGACATTGATGAGTACGACCTCATGCCGCGCCCATGCCATCAATTACTGGTGTGGAATCCTGAACAACGTGAAATCTTGGGGGCTTATCGCTACATTTTAGGCAAGGAAATGGATGTGCAAAATGGTGTGCCACATATCGCCACATCACACATCTTCAAATTTTCGCCGCATTTTATCAACGATATACTCCCCATCACCATTGAGTTGGGACGCTCGTTTGTCAGTTTGGAATACCAGTCGTCACGCGCCGGAGCCAAAGCCCTCTACGCGCTTGACAATCTGTGGGATGGACTGGGTGCGCTCACCATCATTCACCCCGAAATTGAGTATCTGTTCGGGAAAATGACCATGTACACCACTTATCCCCGCAACTGCCGTAACCTGCTGCTGCATTTCCTCAACATCTATTTCAAGGATCCCGACAACTGGGTCACGCCCATCAACGCTTTGCCCGACACGCAAATCGAGAAAGCTGCCGAAGGCTTCTTTACCGGCGACAATTTCAAGGAAGATTATCGCAAGCTCAACTCTTATGTCCGAAGCCACGGCATCAACATCCCACCATTGGTCAATGCTTACATGAACCTGTCGCCGACCATGCGCATTATGGGAACCGCCATCAACGACAGCTTCGGCAATGTGGAGGAGACCGGGCTTATCATCAAAATTGATGAAATCACCCCTCAAAAACGTGACCGACACATTGACACCTACGAGCGAGATCGTCACTCAGTCAAATGAACGCAACGCGATGACACCTAAACGACTTATTTCGGCCCTTTTACTCCTCATCCCTCTGGCCATTGGAGCTCAAACGCCCTTTGACTGGCAAGTGGGAATGACTGTCAATGCCGGCGACAGTGAACTGGCACCATATTATATTGCTTCCAATCGTGGGGGTACTGTTACGCAACAATACTCCACGCTGTTCAATGCGGCGGTGATGCACAACATGGACACTACCCGTCGCCTGAGTTGGGGCGCAGGTGTGGAACTGTGGGCCGGATGGGCATCAAGTGCCACCTATGGATTGACTCCCGCCACCTTAGGGGTCACCCACGACACACACCCCGCCAGAGTATGGGTGCAACAAGCCTGGGCCGAAGGCAAATACCGAGCCGTTTACGTCACACTGGGCGCCAAGCGCAAAGGCTCTGCGCTACTTAACGATGATTTGTCAAGCGGCGACCTCACCCGCAGCGCCAATTCACGCCCAATGGTGGGAATCGGAGGCGGACTGATTCAGTTCCAATCCGTGCCGTTCACCAAAGATTGGCTACAAATTAGCGGAGAACTGGGCTACTACAAGCCTTGTGACGACAAATGGTTGGAAAACCACTACAACTATTACAATCATTTCATCACCACCGACTGGTGGTATAATTACAAGAACTTGTATTTCCGTTCACATCCGGGAAAACCTTTCGTTTTTACCATTGGTATGCAAGCCGCCTGCCAGTTTGGTGGCACCAATTCCACCTACATGAACGGTGTTCTTGTCAACACGGTGGAGCAGAAAGCCGATGCTGAAGCATTTTTCAAAGCGTTGATTCCCAACAGAGGGGGCTCACACGGTGGCGACAAAGCGTTCTATGAGGGCAACCATCTGGGCACATGGGATGTGATGCTAGAATATAAGTTCCACAACGGCGCCAAACTGCGTGGCTACTGCCAGTCGCCTTGGGAGGACGGTTCGGGCATCGGATTGAGAAATGGGTTTGACGGACTGTGGGGGCTCGAATACCGCGCAGCCAACAGCGGATGGCTGACAGGAGCAGTAGTTGAATATATCGACTTCACCAACCAGAGTGGCCCCATCCACTGGTCACCCACCGACCACGAGGGTACCACGCTCACCACCAACGTCACGGGCATGGATGACTATTATAACAATTATGCCTTCAACGGGTACCACAACCGTGGTATGTCCATCGGTTCCCCTATGATTAAGTCTCCGCTTTACAATACCGACGGGCACTTGCGCTTTGACCACAACGCGGTGCGTGGCTTCCATGCCGCCATCAAAGGCAATTTGGGTAGCCAGTGGCGTTATCGCGCCATGGGCAGCTGGCGCAAGTCGTGGGGTTCAAGAGTACAACCCATCGCCAACGCCATCACCGCCACGTCGCTCATGCTCGAGGCCACCTATTCGCCGGCCCAAGTACCTGGACTGGAATGTGGGGCTCAACTGGCGATGGACCATGGCGACCTCTACGGCAACAACGTGGGCGGACTAATTTCGGTCACTTATCATGGTAATTTTACACTGGGAAAATGATGAGAACTTCTATTAAGCATATCGTTCTGGCACTGGTGATGTGTCTCGCGGTTACGGCCTGCACGCACAATCATGGCGAAATCAACGGTTGGTTCGGCACTTGGGCCATCGACAATATCACCAACACAACCAGCGAAGGTGCCACATTCACCTATTTCATGCAATTCCAAGCCAATGTAGTGTGTCTGCGCTATACCGACACGCTGCACAATGGCGGTGAGAGTTACGGCCAATGGGATGAGACAACAACTGGCGACGGCAAAACCACGATGGAAATCACCTTCAACGGCAACTACGACGTGACCATCCTGCCCAAGACCGCCGTTTACACCGTCACCGTGCACTCCGGCAAGCACGCCACCCTCACCACTACCGACTCCGAAGGCAACCCCTTCACCATCCACCTCACCAAACTCTAAAATACACCCGCTCTCACCGAGTTCTCAGAGTACTCCGAGTTTTCAAAGGAGTTCTCGCTAAAAAAGTGGACTATTATAGATTCCACTTCAATTAATTGTAGTACCTTTGCACATTGAAATCACAATCACTATTAGAATTCTTTGAAAATGACTGAAAAATTTGAGATGGTGGCCAAGACTTTCCAAGGACTGGAAGGAGTGCTCGCCGATGAACTTCGCGCTCTTGGAGCCGAAGATGTGACCGAAGGCCGTCGCATGGTATCGTTCACGGGTGACAAGGAAATGATGTACCGCGCCAACTTCTGCTGCCACACCGCATTGCGTATTCTCAAACCATTTTTCAAATTTCATTCTCCCAACGCCGACGACCTGTATGAGCAAGTGAAAGGCTACGACTGGAGCAAAGTGATGGACACTCATACCACTTTTGCCATCGACGCCACCACATTCGGCGAAGAATTCAGCCACTCCCGTTTCGTCACCTATCGTGTAAAAGACGCTATTGCCGACTACTTTATGGACCACGAAGGGAAGCGCCCCAGCATTCGTATCACCAATCCCGAAATGCGACTTGACGTGCACATCAACGGGCAAGAAGTGACCCTGTCGCTGGACTCCAGCGGAGAGCCGCTCTACAAACGCGGATGGCGAGTGGCGCAAACCGACGCGCCCATCAACGAGGTGCTGGCGGCAGGCATCATCCGATTGAGCGGATGGGACGGACAGACTGACCTCATTGACCCCATGTGTGGCTCCGGAACATTCCTTGTTGAGGCCGCTCTCATCGCCCAAAACATCAATCCAGGCATCTTCCGCAAGGAATATGCTTTCCAGCACTGGAAAGACTACGACGAGGACTTGTTCTCGACCATCTACAATGACGACAGCAACGAGCGTGAATTCACGCACAAAATATATGGTTATGACATTGCCCATCAAGCCATTGCCATTGCTAAAGCCAACGCAAAGGCTGCCGGGGTGAACAAGGTCATTGAACTTCAGCAACGCGACATCGCCGACTGGACCGAAGCCCCTGCAGGCAGCACCATCATCACCAACCCACCATACGGTGAGCGCCTCAAGGTTGCCGATATGGAAACTCTCTACACCACCATTGGCAACCGCCTGAAAAACGCGTTCAAGGGGTGCCAGGTATGGATTATCGGCTACAGCAAGGAACACTTTGATTGGATTGGCCTCAAGCCATCGATTAATTACTTGCTCTACAATGGGGCGCTGGAGTGCGAATTGAGGGAATATATCATCTTTGACGGCACCTACAATGATTTGCGTTCGCGTGGCGACAACATCAAGAACAAGGATTTCCGAGCTAGCGACCGCACAAACATTCGCCGCAATTTTCACGAAATGCGCGATGACCGGCCCGATGGGGAGCGTCGCGAGTTCAGACCTCGGCGTGACGACCGACCCGACGGGGAGCGCCGCGAGTTCAGACCTCGCCGTGACGACCGACCCGACGGGGAGCGTCGCGAATTCAGACCCAGACGCGATGACCGACCCGATGGGGAGCGTCGCGAGTTCAGGTCCAGACGTGACGACCGGCCCGATGGAGAGCGTCGCGAGTTTAGACCTCGCCGTGACGACCGGCCCGACGGGGAGCGTCATGAGTTCAGACCTCGCCGTGACGACCGGCCCGACGGGGAGCGTCGCGAGTTTAGACCTCGCCACGAGGACAGGCCCGACGGAGAACGTCGGGAGTTCAGGCCCAGACGTTCTCATGACGACTTTGAGACGCAGGACCAAGGCCCACGTTTGGGGGCCGACAAGGAAGTGCCCATCATTCATGGTCGTCGCAAGAGTTGGAAGCGTCGTGACCTTGATGAGAACGGCACTGACAACAAAGAATAATTGAAGCGCCTACTTGACAACCTCTCAAAACAGCACTTAACATCACCTACATAATCATGAAAAAATTGAACATACTCTTGTTGGGATCTGGTGGCCGTGAGTGTGCTATCGCTTGGAAATTGAGTCAAAGTCCTCGTTTGGACCATCTCTACATTGCGCCAGGGAATCCTGGCACAACTGCGTTCGGCACCAATTTACCCGTGTCGCCCAACGACTTTGAGGCGGTGGCGCAAGCAGCATTGGAACACGAAATTAACATGCTGGTCGTGGGCAATGAAGATCCGCTGGTAGCTGGCATTGCCGACCATTTCCACGACACACCGCTGTTGCAACACATCATGGTCGTGGGACCGTCAAGACTGGGAGCCCAACTCGAAGGCAGCAAAGCTTTTGCCAAGGAATTCATGCAACGCCATGGCATTCCCACCGCAGCCCACTTAACCGTCACACACGACAATGTGGCCGAAGGCATCGCTTTCCTTCAGTCGCTCCAGCCGCCGTTTGTTCTCAAAGCCAGCGGACTGGCAGCCGGAAAGGGCGTGCTCATCATTGACACACTCGACGAGGCCAAAGCACAACTCACCGCCATGCTCGACGGCAAGTTCGGCTCCGCCAGCCAGCAAGTGGTCATCGAACAATACTTGACCGGCGTGGAATGTTCGGTCTTCGTTCTCACCGACGGGCACGACTATCTGCTCCTGCCCGAAGCCAAGGATTACAAGCGCGTGGGCGTGGGCGACTCCGGGCTGAATACTGGAGGTATGGGCAGCGTGTCACCCGTTCCCTTTGCCGACGCCGACTTCATGCAACGCGTGAGACAACGCATCATTGAGCCGACTATCGCCGGGCTGCAGAGCGAAGAACTGCCCTACTGCGGGTTCATTTTCTTCGGACTGATGAACGTGGATGGTGACCCCTATGTGATTGAATACAACGTGCGCATGGGCGACCCCGAGACCCAGAGTGTGATGCCCCGCATTCAAGGCGACCTGGTCGATGCTCTTGAAGCGGCGGCCACAGGGCATCTTGCCGACATCAACATCGGCATTGACCCTCGCACTTGCGCCACCGTGATTCTCACAGCCGGAGGCTACCCCGAAGCCTACCACAAGGGCGACGCCATCACAGGCATCGACAGCACACACGATTGCATCGTGTTTCAGGCCGGCACCAAACTGCAAGGCGACATGCTGACCACCAACGGTGGCCGAGTGCTGGCGGTGACGGCTTATGGCGACACAATGCAAGACGCATTGCGACTGGCATACGATAATGTCCGGAGCATCCACTTTGACAACGCTTATTACCGTAGCGACATCGGAAAAGATATCCTGAATTAACTAGATGAACGATGCCAAAATAAACGAGTTCCTCAACGGACGCGGATTTGCCATCATCTGCTGCCTGTTGCTTGTTGTGACAGCCTTCATCGCCGTCACCATGGGCGAGGTGCCACACTTTGAAACGGGCAACGGCATATTCTTCGACATCAAAGGTGCTTTCATCGAAAACCCAGTGCTTTCGATGGCAGTCAATGTGACGGCTATCATCGGCATCAGTCTGCTGGCGCTATTACTCAACAAACTCTACTCGTTCATCAAGGCATTCACATTCATTGGCGCCGCCTCCTTCTTCCTGTTGGAATTGGCGCTTCCGCTCACGAGCAGCCTGTTTGACACCGACACGCTGCTTTGCTTTGTGCTCATGCTGGGCACGCTCATCCTTTTTGGCACATACGAAAGCAAATCGGCGCAACGCCCTATTTTTCTGGTCCTTTGCATTCTGGGCTTCCTGGTATTGTTCTGTTGGGCAGCTGTGGTGCTCATCTTGGCCTTTATTCTAGGATTTGCCTACATGCGCACCATGAACTGGAAGAGTTGCGTAGCCGCCATTATCGGGCTGCTTACCCCCTTTTGGATTGTGCTCGGATTGGGGCTAGTTTCTCCGTTCGATTTCAAGTTGATTGAGGTCAACGGCATTTGGGGTTCGCTGGAGGGTGGACAAGTCCACGCCTTGATTGTGTGGGAAGTTATCGTCGTGATTCTGGCCATCGTGCTGTCGGTCATCAATTTGCTGCAAATCTATCACTATCGGCTGCAACTCCGCGTCTATAACGCATTCTTCCTCTTGGTGACCGTGCTGTGCATCATCGGGATGTGCGTGGACTACCGCGACATGGTACTGTTCATCCCCATGCTCAACTTGTGCCTCTCAGTGCAGATTGCCCACACGTTCACCATCAGTAAGTTTGCCAAGCGATACATTTTCATTTTTGTCCTAATGGCGGCATCACTGGCCGCGTTCACTTGTAACCTCCTGCTATGAGAGTCGTTGCCGACAGCCATATTCCCTATTTGGACATTCCGCAGGAGGTGGAACTTATCCACTGCGACGAAATCACTCCTCGTGAAGCAAGAGAAGCCGATGTGCTACTGGTGCGCACCCGCACCCGCTGCGATGCCGCGTTGCTGCAAGGCAGCAAGGTGAGGTTCATAGGTACCGCTACCATAGGTACCGACCACATCGACCTGGATTATTGCCAGAGCCACGGCATCACCGTGTGCAACGCACCGGGCTGTAACGCGCCCGCAGTAGCACAATGGACACTGTCGGGCATCGGACACTGGATGCAGACCCATGGCATCACTTCCACCAGCGAACTCACTCTGGGTGTCGTGGGCGTGGGTCACGTGGGCAGCATCGTGGCCAGATGGGGCGAACAACTGGGATTCCGGGTGCTACGCAACGACCCACCGCGATGCTTGGAGCAAAACACAGGGAATGACGTTTTCTCATCGCTTGACGAAGTGTTGCGGCAATGCGACATCATCACCTTCCACACACCACTCACCCATGAGGGGCCGTGGCCCACATTGCACCTCTGCAATGAAGATTTCTTGAATCGCGCCCAACGATGCCGATTGCTCATGAACGCAGCCCGTGGGGCCATTTGCGACACGGCAGCACTGCTGCAATGGCACGGTGATTTGGCCATTGACTGCTGGGAAAACGAACCACACATCAGCCTAGCATTGCTCGACAAGGCATTCATCGCCACTCCGCACATCGCGGGCTATTCACTGCAAGGTAAACAGCGGGGCACCACCATGATTCACGACTCGCTCAACGCACATTTCCACTGGCACATCCCGCCGATGGACATCGACACGCCCCCACTAGGCGCCGAGAAGGTCACTTTGAGCGGTATCATGGCCAGCTACAATCCGCTTGACGACACAGCCACACTCAAGGCGGCCCCACTGTCGTTTGAGTCGCTGCGCAACCACTATCCCCTTCGCCAAGAATTCTCCGAATAATTGCACATGCCCATTGGCTTCATGCGCAACATCTACGACCAATTCCTATTTCTTTTGGAACTTGTGCAGATTGAAGGAATGCAGCAAATGCAAAACATTGTTAAAATCCATTGTATTTCATCCGCTAAAACCTTATATGTAGGATATTTATCGTAATTTTGTAGGATTTTTAATGATAGCATCTTTCACGTCTTTTTCAAAATCTTTTTTTGATACTATTAACACAACTGAATAAAATATTTTTATGATGAAAAAAACTTTACTCGTAGCGGTGCTCACTGTAATGACCATGATGAGCACAAGTGCGTTTGCCGCACTTCCACAACCCGGCATATACAAAATCAAAAACGTGTATTCGGGCACCTATGTGAAACTGCAACACTCCCAGTTGGCCGACATCACCGCCGACCAGGAGAATGCCTCAGTCCTATACACATGGTACACCAACAAGCCCAATGGCGAGGGTCTGATGACCGAACTGAGCGGCGATGGTGGCGACATGATGGAAACTCTCGATTTCATCAAAGGGCTTATTGAAGAATTACTGGAATATAACGAGAAACCCACCTGGTTCCTTACTGAAATGTTCCAGTTGCACCTCGTTTCTACTGGCGATGCCGACGGCTCAGTGTATCTGTGCGTGGATGTACCCGCGATTGAGAACTGGGAGGAGATCCGTGATCTCATCCTTGAAGCAGCCAATGGCCAAGCCGCTGTAACTTATTACATCTCACACATGGTTCCCGGCAACCGTCACTACATGGGAATTGACTACGACGGCAGTTTCGGCTATCGCCTGCAAGCCGGCACCCCCGAAGGTACCGACATCAAGTGGATCATGGAAAACGAGATGAACGATATCGATGGTTACGCCTACATCAAGGGCCTGGAAGGCACCTCTTACGCAGCCATGAACCTCGCCGATGCCGTTCAACTGAATGCGGCTGACGGAACACACACCTTCAACCCCGGAGCCGTCTATCGCTTGAACGTGACCACCGAGGTGGTGAACCAGCTGCGCACTCAAGGTGTGGATGCAGCAGAAGCCATTGCCGCTTTTGTACAAAGCATAGCTTCACTGATGGGCGAAGGCATGGATGCCAGTCAATGCGCACTCACCTTGCGTCCCACCTACACCAGTGAAGACAAATTCAGTTATCCCGCTTATTTCTGGGCATTGAGCATCCCTGCTGTTGCCAACGAAGACGCAGCAACTCAGTGGGAAACTGCTAAGGCCACCGCACTGGCAACTCTGACAGCCGTACTGGGCAGCAACCACAACATCAGCCAAGTGCTGAACGAAAAAGCCGACTTGCTGGTACCCAACACCACGATTTACTTCGTGCCCGATGGCGAAAATGTTGACATCATCAGCGAGGCCGACCGCATGACCTATGGCGATGCAGCCAAGTGGATGGTAGAAATCATCGACAACGAGCAGGTTTACTTTGCCGCCAACCCCACCGGAGAATTCAACGGCAAGTACTACACTACCCTTTATACCGACTTCGCTTACGAAATTGCAAATCCCGACAAGGTGAAGGCATACGTCGTAACCGAACTGAACAGTCAAGGCGAAGCCACCAGTGACCAACTCGTGGCGCTGGGCGCTGACATCGTTCCTGCAAGCACCGCCGTAGTGCTGGAATGCAGTACACAGACCACTACCGACAACGTGCTCATGCCCGTGGTTGAGGCCAATCCAACCGGCATGCCCATGCGCAGCAATGCCGCCGACAACAACCTGCTCCAAGGCGTGTTCTTCAACGAACAACAAACTGTGGATGCCGACACTCGCGTGCTTACAATCGGCAACGGCCTGATGACCTTTGCCGCTCCCACTGGCGACTATGTTGACGGTAACACGGCTTGGCTAACCGCCGAACCCATCTCGACCGGCATCAAAGATGTCAAGGCGACAACTGACACACAGAACGACGTCATCTATGACCTTACCGGGCGCCGAGTAGTGAATCCCGGCCACGGCATTTACATCCTTAACGGGAAGAAAGTAGTGTTCTGATGAACCTCTTACGGTGATGGCATTTGGCAGACTCAAAACATGGACCCAGACACTTGTGGCAACTCTTTTGCTTGCCACAAGTGCCACCGTTCATGCCGAGCACCAAGTGCCATGGACCAACGAAGGACCACTGCTGCCCGACAGCAGCAACTTCGTCACGGCAAGCCTGCTTGTGGCATCACCCGGCGAAGCGCTCTATTCCTCTTATGGCCATTGTGCGTTGCGGATGGAATGTCCGGTTCACGATTTGGACTTTTGCTTTAGCTTTGAGATGGATTTTGATAGCAATCTTAAGGATTATATCAAATTTTTCACAGGCAATGTAAATTCTCACATCATCGCCGTCCCTACAGACGAGTATGTGGGCTATTATCAACAAGAAGGAAGAGGAGTCACTCAATACGAATTAAATCTGTCAACAAAAGAGAAACAGGAACTCTGGAGAGACCTTGACAATGATTTTGTAGATGACCGTTTTCGCAAATACAACCTCATTGAGAACAACTGTTCTTCCATTCTCTTTTCAATCCTCATTCATGCTCCTATTGAAAGAACTGTTGAGTTCACCACATTGCCTGAGCATTTCAAATTAAACAATGGGCAGATTGTCCGACATGATGCTCATCTTTCGCCCTGGACCCAATTCTTGGACATCACCTTCTTAGGGACAGAAAGCGACAACTATTGTGACATTATCAATAAGATTTCGCCCGAATGCTTCGGGTCAGTCATTAAAGCGATGCAAATTGTTGATGGCAATGGCTTAAGAACCCCATTATTTAAAGGCGAAAAAGAGATTCTACCCGTTAAATTGACAGTAGAACCAACAATATGGAGTCCAACGCTCATTTTCTCCATCCTACTGGTTATTGTTTTCATCATCACTCTCCTAGAATATTTTGGAAAATTCAAAACTGTTGGTAATTGGTTAGACGTTGTATTGCTGATTTTGCAGACCATCGTTGGCATCATTCTGTTTTACACAAGCTTTGTGTCAGGACTCTTTGGGATTCATTGGAACTGGTATCTCATTCCGTTCAACCCTCTGCCACTGATTATCTGGCTAGTGTTTCGCAAGCGAAAAGGGTTCTACAAGGTATATTTGTTCTACACCGTTGTGCTGGTATTGTTCATCCTTGCCACACCACTGAGCGAACAACTTGATTTTTCACACCAACTCATCACCGCCACTCTTGCAGTGCGATGTCTATATAACTATATTGATGGCAAGCAACATGCCGTTGCCGCCCCCGTTAAACAACAATACAAAAAAGAAATCTAAAAAATAACGCAATGTATCAATTGAAGTATTTCAAACACTTATTATTACTTTTGTTACTCGCCTTTGTCTGCCAAAACGCCTGGGGTAATCAAACCTATCATCATTGGTATAGGTTTCAAGCAGAAGTAAAAGCAGAACCAACTGGAGCCGCAAAAGTTTATGGGGCATTCCCCTCTTCTGATGGTTCAATATCATATAAAGAAAATGTTTTTCAATCACATAAACATTTTGATAAGAGAACAGACAAACCCGTAGAAGGGACATCCACTGGTGACCTGACTGCATACATTAAGTATTCAGATGTGGCATCAGGATACAGATTTCTACATTGGGTCGATTCAAAAGGCAACATAATTACATCTTATGACAACACCCAACAAGCTTATACCGCAACTGTTACAAGTGATAATTTGTGCTATACGGGTTCTTCGGGTACGTCTGGCAGTTCTTCTGGTGCGCAAGAGCATAGAGAAGCAGATAATAACCACCCTTATTATACAAACGAGACTTTTACAGCGGTTTTTGAGAGACTCACGACCGACCCCGTTGTTACGGTTTCAATTGAGGGTGTAGATTCTGAACAAGTTTCGGCAAAAGTTACGCCAGAAGACAATGCTGTTGGTGATGAAATTACCATTTCAACTCAAGTTAATAGCGATGCGTCTTTAATGGCATGGAGAAATAAATTTCTTGGCTGGAAATTTAATGGTGAATTCCTAAGGGATGGTAGTGGTAATGTCATCCGGGACAATTCATATACTTTTACAATAACTGATGAAAATAAAGGAGAATACGTGGCGGTTTATGAGGGCGGCTATTCATTTTTTAGAATAAAATGTTTGGGAACACCGCATCGTTATGCTTCAGCAATTTCTGATAACATTAATTATTTATCAACTGATATAAGTGGAAGTGTTCAATTAATAAATAATAGTTCATATTTTCATGATGCGGGAACTGTAATTCAGTTTGATTATAAAAGAAAACCGTCTGGTTATTCCGGCAGCTATCATGATATTTATGTTCAAAATATTTCGGCTTCCGAGGACTATGATTTTTCTTCAGGCTCATATGTACGTGTTACTTATATACCGTTAAGTAATACTTATTTGTTCTCTACAGAAGCAACTGGCGGTACGAGATTCAGAGATAATAATGGAAGGGCAACATTATCGGCCATTGATGACGATTATGGATTTTGGTACATCGAGCCGATGGATAAGGATTTGGAGACGTGCGAGAATTATTTCTCGTTGGATCCCAACAAGTTGGTGCAGGTGGGCAATGATTATTATACCACGCTTCGCACATCTTGGAACATCCTGTTCAATCCTGAGCAAATGACTCCATACGTGGTCACCAGCGTTGATGAAACCGATGGTACATTCGAAATGGAGCCCATTACTGGCAACATTATCCCGGCCGGCACTCCCGTTATTATCAAGACGAGCAGCACTGATGTGGAGGAAAACCGTATGGTGCCGACCAAAACAAATGCCTCAAGCGGTGCAGTACCCACCGGCAATCTGCTCCAATCGAGCGTGAAATACTTCCCAAACCAGACCAACAGTAACAGTCTCAAACCTCTTAAGTTCGGCAGCAATGGCCGGCTCACTTTTGGCGGCAGCGCTCCAAGCAATATTAACGGTAACGAGGCTTATCTGGGAGTAACCAATGACGTGTCGTTAAAACCCGACATCACCGAAGTGACACTCGCTGAACTTTTGGAGGATGCCGATATGCAGAAAACCTATCGGGTGACCGACCTCACGCTGGTCAACGTCATCGACAACGACCGCTTGCTCATCTGCAAGGACAACAATGGCGCCGAGGCAGAAACCAAAGCTGAAGGCGAAGTGGACTATATGAACATAGCGGGCTTTACCACCCGGGCCAATGACCACAGCAACTGGGTGGGGCTGATTTTGCCCGAGGGAGAGACAGCAAACAATAAGTTTGGCAGTGTTAAACAACTCGACAATGTGGTGGGCAAGCTCATCGACGCCGTCAACCCCACCATGCAACTGGAGAAAATGCCAGAAACAAGCGAAGATGCCACATTCGCGCCTAATGTTTATATCGCTGCCAGCTTTGCGGGCACTCAACAGTCGCCCATCAACCAGAAGACCTACTTCCTGGCACTGCCCCGTCCCATGGAATTGGCGCAAATTGAGTGGGCACAATGGAATGGTATCAATTTTGTCACACCCGAACGGCAGTATTTTGCTGACCAAGATCGATGGGTTAACGAACTTGGCTTGAGTGGCGAATTTGATTTCAGTGGCGCTTATTTGCAGAATACTGGTGTTAACAGTATAACCAACGGAAACACCTACAGCTTACCACAAGCACTGATCAAGGTGAAACCCGAGGGATATGACAACTTCAACCACATCTATGTGCTGGGCAACGTCAATAACCTGAATAGTAGTGGCTGGACTCCGAACAAAGGCGTTGAGATGTTTACTGCCGACGGCGTGACCTACACGACTACGCTCACCGTGAACAATTCCGGTGACGGATATGGTTACTTCAGCTTCAGCAAGAAACTCGCCGAGAACAATGACAACGGTGGTTGGAACTACATTGCCCCCTATCGATTCGGAGCAGTGAGCAATGGCGACTTTGAAATCACTAACCAAACGCTGAACACCTGGCATAACCTGACCAATGATAATTACCAGGCTTACAAAGCGCCTACCAACAAATACACCATCACAATTAACCTCAGCGAGATGAAAGTGAAGTTCGTTACGGCCAGCAATAGCAATAGTGCTCCTCGACGCGCCGGAACTCCCTCCACAGGTTACTTGGTCTATCCGTTGCAGATGCAAGCGTCTGGTTACATAGGCGATAATGTTTACACAGGTGTGACTAATGTAAAGGCCACAGGCAACGCTACCGAAGTGGCTCGTTACAACGTCGCAGGACAACGTGTGCGTGATGACTATCACGGCATTGTCATCGTGCTGATGAGCGACGGCACGGCCCACAAGGTGATGCAATAAACATATCCTTGACAAATAGTTTTAAGCCTCTAAGGTCCAAAGTCCTTAGAGGCTTAAATCATAATGGCCGTTTCAAAATGCTTTATGGTTTCAGCACGTGCGGTAGTGTGGACGGTGCGTGCGTACTGAGAATGCGCAATGATTTCGGATAAAGGTTGTTGGCTCGATTGCCCAAATTGTTAGCCCAACCCAGAGGAGCCTGCCGATGGGTGACCAGCACATAGCCTCGCGGAGCATCCATCACAATGGCCTCGCCACGCAGATAGGCCAAGGCTGTGGCTTCGTCCACCTCGCAGTATGGAAATTGCTCACAATTCAGCGCTGTGCTCAACGCCAACGCCTGAGTGGGAACATAGTTTTTTCCTTTCACCGTGGCCAGTGCCACACCGCTTTGCCACACGTTCATTTCATCACGCAACATTGCCATTTCTTTCTCCCAACGCAGTGGCAATGCCACCAGCGCATCGTTGGTCAGGGCCAAGCGGTAATCCTCGGCAGGCTTCAGCCATGCGGCCACTTCGCGAGGCAACGTCACGGACCTTTCTTGCCTTGCGCGCTTGGACTTCACATTTCGTAATGACTGGTCGAGCGGTTTGCGGAGTACAGCCATAAACAACCCCTCGCCACGGGTACGGTGAGGCATGAAACGGTAAGCATGAAATGTCGTGTCAATAGCCGACAAGATGTTCCATTCGGGCGCAATTTCAACAGGAACAGACTCGGCTCCATATTCCCCGATAATGAACTCAACCATCTTCTCGTTCTCCTCACGGTTATAGGTGCAGGTGCTGTAAATGAACAGTCCTCCGGGCTTCAAAGCAGACCAAACATCGGCGATGATGGTGCGCTGGCGGGTGGCACACTCCTGAACCAGGGCCGGCGTCCATTGCGCCACAGCCTCCTCATCCTTGCGCATCATGCCTTCGCCACTGCATGGGACATCGGCTGCAATCACATCGAAGAAATGCGTAAGACGACCCACATCGGCGGGGGTGTTATTCATCACCAACGTATGGGGACAACCCCATTTCGCCACGTTGTCGCAGAGCACACGCGCACGCGATGGCACAATTTCGTTGGCCACCACCAGCGACCTACTAGGCAAGGCGTCGATAGCCGCCGTGGTCTTGCCACCCGGAGCAGCGCACAAATCCAAGTATCGAACCGGCGTATCGACCAATTGTCTCAACACACGGTGAATGAACATTGACGAGGCATCCTGCACATAGTAGCGCCCTGCATGAAAATCGGGGTCAAAGGTGAACAACGGCCGCTCAGAGCAATAGAATCCGGTATCGCACCACGGCACACGGTCGGCACCCAACGGCAGCTTGACACCCTTGCCTGCGTTGACACGAACGCTGACGCTAGGCTCGGCTGCACTAATGACTTCATGCAGTTGTTGCCACTCGTCGGGCAACAACGCCTGAAGCTGCCTCA
Organism: Muribaculaceae bacterium; assembly: GCA_017619935.1. Classification (GTDB taxonomy): domain Bacteria; phylum Bacteroidota; class Bacteroidia; order Bacteroidales; family Muribaculaceae; genus Sodaliphilus. Next base: position 43,854 of record JAFZRJ010000019.1, on the reverse strand, counting down.
GAAAATTGTCTTGCAATTCCATGCTGCAAAATTAATGTTTTTCGGCCAAAAAGTTGTAACTTCGCCATCCTAAACAATAGTACTTAAGGGAAATGAGACATTTTCTTATTTTTATCATCATATTGACGGCCTTGGCGACCAATGCCGCAGCGACCACCACGCCTGGCGACCTCAACGGCGACAGCAAGGTGGACGTGGCCGACGTAAATGCCATCATCAACGTTATCCTTGAACTGCCGACCGACCCCGGGATACAGGCTAAAGCCGATGTCAATGGTGACGGCAAAGTGGATGTGAGCGACGTGAACTTGCTCATCAATGTGATTTTGGAAATCACCACGTTGCCCGACCATGACCCCGAGAAAACCGGGTGTGACTACGTGTGGGACATGGACGCCCTGCCCGAAATACACATACTGGTCTCGCTGAGCGAGTGGAACCGCTTGCTCACACTCTACGACGGCAACAGCCACACCAAGCAATATATTACGGCTAAACGCTTCTCGTTTGTGCAAAATGGTGAGCGAACTGACGTTGATTCAGTAGGTCTGCGCCTGAAAGGCAACACTTCACGCAGGCGCCCTGAGGGCGGCGACCATGGGCAGATGCACAATGCTGGCAACACCCGATGGCAGCATGTTCACTTCGGTATCCACTTGCGAAAATACGTCAAAGACGACGCGCACTCGGTGAAAGGCGTACGCAAATTCCACCTCAAGTGGTTCAAGGACGACCCGGCCTACGTGCGTGAACTGTTTTGCTACAACCTCTTCCGCAAGGCAGGCATATGGACCGCTTCACGCGACAATTATTGCCGACTCTGGCTCAAGGTGGAAGGAGATCCGGCCGAAATCTATTACGGCATCTATGAGATGATTGAGCCTGTTGATGAGAACTACCTCAAGCAGCGAAAGGACACCACCATGTTTAGTTCGGCACAAGGCAATCTGTGGAAATGCAAATATGTGGGCCAACCCGCCACATTGTCGCAAACCTACGACGGTGACTACTGGTGGGACGATGACACCGATGCCAACCACACCTACTCGCTGGAAACCAACACCAAGCGATTTGATAATGCCAAAGCCCAACTCATCGACTTCCAACTCAAACTTAACGGTAAGAGCCGTGAGAGTTTCTACCAGTGGATTCAAGAAGTGTGTGACGTGGACTTGCTGCTGAAAACCTATGCCGTGAATGTGGCGGTAGGAATGTGGGACGACTACTGGAACAATGCCAATAATTACTACCTCTATTTCAACACTGAAGACCTCTACACCTATCAAGTCTATTTCATCCCCTACGACTACGACAACACGCTGGGGACTTCGACGCAATGCGGCAACCTGAGTGACAGCGGGCGACAAGATCCGCTCCAATGGGGCGTAAACAGCAATAGGCTCATCCAGCGGCTCATGGAATACGACGATTTCAAGGCTAAATATGTGGCTTACCTCAAAGAAATTGTGGCCGACTCCAGCGACCTGATGTATTGTACCGATGCCATTGAGCGCATTCAAGCATGGCAAGCGAAAATCCGGGATTACGTCCATAATGACGTAGGCGAGGATATGGTCATTGAAGACAAACCTGCGCCATGGGGCAATCATGGCGAATACCGACTGCTGGAACTGGGCAGCAACAACTTCTTCCAGGTCAAAGCAGCCAGCATCAACGCCCTGCCCTAACCTAGTCATCAAATTAATCTAACATTTTAAGGCAAGAAAACACTGCCGGGCAGTCGCCGCATGTTGTAGGTTGAAGCCATCGACTCACCATAGGCACCCACCGAACGAAGTGCGATAAAATCGCCTCGACGCGTCGTAGGCAGCTGGCAGTTGTGGGCAAACACATCGCTGGACTCGCACACGGGTCCCACCACATCGTAGGTCTCACATTCGTTCGACGCTGAAGTTATGTTCTGAATCAAATGATGGGCTTCATACAGTGCCGGTCTAATCAAGTCGGTCATGCCGGCATCAAGAATCACGAACTTCTTGTCTCGGTTTTCTTTGACATACAACACGCGGGTAATCAGCGAGCCGCATTGAGCCACCAACGAGCGGCCCAATTCAAAGTGCAGTTCCTGACCAGAACGCAAGTTAAGATGTTTCTTGAATACTCCAAAGTAGTGTTCAAAGTCCGGCATTAAGTGCCTGTCTGGGTGATTGTAATCTATTCCCAATCCGCCACCCACATTGATGGTTTCAAAATGCACGTCATACATTTCGAAATAGGACTGTAGCTCATTGATGGAGTCACACAACATTATGAATGGCTCCATCTGGGTGATTTGTGACCCAATGTGGAAATGCAAGCCACTCAAGTGTATGTTGGGCATATCGTGCGCCAGGGTCACCACATCGGGAAGCATCTCCTTACTGACACCAAACTTGTTCTCTGCCGTGCCAGTGGTCACATAACGGTGAGTGTGGGCATCAATATCGGGATTGACCCTAATGGCGACATGAGCCGTTTTGCCCATCTCACCGGCAATGTCATTGATATTTTCAAGTTCAGGAACCGATTCCACATTAAAGCAGCCTATTTCGTGTTCAAGGCCCAGTCTGATTTCCCAATCAGCCTTGCCGACCCCAGAAAACGCCATCTTGTTAGGTACAAAACCCGCAGCCAAAGCAGCCGACAGTTCTCCGCCACTCACCAAGTCGGCGCCAAGTCCACGGCTGGCCATTTCTTTAAGAAGCCGAGGATTGGCATTTGCCTTTAAAGCATAGTGGACCACATAAGGATATCCCTCGGTCAACTGCTTGATTTCCTTAATTGTATCATGCAACAAATCCATGTCATAGCAGTAGAATGGCGTACGCATCTGCTCGAAGCGGTCAATGGGATATACCCCTTGATTCAGTCCTGTTCCTTCCATAAAAATACCATGTTAAACAATTAACACGGCAAAGGTAATTATTCCAACTAAAATACGCACCAAAAAATCCGATATTTTTCAAAATTTATATTACCAACACTAAAAATTACTAAATCCCTCCCCCCAACACCCCACCATCTTCTGCAATGATTATCATCTATCCAATAGATTGTTTTTATGATGAAAAATTTGGCAGATTCATTTGAAAACATTAATTTTGCATCAACAAGTGCAGAAAAGTGTGGTTTATAAACACTTTTCCGAAGTTAAAAGTGTAAAACCTATGAAAATCAAAAGAGACATCATCAAGGATTTCATGTGTTGGAAGGATGACCCACATCGCAAACCTATTCTGCTGACTGGCTCGCGACAAATTGGCAAAACGTGGGCCATGAAGGAGTTTGGCAAAGAGTTTTTTGACTACTGCGCGACGTTTGACTTCGACCGACATCCCGAGTTAAAAAGCGCATTTCAAACAACAAAAGACCCTGAAAGAATAATCAAAGAACTGGAGTTATATTGCGACGTGCCTTTGCAACCTGGCAAGACTTTGCTGATTTTTGATGAAATACAGGAGTGCGAAGAAGCATTAAACAGTCTAAAATATTTTTTGGAGGACGCTCCTCAATATCATGTGATGGCCGCAGGGTCGCTTTTGGGGGTGGCTGTGAAAAATCGTCGCATGAGCGTCCCTGTTGGCAAGGTGCAAGTGATGAGAATGCTCCCTATTTCGTTTAAAGAGTTCTTGGCTGTAAGTGACCAGAAAACCTATCAATACATAGAGAGTATTACCGAGCCAAGACACTTGCCCGAGATTATTTTCAACAAACTAAAGCTTGAATATAGACGTTACATGATTTGTGGCGGCATGCCAGAAGCGTCTGTAGCGATGCTCGAAAACCGAGGGATGGAGGTAGTCGACAATGTTTTACAAGGAATCTTGGATCTCTATGAGATGGATTTTTCAAAGTACGCTACCCCATTTGAGATACCACGTATTAAAGCAATCTGGCACTCCCTGCCGTCGCAACTTGCCAAAGAAAACCGAAAGTTTATCTATAACGTCATCAAGACGGGGGCACGCTCCAAAGACTACGAAGACGCCCTGCTTTGGCTTGAAGACGCCGGTATGATTTACCGCATCAACAACATCTCCAAACCAGGCCTGCCTCTCAAAGCCTACAGCAATCCAAATGCCTTCAAAGTCTACGCATGTGACTGTGGATTGCTGCGTAGACTCGCTCTATTACCTGCAAGCGCAATAATGGACAAAGTGTCAAACTACACCGAGTTTAAGGGAGCCATTGCTGAGAATGCCGTCTTACAATCGCTCATGACAATGGACGGAAATGCCTCGCCTCATTACTGGTCCCCAAGCAGTACGGCCGAAGTGGAATTTGTAGTGCAATGGGGCAATGAAATTGTCCCTATCGAAGTGAAAGCCGAAGGAAACATTAGTGGCCGAAGTCTGTCGGTATACAACAATAAATACCGCCCCAAACACCGTATTCGATTCTCAATGCTCAACCTTCAGAACAACTGTGGCCTGCTAAGCTGCCCTGCACCACTCACACAATGGGCTTGGCAATGGCTTGCACCTGAATAATTAAGTGTAACTCAGCAACCACTTAATGAGCCGGAATCTTTTTAATTAAATGCATTATCTCACCTCATTTTGATGCCGCCCATTTTTTAGTGGGCAGCAACGCTGTTTTATTGTTTTTTAAGGGTTTGTTTTGCTTGAAAATCGATACATTTTTTGTAATTTTGTATGTTTTTAGGCGATAAGGATTCATAATCCACCCAAGCACTTATTAACTTGCTGATTATCGCTATTTTAGTGTATAGAATACAACGAAATAATATGGCAGAAGAATTGAACATTCAAGAGAACGAACAATCACAGGAATATTCCGCGAGTAATATTCAAGTTTTGGAAGGACTGGAGGCTGTACGCAAACGCCCGTCAATGTACATTGGCGACACCCATGAAAAAGGATTGCACCACCTTGTGAGCGAGGTGGTTGACAACTCCATCGATGAGGCGTTGGCCGGTTTCTGCGACCACATCGACGTGGTGATTACCGAGGATAACAGCATCCGCGTGAGCGACAATGGCCGCGGTATTCCTGTAGATGAGCATGAGAAATTGCACAAGAGCGCGTTGGAAGTGGTCATGACCGTACTACATGCCGGCGGTAAGTTTGACAAGGGATCGTACAAGGTCTCAGGTGGCTTGCATGGCGTGGGCGTAAGTTGCGTGAACGCGTTGAGCGACTATCTGCGTGCCGAAGTCAGACGTGAGGGAAAAATCTATATGCAGGAATACAGCAAGGGACACCCCAAGGCTCCCGTAGCCATCGTGGGCGAGTGCAAGGAAGATGAGCATGGCACAACGGTGATTTTCCACCCCGATGCCTCCATTTTCCAGATTACCACCTACAATTTCCGCATCCTCTCCAACCGCCTGCGCGACCTCGCCTACCTCAACGCCGGTGTGACTTTGACACTGACCGACCTGCGTGAAATGGACGAGCAAGGCAATCCCATTACCGAGACTTACTACAGCCGCACAGGTCTGGACGAGTTTGTTCAGTACATCGATGCCAGCAAGGAATCGCTCATCGATGACGTGATTCACATCACCAACAACAAGGGTGACATCCCCGTTGAAGTGGCCATGACCTACAACACCTCATTCAACGAAAACATCTATTCTTTCGTCAACAACATCAACACCATAGAAGGTGGTACACACCTAACCGGCTTTAGACGCGGACTGGGCGCCACACTGAAAAAATACGCCGAAGACAACAAGATGCTGGAGAAGGTGAAAGTGGATATCAAGCCCGAAGATTTCAGGGAGGGTCTGACTGCCGTGATTTCGGTCAAAGTGCTTGAGCCTCAGTTTGAGGGCCAGACCAAGACCAAACTGGGAAACAACGAAGCCATTGGCGCCGTTGACACCAGCGTGCGCGAGGCTCTGGGCATCTATCTTGAGGAGCATCCCACCCAAGCCAAGGCCATCGTAGATAAAATTGTGCTGGCAGCCACTGCACGTCATGCCGCTCAAACGGCGCGCATGAAAGTGCAACGCAAGTCGCCGCTGGCTGGTGGCGGACTGCCCGGAAAACTCGCCGACTGCTCCAGCAAAGACCCCGCCGAAAGCGAACTCTTCCTCGTTGAGGGAGACTCGGCAGGTGGATCGGCCAAGCAAGGCCGCGACCGTCGGTTCCAGGCCATTCTGCCATTGCGTGGTAAAATTCTCAATGTGGAAAAAGCCATGGATCACAAGGTGTTTGAGAGCGACTCCATCGTTACCATCTTCCGTGCGTTGGGCGTGACCATCGGAACTGATGACGACCCAAAGGAAGTCAACCTGAGCCGCTTGCGTTACCACCGCATCATCATCATGACCGATGCCGACGTCGATGGTGAACACATCGCCACGCTGCTGATGACGTTCTTCTTCCGTCGCATACGACCATTGATTGAAAGAGGTTACCTCTACATCGCCACGCCGCCTCTGTACAAGGCCACCTATCGCAACACCCAAGAGTATTGCTGGAATGACGTGCAACTGAGGCAGTTCATTGATAAATATGCCTCCGGCAACGAAGACCAGGTGAAAGTGCAGCGTTATAAAGGTCTTGGTGAGATGAACCCTGAGCAATTGCGCGAGACCACAATGGATCCCGAGAACCGTATGCTCAAGCGAGTAAACATCAGTGACGCCGCCGAGGCCGACCGTGTGTTCTCCATGCTTATGGGAGAAGAGGTGGAACCTCGCCGACGCTTCATCGAGCAGAACGCCACTTACGCCAACATTGATTCATAACAAATTTTGAGGTGAAATATAGGATAGGGACGCGGCTGATGTCGCGTCTCTAAAGTTACAGGAGCAAACAATGAGTGAACTGGAACAAGAGATTCAGAAAATGATGAGCGGCGACCTCTACGACGCCTCCGACAACCATCTGCTGCTTGACGAATTGGCAAAATGCCACGACCGCTGCTTCGACTACAATCAATTGCGGCCGTCACAGGTTGCCGAACGCGATGCCCTCATGCGCCAGTTGTTGGGGCACACGGGCAAACGCTTCAAAATCATTTCTCCGTTCCTGTGCGACTATGGCTTTAATATCAGCATCGGGGAAAATTTCTTCGCCAACACCAATCTTGTGATTCTGGATGAAGCCCGCGTTACTTTCGGCGACAACGTGTTCATCGCTCCAAACTGCGCTTTCTACACCGCCGGCCATCCGCTGGACGTGAAACGACGCAATGGAGGAATGCAATATTCACTGCCCATCACCGTGGGCAACAACGTGTGGATTGGTGGTAACGTGTGTGTGATGCCGGGGGTGACCATCGGCTCCAACTCGGTGATTGCCGGAGGGTCGGTGGTGACTCACGACATCCCCGACGGTGTGTTGGCGGCCGGCAACCCTTGTCGCGTGATTCGCGAGATTCATCAAAACGATTAGCATCATGAAGTACCCTATATTACTGAGTATCATCACGTTCCTCCTCTTGCTGTGCGGCTGTCGGAACAGCAGCACGACTCACGAGGCTAACTGCGCCGATTCCATCATTACCGAGGCGCGGCTGCTGTCCATTACGCCGGGCGACGGCTACACGCTGGTCACTATCAAGAACCCGTGGAAAGAAGGCGTCCTGCACCAGTATGTGTTGGTACCGACCGACTCCACCATGCCCGCCACATTGCCCGAAGGCACAGTCGTGCGAACTCCGCTGCGCCAAGCGCTCGTCTATTCCAGCGTCCACACCAGCATCATGAAAGAATTAGGGATGTTCTCGTCGGTGAAGGGTGTGTGCGACGTGCAGTTTTTCACCGACCCCGATGTGCTGCAAGGGGTAAAGGACGGCAAAATAGTTGATTGTGGCTCATCGATGACACCTACAGTGGAAAAAGTCATTGAGATGCAGCCCGATGCCATCATGCTGTCGCCCTACCAAGACGCCACCTACGGACAGATCACCAAACTGAATATCCCCATCATCGAATGTGCCGACTACATGGAATTCACGCCTCTGGGACGCGCCGAGTGGGTAAAATTCTACGGATTGCTGCTCGGACGTGAACGTGAGGCACAAGACATCTTCAACCAAGTATCAAAAAGTTACAACGACATCAAGCAGCAAGCGGCACAAGCCACGTCACGCCCCATGGTGCTGACCGAAATGGTCATCAGCGGTGTGTGGAACGTGCCGGGTGGCCAAAGTTACATGGCGCGCATCCTGCAAGACGCCGGCGGCAATTACCCGTGGGCCGACGACAAGAGCACCGGCTCGCTCAACCTGGATTTCAACCAAGTGTTAGCAGTGGCGCAGCAAGCCGACTACTGGCTCATCAAGTCGTTCTACATCCACAGTTACGATGACTTGAAAGCCAACCATGCGCTCAACAGCCAGTTCAAGGCATTCAAAGAGCGCAAAGTGTACATTTGTGACACCAACGAGACGCGGCTCTTCGAACAATTTCCTTTTCACCCCGACCGGTTGCTGAAAGACTATTACCGCATCTTCCATCCACAAGACAGCGTCCATATAGAGAACACCTATTTCAAACCACTATGAACCATTTCCATTCCACAAGACATATCATTACCATCATAGTGCTCACCGTCCTTTTTCTGGTGCTGGCTGTAGCTTGCCTGCTCTTTGGGTCGGTCGATATACCAGCAGCCTCGGTGATGGACATCGTGATGGGACGCAGTAGCGGCAATGTGGCTTGGGATATCATCATAGGCCAGTCGCGCTTGCCCATGATTACCACCGCGGCACTGGCCGGTGCTGCGCTCAGCGTGAGCGGCCTGCTTTTGCAGACCACCTTCAACAACCCACTGGCAGGGCCGTCTATCTTGGGCGTTTCTACTGGTGCAGGGCTCGGTGTAGCCATCGTCATGCTGGCCACCGGTGGCACCGTGAGCACTATTTTGGGCACGTCGGCGGGAAGTTACATTGCCACACTGCTCGGGGCGTTGCTTGGAGCAGGACTGGTGCTCATCATCCTCATCACCTTCTCGGCCATTGTCAGGAGCAGCACCATGTTGCTCATCATTGGCATCCTGATCAGTTACCTTGCCGCCAGCATCATTTCGTTGCTCAACTCTGTTGCCAACGAAGAGGGCATACACAGTTATGTGACGTGGGGATTCGGTAATTTCTCAGGCGTATCGGTGGAGCAGATGCCCGTTTATTCACTGTCCATCATCGTTTCGCTCATCGCGGCTGTTCTTATGGTGAAGCCTCTCAACGCGTTGCTGTTGGGCACTCGATATGCCGAAAACCTCGGGGTGAATACCCATCGCACGCGCAATGTTCTTCTGGTGATTACGGGCGTACTCACGGCTGTGGTCACCGCTTTTTGCGGCCCAATCGGTTTCTTGGGACTCGTCGTGCCACATGTGGCACGCTTCATGACAGCCACCAGCAACCACGCGACGCTGCTGCCCACCACCATCCTTGCCGGGGCCGACGTGGCCTTGTTATGTACCCTGATTAGCGTGAACGGGGCGCATGGCATCATCCCCATCAATGCCATCACACCCATCATCGGTGTGCCCATCATCATCTACATCATCTTGAGAGAATTAAGGAGGACTTGACTATGGCTTATCTTGAAACGCACCAACTTGCAGTGGGTTACACCCATGGCAAGAATACGACGACAGTGTTGAGCGACCTCAACCTGGAATTGCATCGGGGACACCTCACAGCGTTGCTCGGACAAAATGGAGCCGGCAAATCCACCTTGTTGCGAGCCATCACCTGTACCACACGGCCGCTGCACGGCCACATCACCATAGGCGGCGCCGACCTCGCCACCCTATCGCAACGTGAACGGTCACGCATCATCGGTCTGGTTTCTACCGACCGCATCACGTTGGGCGGCCTCACGGTCAACGATTTGGTGGCTCTGGGACGACAACCGCACACCGGATTTCTGGGGCGACTGAACGCAAACGACCGCGAAACGGTAGCCGAAGCCATCGCCGCTGTAGGCATCACCCACAAAGCGAACAACTACATGAGTGACTTGAGCGACGGTGAGCGCCAGAAAGCCATGATTGCACGAGCGCTGGCTCAGGCCACACCCATCATCGTGCTTGACGAACCCACGGCTTTCCTAGACGTGGCCAGCCGCATCGAGACCATGCAATTACTGCACTCGTTGGCGCACGACCACGACAAGGCTGTGCTGCTGTCCAGTCACGACGTATCGCAGTCACTACTCATGGCCGACGACCTCTGGCTCATCACCCGAGACCGGGAAGTGGTTGCCGGACCCACTCAAGATATCATCGCATCCGGCGCTATGCAACGCATCTTCACCAGCGACAACGTGGAGTTCAATCCCGACATTCTTGACTACCAATATAAACCCGAATAATCAATTTGTGAATTATTTAATGATGAAACCTATCGCCGATTGATTTTTTTTGTAATTTTGCAAATTGTAATCAATCGAACTGTATAAATATAAAAATATTATGGAAAAAGTAGTGAGTGGCATTCGCCCGACAGGCAACCTGCACCTAGGTAATTACTTCGGTGCCGTGCGTAGTTTTGTGAAAATGCAAGATGAATACGATTGTATGTTCTTCATTGCCGACTGGCACTCACTCACCACCCATCCCAAGCCCGGAGACATCCAGCAGGGAGCGCGCACCATTCTGGCCGAATACCTCGCTTGCGGCATCGACCCCAAGAAAGCGCCCATCTACATTCAGAGCGACGTGACCGAGACGCTGGAACTCTATCTCTATCTGAACATGAACATGTATCTGGGCGAACTGGAACGAGTCACCAGTTTCAAGGAGAAAGCGCGCAAGCAACCCGACAATGTAAATGCCGGACTGCTTACCTACCCCACGCTCATGGCCGCCGACATCTTGCAGCACCGCGCCGCCAAAGTGCCCGTTGGCAAAGACCAGGAACAGAACATGGAAATGGCTCGCAAATGTGCTCGTCGATTCAACAACATCTACGGTGTGGACTTTTTCCCCGAGCCACAGAGTTTCCACTTCAACAAAACAGCCATCAAGATACCAGGCTTGGACGGGAGCGGCAAGATGGGCAAAAGCGAAGGCAACTGCATCTATTTGCGCGACGACGACAAGACCATCCGCAAAAAAGTGATGAAGGCCGTCACCGACAATGGCCCCCAGGTACCCAACAGCCCCCGGCCCGAAGTGATTGAAAACCTCTTCACCTTCATGCGCATTGTGAGCGCGCCCGACGTTTACGCTCACTTCGACGCTCAGTGGAACGACTGCACACTGCGATATGGCGACCTGAAGAAACAGATTGCCGAAGACCTGTGCGCCATGATTGCTCCCATCCGCGAAAAGATTGAAGCCTATAGCGCCGACACCGAATGTCTCGACCGCATTGCTCGCGAAGGCGCCGAAATTGCTCGCGAAAGCGCACGTGCCACCCTCAACGAGGTGCGTCGCATCATCGGATTCCGCATCTAAATTCTTTGTCATATTTCAGGAATCACGACCCAAATGGTCTGGATTCAATTACGCTATCGTTTATCGAACCACCCGAAACGACTATTACATGATGAGATTGTGGCCACTGCTTCTGATTGTGCTCTCCGTGACGCTCACCGCATGTCACGGGAAGCGCATGAGCGACCATGTCATCGTCCAGAACGAAGCATTCACACTCACCGGAGACAGTCTTATCGAGGGTGGCATCATCGCCACGGCCTCCACTCCGCTCTACATTGAGTCGAGCCTCACGCACGAACGGCTGGACTCCATCGCCAACGCGTTTGCCTTCATCACAGGCAACGAGGGACGTCAACCCGCATTTACCGGTGGAAAGCCCTGGCATGCCGACGATATCAACACAAGCTATCTGCAGCTCAACACACAGCAACAGTTGCTCAATGCGCTGCACAATATGTCCATCGACTACATCGAAGCCGCAAGCACCGGTTCGACTTTTGATGCACATGGCGACACCATTGGACTGTATTGTGCCATCTATCTAAGTCTGGCGCACCTTGACCCCGTGCGCTCAAAAAACACCTTGCGTCTCCTGACGCGCGACGGCGTTATCGCGCCTTGCGGCGATTGGCCCTCCAACGCATCACGACTGGCATGGGCCACGGCTGCATGGGAAGTCTATACCGCCACCGGCGACCACGACTGGCTCACTTTCATGCACAACGTGATTGACAACACCCTGCGCCTGGACTGTCGCATCATGCAGGACTTCTCTTGCGACCTGATGCACGGCAGCGCGGGGCAACGCCCATCGGTATTCTACCCGGCATGGATGCAACCCATCGACGTGATTGAGACCATGCCGCTTTGCACCAATGTCATCGTTTTGAGGGCGCTGGAGATTATGGAAGAGATCGACGACGAACTGGGCCCAGAACATGACCACGAAGCAAACGCCCAACGGCTGAAATCGGCCATCAACCAGCATCTGTGGAGCGAACGGCGTGGCCGCTACTCGGCCTACCTCTACGGCTCGGTCACCGCGCTGCGGGCGCCCATCGTCGATAATTTGGCACAATCGCTGGCCGTGCTTTGGAACATTGCCGACGACGACCGGGCTTCCACCCTCATCAAGAAAACGCCCGTTACCCATTTCGGAATCCCCGTCATATATCCTTGGACTTCGGCCGTTGAGCCATATTTCTCCCATTCCACCTGGCCTGCATTGCAAGCCCTGTGGACACTCGCTGCCGCCAACGTGGGCAACGAAGACATGGTGCGCCGTGGCATGGCAGCGCTCTATCGGGCGCAAGCCTTGTTCCAGTCTAGGCAAATCACCACCACCCACTTCCGACCCAACAATCTGTTGTGCGCCGCCGGCAACCAAGCCATTTTGCTACGCGTGATAGCCGGATTGCATTTCCTCCCCGACGGCCTGGAGATAGCGCCGATGGTCCCTGCTTGTATGCCTGGCGACAAGACCATCACAAACTTGCAGTATCGCGGGGCTATACTTGACATCACCATTAGCGGAACGGGTAACGACGTAAAAGAAATCACCCTCGACAACCAACCGATGAAAACCGGTTTCCTGCCAGCCTCCATCACGGGACACCACAAGGTGCACGTCACCTTGCAGCGAGGGCGAACCACCAACGGCGCCACCATCACCATGGGCAACGTCATGCTGGCTCCCACCCCCGACCTTGTGTGGACGCCCGACAGTGGCTGCATTGTCAACTATGTGGCAGGCGGACGATATGTAATGTTTGCCGACGGCCGATTCAACCACACCATAGGCAGCATGACTTTTGCACTGCCACACAGCGCCAACACCACCGAAATATCGGTGGCTATGGGCAACAAATATGGTTTCGGATTCATGGCGCAGCCACAACTGGTAACCCGTTCGGTCGCTATCGAATTCAATGTGCGCGACTCAGTCTGGACCGACACCACCACCGTCAATATCGCCGTGGCTCATGGCGGGCACTACATTCTTCAGGCTGATTACGACACCGAACATGGCGGGCCGTGCGATGTGCGGCTGCTGGATGTGAACACCCACCCCAAGGGCGCCTTGTTCATGCCATCGGCACAAGAGCCATCGGCATCCAACAGGCTCGACATTGACCTGCTTAAAGGCAACAACCGATTGGTCTTCACGCGCCCGAAAGAAATCACAGCCACCGCCCACCCCGTCACGTTGCGGCTCATTAAGCGTTAACCTCATATCATTATACTGGACAATAACCAAATTCAATAAACCGAAAGACAATGAAAAAGATTTTTTTGCTCCTTACAGTGGCACTCACAATGGTGGCACTGACTGGCGAGGCCAGTGAAGGCCGATTGATGCGTTTCCCGGCCACCAACGGCTCTGACGTCGCTTTCAGCTATGCCGGTGATATCTACACGGTGTCCATCCATGGTGGATATGCACGCCGACTCACCTCGCACAATGGCTACGAAGCCTTTTCGCGCTTTTCGCCCGATGGCCGGACCATCGCTTTCACAGGCCAATACGACGGCAACACCGAGGTCTATCTCATGCCCGTTGACGGTGGTGAACCCAAGCGCATCACCTTCACCGCCAGCAACCCACGCGACGACTGGGGCGACCGCATGGGACCGAACAACATCGTGATGACATGGACTCCCGACGGGAAAAATGTGATTTTCCGCAACCGCATCAGCGACAGTTTCGACGGTAAACTGTGGATGGCACCTATCGACGGTTCCATGCCCACGCAACTGCCGCTGCCCGAAGGCGGATTCTGCTCGTATTCACCCGACGGCACCAAACTGGCCTATAACCGCGTGTTCCGAGAGTTCCGCACATGGAAATACTACCGTGGCGGTATGGCCGATGACGTGTGGATTTACGACACGACGACCAAAGCCGTCAAGAACATCACCAACAACGTGGCGCAGGACATCGTCCCCATGTGGATTGGCGATGAAATCTACTACATCAGCGACCGCGACATGACCATGAACATCTTCGTCTATAACACCACGACCGGAGAAACATCGAAGGTGACCAACTTCACCGACTACGATGTGAAATTCCCCAGCTGCGGTGGAGGCGTGATTGTGTTTGAAAAAGGCGGTTACCTCTACACACTGGACCCCAAAACGAAACAGACGGCGCAAATCCACGTGGAGATGAACAGTGAGAACAGTTTCGCGCGCGAGGAACTCAAGGCCGTCAAAGACTATGTGACTGCAGCCAGCATCGCGCCCGACGGAAACCGATTGGTGATGAGCGCACGTGGCGAGGTATTGAACGTGCCCGTCAAGCACGGCGTGACCCGCAACATCACCCACACGCCCGGCGTACACGAGCGCAATGCACAATGGAGTCCCGACGGGAAAAACATCGCTTACATCAGCGACCAGACCGGCGAGACCGAGTTGTGGATGCAACCAGCCGACGGTGGCGACCCCATCCAGCTCACTCGTGACAACGACACCTACATCAGAGACTTCAACTGGAGTCCGAAGGGTGACCGCATTGTCTATACCGACCGCGAGAACCGCATCGTGATGGTGAACGTGGCCGCCCGCACCAAGGACGTGCTACTGCAAGACACCCTCAGCGAATTCCCCACTCCGACGTTCTCGCCCGACGGCAAATGGCTCACCTATCACCAAATGACGGGCAACGAATACAATGTGGTCTATCTCTACAACATCGACCAGCGCAAGGCCACGCCAGTGACCGACAACTGGTTCGACAGCAACTCCCCTTCATTCAGCAGCGACGGCAAGTACCTGATCTTCGCTTCGGGACGTGATTTCAACCCCATCTACAGCAACATTGAATGGAACTTTGCTTACGGCTCAATGGAAGGCGTCTATCTGGTGATGCTCAGCAAGGACACGCCCTCGCCCTTCATGACCATTGACGACAAAGTGAAGATGGACACCGAGGAGCAGAACGACAACAAGCCCGCCGACAACAAACAGAAAGGCAAGAAAAACCAAGCCGAAGACAAGTCGGTTAAAATCGACCTTGACGGCATCGGTGACCGCATCGTGAAAATACCACTGGCAACGGGCAATTACGGGGCCTTCGCCTGCGATGGCGACCACCTGTGGTATTACGGCAATGGTGGCACGCACGTCTATGACTTCAAGGAACAAAAAGACCAGCTCATCGCGGCACAGGCACGTATGGAGCCTTCGGCCGACATGAAGAAAGCCATTTTCTTCAAGAGCGGTGAAGTTTACGTCACGCCGCTGCCCACCAACAAGGTGGACCTGAACGAAGCCGTCAACCTCGACGACATGACCGCAACGGTGAACTACGACCAAGAGTGGAAACAAATCTTCAACGAGGCTTGGCGCGCCTATCGCGACGGCTTCTACGTGAAGACTATGCACGGCCTCGACTGGAATGACATCCACGACAAGTATGAAGTGTTGCTACCCTACGTCAAGAACCGCCTCGACCTCACCTACGTCATCGGTGGCATGATTGGCGAGTTGGCCTGCGGACATGCCTACGTTGACGGTGGCGACCACATCAAAGCCAATCAGCAAAAAATCGGTATGCTCGGCGCCGAATTCACCCGCGACGGCGACGCGTTCCGCATCACCAAGATTCTCAAGGGTGCGCCCGACCGTGGCGAATTGCGCTCACCGCTCACCGAGCAAGGCCTGAACATCAACGTGGGCGACTACATCACCGCCGTTGATGGTGTCAGCACCAAGGGCGTGACCAACATCTACACCCTGCTGCGCGGAAAAGCCGATGTGATGACCGAACTCACCGTCGCCACCAGCGCTAGCGGAGCCGGCGCGCGCAAGGTGGTGGTCAAGCCCATTCAGAGCGAATATGAACTCTACCACCACGAGTGGATACAGCACAACATCGACTATGTGAACGAAAAGACCAACGGACGCGTGGGATATATCTATATCCCCGACATGGGACCCGAAGGACTGCGCGAATTTTCGCGGTATTACTTCGCTCAAGTTGACAAGGAAGCCGTCATCGTCGATGACCGCGGCAATGGTGGCGGTAACATCTCGCCCATGATTATCGAGCGACTGCTGCGCCAGCCCTACCGCCTCACCATGTTCCGTGGCAGTTCCTACAATGGAACCATCCCCGAAAAGACCATTTACGGCCCCAAGGTGCTGCTTGTCAACAAATACTCGGCCAGCGACGGCGACCTGTTCCCCTGGAGCTTCAAGGAAAACAAGATTGGCACCGTCATCGGCACACGCTCTTGGGGCGGTATCGTGGGCATCAGCGGCTCACTGCCCTACATGGACGGCACCGACATCCGCGTGCCCTTCTTCACCAACTACGATACCCACGGCAACTGGATAGTCGAAAACCACGGCGTAGATCCCGACATCGTCGTTGACAACGACCCCACGCTGGAATTCCAAGGCATTGACCAGCAACTCGACAAAGCCATCGAGGTCATCCTCGACCAACTCAAAGACCGCAAGCCACTGCCCAAGACCCCGGCACCACGCACTATGCACGACCTGGGTCTCTAACCATTAGCGACAACCCCACCACGAAGGAGGTGCCCACGTTCAACCCTGGGCACCTCCTTCTTTATCCCGAACCTTGATTTCACCCTGCTACAATACGACTTTTTACATCATTCTGACATTTTTATCGGGATACTGAAAAAATAATTCGCAATTATCAATTGACAATTCTCAATTATTTTGTAACTTTGCAGCCGCAACGCAAAGTGACGCGTGCATCAGCCGCAATAGCTCAGTCGGTAGAGCATTTCATTCGTAACGAAAAGGTCGCGGGTTCGAGTCCCGCTCGCGGCTCTTAATCAAAGTTCCACTTCGCACCCTTATGCGAAGTGGAATTTTTTTGCGATTTATTTGCATTTGTCATAATTGTTACATATTTTTGTACAAAATATCTTTGAATACAAACTAAAAACATACCACGATGAAAAAGATTTTATTATTCCTGATTTGTGCGCTTGCGGTGATAACCGCCAGCGCCGAACTCACCTTTAGCGTGGGCCAGATGAGTTACAGCGTGGTTTCGGACGGCGAAGTGCAGTGCAATGGCTTCACCAGCGCGGCCTTGGCGCAGAATCCCACCACCGCCAACATTCCGGGCCGCGTGGCCTACAACGGCACAGAATACAAGGTGAAACGCGTCGGCGACATCGCCTTCAAGTATTGTTCAAGTCTGGAATATGTGTATGTGGACTGGGGCATCACAGAGATTGGCCAACAGGCATTCAACAGTTGTTCTGCACTCTCCTACGTTCGACTGCCGAGCACTGTGACCGCCATCTTGGAAAACGCCTTCGCCGATTGCACGTCGATGAGCGTGTTCGCCATTGCCACCGCCACTCCGCCTACGACGACGACCACCACCTTCTCGCGCATGAAGAAATGTGATGTCCATGTCGCCACCACCACGGCACGCTATAAATTCAACACCTCCTACGTGTGGAAGGACATCGACACCGACGGCAGCGTGGCTTGCACGCCGACTCTCGCCTTCGACTTCAGCGCAAGCGGACGCTACTACGTCATCCACACTGGCCGTGATGTGAGCAGCAATTCGGCCAAGGCCACCCTGATTGGTGTGAACACAAGTGTGACATTTATTCCCATCACCAACGTGACCGACGACATGCCGATGACCTACGGCGGTTGCTCTTCGGGCTATTCCGCCAATGTGACAAAAATCGCCGAATATGCCTGCCAAGGCAACACCAAGATCACCAGCGTGGGGCGAGGCGATTTGGGGACAGCAACCGGATTTGAAGAGGTGGGCGAATGTGCTTTCGATGGCTGCACGGCACTCACCTTAGCTGTCATACCTTGCGGCACTATAAGGCAATATGCGTTTCGCGGCTGCACGGCTCTATCCGATGTGCAGCTCTATTCCACATATGACATGGACAAAGGAGTCTATTTGCTTTATTCCGGCGCTTTCAAGAATTGCACCAACCTCCACGAAATCATGGTGACCAGCAACAGGACCGATGTCTATGTGGGTGGGGGGTTTGAGAACAACGCCTCCGATTTCAAGTGCTACGTGCCTCTGAGAGTATATTACAAAACTAGCCACGACAAGCAGAGTTCAGACAAGGAGAAAATGCTTCCTTTCATCAAGCCCGCGGACGAGTGGACACGCATCTCGTGCTACCGGCCCGTGCAACTCCCGAGCAACGCAGAGTTCTACATTGTGGAGAACATTACCAAGTCGGGAGAGTATTATATAGCCAACAAGAAGAGGGTCACCGGCAGCGTCGCCGCTTGTACTGGCATGATGATGAAGGCGACGCCGGGTACCATCTATCGCCTCAATGTGGCCAGTTTCGGCACCACCTATAGCAACAATAAGCTCAAGGGTGTTGAAGACCATTATGCGCCAGAAACTTACACCTCCGACCTTTATACCTATAGTGCCGATTACCGCTACTTCCGGCGTTGGACATCGGGATACGTCTTTAGCGGAGAATCCTATTTGAGCTATAGTGGTGCCAGCGAAAGTGGGATTATCTACTTTGACGGCACCTACGCGCCCTACAACCTCAAAATCAACAACTATCAGGTCACGAGCGAGAACTGCAACGACCTGACGGTGCTGGACGGCGTAAGCGGCGAGCAGGTGAGCTTCAATCCCTCAACCCGCGTCCTCACCCTCAAAAACGCTACCATCGGCGGCACTAACTACAATTCAATCAGCACCGTCGACGAAGGCATCACCATCAATGTCATTGGCACAAACACCATCAACGACATCTACCTCGGCGGCGACTTCAACGACAAATCCACCATCACAGGCGGCGGCACGCTGAACATGCTCCGAAGGCTGTCATCCGGCCATGACCTCACCATCAAAGGCGGCACCAAACTGGCCGTGACACTGTCATCCAGTTCGACCTTTGATTATGCCATCGACAACCCTGCGCACACCGACAGGTACTTTGCCTATCTCACCATTGAAGGCTCGGGCACCGAGTTGCGCATTTCCACCCCCAATCATCCACTCCGCTCCACCCTCAACCTCAACGACGGGCTGTACATCGCCAAGCCTACGGGAGCCTCGTTCAAGGCATTCAACTGGAGCGACGAAGGAGGCGTGCTCGTCGACGCCTACGGAAACGAGCTGAACAACACCGAGGTGCTCATCTCCAGTGCCGCCGCACGAGGATTCAAGCACCGCGGATTGTGGTACGAAGACAACGGCAACAGTTACGTAACGCTCATCGAGCCACAACGGGGCGAGAACTATTCAGGCGATGTGGTCATTCCCGACGCGTTCAGTTACAATGGCGTGAAGGTAGTGAACAAAATTG
The DNA here is from genome assembly GCA_017619935.1 of Muribaculaceae bacterium. Taxonomy (GTDB): domain Bacteria; phylum Bacteroidota; class Bacteroidia; order Bacteroidales; family Muribaculaceae; genus Sodaliphilus. The sequence continues at coordinate 24,169 of JAFZRJ010000019.1, read as the reverse complement.
ATTCCTGCGCCTTCACTGGCACATTGGTCACCAGCGTAGAAGTACCCGAAGGTGTCACAAGCATCGGGGGCAAGGCGTTCTATGGAGCAAAGACTCTTAAGAAGCTAGTGCTCAACTCCGACAAGCTGCCCAACAAATATACCCTGCTGGGCGACAAATTCGTGGGTAACAACGCCTCGGAATTTGCCTGCTATGTGAAGAACTCTATACTCCTTTCATGGATGCAGTCTTATAATTCTTCCTTTACATTATTGCCCTGGGTGAAGACACCTGATGACAATGGATACACCACGTTCTCATGCGTCCGCAATGTCACCCTGCCCGAAGGCCTGACAGCCTACAGCGTGAGCGGCTTCAACACCAGCAAACGCATGGCCACGACCACCAAGCTCACCAATAGCCGCATCCACTCCAATAGTGGTGTGATTCTGCAAGGCGAGCCCGCCACACGCTATCTGCTGTCATCGGCATCTTCAGCTTCCAATATAAGCAACAACATGCTCCTGCCATTCCTCAAGGCTGACCAAATCCCCTATGCACCGTTCGCATCATCGCCCGACGACACCAAGGCATACTTCCTAGCCCATATAGGCACTGACACCAAAGAGTGGCGGGAGTTCCAAAATAATATAGATCTCTTTATGGCACTTAATGCGGGAATCGCCTATCTGGCTGTAGATAAGACGTTGCTCGGTGATGACTACACCTCGCCTGTGCAACTTGACTTGTGGAGCACAGCATATCCTGTAGGTGATGTGGATGGCGATTACAAAGTGGATGTATCGGATGTGAATGCTGCCATCAACATCATCCTTGACCTCAAAGATCCTAGCGACTATCCTGGCAATGCTGATATTACTGGTGGTGACAACAAGGTAGATATCAGCGACGTAAATGAGATTATTAATATTATCCTAGGTATTTAAGGATGAAAGACTAGGTAACACATAATTAGTGATAGTTGCCGCAATGCGCCATAACAGCGTGTTGCGGCAACTTCTTTTTTATTCTAAATTACCTAATTATAACGAGAGTGAGCGTTGTTTTCCCCACATTTAGCGATTGTGGGGCTGGCGTGGCGGCAGTAATTTTGCCAGTGAAAAGTAAAGTTATTAGTTGATATATACAGAATTACGTAACCATTGTTAAGTAAAACGCAACAAGAGCTGCAACGATGTGAATCGCCGCAGCTCTTTATTTTAGATGGAAATGTGTCGGTCAGAAGGGGATGATTTCACTCAGTGGCAGGCCATGGCGATCCTTGTCGCTGAGCAACATCTCGGCAGCAGGGATGCGCCAGTCGATGGCCAGCGCAGGGTCGTCAAAAGCCAGCGTGACCTCGCTATGAGGTGCATAGACATTATCCACCTTGTACTGAAACTGAGCCACATCGCTGAGCACGACGAAACCATGCGCGAAACCACGGGGGATGAAGAACTGGTTGCCCAACTCGGCACTCAGTTCGACCGCCACGTGCTGTCCGAAGGTGGGGCTGCCGCCACGCAAATCCACCGCCACGTCGAGCACCCTGCCCTGGGAGACCCGCACCAGTTTGGCCTGGCTCCACTCTCCGCGTTGGAAGTGTAGCCCACGCAACACGCCCCGTGAGGAAAACGACTCATTGTCCTGGACAAAATTCACCTCACCCACATGGGAACGGAATTCCTCGAGCTTAAACGTCTCGCAAAAGTAGCCACGGGCATCACCGAACCTCTTGGGCTGAATGACCCAAACGCCTTCTATAGCTGTTTTGACATATTCCATCGTACATTCGCTTATTGATTTGCAAAATTAGTAAAAAAATGACTATTCTCGCAAGAATTTTTCCCGACAAAAGAAATATATGCTTTGCCTTTGTCCAATTAACACTTATGTTGAGGCTTCGCCTTCAAATTTAGGTGGCGTCTCGGCAATAAAAGAGAAAAACTTCGTCTTTCTCTTTGTATTGCTCTCAACTTGCACTAATTTTAGATAAATTAGGCAGCGTTTCGGCAATAAAAGAGAAATACTTTGTTTTTCTCTTTGTATTGCTCTCAACTTGCACTAATTTTGCCACACAAAATGAATGAAACCCTATGAAACGCAACATTATTATCTTTGACGACACGCAGGTGCGCAGACGCTTGTTGCCACTGACATATACCCGCCCCACGGCATTGCTGTGCGTGGGCATTACCACCATCGACGAGAAGTGGCGAGCCATGCTGGGCGAAGCCACGTTCAGTTACCTCACCGTGCCGTACCTGAAAAAAAAGTTTCCCTTGAAGGGCCGCCGCGAAAATCTGCTGGTGGCAGGCCACGTGATTCCCACGCCCGAACTGGCGCAGCAAGCGCTGGAACTGGCTCCCGGCGAAGCGCTCATGGTGGGCGAAGACCTGATTGCGTTCAATGGCAATGCCCGCGACTTCGATGACCGTCATTTCACGCGGGTGGTGTTTCCTGCCGCTCCACCGCGCATCCTCCACATCCTGCCCGACATCTTCAAGTTCAACGGCGAAGTGATGGAGCAGGACTTTGACCGACTCACCGCCGGCCGACAGTCGCAACAGCTCTCAAGCACCAATGTCGTCGTTGGTGACCCCAACCGCATCTTCATCGAGGAAGGGGCTTGCGTCGAGGGCGCGTTCCTGAACACGACGCAGGGCTGCATCTACTTGGGACGTGACGTGGAAGTGATGGAAGGGGCTTGCATTCGCGCCCCCTTTGCCGCCTGCCACGACGCCAAAGTGCGCATGGGCACTAAGGTGTATGGCGCCACGACCCTCGGGCCGCACACAAAAATCGGCGGCGAGGTCGAGAACAGCGTCTTCATTGGGTACAGCAACACGGCGCACGACGGATTCCTGGGCGATGCCGTCATCGGAGAGTGGTGCAACCTGGGCGGAGGCACAACCGCCAGCAATCTCAAAAACGATTACAGCGAAATCAAGTTGTGGGACTACCCCACCCAACGATTCGTGCGCACTGGGTTGCAATTCTGCGGCCTCATCATGGGTGACCACAGCAAGACAGGCGTGAACTGCATGATTAACACCGCCACGGTGCTGGGCGTGGGCGTGAACATCCACGGGGCCGGATTCCCCCGCAACTTCGTGGCTTCATTCCAGGAGGGCAGCGCCACCGCCGGCTTCAAAAACGTGCCGTTACCGGCATTCTGCGCAATAGCCGAGCGCGTGATGGCACGCCGCGGCATACCCTTCACCGATGCCGACCGCGACATCTTCACCGCTATCTACAACATCAGCGACCGCTACAAGTAATATAGATTGAAGTTGAGTTAATCGCCCACTGACCTGTCGGCAGGCGACGCGATGGTGTCTAATTCAAGGGGCACATCTGGCAACGAATCCAGGTCAAGGCTGTCAATCGCCCAGTCAAGGCTGTCGGTCGGGAATTCCTCCACACACTGGCTGTACTGCGCCGGATCGACATATTCCCGCTGCTGGAAACGACCATGATACTTACGCAAGGTCGGATCGTTGAACACTTTGTTGAGGAACACCCCGCAAATCGGCAATGCCGTGCGGCTACCCTGTCCGTAGGCTCCCGACGTGAAATGAATCTGACGGTATTCGCCGCCCACCCATGCGCCACACACCAGATGCGGGCTCACGCCCACAAACCACGCGTCGGCATGGCGGTTGCTCGTGCCGGTCTTGCCGCCAAAGTCGGTGTCATACATCGCATTGTTGATGTAGCCATTCAACGCCAACGACGTGCCGCCAGCATCGGTGCGGCCAGCCATCAGCATCTGCTGCATGAGGAAAGCGGCACGATAAGGCAACGCGCGGTGTTGCTTGGTGGGAGCACGATAAATTTCCACGCCATTATGGTCAAGGATGTGGGTCACCAACACTGGCTCATGGGTCATGCCATCGTTCACCACGGTGCAATAGGCATTCACGAGTTCCAGCAGATTCACGTCGCTGGCACCCAGAGCGAGTGCCGGAGTCTCGTCCAGTTCGCTTTTAATGCCCATGTCACGGGCCGTTTGCGCCACGACGGGAATACCCACTTCATCGCCCACCCTCACAGCCACGCTATTGATGCTCTGTGCGAAAGCCGCCCGCAGCGTCATGTTGCTGCCCGAGAAACTCCCGTTGGCGTTGGTGGGGCGCCAGTGCACCATCTCCCCCTTGACACGGTCGTAAATCACCGTATCGATATACTGGTCGGGGCGACGCACGCACGGTGTGAGCCCATGCGCCATCGCGGCTGCATAGACAAACAGTTTGAACGTGCTGCCAGGCTGGTGCATCGCCGTCACCTTGTCGTATTTCCATGTATCGAAATCCACATCGCCCACCCACGCCTTGATATGGCCATTCTCAGGCTCCATGGCGACGAATCCGGTGTGCATGAAGTGGAGCATATAGCGGATCGAGTCCATCGAACTCATTTCCATGTAGAGCGTGTCGTTGTCGTAGTCAAACAGGTGCACACGATGCGGCAGATTCATGTAATGATTCACCGAGTCGAGGTCGTTGGGATAACGTGCCAACAAACTACGATAGACCTCGGTGTTGCGCGCTTTGTCTTCCACAAAATTGGGGATGGGCTTGTTGTCCTCGTCCAACCAGCAGTCACGGTCGCCCCACTGACTGCGGAAGTTTTGCTGCACCACGCGCATTTTCTCGCTCACCGCCTGCTCGGCATAGGCCTGCATACGGGTGTCGATGGTGGTGTAAACCCGCAGCCCGTCGCGGTACAAATCATGGCCTGTCTCGCGGCACCACTGCTCCAGTTCATCGGCCACCGCCTGACGGAAATACAGCGCTTGCCCGTCGTAGGCCGTCTCGGCGGCATAGTGCAGTTCGATGGGCAGTTTGCTGATGGAGTCGTAGTCGGCCTGGCTCAAATGATTGCGTACCCGCATATTGTCGAGCACCACGTTGCGGCGGCGCAGGCTGTTCTTCGGATTCAGGCGCGGATTATAGGTGCTGGTCGCTTTGAGCAGACCCACGAGCACAGCGCTCTCCTGAATATTGAGTTTCATAGGCGTGGTCGAGAAGTAGGTGGCGGCGGCGGTCTTGATACCGTAGGCGTTGCTGCCGAAATCCACCGTATTGGCATACATCTCCAATATCTGCTCTTTGTTGTAGAACATCTCAAGTTTAGTGGCTATAATCCACTCCTTGCTCTTCATGATGAGCATTTTCACGCCCGGAATGTAGCCCAACAGACCCGTGGAGTAGTCCACGCGCGTACGGAACATATTCTTCACCAACTGCTGGGTGATGGTACTTGCGCCACGCGGACGGCCATAAAGCACCATGTCTTTCACCGCGGCGGCTAGGCCCCCGAAGTCAATGCCTCGGTGGCTGTAGTAGCGCTCATCTTCGGTGTCGATGAGCACCTTGAAAAATTCGGGATTAATGGAGTCGTAGGGCACAGGCGTGCGGTTCTCATCAAAATATTTGCCGATTTGCTTGCCGTCGGCACTATAGATGTAACTGGCCATCGCCGTGTCGGGGTGCATGATGCGGTAGGTGCTGGGCGATTTTCCGAACAGCCACAAAAAGTTGATGTCCACCGCTATCAGATACAGGATGAAAAGCACCACGGCGGTGGCCAAGCCCACCAGCACCTTCACATACCACGGGCGACCGCGGTACAAGCCTTTGTACCAATGCTTAAAGCGTTGCCACAAGGTGACGATTTTTTTCCAAACAGTGATAATGCTCATCATCTATCCACTTTTCACCGACAAAGATAGTGCATGTTGAGCGCAGAACAAAATGAATAATGCTGTTTTTTCATTTTTTATGCCGAATCGACGACTACCGTCAACCAACCGCACCAAACGCGCGGTGACTTCGCCCATCAGCACTCGCCCCACTCCAGCACAGAACACAAAGAGGCCCCGGAATGGTCCGAGGCCTCAAAATATTTCAAGCACGTTACTTGGCGATTAGTTCGAGAGGATGATGTTGATGACTTCGTTCACGTCGCTTACATCCACCTTGCCGTCGCCCGTAAGGTCGGCATTACCAGGATAGTCGCTGGCATCATTAATTTCCAAAATGATGTTGATTACATCGTTTACGTCGCTCACGTCCACCTTGCCGTCGCCCGACACATCACCAATCACGCCAGTTCCGGCAGTGCCATAAACGAAATGCACGTCAAAGCCGTCGCCGTCGTTATTCATGTATATGGTGCTTCCATCGGGGGCTATGGCTTCGGCCCAGAAGATAATGGTGTAAGACTCGCCCTGCGTCAGCATCTCGGGATCAAGTATTTCGGTGGGATCTTCGGTGCTTGCCGAGCCCCACGCATTGGGTTGGGTGAGAATCTCTTTCCGATACAATTCACCGCCTTGAGTGTCTTGCAACATGCAGCACAACTTGATGTCGGTCGGGGCGCCTTCATAGAAAATGTAAACCTCATCGACCGAGCATGCTTCCATAGGCTCTTCCAGATATATTGACTCATATTCCTCAAAATCTTCCATCCACAGGAACTCTTTCTCTCCAGGAGTCGGACTGATGGTCATGCTGATGCCCGTGATAGCCGGGTCGGCAGGCTCGTTGATGGAGAAATGGAAGAGGAAATTGTCGTTGTTTTTGCCCAAGAAGTGGTATTTCCCGTTATTGTCGATGAGCTGGAACATCACACGCAGGGTGTAGTTTCCGGGCTGCAGTCCGTAGGTGAGCAACTGTGCCGTGTTGAAACTGCTGCGATAGGTATTCTTTCTTGCGCTGACAAGGGTGCTGAGTTCGTTGCAGCTGATGGTGTTCCAGTTACCACTGGTTTCTCCCTCGGGGTAAATCATATACTGCAGCGAGGCGTCGGTGATGCTGGCACCTTCGGCCAAGTTGTAATACATGCTGAAATAGTTGACCGCCAACATGTCGGTGGCACCGGGCATCGTCTCGTTGTTGCGTGTACCGTCGCCGTTGAAGCGATATTCCAGCGAACTCTCGGAAGTGTTGAGCCAAATTTCGGCCGCTCTGTTGTCAAGCCACGTCACGGCATTCACTTTCTCAGCAAGTGCGAACATGATTTTGTAGTTTTGTCCGCCGTTGTCGAGCCTGATGGTCGTTTTGCCGTCGGCATCGAGAGCTTTCGCATAAAACTCCAGCGTGTACGCGCCAGCTCCAAAAATCTCAACGAAATCGGCATCGAGTTCGGCCGACCACGTTCCGTTTCCTTCATCAGTGAGTTGAAACTCCATCCATTCACCGGACTGAGAGTCTTGAGGATAAACGCTCGCGTCGAGCACTACCCCGCTCACGGTTCCCGATGCTGTTACACTAAACGATTTGACAACCAACTCATCGGCTGCGCCCATTGATGTGAAGTCCTGAGTCGTAAAACCCGTTTGAGGGACATCGAAAGTCATTTCGCCGTCAGGCGTGAGAAGGGTCAAACTGCCGCTGGTGAGTTCACTAGCCGACATTGTCGATACAGCCAGCATGGCTGCCATAGCAAGTAAGTAATGTAGTAATTTGTTCATAAGGCTTATATTAAATTTATATTTATGTTATTCAATCTGCAAATTTAGATAAAATTATTGCATCCACAATAAATATTGAACAGAATTATGAGTTTTTTATGATAAGACTCTCTAAATCACTGAAAAACACAAAACTCCAGCCCTCAGCCACCTCCCCTGATGAGGAGAGATGGCGAAGACCGAAGTTTAGATGCTACAGAATTCAAATTTGATTAGTTCGAAAGGATGATGTTGATGATGGCGTTCACATCTTCAATATCCACTTTGTTGTCGCCGGTCACGTCGGCATCACCCGAATAATCACTGGGCTGTTTCAACTCAAGGATAATGTTGATGGCGGCGTTCACGTCCTCCACATCCACCTTGCCGTCGCCAGTCACGTCACCACGCAGACCAGCCTTGGGCACAATTTCTATCTCGCCGGTGTAGTAACTGCTGCCGCTCCCGGCCACGTTAATGTTGCCGCCATCGACATATCCACCGACGGGCTTGACAATTTCGCAGTTCACGAGTTTCAGGTCATAGCCCGCGCTGATGTAGCCACGCATCAGGTGCACAGTGGCATTCTCTATCGTGATGTTGGCATCACCCATGTCGTCTTGGATTGAGGTGCCTGAAGGCGAGTAAGTGGTGGGATCGTTGACGTTGATTTCGCAGTTGCGGATGGTCATGCGGTGTTCACCAGTGCCCGATCCGCTGTCGATGTAGAGCGCAGCAGCGGCATTGTTGATGTTGAGTTTGCCGGGGCCTTCGATTACGGCACCGTCGCAGTTGAAGATGTCGATGGCGATCTTTCCGTTGCTGGCGAAGTTGATGGAGTTCTCGCCTTCGAGCACAATCTTGATGCCCGGCAAATCACGGCCCACTCTGATGGCAGGCGTATTAGCCGTGATGGTGACATCGGTGAGCGTGAGCGTGTTGTCGCTGGGCGAATAGGTCACCGTGCCGGTAATGCCTTCGCCGGTGATGGCGTCGGCATTGCGGTTGGTCACCTGGACGCCAGCCACCTGCAGCGGATATTCTGTGTACGGCTGGCTGATGGTCACCCACTGGTTCACCACCTCGCTACCATTGTTCACAAAGCCTACTCCCGATGTGAATGTGGTGCCTTCGGGTTGGGAGATGACTAGACCGTCGTTGAGATAGAGCGCTGATACGCCACGCATGGCGTTACCGGCCTCACCCTTGGAACGCACCACGGTATTTTCATCACTCACCGACACTGTCGTGCTGTTGTTGCCAAGGATGCCGTAAACGCGGCTCTCGGCATCGAGGTGAAGTCCCCCTTCGAGGAAGAGATTTGCGCCACGCACATAGATGCCTCGCGCGTTACCCTTCACAGTGAGGTTGTGGGTGCCAGTGGCGTTGAAGCCGGTGATGCGGTTGATATTGCCGCTCAATGACATTCCCACCGAGGCGTCGCTGGTGACCGTGTTGTCGCCTGACACATTGATGACAATCGGGCTCTTGGTTGTTTCAATACCCGCATAATTTCCGCCGTTGATGGTGGCATTAGACAGCAGTAACATGTTGGCTCCATCGTTGTAGCGCCACGTGCCCGAAACGCCATCAATGCTTCCGTCAAGGTTGCTGGCCAGATGGCTGTGCAGGCGCACTCCGGCAATCTTCATGTCATAGTTCAGACACTCGCTCGTGCCGGTGAACTCATCCGACTGCCAGCGGTGGAAGATGGTCCATCCCTGGTTTGAGGCCGCATTCACTTGAGCAGCGGTGCAGGCATTTCCTTCGTTGGCGTTGTTGTGGTCCACGAAATTCAAGCCACGATTAATAAGCGCCGGCAGGTTGGCAATAAGCGCGTCCATTCCGCTGCCATTGATGTTGTTGCCATAAACATCAACAACGCCGCTTAGTTTGGAGCACCACTTCAAGTTGAGGGTGGTCAACTTGTTGTTGTGACAGTCGAAAGTCTCAAGCCTGATCATATTACTCAGGTCAAGTCTCTCAATCAAGTTGTCATTGCATCTCAGTGTTTTTACGTGGCCGCAATTTATCAAATTGTCGATACGAGTGATTTTGTTGAACGAACAGTTGAGAGAATCCAAATAAATGCCATAGACGGCAAGATTGCCCTCGATTTCGTTGTGGCTGCAATCGAGATAGGTCAGGTTCTTGAAATTGTAAAGATTGAAATCCTTGATTTTGTTGTTTTGGCACTGAAGGCTGTTTAATGAATAATTATCAGCCGTGGGCAGTTGAAGGTTGGCGATTTGGTTATTTTGGCAATGTGCATAACATATATTCCGGCAATTTGACAGGTTGAGCGACGTGAGCCGGTTGTTGGCGCAGGAGAGCTCCCTCAGCATCGGGCTGTTGCTCACATTGAGCAACGTGAGTTGATTGTTGTCGATATGCAGGAATTTCAGTTTGGTATTTTGGCTCAGGTCGGCGGTCGTGATGGAGTTGTCGTTGAGGTAAAGTTCCTCCAGATCGGTGAGGTATTCTATACCCTTGATAGAGGAGATGTCTTTCTCGTTGGCCTCAATAATGGCATAGTGGCCGCCTGTACCTGTATCATAATGGAACGGCAGGAGGATGTAACGCCGCATCACACGGGCCTCCCAGTAGGAGTAATACTTGGTGTTGTCGCTGATGGCTTGGGCGAAGTTCACATCGGGGAAAGCGTCACGGTCGTTGATATAATCGATAGCCTTGGCAACTATCACACCGGCAGTTTGCACTTGTTGAGAGGAACCAACCATAAAATTCTTTTCTGTCGGGCTGAAAACCACGTCATAGCCCGTGTCGCCAAGCAAATGGAATTGGTCGCCTGAATAACTGAACGATTTCAGGTTCGACACAGGATAGCCTTCATATCCGCCGCCGCCATGCAAATCGATGTATGACGACTGCAGGTCGAGCGACGCAATATTTTTGAGGGCATAGCCGCCATTGTTGCCATGGGAATTGACGTAGGAATTAATGATTTTCACTTTCTCGTTGCCCGTATTTCCTACGATTCCGCTGGAATAGGTTTTATTGCTGTTGTTTTGACAGTTAACATTGGCATCGTTGATGGTCAGGGTGGCACCGTTGCCTATCGTGAGGGCATCTTCGGAGCCGCCATAAATCAGCACAAAGCCATCATTGGGGCTTTTGATGGTGGTGTTGGCGTTGAGACGCACTGGCGAGGAGTCGATTGCTTCCAGCAGATTATGGCCCTCGAACACGATGATGAGGTTGTTGCAACTCTCGTTGAGGATAGCACGGTTATAGCTGCCTGTCCGCTTGATTTTCACGTTTTTGAGCGTAAGGGTTGCCGTACTGTGGTTGTAGGTCACCGAGTAGGGCAACGTGTCCACATTAGCGGTGATGTACTCGCTGGTAATAGGTTGGTTGTAGTTGTCGCTGGTGATGCTCACGTCGGCGACCTTGAACCCGAGATAAGTAGCCGCTCCCGCCGTCCACGACGTGAGCAGCATGACTGCCGAAAGAATAAAAAGATGCTTTTTCATATCATTATTGTTGTTATCATTTTAGGTACTTATGCGTTGACTGAGCGATTAATTCGTTAGGATGATGTTGATGACTGCGTTAACGTCCTCTATATCCACCTTGTTGTCACCATTCACGTCGGCGTCGCCAGGATAATTGCTGGTCGATTTCAGTTCAAGGATAATGTTGATGATGGCGTTCACATCTTCCACATCCACCTTGTCATCGCCGTTCACGTCGCCTTCGATGGTACTGGGTACACCTAAAATGTCCAGATATATTGATGAATATTTATTAGCACCATACTGCGAGTTACTCAGCTTGATGTAAGCCGAACCATTTTCGGTGATATTGTCAACGGCATCTTTCTCCCACCGTTTGCGCGATTCATTGAAATAGAATGTTGTGTAGGTTGATGACGACTTCTCCTTTTGGGAAACTTTCTTATTATAGGGGCGCATCTTGTTATCTAAATAAAACAGACTGTTGGAGAAAGTAGTAAGAAAATACTGCTGCCCTGGTGTTCCCTTGAAAATGAGAGGAACGTTCGTCGACACCATTTCACTGGACGAACCCGTGACTTTTTTGGTGATAGCCGTCCGTGTGGAAGTGTTGAAATCACTCACATAATAAGTCGTCAATCCGCTGACACCACCAAACTTCACAGCATACTCAAGACTAAAAGGCAAGATACCCGATGGACCTATCTTGATCCACGGATGGAAGATAGCATAATCCGATATCGTGATATTCCATGCTTCGATGATGTCGTAATAATCGCTCAAATAGGCGTGTTTGACATAACATTTCATCGTTGTTGGGTCGCCTTCAAGGCAGTTCTTGCCAAACAGCGGAACGCCATTTCCATGGTCGCTGGGGTCGCCTTCATAGTTGACGACCAGTCTCATCAAATTTGAGCAGCCTGCCAGTGAGTAGGCCCCCAAGTAATGTATTCTTTCCGGCAATTCCAATTCTTGGATGCCGGTATTCTGCAGGAAACCGAACGGGAAATAAAACATCTCGGTGTTGTTGGGAATCTTGAAAGAGGTGAGCGAAGTGCAGCCTTTGAACTGATTGCCCAACGTAGATGTGCTATACTCGCTGTCGTACATTCCACCTTTCAGATACCACAACTTGTTGGGAAGCACGACCGACTTGAGCGAGGTGCAATTCTCAAACGCCCTTCGGTCCATCGTCGTCACCGTGTAGTGGTCGTCAACCACCTGAATGGTGGGGTTCATGTTCAAATTGGAGACAAAACTGTTATAGTCATAATCGAGAATGGCTCGGCATACTCGAGCCTCCATTTCATATCTATCATTCTTAATGATATATCCTACATTATTGATGATTACGTCGTAACCTCCATATTCAAAGTTGGAAAAACGATTCCAATAGTTCGATTTTTTATACAATGGGATGCCACTCTCTTCGCCGTAGGTGCTCCCAGAACTTTCGGGCACGCGAATGGTGCAACTCTTGGGCACGTTGTTGAATAACAATGTGCTACCCAATGCCCGTGGTGTGTCCCAAGCCATATTGATGCACTTGAGCGAGGTGCAATTCACCAGCAAATAATTATGACTGGTGGAACCAAAATCCTTAATACTGCTGGGGAAGTGGACATATTCCAAACTGGAGCAGTTATAGAAGAGGCCAGCGCCCATCGTCTTGATACCGTAAGGGAGATTGGCCACGGTGATGGCGCTGCCACTGAAGCAATAACTATCTACGGTAGTAATGTGATTGTTCCATGCCGTGGGGAAGGTCAAGGTTTTCAGTGCAGTCATGTTACGGAACGCCGATTTGCCCAATCGTTTGATGTAAGCGTTCTCAATTTTGGCAGTCTCGATAGTGTTACAACCTAGAAAAGCACTGTCGGCAATCTCGGTGGGACGATATTCGTATCCGTCATCAAGCACCACCTTTCCAAATGCCGGCAGCGTCAGTGAATAACCCCCACTAGCATATAGTCCCGTAACCGTCATTTCGCCTGGCTGAGTGCTGGTGGCCTGCTTGGTAACAACGCAACTGGCCTCATTGATATAACCATCGTTAGCTTTTCCGTCGCGTTTGAACGTCAACGAATTCTTACTCTTGCTCCACGCCGTTGATGATTTATTGCTCTGTTCTGTCAATATATTCACCATGCGCTGGGTGGGCACATAGATATTGGCCACTTTCACGTCGCCAAACATACCTGCATCAATTTCAGAAGGCAAGTTCAGCCATGCACAATACATGTTTTTCAAATCGGTGTTATAAAACACATCACTATCGATTCCGACGATGGAACTAGGCAGATACACCTTCGACAACAAGGTACATCCCGAGAACACGCCCCGATCAATGTATTTGACACCATAATTAATTTGAACCGTTTGGATTTTTCTTTCTTGGTAAAAAGCGGTAGCGTCGAGACGTTCCACCCGGTAATTCACACCATTGTAAGTGACAAAACCAGGAATCAACAAATATGAGCCTCTGGTCGCGCCATCGGAATATCCAAGGCAAACCACGGCAACGCCCTTGCGCAACTCACTGTATTTGAGGCCGTCCTTCACAAATTCAAGCGAAGCACTAGCGTACAACGACACTAGCAAAGCGATAGCAAGAAGTAATATTTTTTTCATATCTTAGTATTTTAAGGGTTGATAATTATATTCATCTGAATTTGCAAAATTAATAAAAATCCATCAAAAATCGAACCCATTTATGTTAATAAATATTAATACATTATCTGCTTTCCACATTACCACACCATTTCACGTCATCACGCCCCCTCCTGCGAAGTATGTATAATCATTAATCGACGCACAACACACCATTCCCCCGGCATCATGTTCTGCGCTCTTTATTCGTAACGGTGGCTACGCCGAAGTTACTCTCGCTCGGCATAAAAAATAGAAAAACTGCGTCTTTCTTTTTTTATGCTCTCGTTTATTCGTAACTTTGCAAAAAATTTTAAGCATTGGATATGGAAAGAAAAGTGAGAGTGCGTTTTGCGCCATCGCCCACAGGGCCACTGCACATTGGTGGGGTGCGAACCGCTTTGTATAACTATTTGTTTGCTCGCCAGCACGGCGGCAGCATGATTCTTCGCATCGAAGACACCGACTCCACCCGTTTTGTCGAAGGAGCCGAAGACTATATCAACGAAGCCCTGAACTGGCTGGGCATAGGCGTTGACGAAGGTGTGCGTGAAGGCGGCGACTACGGTCCTTACAAGCAGAGCGAACGCCGCGACATTTACCGCCGTTATGTCAAGCAACTGCTCGACAACGGCAAGGCATATATCGCATTCGACACGCCCGAGGAACTCGACGCCAAGCGACAAGAAATCCAGAATTTCCAGTACGACGCTTCTACACGCATGATGATGCGAAACTCGCTCAGCCTGCCCGCCGAGGAGGTGAAAGCCCTGCTGGATGCCGGCACCAAGCATGTGGTGCGGTTCAAGATAGAGCCTGACCGCGACGTAGTGGTGAACGACCTGATTCGCGGACAAGTGACCATCAACTCATCGATTCTTGACGACAAAGTGCTCTACAAGAGTGCCGACGACCTGCCCACCTATCACCTGGCCAACATCGTTGACGACCACCTCATGGAGGTGTCGCATGTGATTCGCGGTGAGGAGTGGCTCCCCAGTGCGCCGCTGCATGTGTTGCTCTACGAGGCCTTCGGATGGAGCGACTGTATGCCGCAGTTCGTGCATCTGCCGTTGCTGCTCAAGCCCGATGGGAAAGGCAAACTCAGCAAGCGCGACGGCGACCGGCTGGGATTCCCCGTTTTCCCCCTGGAATGGCACGACCCCAAGAGCGGAGAAGTGTCGAGCGGATACCGCGAACGTGGCTATCTGCCGCAAGCCGTGGTCAATTTCCTGGCCTTGCTAGGATGGAATCCCGGCGATGACCGCGAGATGTTCACCATGGACGAACTCATCAAGGAATTCTCGTTCGAACACTGCTCGAAGAAAGGCGCCAAGTTTGATTTTGAAAAGGGTAAATGGTTCAACCACGAATACCTGATGAACATGCCCGACGACCAACTCGCCGAGGTGTTCATGCCCGTGCTGAAGCAACACGTCGACGCATCAGCCTTCACCCGCCAGTACATCGCCAAGGCGGTGGGGCTGGTCAAGAGTCGCGTCAACTTTGTCAACGAATTGTGGGAACAGGCCGCCTTCTTCTTCCGCGCGCCGGAGACTTACGCCGAAAAAGACGTGCGCAAGCGGTGGAAGGAAGGGACCGACGACATCATGCGCGAACTCATCGCCGTGCTGCAAGGCATCGATGACTTCTCCAGCAAAAACTGCGAAGAAATTGTGCTGGGCTGGATCAAGGAGCACGAGTACCACATGGGCAACGTGATGAACGCCTTCCGCCTCACCGTGGTGGGCGAGTGCAAGGGGCCTCACATGTTCGACATCACCGAACTGCTGGGCAAAGAGGAAACCATCGCCCGCATCGAACGTGGTGTGGCCAACATCCACCCCGTTGAAGCCTAATGCGACCCCGTTGTTCTCATCAGCCGTTACACTCCGATTCAATGAAAAAACTCTCCACATTCCTGTTGATGGTCGTCATGACTTGCGCCACCATTCAGTCAACGGCGCAAGACGTGCTTTGGAGCATCGACTTCAACACGGTGCTGCACAACCGCGAGGGCGGCGATGAACTGCGGCCCGACCAGACGCTTTTCTTCGTCAGGCTGGCACCCGAAATCGGGTTGACCCTCGACCATGGACGCAACAGCGTCATGGGCGGTGTGGCCTGGTATCAACCCATGCACGACAACTGTTCGGGCTACAAAGTGCTGCCCACTGTTTACTATGCCTATCGCGGAAAGAACCTGAAGACCGACGTGGGCTTGTTCCCACGCGCGCACTTGCACGAGCGCGCACCGCGCTACCTGTGGAGCGACTCGCTGGATTATTGCCAACCCAACGTGCGCGGCGCCATGCTGCAATATGAGCACCAGCGAGGCGGATGGATGCAAGCCGTGCTCGACTGGCGACAACTTCAGACAAAAACTAAACGTGAAGCGTTCAACGTGCTGCTGAGCGGCGCCATGCCGCTTGCCGGCCCGCTGTGGCTCAAGGGGCACATCTACTACAATCATCTCGCCAAGCGCAAAAACATCGCCGATGAAGAAGGAGTCAACGACGATGCCACCATCAATCCCATGCTGGCGCTGAAACTCCATCCGGGCAACGTGTCGTTGTGGCTAGAAACAGGCGCCATCTTGCAGATGCAGCGCGCCAGAGTCGATGAAAAGTGGCACACGCCAGCCGGCTTCATCGCCTCGGCCAAGGGGCAATGGCGATGGCTCGATGTGGAAGAGACCATCTTTGCCGGGAAAGACCTGTTTCCGCTCTACGACCGGTTCGGCCCACTGCTGAACCTGGGCGACACCTATTACCGCAGCAAGTTTTACAGCCGCACCGACGTGCGGGCGCACCTCGTGCGTAAAAGTTTCGTCGACGTGAGCGCCGTGCTCACTTTCCATGCCACCGACCGCATTACCGGATTCTGGCAACAACTGAGTTGCCGGTTCTTCATCGATGGTACCGGGCGCAAAGCCAATCCTCCTGCACAACAATCTCTCACGCCCATGTTCTAACCACTTCACCAATACCTGATGGATCCATTATACAACTTCGGAATACGCGCCTACAAAGCAGCCGTGAAACTGGCTTCGCACAAGAACAACAAGGCAAAGTTGATGGTGAAAGGACAAGCCCAGACGTTTGAGCACCTGCGCCAACGGCTCGACCCCGCCGGTGGTTACATCTGGATTCATTCCTCGTCGCTGGGCGAGTTTGAACAGGCCCGGCCGCTCATTGAGATGATCAAGACGCGCAACCCCGAAGCGCGCATCGTGTTGTCGTTCTTCTCGCCTTCGGGCTACGAAGTACGCAAAAACTACGACCTGGCCGATGCGGTGTGCTACCTGCCGTTCGACTTGATTCACAACGTGAAGCGATTCCTCGACATCGTGAAGCCTTCGGTGGCCATTTTTGTCAAGTATGAGTTTTGGGGCAACTATCTCATGGAATTGCATCGCCGGCACATCCCCACCTACATCATCTCTTCCATCTTCCGCGACGGGCAAATCTTTTTCCGTCCGTGGGGCGGCATGTTCCGCAAGATGCTGCGATGCTTTGACACGCTTTTTGTACAGGATGAAGAGTCGCGGCAACTACTGGCCGACATCAATATCACCAATGTGGTAGTGGCTGGCGACACCCGTTTCGACCGTGTGGTCACCGTGCGCGACTCGGCCCGCGAGTTCCCTCTTATCCAGGAATTTGCCAGCAATGCGAAGTTCACACTGGTCATGGGCAGTTCGTGGCAACCCGATGAGGACATTGTCATCCCCTACTTCAATGCTCACCCCGACATGAAACTCATCATCGCTCCACATGAGTTTGACAAAGAAAGACTTTTGAGCATCATGGGACGCATCGACCGCAAGACGGTGCTTTACACACATGCCCACAAAGGACAGATGGCCAGTTGCGACTGTCTGATCATCAACACTTTCGGCCTTTTGTCATCGCTTTATCGTTACGGACAAGTGGCATACATCGGAGGAGGGTTTGGCTCCGGCATCCACAACATCAACGAAGCGGCCGTCTATGGTATGCCGGTCATCTTCGGTCCCAACTACCACAAGTTCCGCGAAGCCCACGAACTCATTGCTTGTGAGGGCGGTTTCACCATTTCTGATGCTGAACAATTCGCCACCATCATGGACAAGTTCGTTTCCTCAACCGAGGAACTCCAGCGCTGTGGCAACATTGCCGCCAATTACATCCAAAGTCATCTGGGCGCCACACAACGCATCTACACGTCCATCTTCGGAGCATCCACCGAGTAGCCTCGACCAACGAGACCCCAACCATCACTAGTAACCAAAAAAGATGGGACGATCACTCGCCCCACCTCTCATTTATTCACCTTTAATACTAAAAAATATTACAACTTCGGACCGGCGGCCACAAGTGCCTTACCGGCTTCGTTGTCCTCGTATTTCACAAAGTTCTTGATGAAACGACCAGCCAAATCCTTAGCTTTCTCCTCCCACTGTGCCACATCGGCATAAGTGTCGCGAGGATCGAGGATGCCAGTGTCAACACCCTTCAGTTCGGTGGGCACCACAAGGTTGAAATAAGGAATCACCTTCGTGGGAGCCTTATCGATGCTGTGGTCAAGGATGGCGTCGATGATACCGCGAGTGTCGCGGATGCTGATGCGCTTGCCTGTTCCGTTCCAGCCAGTGTTCACCAGATAAGCCTTGGCTCCGCTCTTTTCCATGCGCTTGACAAGTTCCTCGGCATACTTGGTGGGATGCAACTCCAGGAACGCTTGTCCGAAGCATGCGCTGAACGTGGGCGTGGGCTCGGTGATGCCGCGCTCAGTACCGGCGAGCTTGGCGGTGAAGCCACTCAGGAAATAATACTTGGTCTGCTCCGAGTCGAGAATAGACACGGGAGGCAGCACACCGAATGCATCGGCACTCAGGAAGATGACCTGCTTGGCGGCAGGAGCGGCGCTTACAGGACGCACAATGTTCTTGATGTGGTCGATAGGATAGCTCACGCGAGTGTTCTCGGTCACGCTCTTGTCGGCAAAGTCAATCTTACCGTTTTCATCCACAGTCACGTTTTCGAGCAGTGCATTGCGCTTGATGGCGTTGTAGATGTCGGGCTCGGCATCCTTGTCCAAATTAATCACCTTGGCATAGCAGCCACCTTCAAAGTTGAACACGCCGTTGTCGTCCCAGCCATGCTCGTCGTCGCCGATGAGCAAGCGTTTCGGGTCGGTGCTCAACGTGGTCTTGCCTGTTCCAGACAGACCGAAGAAGATAGCGGTGTTCTCGCCATTCATGTCGGTGTTGGCCGAGCAGTGCATGGCGGCGATGCCTTTCAGAGGCAGGTAGTAGTTCATCATCGAGAAGATACCCTTCTTCATCTCGCCACCATACCAAGTGTTGATGATCACTTGCTCACGGCTGCTGACGTTGAACACCACAGCGGTTTCGCTATTCAGGCCCAGTTCCTTGTAGTTGGTCACTTTGGCCTTGCTGGCATTGTAAACCACGAAGTCGGGCTCCTGTGCCAGTTCTTCGTCATTCACGGGGCGGATGAACATATTCTTCACGAAGTGTGCCTGCCAAGCCACCTCCATGATGAAACGCACTTTCATACGGGTGTCCTTGTTGGTACCGCAGAAACCGTCCATCACATAAAGTTTCTTGTTGCACAACTCTTTCTTGGCCAGTTCCTTCACGGCTTCCCATGTTTCCTTGCTGGCGCGTTTGTTGTCGTTCTTGTAGCCTTCGCTGGTCCACCACACGGTGTCGTGCGAAGTCTCATCGTCAACGATGAATTTATCTTTGGGCGAACGACCAGTATATACACCGGTCATCACGTTCACAGCATCCAGCTCGGTGAGCACGCCCTTGTCGTAGCCCTCCAAACCGTCCTTCATTTCCTCATTGAACAACTCCTCGTAGGTGGGGTTGTAAAGCACCTCGGTTGTTCCGGTAATTCCGTACTTCTTCTCCAGAATAGACTTGTCAAATGTTGCCATGATTTCTTGTTTTTTAATATGTTGTTCTTAATTATTTTCCTTTCTAAAAGTGTCGAAGCCAGGCCTCTCAGCTTTTGAATCGCAAAATTAGTGATTATTTTTCGGATGACCTAGCTTAATTAAGGAAAAATTTCTTTAATAGCGCCGAATTATACATTTTTAAGGAATCACCCGCCTTCGCTCCTCCCCCCTGCACATTGGTTACACAAAAAGTTGCTTGAGAATGTCGGGCGACCGCAGGCTGCCCAGCGTGCTGTTGTGGAGACGATAATAACCCAACATGGTGTCCAGCACCTCATTACGTTGTTCGCGATTGAACTTGAACAAGTGCAGGTTGCGAAACGTCATGCGCGAGATGAGGTACAGAGCAGCCGCCTCATTTGGCCGCATCCAGTGTTGCCCACCCGCCGGCACCCGGGAGAAAACACCGCCGTCCATGTCGAACCACGCCCCCTCCTGATAGGTGTCCATGTCGGGTTGGATGCCGAGATGGGCACCCAAGTGATACAGAAAACAAATGTGGAAATTCGCCACCCCCTGCTCTAGCTCCTCCAGTGTCATGACAGCCGCTTCGATATAGCGGAACAACGCCATGTTGCTTTCCTGCTCCTGAATCACATGCGAGAGCACCTCGCCCACAAACATGGCCACGGCGCTCTTGGCAGGGTCGCCATAGAGACTGCTGAGCGGATAGGCGCGCTGCAAGTCGTGCAGCGACGACAACTCACGGCCAGCGGTGATGCGAGCCTCGAAACGCACCAGCGACAAGGGCATGAGCATGGCGTTACGCATGCGCGCACCACGCGTGTTGCCGATGGGCACGGCAAAGGCCATGCGGCCACGGCTATCGGTGTAAATGTGTACGATGTTATGCCGGTCGCTGTACTTGATGGTGGCCAAGACGATGCCCTTCAGCTTCTCATACATGACTGTCGCTGTTTTTTACTGCCACAAAGTTAATTATCTCCTATCATTCCACGAAGAAAAAACAAAAAAAAGCCTTAAAAATGGGTTTTCGACCCTTAAAATTTTGTCATGTCAAAAATAGTATCTAATTTTGCACTCGCTTTTTTTCGCAACAAAGTTTGAGGCCCATTCGTCTATCGGCTAGGACGCAAGATTTTCATTCTTGAAAGAGCAGTTCGATTCTGCTATGGGCTACAATAAACATTATTTATAAAAGGAAACTAAACGAGAAATTATGGCAAACCATAAGTCAGCTATTAAGAGAATCCGTCAGACGCAGACACGCAACCTGCGCAACCGTTATTATTCAAAGACCATGCGCAACGCTGTGCGCAACATCCGCAAGATGACCGACAAGGCTGAAGCTACTGAGGCCATGAAGAAGGTGTCGTCGATGCTCGACAAGCTGGGACGCAAGAACGTCATCAGCAAGAACAAAGCTGCCAACCTCAAGTCGAAGTTGAGCAAGCACATCAGCAAGCTGGAAGCATAATTCCGGGCGACGGACTCCTGTGCAGCCATCATCACAATGGCGCACAACACGGCCCATTCGTCTATCGGCTAGGACGCAAGATTTTCATTCTTGAAAGAGCAGTTCGATTCTGCTATGGGCTACCGCGAGCGTTAAGTTTCTCCACTTAACGCTTTTCTTGTTTTCTCACAGGGCGATTTCGTCGAGCCAGCCGCCCTCGCGGTAATGACACAAGTCCACATAGGCATCAATGCCTGGAATGATGCCGTTTTCGGTGAACTGCCACACGGTATACTTTCCCTCCCAACTGATATTGGGTTTTGATGAGGAATAACGGCCTATATACAAGGGATATTTGTTGAAATGGGGCGACAGGTTCTTGTTGTAGAAATCGATGGTCGAATATATCATGGGGCGGCGGCCATAATGCTTTTCAATCATTTTCGCCAACTTGGCAACGCTGTCAATGAGTTCACTGCGCGACCATTCACCCCGTTCCTCCACGTCAATCATCGGTATCAAGTCCTGCGAGTCGCGCGTGGCTTGCAGGAATAAGTTTCGTGCCTGCTGGTCAATGGGTGACGTGGACGACAGATAGTGGTAACTGCCCACCAAGAACCCCTGGCGACGGGCACCTTCCACATTATAGCGATAGTGTGGCGACCGATAAGTCGCGCCCTCGGTGGCCTTGATATAGACAAAACGGATATACGGGTCGTTACCCACTTTAGTCCAGTCGATTTCACCCTGGTGGCTGGAGATGTCGATGCCATCGTAAGGAGCCGTGGAATCGCGTGGCGCAATGTGGGCCGCCCGCGACGCCGAAGATTCGCGCGAGCCACATCCGGACGTGCACCACAACAGCGACACGACCAAACCGAGTGCCAGTATGACGCTATTTTTTCTTGGACTTTCCACGCTTTTTTTGTGACTTCGACTGTTGCTTTTTCTGTTTTTGGGCTTTCTTCGCCGTTGATGCTGCTTTCTTCTTACCAGCGGTCGAATCAGACTTTTGAGTCTGTTTCTCTTTCTTCTTGGTTACTTTTTGGCTTTCCTTTTGAGCGGCATTTTGGGTTTCCGGCTTGGAAGCCTCAACCTTTTCCCGCTGATTCTTTTTATTCTCTTTCTTGGTCTCCTTTGGAGTTTCCTTTTTTTCTTCGGCTTGCTTGCCGTTTTTCTTCCGTTTTTTACCCGGCCTCACGCTATCCGTCACACGGGCCGTAAGCGCACTCGCCTTTACCGTTTTACCGGCTTTCTCGGCTTTGGTTTCTTCTTTGCGCTCAGCGGGTTTAGTTTTATTCTTCTTCGACTCTTTTTGAGTTACCTTGTCTTTATTTTTGGAACCCGACCTCTTTTTGGGGAATGCTATGCTCGACAGGTTATAGCCCTTGTTGAAGCGCGACAGGTCGACGGCGTGGTCGATGCCATCGACACGCCCAGTCTTGGTAAACTGCCACAACACCCAGTTGGCCCCATTTTGGGGTGTCGGTTCATCCGGGCCATAACGGGCGATAAACAAGGGGTAGTCCGAAAATGCGCGACCCAAATAATCAACAAAAAACTTGTTGCTGGTGTAAATCATGGGTTTGCAACCATAGTGCTTCTCCACCAAATCGGCGAAACCCTTCAGGTATTCGCGCGCCTGTTGCGGTTTCCACAGCACGCCCATCTCGGGCACATCCTCAATGTCGATGACGGGGATAAGGTCCTGTTCGTTTACCCTTACACGGGAGAAGAAGTTGTCGAACTGCAACCTGACAGGCGTTTCAGGACGCAAGAAGTGGTAACTGCCCACCTTGATGCCCTGGCGACGGGCGTTCTCCAGATTGTAACGGTAATTGCAGTCTTGAATGCGACCGCCTTCGGTGGCCTTGATAAAGACAAAGGAAACGCGTTTGTCGCGGGCCGTGACATCCCAGTCAATCCTCTTTTGGTACCAACTCACGTCGATACCGTGAAAATTGGGTTCTGCCGGGACGGGGCTGGCTTGCAAGGCAAACGCGATGCCCAAAACAAAAGCCAGATATGTCACAACACGTAATCGCATGAACTTCTCGGGATTAATCGTTAT
This sequence comes from Muribaculaceae bacterium, assembly GCA_017619935.1. GTDB lineage: Bacteria > Bacteroidota > Bacteroidia > Bacteroidales > Muribaculaceae > Sodaliphilus. Next base: position 1,148 of record JAFZRJ010000019.1, on the reverse strand, counting down.
CGGCCGAACTTTTGTTGGTTTTTCGGGTCCGAGTCGATTGACGTATGTTGGTCGGGGTCGTTTGGCCTTGGCGGGTCTGAGCGGCATTCTGCTTTTGCTGTTGCAACTTGTTTTTGTCTTCTTGCTTCGCCTTCTGCTGTTCGGCTTGCTGTTGCTTGAGCCGTTGTTCCACACCGGCCTGACGTTTCTCCTTGGCCAGGCGCTTGGCCTCGGCCTCTTGTTCTTTCTTCAATTTCTCCTGACGAGCCTTTTCTTCCTTTTCCTGCTTTTTCTTCAGCTCTTCCTGCAGTTTGCGCTGGTGTTCCTGCTCCTTGCGGTTACGCTCAGCCTCTTTTTTAAGTTCCTCCTGACGGAGTTTTTCGGCGCGTTCACGGGCTTTACGCTCCTTTTCTTGCTGCTTTTTCAGTTCCTTTTCCTGTTGTTTCGACATCGTCGGGGCTTCCTTCACTTTCACCGTCGAAGGCTTGTCCTTGTTATCGACAGCATCCGAATTGTTGCGACGGCGCGACCCCATGCGGTTGTTCTTGATGAGGATGTCCTGCACGCCACGCCCCTTGTTGAAACACGACAAATCGACGGCTGCATCAATGCCCGCAATGCGACCTTTCTCGCTGTATTGCCACAATATCCAGTCACCACTTTCCAGCGATGGTGCATTGGTGGCATAACGGGCGATGAACAGGGGATAATCGGCAAACGAGCGGCCAAGAATCTTATTATAGAAATGTGAACTCGTGTAAATCATGGGGCGACAGCCGTAGTACTCCTCAACAAGGTCGGCAAACAGCTTCACGCTGTCACGCACCTGCTGGTTGGTCCAGCCCTGACGCACTTCAATGTCGATGAGCGGCAACAAGTCCTGCTCGTGCTTTTTCACCACTCGGGTGAAATTGTCAAACTGGTCGCGGATGCGCGAGCCCGTGCGCAAGAAGTGGTAACTGCCCACCTTGATGCCCACCCTGCGGGCGTTTTCCAGATTATAGCGATACACCTTCGACTGATAGGTGGCACCCTCGGTGGCCTTGATATAGACAAATTTCACGCGCTTGTCACGCGCCGTGGCATCCCAGTCAATCATCTTCTGATGGTCGCTCACGTCAATGCCGTCAACCACTTGTACAGGCACGTCCACAGCTATCTCTTCGGGT
>JAFZRJ010000018.1 GCA_017619935.1 Muribaculaceae bacterium | reverse complement strand
GAGTACACCTCGCAGAAGATGCCGAAGTTCAACAGCATCTCCATCTCCGGCTACCACATGCAGGAGGCTGGTGCCACCGCCGACATCGAGCTGGCCTACACGCTGGCCGACGGTATGGACTACATCCGCACCGGTGTCAACGCTGGCCTGAGCGTCGATGCCTTCGCTCCCCGTCTGTCGTTCTTCTGGGGCATCTCCATGAACTTCTTCACCGAGATTGCCAAGATGCGTGCAGGCCGACTGTTGTGGTCTAAGATTGTGAAGAGTTTTGGCGCCGAGAATCCCAAGTCAATGTCGCTGCGTACGCACAGCCAGACATCGGGTTGGTCGCTCACCGCACAAGACCCGTTCAACAATGTGGGACGAACCTGTATCGAGGCTATGGCTGCAGCACAGGGACACACCCAGTCACTTCACACCAACGCCCTTGATGAGGCTATCGCATTACCCACCGACTTCTCGGCCCGTATTGCCCGTAACACCCAAATCTACATCCAACAAGAAACCTATGTCACCAAGGCTATCGATCCCTGGGCAGGTTCTTACTACGTAGAGAAACTCACCGATGAACTTGTGCACAAGGCATGGGAACACATCGAGGAGATTGAGAAACTGGGCGGTATGGCCAAGGCCATCGAGACCGGTGTGCCCAAAATGCGTATCGAGGAAGCCGCCGCACGCACCCAAGCGCGCATCGACAGCGGCCGCCAGACACTCGTAGGCGTCAACAAATACGCACTAGAGAAAGAACCTCCCATCGACATCCTAGAAATCGACAACACCGAGGTTCGCAAGGAGCAAGTCGAAGGACTGGAGAGACTCCGTGCCAACCGTGATGAAGCCAAGGTGCAAGCCGACCTCGACGCCATCACCCACTGCGTGGAGACTGGCGAAGGCAACTTGCTGGAACTGGCTGTTCAGGCAGCGCAAGACCGTGCCTCGCTCGGCGAAATCAGCGATGCTTGCGAGAAAATCGTTGGACGTTATAAAGCTGTTGTTAAAACCATTTCAGGCGTGTATTCATCAGAAACCAAATCAGATCCCGACCTGCAGCGCGCTCGCGACCTTACCGCCAAGTTCGCTGCTAAGGAAGGCCGTCAGCCACGCATCATGGTGGCCAAGATGGGACAAGACGGACACGACCGCGGTGCCAAGGTGGTAGCTACCGGCTATGCCGACTGCGGTTTCGACGTCGATATGGGTCCCTTGTTCCAAACTCCTGAAGAGGCCGCTCGCGAAGCCGTGGAGAACGACGTGAACGTGCTGGGCGTGTCATCGCTCGCCGCCGGTCACAAGACCCTCGTTCCCGCCGTCATCGACGAACTCAAGAAACTTGGACGTGAAGACATCATCGTCATCGCCGGCGGTGTGATTCCCGTTCAGGACTATGACTTCCTCTACAAGGCCGGTGTAGCCGCCATCTTCGGCCCCGGCACCAACGTGATGAAGTCGGCCATTGAAATCATGAACATCCTGCTCGACGAGGAATAAGCCCCTCGCATTGAGCGACCACACATTAGGAGGGTGAGGCAACCATATGCCCCACCCTCCTTGTTTCATGACTGATGACGACGATAAAAACTCTATTCCTCCGCCTTTGATGCCTTACAACAAAGCCATGAGTTGGTCAACCTGGGCGGTGGTAGTGGCCCAACTGGTGCAAAAACGAATCACGGTGTGCTGGTCATCGTAAGCGCTGATGGTATCAAACCCCACCTCTTGCGCCAGTTGTGGTAATTGAGCATTGGGCACCACCACAAACTGCTGGTTGGTGGGCGAGTCCAAATACATCCGATACCCTTTTCTCACCAGTGCATCACGCAGGCGCAACGCCTGTGATACGGCATTACGGGCGATGTCAAAATAGGTGTTGTCGGTAAACAGTGTGTCGAATTGAACCCCCAAAAGCCACCCCTTGGCCAGCATCGCGCCACGCTGCTTGATGAGCGCGCGAGGAATGGTGACGGAGGGGTTGGTCACCACCACAGCCTCACCGAAGAGCGCCCCCACCTTGGTGCCGCCAATGTAGAACACATCGCACAAGCGAGCAATGTCGTGCAGGGTGATGTCGCAAGTCGGCGACATCAATCCATAGCCCAGCCTAGCACCATCAAGAAAGAGGTAAAGATGATACTGGTCGCACAGCGCCCTCAACTGTAGCAACTCGTCGAGCGTGTAGAGCGACCCCAATTCGGTGGGAAAAGAAATATACAACACTCGGGGCACCACATAATGTTCCCAACCGATAACGTCATACTCCGCCTTGAGTTCGGCCAAGTGATGCGCCAGTTCAGGAATGAGGATTTTCCCGTTGCTTGTCGCCACCGGCATTACCTTGTGCCCGCAGGCCTCAATAGCACCGGCTTCATGCACATTGATGTGCCCCGTTTGGGCTGCCATTACGCCCTCGTTGTGGCGCAATAGGGCATCCAGCACGATGGTATTGGTCTGGGTTCCACCCACCAGCAGATGTACCTCGGCATCGGGCAAGCCACACGCCTTGCGAATCTTCTCGCGGGCCATCTGGGTATAAGGGTCGTAACCATAACCATCGTTCTTGTCTAGATTGATTTCGCCCAAGCGTTTCAAAATCGCAGGATGGGCACCTTCCATGTAATCGCAACTGAATTTAAGCATAGTTCCTCATTTTTATATCGCAAAGGTACATCGTTTTTGGGAATAAGTCAGTAAATTTGCAGTAAAATATCATTACACATGAATAGTGACAACATTATCATACGCGGAGCGCACGAGAACAACCTGAAAAACGTATCGCTGGAAATACCAAAACATCAAATCACGGTTTTCACCGGTGTATCAGGCTCGGGGAAAAGTTCGCTCGTGCTCGACACCATCGCCGCCAAATCACGACGGGAACTCAACGACACGTTTCCCGCCTTCGTGCAGCAATACCTGCCCAAATATGGACGGCCACACGTTGATGCCATTGAGAACTTGCCCATCGCCATCGTCATCGACCAGAAAAAGCCGGCCCAGAATTCTCGCTCGACAGTTGCCACCTACACCGATATTGCCGCGCTGATGCGCTTGTTGTTCTCACGAGTGGGAAAACCCTTCGTAGGCTATGCCGAGTCATTCAGTTTCAACCATCCCGAAGGCAGTTGCCCGCGATGCTCAGGACTGGGCGAAATCCGCGAGTTGGACATCCACAAACTCATTGACTTCGACAAGAGCCTGAACGATGAAGACACCATCCACTACATCGCCTTCGGCAAAGGCGGATGGAGATGGATTCGATATGCCCACAGTGGCTTGTTCGATCTGGACAAGAAAATTAAGGATTACTCTCCCGAGGAACTGGACTTGTTCCTCAACAGCCCTCAAATCAGGTTAAAGAACCCGCCCGCCAACTGGCCCAAGACCGCAAAATACGAAGGCATTATCCCGCGCATGTATCGCAGCATTATCAATTCGGAAGAAGGCCTGCTGCACAGCGCCGTGCTCAATCCCATGTTGCGCATGGGCACTTGTCCAGACTGTGGAGGCTCACGCCTGAGCAAGCGCGTTCTTACCTGTAAAATCAACGGCATCAACATCGCTGACGCCTGCGCTATGTCCATCACCAAACTCAACCAGTGGGTCAAATCTCTCACCGACCCACTAGCCATCGACATCAAAACCGCCATCAGCGCCCGGCTGACGGCGCTGGAGGAAATTGGTTTAGGCTATTTGAGCCTTGACCGTGGCGTGGGCACACTCTCGGGCGGTGAAGCACAACGCTGCAAAATAGCCAAATATATCAACTCATCGCTGGCCGACGTGCTCTATATCCTAGATGAACCTAGCACAGGCCTTCACGACCACGACATTGAAGCCATGAAGCACTCGGTGCAACGACTACGCGATGCCGGCAACACGGTTTTGCTCGTGGAGCATCACAAAGAGATGATACGCATGGCCGACCACATCGTGGACATGGGACCTGGCCCCGGCAGCAACGGCGGGCGCATCATCTTCGAGGGCAACTATGACCAGTTGCTCCATAGCGGCACCAGTACAGGGCTCATGCTGAACCAAAACGGAACTTTCAAAGCCATCCACCGCACCCCGACAACGCATTTTAAGGTAAAGGACGCCACGTTGCACAATCTCAAGAATGTCACCATCGACCTGCCCCTTGGTGTTTTCGTCGTTGTCGCTGGAGTTGCCGGCTCTGGAAAAAGTTCTCTCATGGAGTGTTTCCGGCACAGCTATGGCAATGGTGTCATCTACATCAGTCAGAAAAACATTGGGGCAAGCCTGCGCTCTACTCCCGCCACCTACATGGATGTAGCGCCCGATATACGCAAACGATTCGCCCGTGCGTACAAAATGAAGGAGAATTATTTCACTTTCAACGGCAAGGGCGCATGTCCCGTGTGTGGTGGCAAGGGCGTGGTGATTGCCGAAATGGCTTTTATGGACAATATCGAAACCACCTGCGAGGCTTGTGGTGGACTCCGCTACTCCAACGAAGCGCTGCAATATACCGTTGAGGGGAAAAACATTGCCGAAGTGATGAACCTTTCGGTGCGAAAAGCCAGCGAACTTTTCAAGGGCACGAGCATTGAGGACAAACTGAAACCGCTCGTCGCCGTCGGGCTCGACTATCTGCACCTGAACCAGGCGCTGAGCACGCTTTCGGGAGGCGAATTGCAACGCATGAAGATTGCGTCCTACCTTCAGTCCTACACCTCACCAGTTGAAGATGGAGGACAGCGAGGTGTGTTTGTGATTGATGAGCCCACCGATGGCCTTCACCTTAAAGATGTGCATCACCTCATCGCTTTGTTCGAGAAAATGGTGGATGAGGGCAATTCCGTCTATGTGGTTGAACACAACACAGATGTCATCAAGGCGGCCGACTTTGTCATCGAGATGGGACCCGAGGCCGGAGAAAAAGGCGGACATATCATCTTTGCCGGCACTCCACAGGAAATGCAGCGTTGTCCGCAGTCGCTCACTGCCAAATATCTGTGACAATAATTGCGACTTGTAAGCACTTTCTTTGGACATACAAAGAATTGTGACTACCTTTGTACAATATTTGATTTTTACCATGGAAAATTATTTGGAACAACTCAACGAACAACAACGAACTGCGGTTGAATATTGCGACGGACCTCAGCTAGTGATTGCTGGCGCCGGTTCGGGCAAGACGCGTGTTTTGACCTATAAAATCGTGCATCTGCTTAACCAGAGGCTGCCACCCTACCGCATCATGGCACTTACCTTCACCAATAAAGCCGCCCGTGAGATGCGCTCCCGCATCGAAGCGCTCGTGGGCGAGGAAGTGGCCCGACAACTGTGGATGGGGACGTTCCACTCCATTTTCTCACGACTGCTGCGCATCAATGCCGATCGAATCGGATTTAAGCCCGATTTTACCATCTACGACACAACCGACTCTCGTTCGCTCATCAAACTCATCGTTCGTGACATGGGACTTGATGACAAAGAATACAAGCCCTCAATGCTGCAAGCGCACTTCTCCAATATGAAAAATGCGCTCATTTCGCCCGAGGACTATGAACGGCATCAAGGCTTGCGCGACGACGACATCCGTGCAAAGCGCCCCATGACCTACGCCATCTACAAGGCTTACTGGCAACGATGCTTTGTTGCGGGGGCCATGGATTTCGACGACCTGCTTTTCTACACCAACATCCTCCTGCGTGATTGCCCCGACCTACTGGAAAAATACCAACTCATGTTCCAGTATATTCTGGTCGATGAGTATCAGGACACCAACTTCGCCCAACACCTCATCGTGCTCCAACTCAGCAAGCAGCACAACCGCTTGTGCGTGGTGGGCGACGACGCCCAAAGCATTTATTCCTTCCGTGGGGCGAATATTGACAACATTCTCAAACTCAAGAATGCCTACCCCGATTTGCAGACGTTCAAGTTGGAACGCAATTACCGCTCCACTCAAACGATTATCAATGCCGCCAACTCGCTCATCGAAAAAAACAAGCGACAAATATCAAAGCACATTTTCTCGAAAAACGCCGTCGGTGAACGCATCCCGGTCATTCAATGCTTCAGTGACTACGATGAGGCTTACATCGTCGCCAACCAAATATCTGCCATCAAGGCTCGCGAAGGATGCAGCTACGAAGATTTTGCCGTCCTTTACCGCACCAACGCCCAAAGCCGCGTGTTGGAGGAGGCCTTGAGCAATGGCGGGCGACGCGACAAGCACGGCAACGTGCGCAACGCCATCCCCTACCGCATCTACGGTGGACTATCATTCTATAACCGCAAGGAAATCAAAGATGCCGTCAGCTATTTCAGGCTTATCATCAACCCTAACGATGACGAGGCGCTGCGACGCATCGTCAATTACCCTGCACGAGGCATCGGCGACACCACAATGGGCCATGTGCAACACTGTGCCATGCAGCACGGAGTGAGCATGTGGACGGTCATCAACGACCCCAGCCAGTATGAACTGAATGTGAACAGCGGCATCCAGAAAAAACTCAAGGCATTTGTCGACCTTATTGCGGGCCTTATCAGACTGAACGAAGAAAAAGCCGACGCATTCACACTCGCCAAGGCTGTCATCGAACGCACGCAGATGCTAGCCATGCTCATGGGTGACAAAACGCCCGAGAACATCAGCCGGCAGGAAAACCTCACTGAGTTGCTGAACGGTGTCAAAGACTTTGTGGACGGAAAACTTGAACAAGGAGAAAATGACACGTCCCTGAGTGACTTCCTCGCCGAAGTGTCGCTGCTCACCGATCAGGACATGGATGACCCCGACGGTGAAAAAGTGACACTCATGACCGTCCATGCCGCCAAAGGATTGGAATTTAAAAACGTAATCATTGTGGGGCTGGAGGAAGAACTCTTCCCGTCGGCGATGAGTATGGACTCACTGAGCGCCATCGAGGAAGAGCGTCGCTTGTTCTATGTGGCCATCACACGCGCCATGAAGAACTGTGTCATCACCTACGCCACATCGCGCTACCGCAACGGCCAAACCAAGGTGTGCACTATTTCCCGTTTCCTTCGTGACATCGACGCGCAATATCTTCAGACCTTGTCGAGCAGCCTATCGAAAGGCGACGTCATGCGACCCGCACGGACGCGATGGAATTTCACCGACTTTGACAATGACTGGAGTCCCTCCACACGCACCGAAACCAAACGGAGTGAGAGACCCCAAACCAGGCCAACGGTGATGCCAATACAAACATCGACACCAGTGCGCCGCCCAGTCACCACTTCGGCACCCACAGGCAATTTCTCCACCCACACCGTGGCCGAACTGAGCGAGGGCTGCATCATACAACACTCCCGGTTTGGCCGAGGGGTCATCACCGCCATCGACGAGAGCGGTGCCGACCCCAAAATAACGGTCAACTTCGACGATGCCGGGCCACGCACGTTACTGCTCAAGTTCGCACGATTCGATATCCTCTAGCCCACCTCCACTCTGCGCACGATTATTCATCATCAATGATTCATTATTCATTAAAAATTGCTAACTTTGCAGCAAACTGAACAATCAAAAATATCGACATGAAAACGGTGATGGATTTTGTGGTGAAAGAAAATGTGCGGCATGGCAACCAATATGCCCTGCTGCGGCTTTCGCCCGTGCGAGGCACCATGCCCGAAGTGGCGCCAGGGCAATTTGTGCAAATAGATGTGCCCAACTCACGAGCCACCTTCCTGCGGAGGCCCATTTCCATCAACTATGCCGACCAACGTGAATTGTGGCTGCTCATTCGCCGCTCCGGTGTGGGCACCAACGCATTGTGCGACATCCCCCAAGGCACCACCTTGAGCGTCGTGCTGCCACTGGGACACGGCTTCTCGCTCGATGTGAAGGGCAACGTGTTGCTCGTCGGCGGCGGTGTCGGCATCGCTCCATTGCTCATGCTGGGCAAGCGACTGGTGATGCGTGGCATCGACGTGAAATTTCTGCTTGGAGCGCGCACCAGCACCGAAGTACTGCAACTGGATTTGTTCCGGCAAACAGGCGAAACGCGTGTGGCCACCGAAGACGGCTCGCTGGGACACCACGGACTCGTCACCACGCATCCCTTGCTCGAACAAGCCGAGATTGACCATATCGCCTGCTGCGGACCGTTGCCCATGATGAAGGCGGTGGCCGCCATTGCCCGGCAACGAGGCATCAACTGCGAGGTGAGCCTCGAAAACCGCATGGCCTGTGGCATGGGCGCTTGTCTGTGCTGCGTGGAGGACACGACCGACAGCGGTAATGTGTGTGCATGTACCGAAGGACCCGTATTTAACATCAATCGACTGAAATGGACTTAAGCGTAAACATAGGAAAACTGCGGCTCAAAAACCCCGTATTGACCGCATCCGGCACCTTCGGCTACGGTGAGGAATTTGCCGATTTCATCGACTTGAACCGTCTGGGTGGTATCATTGTCAAAGGTACTACCCTGTATCCACGGCAAGGCAACCCCTATCCGCGCATGGCCGAAACGCCCAGCGGCATGCTCAATGCTGTGGGACTCCAAAACAAGGGTGTTGATTACTTTGTAGAGAACATCTACCCACGCATCAAGGATTATGACACGGCCATCATGGTCAATGTGAGCGGTGCCAGCATCGACGATTATGTGGGCGTGTGCGAGCGGCTTCAAGGACTTGACCGCATCGCCGCCATCGAAGTCAACATTTCGTGCCCCAACGTGAAACAAGGCGGGATGAGTTTTGGTACCACTTGCTCAGGGGCCGAAAGTGTGGTGAGTGCTGTGCGAAAAGCATGGGGCGGCACTATGATTGTGAAACTCACCCCCAATGTCACCGACATCACCGAGATTGCTCGAGCCGCCGAGGCTGCGGGCGCCGATGCCGTGTCGCTCACCAACACGTTCCTGGGCATGGCCATCGATGTTGAACGACGTCGCCCCTACCTCTCAACCATCACCGGCGGACTTTCGGGGCCTTGCATTCGGCCCATTGCCGTGCGCATGGTGTGGCAGGTGAGCAATGCTGTCCATATTCCAGTCATCGGGCTGGGAGGCATCATGAACGGACGTGACGCCATCGAATTCATGTTGGCGGGCGCCACCGCCGTACAAGTGGGCACGGCCAATTTTATCGACCCCCAGGTGAGTGTCAAGATTGTTGATTACATCGGCGACTACCTCCAACGGCACAACTTGCCCAACGCCAACGCCCTTATCGGCGCTATGACCACCTAATCAACGCCAAGCCGAATCACCTGAAGAACCAGGCTACATCTTATCAAAAATACACATTTTTTTGACCATTCTTTCAACTTTTCTTTAAACCGCCCCAAACATCTGCCACAATATGACCGACCCTTGGTTTTACTTTGCGACAGAATTTGAAAAAACTGATTACTATGACTAACAATGAAAGAGGACCAAGCTTAATGAACAAGTACGTCTGGCTGATCGACACCATCTATCGGGCCAAGAAAATTTCGTTCAAAGACATCAACGAAAAGTGGCGGCGCGACATCGACATGAGCCGAGGCGAAAGCATCTCGATTCGCTCTTTCAAACGATGGCTGAACAACATCGGAGACTTATTTGGGCTGAATATTGAGAACGAGCACTGCGGAGACTATCGTTATTACATCGAGAACATGGACGACATCACCGAGGGCGGACTGCAATCGTGGTTGTACAACACGTTCTCGGCCGGCAACGTCTTGGCTGGCAGTATGAGCATCAAGGACCGCATTTTGCTGGAGTATGTGCCGTCAGGACAGCAGTACCTACAGCCCATCATCGATGCGATGAAGGAAAACCGCGTGCTGAACATGACCTACAAGAGTTACTGGAACACCGAAGAGAAAAACTACGATGTCCAGCCCCTTTGCTTGAAGTTGTTCCGCCAGCGGTGGTATCTTGTCGTTCATGGCAATCGAGAGGACGGCATCACCTGGATATGCTCCCTCGACCGCATCCTGTCGCTGGAGAAGACCGAACAAACCTTCACTCTACCAAAAGACTGGGACGCCGAGGCTTATTTTGACGGCTTTATCGGCGTTATTCACGATACTGAATATGAAAAGGAAATCGTGAAACTCAAGGTGAAGGCCGACCAAGCCAACTACATCCGCGACCTCAAAATCCACAAATCGCAGCAGGAACACGAATGCAACAGCAAGTACAGCATTTTCACCTACTTCCTCCGCCCCACCTTTGATTTCCAGCAAGAGCTGCTGTGGAATGCCGACAAAGTGGAGGTGCTCAGACCACAATGGCTGCGTGACGAGATAGCGGGAAGAATCGAACAGATGTTGAAACTCTACCAGAAGGATTAAGCGATGAGGGATTTTGCAGCCATTGATTTTGAGACAGCCAACCACGAGCGCAGTTCGGTCTGCTCGGTGGGTGTCGTTATCGTGCGCGACGCAGTGATTGTTGACACGTTCTACTCGCTCATCCAGCCCGAGCCTAACTATTACAACTACTGGTGCAGTCAAGTGCACGGACTGTGCTGCGCCGACACCGACAGCGCTCCGGTCTTCCCCTTCGTTTGGGCACAGATTGAACCGCTCATTGAAGGGCTGCCACTGGTGGCGCACAACTGCCGCTTTGACGAAAGTTGCCTTCGTGCCGCCTTCCGTACCTACCAGATGGACTACCCCGACTACGAATTCCACGACACACTGACGGCGGCACGACGCTTGATGCCAGAACTTGAGAACCACCAGCTTCACACCGTCGCCGCCGCTTGCGGCTACGACCTGAGGAACCACCACCATGCCCTCGCCGACGCCGAAGCCTGTGCATGGATAGCCAGGGAAATATTATAAGCAAACCACCAAACAACTATTATCATCACGATTATTCAATTTATATTTTCACCGACATGATAGGAGCAATTATTGGAGACATTGTCGGCTCGATTTATGAGTTTGACAACATCAAGACCAAAGAATTCGAGTTCTTTGACGACCGAATGGAATATACCGACGACAGCATCTTGACCATCGCGACGGCCGACTGGCTGTTCAATGGTGGATTTGCCGGCAGTTACTACCTGCGTTATGCCAACGAATATTCGCATCCCATGGGCAGTTACGGCACAGGGTTCGTCAGATGGGTGGATCGTGCCAACCGAGGAATCATCGAACCATACAACAGTTGCGGTAACGGAAGTGCCATGCGTGTCAGCCCGGTGGGATGGGCGTTCGCCAGCGAACAAGAGACCCTTGACGCCGCCAAACGATCGGCCGAATGTACGCACAACCATCCCGAAGGCATCAAAGGGGCACAAGCTACCGCTTTGTGCATATTTCTGGCACGACATGGAGCCTTGCTCGAGGACATCAAGCAGCGCATTGAACAAGAGTTTGGCTACGACCTCTCGTTGACTATCGATGAGATTCGCCCTCGCTACTCTTGGTCAGGGATGGATGAAGCCGAGAACGGCGGCACCTGTCAGGGCAGTGTGCCACAAGCCATAGCATGCGCCCTGCAAGCCACCGACTTTGAAGATGCCATTCGCAACGCCATCTCAATCGGTGGCGACAGCGACACCATAGGATGCATCACCGGTGGCATCGCCCAGGCCCTGTTCGGCGTCCCCCAGTGGATGCAGGACAAAGCCCTTTCGTTGCTCCCCCAACAGTTACGCAACGTCGTCACGCAGTTCACCTCCGCCATGCCCCCCCCCAAAAAAACACACCACCCCTTAACAACAATCCATCTATATAAAAAAGCGAAAACAAAAAGAGGTAAGTATTAAATCATTTATAAGTAGTGCGGGATAACAACGGGAATGATGGGGGATGGTGGAATGAAAAGTGAGGGGGCATCTTAATTGATGCTCCCCTCAACATTATTATAGGTGATATAGTGTAAACGGATTTATCGACGCACGGGTGCCTTTATCGCACTAACAAACTATTGGGGCAGAAAGGTCTCGAAACGGCCGTCGCTGTAAAGGACCATGATGCTCACCACACGACTGTCGGCAGCATCTCTATCACCGCCTTTTCGACTGCCGGCAGAGACCTGGTTCATCGTCGCCACACGCTGTAAAGCATCTACCATAGGATTCCTACCGTGAGCTGACGGCTTAGATTGCACGCGTTGAGATGTAAAATTATCATCCGCAGCGCCAAAATCAATGGTTTTTGAGCCTGTAGTTGTACTCGCGTTGTTTGGTGAAAAAGCATTCTCAGGCGATTGAGTCATAAGACCATCAACATCATTGTTCGCATTTGGAACAAACATTTCACCATCTCCAAACATGAGCCACATGATATTGAGCGATGGATAGGCACGGTGAATTTTGGCAATCACCTCATCACTCACTTTCTTGTTACGCCCATTCAAAAGTTGCGATAAAGTAGGGCGAGGGATATCACAATTATCAGCGAACTGAGAATTGGCAATTCCACTATTTTTCAAAAACAATTTTAATCTCGTGACGATATCCATATCCATATCATTTTAAAGTCACACAAAATGTCAAGAAAAAAATTCAAAAAATTGTCGGAAATTGACAAATAAAAATCAACTCGATCTATCAAAAAATTTTCATGACAGGAAAAAATTCATTCGAAAAATCCAGATTTTGAAATTTGTGGTAAAACACTTGATCACAAACAGGCAAAAAATTGCCGAAAAATTGAGTCACAAATGTGAATTCACAATTCATAATCGTAAATTTTTCGTTTGCAAATTTAGCAGACACAATTGAAATACGCAAATTTATTTCCGAAAATTTTCAAATTTGCAATTAAAATCCGAAAATTCAGGCAAAAATACAAGATTTACAAACTAAAACGAATTTTCTAATGAATTACTTTAATAATTAATTGTTATATTGCTATTAAATAATGACTTAATCAATATCAAATTTCAACACACTTAAACCCGTGGAACACCTTGAGCATTCTTTGAATTATTACTTTAATTATTTTTGTTATATTATTGGTTTATAGCGAGTTATTTAATATACTAACAACTGTTAATCGTCGAATTCTTCTCAAAATTAAACAAGTAAAAAGAAAATTTGCGTTTTCAACACTCCCGCCCGATTCAAAAACCCGAAAATGGGATTCCAAATTTGCTGTTTTATTCTTCAATCTGCCGTTTTGCATCCGAAAACAGATGGTTGATTTTACAAATTAATGGTTGTAAACTCCCGTGGTATTTTTACCATCGGCATGTTCAACCCCATTTCTGGGCCAATTTTTTCATGATTTCGTACTCTAAAAAAGGCCGTTAAAACCTCAGGCAAACAAATTAGCTCAAAAATCAGCTTATATTCTTTACGTACAACGCATTACACCGCTTTCAAGGATAAATGCCACAAGTGCCCAAAAAATGGCTGTAAGAGCCGTTTTTGAGTCTTTTTCAAGGTCTTTTAGGCCATTTTAGCACCATTTTCCTCAAAAATTGCCAGTATTTAACAACAAATTTTAGGGCAAAAATGAGCTAGAAGAGTGTGGTAACTGATGAAAAATCTCTTTTCTGGCTTTTTAGATACGAAAAAATTATGGGTGCTGCCCTACTTTACCGGACAACTCCCACATCTTTTTAAAGAATAGCTAAAGTTCGTTTTTCAAGTATTGGGCTGTAATGGATCGAGTAGATTGGGCAACCTCTTCAGGCGTACCGCAAGCTACCACCTCTCCTCCACCCCGTCCACCTTCGGGACCCATGTCAATTACATAATCGGCGCATTTGATGACGTCCAGATTATGTTCAATGACAATCACAGTATTTCCTTTTTGGACCAATTTATTTAATACGCCCAACAAAACCTTAATATCTTCGAAATGTAAGCCCGTTGTAGGCTCATCCAGGATATAAACCGTGCGACCTGTGTCACGCTTGGAAAGTTCAGCCGCAAGTTTCACGCGTTGGCTCTCGCCACCCGACAACGTGCTGGAGGGTTGTCCGAGTTTGATGTATCCCAGTCCCACGTCTTGCATCACTTTTAACTTGCTGAGAATCGATGGAATGGATTCAAAAAATTCTACAGCTTGATTTATCGTCATGTCAAGGACTTCAGCAATAGACTTCCCTTTGAATTTAACTTCCAGTGTTTCACGATTATAGCGCATTCCACGACATTCTTCGCATGGAACGAGCACATCTGGTAAGAAGTTCATTTCCACCACTTTATAGCCATTCCCCTTACACACCTCACATCGGCCTCCGCTGGTGTTGAAAGAGAATCGGCCTGGTTTGTAACCTCTAATTTTCGCTTCGGGGAGGTTGACGAACAATTTACGGATGTCAGCAAATACGCCCGTATAGGTAGCCGCATTGCTCCGGGGCGTACGTCCCAGCGGCGACTGGTCCACTGTCACCACTTTGTCAATGTTATCCAGTCCCTCAACTGCATCGTAAGGCAACGGCTCAGTCAGCGAGCGATAGAAGCGTTGGCTCAATATGGGCTGCAACGTTGAATTGATAAGTGATGATTTGCCGCTGCCACTCACACCTGTCACACAAACAAGCACCCCGAGGGGTATGGCCACATCAATGCCCTTCAGGTTATTGCCTCGGCATCCCCTTAGCACGAAAGTTCCGCCACTACCCTTTCGCCGCTCTTGCGGCACCGGAATGCAGGTGGTGCCATTCAGATAATCGGCAGTGATGGTGTGCTGCTTGAGCATCTCCTGAGGAGTTCCGGCAAACACAATATTGCCGCCCCTGCGGCCTGCTTTGGGACCAATGTCCACCACATAGTCGGCCTCCAGCATCATTTCCTTGTCGTGTTCCACAACAATGATTGTGTTGTCGGCATCACGCAAGCGTTTAAGCGAATCAATGAGCCGCCTGTTGTCGCGTTGGTGCAGCCCTATGCTAGGCTCATCCAGAATGTACAGCACATTCACCAGCTGCGAACCAATCTGTGTGGCAAGGCGTATGCGCTGGCTCTCGCCACCCGATAGCGACGCCGACGAACGATTCAGCGAGACGTAGTTCAACCCTACGTCAAGCATAAACTGCAAGCGGCTGGAAATCTCCTTGACAATCTCCTTGGCCACCGTCCACTGTTTAGGGCTGACGTGATTGTGCAAATCATTCATCCACTCCAGCAGTTCATCAATATCCATTGCCGACAACTGAGCAATGTTCTTACCCGCCAAGCGGTAATGCAACGCCTCACGATTCAGTCGCTGCCCACCACATTCGGGGCACGTCTGGCGCGAATAGAACTGACCAGCCCACTTCTGCGCTTGGCTCGTGGCGGTGTCGTCCTGCTGCATTTCTATATATTTAATCAACCCTTCATAAGACAAGAAATAGTTGCTGGTGCTCATGGTCTCGGAACGGATGTTCAGCCGCTCCTCACTGCCGTTCATGATGTCGTCGATAGCCTCCTCGGGCAATTCGTTCAGGGGCGTGTCGAGCGTATATCCATACTTCTCGCAAATGGCCTGAATTTGCCAAAACACGAGCGAATTTTTGTATTTACCCAAGGGCTGAATGCCTCCGGCCTTAATCGACAGATTCATGTCGGGCATGATTTTGTCGCGGTCGATGAGATTCACATAACCGAGTCCTTTGCAGCGCGGACAGGCTCCCAGAGGCGAGTTGAACGAGAAATTGTGCGGTGCGGGTTCCTGATAGCTCAGCCCCGTTGCAGGGTCCATGAGCGACTTGCTGTAGAAGCCCAATTCCTCGGTTTCCTTGTCCATCACCATGAGTTGGTCGCCGCCTTGCCTTAACGCGTTTTCAACCGATTCAAGTATGCGTTTCTCATCCTTGCTCGACACTTTCAACCTGTCCACCACCAGTTCCACGCTGTGGTTCTTGTAGCGGTCCAACTTCATGCCAAAGGTGATTTCGCGCATTTCCCCGTCAACACGCACGTTGATAAACCCTTTCTTGCGCAGGTTTTCGAACAAGTCTTTATAATGGCCCTTGCGGTTCTTTACCACCGGCGCCAGCAGATAGATGCGTCGCCCCTCATACTTTTCCAGTATGAGTCGCAGGATTTTGTCGACGGTATATTTTACCATACGCTCTCCCGACAGGTAGCTATAAGCCTCACCCACCCGGGCATAGAGCAAACGCAGGTAATCATAGACTTCGGTGGTGGTCCCCACCGTGCTGCGAGGATTCTTGTTGACGGTCTTTTGGCCAATGGATATCACCGGGCTCAACCCCGAAATCTTATCCACCGCCGGACGTTCCAGCACGCCCAACATGTTGCGGGCATAAGCCGAAAACGTCTCCAAATACCGCCGTTGGCCTTCAGCGAAAATGGTGTCAAAAGCCAGCGATGATTTCCCGCTGCCGCTCAATCCGGTGATGACCGTGAGCTTGTAATGCGGAATATCAACGTCGATATCTTTAAGATTATGCACGCGTGCGCCCAGCACGCTCACGCAGTCTTCCATCTAATCTACGACCCATTTGGGATTATAAACTACAACTCGCCGCTTGCTGCGGTACATGTCATCGCTTTTAGGGACACGCACGCGATAGGTCTTGCCACTGGTGTTGGTCAGTTTCGTGCTGCGAATCCACGGGTTGGCCTCACGCAGCTGCGCATAGGTGAGTCCGCGTTGCTTCGCCCAGCCCACCCAGCTTTCAACCGACGTCATCACTTCCTCCTCGGTGTAACGCATGGGCTGATACAGGTCCTTGCGTTTCAGGCGATAGCCATACTTCTGAGGATTCTCCATGATGAGTTTGTACGAGAGAATTCGATAGACATATCGTGTGGTCTCCTGATTAATCCACAAGTTGAAGGATGAACTTTGTCCCTGCTTCGACAATTCGCTGGAAATGCGCCCCATTCCGGCATTATAACTGGCAGCAGCCGTTGGCCAATCACCATACTTGGCATACGCCGCTTTTAAGTATTTGCAGGCTGCCACGGTGCTTCGTTCGGGGTCGTATCGCTCGTCCACTTCATCATTCACCTCCAGCCCATACTGGCGCCCTGTTTCGGCCAGCAGTTGCCAAATCCCGGCAGCTTTCGCCGTGGAATAGGCATTGGGGTCCATCGTGCTTTCGGTGCATGCCAGATAAAGGAAATCGGTAGGCACACCTTGCTCTCGCAAAATGCGCTCCATCGGCCCAAAGTAGCGGTTGGCACGTTTGAAGCACATCAGCATGTTGGTCTGCCCGTAGATGATGCTCGTGAGCTCACGGTCGAGCTTCTCGGCCATGTCCACACGGTCAAAATCGATGTTCTTTCCGGCAAAAGTGACGCTCATGGGCACTTCGGGATTGACAACCGTCAACAATCCACCGGAGCCACCTTTGTCGGTGGATTTGAGCTGGAATTCCGGTTTCAGTTGTGCTTGCGCGGCAACGGCAACCAACACAGCCACCATCGCCACGAGTAGTCTCATCGTTTTCATGTTATGATTGATCATTAAGGTTTAGTATATCAAGGATTGTCAGGGTCCACGATGGTCGTTCCCGAGTCGTCGGTGCCATGCGTCAAGCGACGATAGCGAATGATATTGATGTCACCATCCTTCTTGTAGTGCTTACCGTCGCTTCCGTGAGCGTCAATGACATAGTAATACACGCCAGCCGGCACCAACTTGCCATTATAGGTGCCATCCCAACCCTCACTGGGGTCGTTCAGTTCAATAATCTTGTTGCCCCAGCGGTTGAATATCACGCAGTGAAAATCTGTGAGGGAACGATACGAAACTTTCCAGATGTCGTTCACCCCTTCACTACTACCAGGAGTAAACACATTAGGGCATATCAATTCGCTATCACCCACATTCACCGTGTAGGTGTCGCCATAACTTTCGCAAGTGCCGTCGGCATTCGAGCCGATGAAGCGCCAGTAGGTAGTGCCTGACTCGGTGAAGGTCTCGTCCACCTCATCCTGGTTGATACGCAATTGGATGTTTTTGAAGTCTTGGTCTGTGGCCATCTGCCACTCCTTGTGCACGACAGCATCGGTACAATAACTGGAAAAGATGATGTGGCACGGAGCCGAGCCTCCCAGACCCTGGTCGCCAGATTTCTTCTCATTGTCGTTGTCGCGAGGTTCCTGCCAGGCTGTAGTGCGCACCTCCACGGCCTGCGTGATATAGGTGTCGCTCACAATGGTCTGCGTTATGCCCCAGAAGTCCATGAACCGGTCGCCAGTCAGGGTGAACGTGGTGCTGCACAACGGCGCCGGAATCACGATAATGGGCTTATAACCCGTTTGCAACTCGGTAACAAGTTCCTGATTGTAATGGGTGGAGTCGTTCCACACATCGTCGTAATAATTCAGTTTCAGTTCACGCGACAAGACGCGACGCACACCGTTGATGGTGTAATACGGAATATCGTCGCCG
>JAFZRJ010000017.1 GCA_017619935.1 Muribaculaceae bacterium | reverse complement strand
TTATCAACCCATCTTGATTAAAATCACTCCCTTCCGGAAAACCATTATTGGTGGCATAATAAGAAAGCATGTAATTGTGGTCGTCAGGGTCTACCACGCCGTCACCATTCAAATCGTAGATGTTTCCTGGTGTCGTGGAACCGTTGTCAATGAGCATCCTGAGGATGACCAAATCCCAACTGTCGCACCTGTCGTCTCCAGTGATATCGTATGACGCGTATTGTCTACTACACACCCAATCATTTCTGGCATTTTTTACAGCCATTACGAATCCTTGGATGAGTTCATGGTCATCGTCATCAATAACGCCATCGCCATTTATATCACCCCGACCAATATAAGGGGTAAGGTTAAGGTTCATTGGGTTGGTACAAAGATAATTAAAAAGCATTGCAACATCTGACACATTTATCAACCCATCTTGATTAAAATCACTCCCTTCCGGAAAACCATTATTGGTGGCATAATAAGAAAGCATGTAATTGTGGTCGTCAGGGTCTACCACGCCGTCACCATTCAAATCGTAGGTTACGTCGAGTGACCAGCCCTGCAGGGCAAAAGCCACAAACATTAATGATAGTAGAAATTTTTTCATAGTTGTATATTTTTAAGATTAATCATTTCTTGTTATAGTGGTAATGAGATTTTGGCACAATGTGTACTGATGGTTGCACGATGCTAAAAAGGCACACTCCGCACACGTGCAGAATGTACCTTTAATAATGTTTTAATAAGTATTTGCCAAGGGACGTGTACTCCAGCAGAGACAACGCTCTCACAAACAGCAAGTTGAGAGAACCGCCATTATGGCAAACATATTTTTTGTTGCAAAGCACCATTGACAAAATAAAAGCCAATTCATTATCCAACTGCAAATATAAAAAATTATTATTATATAAGTATCGGATTTTTAAAAAACTTTGGTGCTCGCCAAAAATTATTCAGGCTCGACTGGTTATGGTTCCACGATGATGAGATCGTGCTTATACGTGCCGCCATAGTAAGTATCATCGTCGTAGGTGGCCCAGAAACGATACACTCCATTGGGAACTCGCTGGCCGTCAAGGCCCAGCAAGTTCCACTTGCACGGAAGCTGCGTCGTGCTCTTCTGCCACACGATATTCCCCAAAACATCGGTCACCTTGAACGTCAATTCGGGCAACGTCGACAACATATTCTTCGAAACCGTGAAGGTGGCTTCCTGACTTGCAGGCATTTCATTCACGGTGATATCGAGATTGATGGGCTGCTCGACAACGAAATTAATGGTCTTGCTGGTGGTATTGCCCGCCACATCCTGCACTTGGTAAGTAATATTGTGACGTCCAGGAGTCAAATTACTCATTCCCAAAGCAATATCAATGCGCTTACCCTCGTTGCTGATGGTGGCGTTATTACGCGCCAAGCAATAGGACTCGCTGCCTCCATCAAGAATCAATTTCATGTCACCTGTCATGCCCGAAGCCATACTCAATGCCGTCTCATCGGTCACCATAATATATAAGGTGCCGTCGGTTGTCGTTGACTGCGTCTCGCTAAACGCAGCGGCATCGTCAAAGTACATCTTCTCAATGACGGGAGCCACGTTGTCGGTGACAACTTCATCGGGATTGCCGGTGCCCACCACCAACTGATCAAACTGTCCATTCGCCATCTCTGTAGTGCCGGCCTTATGAGCGTACACGCTCAAGCGCAATTTGCCGCCCACCCAGCCCAAATCGTTGGGCACCAAGATTTTGCCTTTGATTTTCCCATTCACCACTTTTGCGTCGGTTTGAGCAAGCATGGTACGGGGATAATAGATGTCACGAGGCTCTCTAGTTTTATTGACATCGGTATTGTAACAGAAGCGCTCTGCATCGTAAAGTGTCAATGTAGCCTCACCGGTGAACGACTGGTCCACCGTGTTGCTGTTCCTCTTGAGCACATCGGCCTCAACCTCCAGATATTGCATCGAGGCAATCGATACATCTCCAGTGCCCACAGCTTCATTGTTCAACTTGGTCACATTGATAAGTGGCAGGGGATAATTGATTTTGATGGCTGGGTCGCCCAGCAACAAAAACATCATCTTATTATGGTTCTCACTGTTGAACGAACGCTTTGCCTGTTTGGTCACATCGCCCAGCGAGGACATCGTTCCGTCATTATTCAACGTGAAAAACGCTTTGGTAAACGCCACATTCAACAAGTCATTGTTGATAGCCGACACCGAACGCGACGAAGTGAGCAACGCGATGGCGCCACCATCCAACTTGTGAATCATGTGTTCGGCGATACCACGCCCGGGTGAGTCGAAGCGAGCCACATCGCAACAAGCGGTGGTCATGATGGGGAAATGCTTGTATCTGGTATTGTTCACATCTGTTATTCGCCACAATTTGCTGGATTTGGTAAATACGGATGACCCAGCATGACCTATATACGACGAAAAGTACATACCCGTTGAGAGGGCATCGGCTGTATAATTACGAGCGGCTGGTGACGAACGATTGGCTTCTGTAATCAGCAACTCATCGGTAGCCTTCGGGAAAAATGGAATATAAGCTTTGTACTGGTCAAGGAGAATGTTCTGATCGTCCTTGATTACACTGCATAAACCCTCGGCTTGATAGACGTGGAGATCATCATCGCCCTGGTCGGCCATAACGAACGCGTTGTTTCGCCATGGGCCGAAATCGGGATCGGTCACATATTTTATGATTTTATCTACATCGGTATTGGCCTCTTCGGCGTTCTGCGGCGTGAGACGGCCCACTCCAAGAAGAATAGGCTCCCTCGCAATCAACTCACCGGTGCCATCGCCCAAAATGCCATAGAAGTCATCGGTTGAATAGCTCTTGCTGTCATTATAGCTGTTATCGGTCTCAAATGTTATGAGAGCCCCTTCCTTCTGTGAAATCAACTGGCGGTTATCATGCAATCCGCCTCCGAACAAGAGCAAATATTTCAATTTACCGGGAGACCGATCATAGAACATCTTGCACATCAAGCGCAACGCCATGGCATCGGGTGTTCCCGATGAGAATTCATTGAACACTTGTTCCTGGGTCACCACCAGCACATCCATGCCATCGTGTTTGCGATGCAACTCGGCAAGCCTGTCGGCTGCATGCTCAAAGTTTTTGTGAGTAAAAATGATGTAATCGGGTGTGGCGGCACCATGGATATTCTGGTTCTCTACCACCTCATAACCCGAAATGTGACGCAATGACTGAGACGGATCGAAAGCGACAAATTGAGCGGAACGCGCTATTAACGGCGACGTGAAAAGGGCTTGACCCGACGCATTGCGACGTTCCAAGTTAACGGGTTTAGGACCGTCAATGTTCCACAAAACGACAGACGACGAAGCATCTCTTACCGAAATGGTATCACCCGCCTTGACCATCGGGAGGCACAAGCCAATCTGATTGTTCTCCATGTTGATCAGTGAATTCCTTTGCTCATACGTCACCAAAACATAGTCTAGATATGCGAGGGTAATATTCACGTTAGCACCTTGTGGATATGGCACCGCACCGTTCACTTGTATCACGCCAGAAGGAGCCACACTGGGCAAATCTACCGACGCCACCGGTTGACCCACACTATACCGCCAAGAACTTTCAGTCAGACCAATCCGTTTGTTGCTATAATTGACTGGCACCGAAACACCATCGGTCATCACCGTCACACTCGGACTTGTTCCTGCACCTGCCGTTGACGACGAGGACGCCACGCCCAAACAAGTAAGCACCGTGAACTTTGGCTGAGCCAAATTTGGCAAATTGTATTCGAACGAACATGGCATGTCGATGATGCGTTCGCCCAGCAGGTCCTTTCCCGACTTCGTGACAGTTGTCAATTCCCTCTCGTGCAAGAACCAGTTATAACTCGACGAGTAATTACTTAAGTTTTTACCGGAAACCCACTCGAAATCCTCAACACGGAGCGGCGATTCGCTCTCGGTAAGGAAATAGTAACCTTGAAGCGAGTAGGCATTGACCACCCTCGTAAAATAAGGCATTTCGGCATTGTCGGTATTCAGCGACATTTTCAGCGGGCCATAACCATAGAAACAGATTTTGTTGCCCACCTTCAGCGTAGGCACTTCAATCAAGTCATCTTTGTGTGTGCCTGTCAACACCTCGCCAAGCATATGGCCGCCATAACCGAAGACCGACACATGGCTGATATCGTCAAAGCCCATCTGCGACAATTCATCGGCAGTGAGTTCGTAAACGCCATCGGCAGGCACCGAAATCTTCACCCAGTATCCGCTCGACAGTTTGGAACTGGTGGCATAATTACCCATAGGGAAAGACCATGCCCTCAGCATCACCATGCTGGCCAGCACAGCCATAATCACTCGTTTTTTCAACAGTTGCGACATAATCTCCAAAATATAATGATTATTACTGCATTTTCAATTTGGTCACTCACCCGACAGTGGTTTCACCACAATGAGGTTTTCAATGGCGGTACCTCCATAATCGCTACCACTCTTATAGGTTCCGTAATACTTATATAGTCCGGCGGGAACTCGCTGGCCATTCATGTCAAGCATATTCCACTCCACGGGGAAGTTGCTCGACGTCTGGGTCCATACCAGATTTCCTTGTGCGTCGGTCACCTTAAGCGACACTTCAGGAACGATTTTCAGCTTGGACTCGGCAATACTGAACTCCACGCGGTCGATGGCCGGGCTAGGGGTTGCGGCAAGCGACATGGTGCCACTAAATCCCACCACGAAATTGATGGTGTGGCTAGTCATGTGCCCGGCCATGTCGAAGACCGTATAGGTCAATGTATGGTGCCCGTAACTGAGGCCCGTCAATGGGAATGCCACATCCACCACACGGCCTTCATCGCTGCACACGACGTAGTCTTTCACCGTGTAATACGACGTCTTGTTACCGTCGAGCTGCAAACGCATGCTCATACCGGGTGAATTGTGCTGAGTGTTGATGCCCAGGTCATCGGTGGCGTGCACATACAGCATCGCGCTTGAGCCTACAGTGGCGTTCTCGGCAAAAGATGCCTCATCGTTCAGATACATCGACTCGATGACGGGCGCTGCCTCATCGGTCTCAGCCAGCGTTTCATCGTACGGGCCTAAAACCAGCTGGCTATAGCTGCCGTTCACCATGTCTTCGGTTCCACTGCAGTGAGCATAGGCCTGAAGTTGGAGCGGGCCGTCTGACACTTCATAGCGAGGCACGATAAACGAACCCGTAAAAATGCCGTCATTCACCTCGCCATCAACTTGTGCCAGCAATGGACGCTCGAGATAGATGTCTCTCCTTTCGGTCCAAGTTCCGGTCGAAACATTGTAGGACTTGAAGTAGACACTAGGTCCATACAACGACAAGGTGGCATTGCCCGTGAACGATGTGTTGGTGTCGTTGCCCGTTCTGTTCTTCACACGGCCTTCAACGGTCACGCGTTGCATGGGATTGATAACGATAGACTCCGATGTGACGGGTTCCCCATTGATGGCTGTGATTTCAAACAATGGGCGGGGATAATTGATGCGTATGGCCGGGTCACCCAAGAGGAAGAACGACATCTTGTTATAGTTGGCGTACTTTCCAAACGACTGCTTGGCTTTCATATACACTTCGCCTAACGTAGGCATATTGCCTTCGGCATCGGTGCTGAACAGCGCCTTGACAAACGCACGGTTAAGGTTGTCGTTTTGGTCGGCATACACACCACGCGACGACGTGAGCAGAGCGATGGCTCCACCCTGGCGCTCGTGGAACATCACCTCGGCAATACCGCGTGTGTTGGAGTCGTATCGCGCCACATTACAGCAGGCGGTAGTCATAATGGGGAAATGAGTGTAGTGGTTGTTCTGCACATCGGTGCTGCGCCACATCTTGCTCTTTCCCGTCATCACCGAGCCACCGGCATGGCCCACATAGCTCATGAAATACTGGCCATTGTTCAGGCTCTCTATGACGTGGCGACGAGCTTCAAGCGCCGTACGCTTGTAGTCTTCGGTCACCGAGATTTCGGTCGCGTCGTGGGGGAAAGTCTCCACATAGGCCTTGTTGGCATGCATGCTGGCAGCATAACTGAGCCACAGATCGTGTACGCCTTCGGCTTGAGACACATGCAGTCCGATGTCATAGCCTTCGGTGGTCGAATTGACACCTTCGTCGGCCATCATCAGGAAATTGTTGCGCCACACGCCATAATCGGGGTTGGTGACATAGTCCACCAACTTGTCCACATCGGTCTTGGCTTCTTGAGGAGAACTTGACGCAAAACGTCCCACACCGATGCGCAACAAACACGTTTCGGGATTTGCGCCCATACCATCATCCATAAATCCGAAGAAGTCTTCGCTAGCATAGCTGGTGGTTTCATCACGGCTGTCGTCACTCTCGTAGGTGATGAGCGAATAAGGCTTGTTCTGTACAATACCTCGGTTGTCGTAAGTAGCCGCACCGAACATCAGCAAGTTCTTGAACTTGTTCATGTCGCGATCGTAGAACATCTTGCACAGCAGGCGCACAGCCATAGCATCAGGCATACCCGACGAAAACTCGTTGAACACCTCTTCTTGTGTCACAACGACCACACGCATTCCATCGTGCTCCTCATGCAGTTGAGCCACGCGACGGGCCTGTTCTTTCAAATCGCTGTTGCACACAATGAGCATATCGGGAACTTCCAGACCATGAATATTTTGGTTGGTTACTTCCTCAAAACCGTCAATCTTCAGCTGGTTGCGATTCGGCGAGAACGCCACCATCTGCATGGTGGGAGCGTCCTTGCTCGACGCGAAATAGACCACGTCATCAACCTCTTGCGTCTTTTGGGCGACAGGCGCTTGAACATCGCTCAAGTCCCAAACCACCACATCATCACCAACCTGTGGCATACCCACCACTTCGTTTGCGTTCAAGGCAGAGAACCACATGCTGAATTGTCCTGCTTCGGCCGAAGGGAATGTATTCTCGCGTTCGTAGGTGATAGTGGCATAGTCAAGCCGGGCTTGAGAGGGCTGTACCGAGGCCATGCGAGGAACGATGGCCACCTTCAGCTGGCCATTCTCAGCCGGCGAGTTGAGGCTGACGTTCATGTAAGGCATATTGATGTCGTAATACCAATGCGTGCCCGATGTAGCATACAGTTTGCTGTCGCTGACAGAAAATCTCACATCTTGTGTTGTATTGTCATACTGCAATTCAGCAGTAATATAGCTTGTGTCGGTCGAGGTCGCTGCTGCACGCACACCCACCACCACCACGTTGGATGCTATATTAGGCAACCAATAGGGCAACAGTGCTGGAGCGACAAGAATGTCCTCGCCCAGCAAATCCTTGCCCGTCTGACCCAACGAAGTCAAGTCGCTTTCATGATACCAGTAGTTGTACGAAGTTGTAAGGGGTGATTCGATGGTCTCTGGCACATCCTTGTCGGCGGTTTTCACTCGAAGTGGGGCGTTCTCCTCGGTCAGGAAATAGTAGCCCTTGTTCGAATAGACATTCAGCGAGCGCTGGAACACCATGCCTACACTACCCTTCGAGGTGAGCGACATGGCCACCGGCCCTTGACCATAGAAATACAGTTTGCCGCCAGCATACATCGATGCCACGGGGCGCAGGTCATCGGGGGCGCTTCCGTCAAGCACTTCGCTCAACAAATGTCCACCGCTGCCATACACAGCCACCCGCTCGGGGTCGGAAAAGCCCATTTGCGACAGTTCCTCGGCGGTCATCTCATAAACACCATCGGCGGCCACGGCAATTTTCACCCATTTGCCTGTGGACAGCTTTGAAGTTTGTGTGAATTGGTCCAAACTCAATGCCTGCATAGCCATCGGCATCAACATGAACACAGCCACTAAAGTGGCAATCTTGGATAAAACTTTATTATGCATAACTTGTAATATTCCTTCAAAGGAGTCTTCTATTTTATCTTTATTGTCAATATTTCTCGTCCATTCAAGCCGACTCGTAGCGTGTCGCCTATGGATATGTTTCGGTTCTCGCCAAAAGCCAGACAGAACACGTCGCCCATCTTGATGGTCATGCGCTGGCTAGCAGCGACTATGGCTTCATCGGCCAAACGTACCAGTTGTCCACTGGCATTGTTCCACGTCGGGTCGCCTGTCATGGCATCCACCGCCAAGTGGTTCTTGGCTTCGGCATCCAACTCCACCCACTCGCCCAAGGCGATGGCTCCGTCGAAAGCCTGCGAAAGCGCATCGGGCTGCGATGCCTGCGCAACGCTGGTCACCAAGCACGCCGTTGCAGCATCCCAGTAGCGATGGGCGAACTTTAACGCAACATGCTTGCCCAATCGGCAAACGCGCACGGCCAACGCCACACGAGTGGCAAATGAATCACTCCATTCTGGCAGAAACAGTGGCTTGCGCGTTGTGATGACAGACGAGTCGGGATAAAGCGTCGCCCGCTCGCACAGCGCATTGCCATCGGTTTCAAAGACCAAAATCTTCATAGACCTTCACAACATTTCATCTAGCGCACTTTACACTTCGGCATTAGCGTTCATGCGATTATAAATGATTGCCAGATGGGCATATATCGACGTGTTGGCTATCGTGACATCGGCTGGCGTTTTGATGCGCACCGGTGTAAAGTTCCAAATCGCTTTTATACCGCTGTCCACCACTTGGTCGGTCACTTCCTGTGCATGTTCGACAGGAACGGCCAGGATGGCGATATCAGCCTTGTTTTCGTGTTGCCACTCTGCAAGGCGGTCAATGTGATAGATGGGAGTGCCCACAATGTCGCTGCCCACAAGTGAGGGGTTCGTGTCAAAACCCGCCACAATGTTCAAGCCATATTGCGACAAGCCCACATCACGGAGCAAAGCGCCACCCAAACTGCCGACACCTATCACCACCGCACGATGATGCTGCGTGAAACCCAGGAAGTCGGCCAAAGTCTGAGCCAGACTATGCACCTCATAGCCTATGCGCGTTTTGCCTCGTATGTTCAAGAATGACAAATCCTTGGCAATCTGCGATGAATCGACGCTGAGCGCCTTGGAAATTTGAGTGGACGAAACGTGCACGACATGCTGACGGTCCAGCATCTTCACGTATGCCAAATACCACGGCAAACGTCTAAGAGTCGGCTCTGGAAGCGCCATGTGCTGTGTCGTTTTCGTTTCAATCATGCCATTCATTGATGTTTTAGCTGGCAAATTTACGTCTTTTTTTTAAATGTAGCAACATCATTGTGCTGTTATCGCCAATTTCTTTGCTTTTGACGCTTCATGCTCACCGTCGGTCGAAATGGTGGCGCGATAGATATAGATTCCGCGCTGAACACGACCTCCATTCGATGAATTCAAATCCCATGTGACCGGGAAGGTCAGGAACTGGTTGCTCTTACCGCTGGCCTTCGTGCTCCATACCAGATGTCCCATGAGGTCGAAGACTTCAATGCCCACAATCATTTGAGCATTGGGACGATTATGCTTGACATAGAATGTCGTTGACGTTTTGGCGGGATTGTTGGTGGCATACACTTCCACCACTTCTGGTTTCAAGCCACGAGAAACAACGAAACGTATCGTCTTTTCGCTCATGTTGTTATGCACATCCCACACGCGCAAACGCAACGTGTGCTCACCGTTTTCCAAGTCGCTCAACGGGAAGCTGAACGAGCCCAGTGTGCCCTCATAGCACGTCTGTGGCGTGTAATAGTTCGACAAATCGCTATAAGTCTTGATTCCGTCAAGCACAAGTGTGATGTTATGCCCCACTCCGGCCGTCGAGAAATTGACTCCGCTCTCATCGCTAATGGTGGCCAGCACCAGCGGCGACTCATTGACGGCATCGCCATCGGCGAAATCGTTGGAATTGAGGCCGAAGAAAGAGATGTCAGGGCCTTCGGTGTCGGTTGATGCCGTATCATCGTAACCATAGATGTAGAAATCGCTGCAACTACCGCTAGCTTCTTGTTTGCTCGACTCGTCGTAGGCATAGAGATTCAACAACGACGGGCTGAAATTTTCGTAAGTGGCAATTAATTCCGACGGGATGGTAATCTTGATTTGGAAACTACCTGCCACCACCGTATCTACCGTTATGGCAAGCTTGTTGGGCCGTTCCAGATAGGTAAATGGCTCACTGCCTTCGTACCCATTGGTGGTTACCGACTGTTCACTATCGAAAAGCGTGGAGTGGACAAGGCCGTTGAATTCATTGCATTTTTGTCCCTCACGATCCTGTATCTCACCCGTTAGCGTGATAGTCTGACGTCCTTGGAACACCGGGCGATTTTCACTATTGACGGGTTTATCGTTGATGGCCGTGATCACCACCCGGTTTTCGGGAATGCTCATGCGCAATGCTGGATCACCCAACAGAAAATAATTCAGTTTGTTGAACTCCGTCTTGACATCGTTCTTTGCCATGCGCAAGATATCGCCCAGGCGGTAGTTGCGCCCATTCTCATCCTTGGCGAAGATGTATTTGGCGACAGCCTTGTTCAACGGGCCGTTCCTGTACATTGCCACAGCGCGGGCCGCACTGATGACGGCAATGGCACCTCCACGTGGATTGAGCACCATGTTCTCGGCACCTGATTCTTGGAGAGCATCAAACTTTGCAAAACTACAAGTAGCTCCATACAACACAGGCAGGTGGTCGTAATAGAGGTTGTCGGTGATGTCGGTGCGACGAAGCATACCCTCGGAACCCCAGTTGTTGGGGCTGGCATGACCCGTATAGTTCCACCACAACACACCTTCTTGCAATTTCTTCATCATGAGCGTCTTTGCCTCAGGGAAAGTGCGCGCCGCACCCACCGAGGTGACCGGGAAAGCATCGATGAAAACGTGAGTGAAAATGATGTCTTCTCCGCCATTCGCCCGAGCGGTAGTAATCACTTCTTCGGCCTGCACCATGTGCGTCCCGTCGTCCTGGTCATCGGCGACGTTCAACGAATTATTCTTCCACAGGCCAAAATCGGGCGTGCCCATATATTCGATTAACTTGTTGACCACCGACACAGCCTCGCTCGCTTCACCCACAGGATAACGTCCTACGGCAATGTCGAGGGTTTCTTCGTTATACTTTGACTTGGAATTATCGGCCAAGACACCGAAACAATCATCGGTCGTATAGGTGTCATCGGTATTGCTGTCCTCGCTTTGCCAGGTTAGCACCGTGTGTTTGTGCAGGCTCTTCACTTCACGCGTGAGCGACTTGTTGTCGTAGGTGCCGTCGCCCATAAGCAAGAGGTACTGCAAGTGATGACCGGCGGTGTCTGCTCCACGGTCCCACATCATCTTGCACAAACGGCGAAAAGCCATGGCATCGGGGATGCCCGATGAGAATTCGTTGAATACTTCCCTCTGAGACACCACCATCACACTCATTTCGTCGTTCGACTCATGGAACTTGGCAAGACGCTCGGCAGCAGTTGTATAAACAGCATTGGTGATAATAATCATGTCGGGAGTGGGCGCACCATGCAAGTTTTGATTGCTGACGGTGCCTTCATTTTCCGGCACTGTGAAAGAGCCATTATCGTTAAACGCGACATACTCACGGTAACCTCCATACAATGGGCTGAAAATCAGTTTACCATCTTCAAAACGGGTGTTCATCTCAATGGGAGCGTAAGGTACGGTCACATCCCACACATGGGTGCTGTCGTTGCCCCCGCCGATGACGTAGTAGAAATCGGTTCCTGTTTTATTGTTCTGCGCAAATTGCAGCACGCCACCTGTCAGGTCCAGTTGACGCTCGTAGTTGACGGTCACATAATCAAGATTGGCAAAGTTGACCGAGCCAGTATGATTGGCCGTAATGGTATAGTTCAGTTCAGTGGTGCCCTCAAGCGAGAATGATTTCGTGGACTCAACCAACTCATAGAAATTGTCGGTATCTTTTGAACACTCATCAGACTGGCTGAAAGGCAATTCGTTATCGTTATATGTAAAAGTCAAGCTACTCTTGCCTTGAGTTAGTTTTACGCCATAGACGGTGTGCACCTTCACGGTGCTGCCATTTACCAACCCCGGAAGCGAGAACTTGACACTCACCGATTTGTTGGTCACCATGTCCTCACCCAACATGTTGCGGCCACTCTCGGCGGGATTCACCAACTCTTCCTCATGAAACAGCCTCTCGGTGAATGTTGTCACTGGCGTGCCCACAATCTCGTTGGAAGCCTTTTGCGGGGTCACCGCCTCGTCCTCGACATCGTCGGTAATGAAATAATTGGCCTCGAGAGAATAAGGATGCAGGACTTGAACAAAGCCAAATCCGGGTTTATTTTTCCAAGTGTCAGGACCCTGTGCATAGAACAAAATGCGGTCCTGTTGCCTGACGACAGGCACTTGGGGCAGATCATCGTAAACGTCTTCGGTGAGCGACTCGCTCAACGGAGCACCACCGCCGCCATAAACCCTCACTTTGTTGATATCGGAAAAGCCCATTGAGGCCAAGTCGGATTGGTTCAAAACGTAAATGCCGCTTTCCCACACCACCAATTTAACCCATCTGCCCGACGACAACTTGGAGTTGGCCGCATAGTGCGTTGTGGGAAACGCTTGAAGCATTAAGGGACAGGCCGTGAGTAGCAACGCAAAAAAAGCGCCTAAAATCTTATTTTTTAGTCTTGTCATGATAGTATGCATACTTATGTAGTATGATAAAAACGTAAAAACCTTGTTTTTATTGTGTGTCAAGAGCCAATAACGATTTTTTGCGCTCTTCTTTTCGGCCGTTTCCAACACTGTTTTTTCACTCTGTGTTGCATTTGTTTTGACCACACCAAGCATCATCGATGAAAAACAACGAAAAAATATGAACTAATCGTGAAAGGTTAAGCATTTTTGTTGTAACTTTGCAACTTGAATTGTTTGAAAATAAAAGTATCGTGGAAACAAGGTATATTTTCGTAACAGGCGGTGTTGTGTCGTCACTTGGAAAAGGCATCATTTCATCGTCCATCGCGCGATTGTTGCTCTCGCGTGGCTTTAAGGTAACCATCCAGAAGTTTGACCCCTATCTCAACATTGACCCGGGCACGCTTAATCCGTACGAACATGGTGAGTGCTACGTCACTGTCGACGGTCATGAAGCCGACCTGGATCTCGGTCATTACGAGCGATTTACCAACATCAAAACCACCCGAGCCAACAACATCACCACAGGGCGCGTTTACCAGAGCGTCATCGACAAGGAACGCCGAGGCGACTATCTGGGGAAAACTGTTCAGATTATCCCGCACATCACCGATGAAATCAAGCGCAACGTGAAACTGCTTGGTTCAACCGGTGAATTTGATTTCGTCATCACCGAAATTGGCGGTACCGTGGGCGACATCGAGTCGTTGCCGTTCTTGGAAGCGGTGCGACAACTGCGGTGGGAGTTGGGCAACAAGTGCATTTGCATTCACTTGACTTATGTACCCTTCATACATGCCGCCAAAGAGTTGAAGACCAAGCCCACGCAGCATTCGGTCAAGCAGCTCCAACAAGTTGGTATTCAGCCCGATGTGCTGGTACTGCGCACCGAGCACGACATTCCCGCGAGCATGCGCCACAAGGTGGCCCAGTTCTGTAACGTCAGTCCCGACGCGGTCATCCAGAGCATCGACGCACCCTCCATCTATGAGGTGCCGCTGATGATGCTTGACCAGCATCTCGACACCATCATTCTTGAGAAGACCGGCACGCCTCACAGGGGTGAGCCCGACCTCTCGAAGTGGAACGAGTTCCTCGACAAGATGCACAACGCCACCAACGAAATTCGCATTGGCCTTGTCGGGAAATACGTGGCGCTGCAAGATGCCTACAAATCGATAGACGAAGCGCTTTTCCAAGCCGCCACTTACAACGACCGCAAAGTGAAAATCACTTATATCAACAGTGAGCGCCTCACCGATGCCAATGTTGAAGAATTGCTCAGTCCGCACGATGGCGTGGTCATCGCTCCAGGATTCGGACAAAGGGGCACCGAAGGCAAATTCGTGGCATTGAAATGGTGCCGCGAAAATGACATCCCCACGTTTGGCATCTGCCTGGGCATGCAATCGATGGTGATTGAATATGCCCGAAATGTCATGGGCATGGCCGATGCCAACAGCGTGGAGTTGAACCCCACCACGTCACACAACGTCATCGACCTGATGGAAGAACAAAAGAGCATTACTAACATGGGCGGCACTATGCGACTCGGCGCTTATGCCTGCCAGTTGCGAGATGGCACGAAAGTTGCTAATGCCTATGGCACGCTCAACATTGAGGAGCGCCACCGCCACCGCTTCGAATTGAACGAGGAGTACCGCTCACAGTTTGAAGCCGCAGGTATGATGTGCGTGGGTGAGAACCCGCAGACCCACCTTGTCGAGGTCGTTGAAGTGCCTAGCAAGCGGTGGTACATCGGCACGCAGTATCATCCGGAGTACAGCAGCACCGTGCTCAATCCGCACCCGCTGTTCATGGACTTCATTCGTGCCGCTATCGCTTATCAAAAGAGCAAACAGGCCGACGAGTAAACGAACCGAGCGCGACGCTCACACATTACTGACATTAAAAATTATTTTATAACTACATTAAATGGATAAAAACACCATTATTGGATTGCTGCTCATGTGCGCCGTCATATTCGGCTTCACATGGCTCACCTCGCCCAGCGAGGCCGAAAGAGCCGAAATGCAACGGCAGCAGGACTCTATTGCACGCGTGCAAAAACAAGCTCAAGCCAAATCCGGTAGCACCATAGACATGCTCAGTGCCGATGAAGTGGCACATCTCAAGAATGTGCTCGCCCAAATGAAGGCTGACTCCACACAGCAGACCGGCATCGACCGTGAGGGTGTGAAAGTGTCGCTGGTCGACAATAACCTCGCCGGAACCATCACCTTGGGCGACACCACTGTTGCTTTCGACGAAGTGCTCTCCAGCACCAGCAACAACCCCGACTTGCACAACCAAGCCGTGGCCGCTGTCAAGAAAGCGATGGAGAGCTATCTCAAGAATGGCTCGTTTGCCAATTTCTTGAGCGGTACCGAACAGATTATCAAGCTTCAGAACGACTCCCTGCTGGTCGAAGTCTCTTCCAAAGGTGGCGTCATCTCACGAGCCACGCTCAAAGCATACAAAGCTTTTAACGCCTCTATGGTAGAGGTGTTCACCCCAGGCGACAACGAGTACAGTTTCACGTTGAGCAACAACACTCAGCGCTTTGAGACCAAGGACTTCTACTTCACACCCGAAGAGGTGACCGACACCAGCGTGGTCATGAGTCTAGACCTGGGCGATGGTGCCAAGTGGTCGCTCCGTTACAGCCTTGAGCCCAAATCCTACATGGTGCGCATGGCCATGGAGCAAACTGGCATGCAGAGCATCATTCCCATCAACATCAACAGCGTGGACTTGAACTGGCATCAAAAGATGGCTCGCCACGAAGACGGAAAGATGTTTGAGGAACGCAACTCGGCCATCTACTACAAATATTCGGGCGAAAAAGGCGATGTGGAATACACCAAAGAGAGCGGAAACGATGAAAAAGACATCAAGGACAAGCTCAAATGGATTTCCACCAAGAACCAGTTCTTCAGCGCAGTGCTCATTGCCGACAGTCTGTTCTCGGGCGCGCAGCTTACCAGCAAGGAAACCCAGAAAGGCACCGAGGAGTATCAGAACTACCTCAAGGATATGACCATACGCACGTCAATTCCCTATGCCAGCGACAAGGCCAACCCGGCTTCGTTCTACTTCTATTTGGGCCCGAACCGCTACTCCACCCTGTCGAACATGGACAAGTTTTCGCCCAACGAGGACCTGAAACTCACCAAACTCATCCCGCTGGGGTGGAAACTGTTCCGCGTCATCAACACGGGCGTCATCATCCCCGTGTTCAACTGGCTGGGCAAGTTCTTCAGCAGTTATGGCATTATCATCCTGTTGCTCACCATCATCATCAAGGTGGTGCTCTCGCCACTGACCTTCAAGAGTTATATGTCACAGGCGAAGATGCGTGTACTCGCACCCGATGTGGCGGCCATCAATGAGCAATATCCCAAACAAGAAGATGCCATGAAGCGGCAGCAAAAGACCATGGAGCTGTATCGTCTGGCTGGAGCCAGCCCGTTCGGTGGATGCCTGCCCATGCTGTTGCAGATGCCCATCCTCATCGCCATGTTCACCTTCTTCCCCTCGTGCATCGAGTTGCGAGGACAGTCCTTCCTATGGGCGCACGACCTCTCGGCACCCGACAAGATTGTGGAGTGGACGGGACAGATTCCTTTCATCACCAACTACTTCGGCAATCATATCAGTTTGTTCTGCTTGCTGATGACCGTGACCAACATCCTCTATACCTACCTGACTATGCAATCGCAGAACCAGCAGAATTCCATGCCAGGTATGAAATGGATGATGTACCTCATGCCTCTCATGTTCCTCGTGTTCTTTAACAATTACGCGTCGGGCTTAAGCTACTACTACTTCATTTCGCTGCTCATCACCATCGCGCAGACCTACCTCTGCCGCTTATTTGTGAGCGAAGACAAAGTGAGGGCGAAAATGGCCGAAAACAGCAAAAAGCCGAAAAAGAAAAGCGGTTTCATGGCGCGACTCGAAGAGGCTCAGCGTCAGCAGCAAGCCATGATGCGCGAACAGGAGAAGCGGAAAGGCGGAAAGAGCAAATCGCGCCGATAACGACGTTTCGACTCGCATTTGGCACAAGATTTGCAATATCAACCCATGTGATCAACGAAAAACAACAATTATCTTTTAAATTGACAACAACTATGGTACAGTATCAATGTCCCAAATGTCACAGCCAGTTCACCACCGCCAACCCGGTGAACTCGGTGCGTTGCCCCTATTGCGGCAATGAGTTTCAAGTAATTGCCGGCCAGCAAAACCAGCAACAACCGCCACAATTTGGCCAGCAACAGCAGTACTACGGCCAGCCGCAGCCCAACATGGCTTACGGCCCTGGCGACATCGGCGTGTTCGATTCAGGACCTTCAGGCAAGAGCCGTGGCGTGGCTGGATTGCTCGCCATCTTGCTGGGAGGACTCGGCATTCATTACTTCTATGTGGGAAAGGCCGGCGGAGGTCTCCTGTGTATCTTGCTCACCATGGTGACTTGTGGCGCATGGTCTATCCTGACGCTCATCCAAGGCATTCTCATGATGACGATGAGGTCGGAAGAATTCGAACGTAAATACGTATACTCCACCTCCACTATGCCTTTGTTCTAAACAATGGCCCGAGGAGGACACCGACGCACTGCATCAAGGCCCGACTACATCCAGTGGGCCTTGATAGCGGGAGCGGCGATTATTATCGTCGTTCTCGTTGGTTTTTTAACCAAACACTACTGGTGGCATCCTCACGTCAATGTAGGCCGATTTCCCGTCAAGGGCATCGATGTCTCAGGCCATAACCGCGTCAACGACTGGAACGCGGTGGTCGACGATGGCTTCTCCTTTGTCTTCATCAAGGCCAGCGAAGGGGCCTCATACACCAATCCCCACTTCAAACGACAATACGAAGGGGCGCGAAAAGCCGGACTGAAAGTGGGATGTTACCACTTCTTCCGCAAGAACCGCGACGGGGTCTCGCAGGCGTCACACTTCATCGCCACCGTTGGTCATCTAAACCTTGACCTACCGCTCGTGGTAGATGTTGAAGACTGGAACAATGACCGGGACATCGACAAGGAAACCACGCTTCAGCGGCTTTCCGACATGATCAACACGCTGGAGCGACAAGGATTTAAGGTGATGATTTACACCAACGGGAACGGTTACAAGTCCTACTACCTCGACAACTTCATCAAGCATGAGTTGTGGCTGAGCTCTTTCAACCAACCCGAAAAAATCAAGCACTTTGGGCACCGCTTCCAGCAATACAGCCACTGGGGGGCGGTCAAGGGCATCGAAGGCGACGTGGACCTCAACGTGTTCATGGGGTCGCAGAACGATTGGGAACAATGGCTGAAAACCGCCAAACGCTAATGTAGATTTCATTTCGCAATGACTATGGCAAGGAAATTGACACTTTGGCTCGCACTGATGCTCACATCCATCGCGATGCAGGCATCGGTCTACACATGGAGCCAGTATAACCTCAACTTTGAAGTACCCAACGATGGTTTTGTCACCTACAGCACCAACACTCGATTCGAAATCCAGTGGGATGAAATGGTCATGACCATCCAACTCTACAACAAAGAGAAGAGCGATGACAAGTTCCTCAAGGAGAACTTGCAACGCAAAGCGTTGGGCTACAACATGTATGACCTCAAGGAGGGAAAAAGCAAAGTCAAGGGGTTTAAGGGGCTGAACATCGCCGGCACCATGCCCGACGGCAGCCGGGCGATTATTGTCGACCTCATCTCCAAGAAACAAAACCTCATTGTGGAAATCACCATCAACTACCTCTACGGCAACCGCGAAGTGGTGGACGACATCATCAAGAGTTTCGCCGAGAACAAGAATCAACAACCCAATCACGAGAAAAAGCGGCAACGCATACAAACCAAGGAGGAGGCCGACAAGCAGAAACAACAGGAAAAGCAAAAGCCTCAGCCCAAGCGCGACGAAGGCCCGCTCTACGACGCTTAACAAGACATTTCACCACCCAACAACCGCCATATACCCGACTATGAAAAGATTAATGACCTTTTTGGCTGGCATCGCACTGTTTTCAACGGTGTCAATGGCTCAACAAGACGACGCCAACTACCTCACGTTCCCACTCATCTTTGAGCAGCAACGACCGGTGAGCGACGGCATCACGATGCCCGCCCTCCATGGCGAAACGGTTTCACCGTTCCATCTCGAAGCCAGCGACCAATGGCTACAAGATGCCATGAGGAAAACGGAACACATCAATGCCGTGCGTTACAAAGCCATGATCAGCAACCCTCAAATTGTGGCCTACAACGAGCACTCGCTGCCTGAGCCGCCCAAAGAGTACGAACTCACCGCCGACCCGTCGAAAGGAATGCTCACCATTGCCCCGCCACAAGTCATTGAACCGGTCGAAACAACCATCGAGGAAGCGCCCATCCAGGTCCACGATTGGCTGCACATCTTCCAGAGTTCGCTCCACTTCACACAGGCCTATATCAGCGACAACTGGTATCAAGGTGGTGAAAACAACTTCAACGTGCTCGCCGACGTCAAATGGGAGTGCAACCTCAACCAGGACAAGCACCCTAACTGGCTGTTCAACAATATGCTTTCCTACAAACTGGGTGTGGCCACCGCACCGGGCGACAGTCTGCGTGACTACATGATCAACGAGGACAACTTCCTGTTCACCTCGCAACTGGGTTACAAAGCCGTCAAACATTGGTACTACAGTGCCATGTTGCAGTTCAAAACGCAGTTCTTCAACAACTACAAGAGCAACACCGAGCAAATGACTGCGGCGTTTCTCTCATCCGCCGAACTGAACCTCGGTCTCGGTATGACCTACGACCACAAGACCGCCGACGGTGCTCGTGCCATCACCGTGGCCATCGCACCGCTGTCGTACAACATCAAGATTTGCAAAGACATCGACAACTTTGACCCCACCACCTTCGGCATCGATGCAGGGCACCACACCAAGCACAGCTTCGGTAGCAACATCGAGGCCAAACTCACGTGGAAATTGCATCCCAATGTGTTGTGGTCGTCACGATTCTATGCGTTCACCGACTACAGTTATGTGCAAGGCGACTGGGAAAACACATTTGACTTCACCATCACGCGGCACCTGAACACCAAGATTTATACCCATCTGCGCTACGACAAGTCGCACCCGCGCCACGACAGTTGGCACTACTGGCAGTTCAAGGAGATTCTTTCGTTTGGTATCACCTATCGTTTTGCGACGAACTGACATGAACCGAGCACTGGGCATATTACTCATTTTGTTCTCGGCTACGATGGCGCAGGCGGCGGTCGTACCCGACAATTCCGATTTCTTCCCCGGCCTTGACGAGGACTCGATGCTCAACAGGCTGGCGCATGCCGATTTGCAGCCACTGGAAGGCATCTGGTACTATCCCGCCGAAGAAATGACCCTGGGCATCGAGCGTTGCCCCGCACAGGGACATGACAAGCGTTATCGCATCATCATGCTTGGTTCCACCGACGTGCACCTGATGCCGGGCACCGTTATCGGCTACCTGCAAGCCAGCGCGACCAGTGACAAGTGGAGGCTGTGGCTCTATAGCGAGCGCGACAAACTCACTCTGTGCCGGCCCATGGAAACGGTGGCGACCCTCAACAGCGACTGCTCTTCCATCACGTTCGACCGACCCCACTGGCGCGTGAAGGTGCGTATCAATTTCGCACGGTTCCTGCCCACCATCTTTCGCGGAGTGTCAATCATTCCCGAAAAAGAGGAGGAACGGCTGCCCATAGGTTTTAGAAAAATCTATCCCGAGGTGACATCCTCATTATTCACCCACATCCGATACCTATAGTGCTATGAGACTCTCCGCGCTTTTCTGCTTGATATTGCTGTTGGCCCTAGGAGCGCAACCACGCGTCAAAACCACGCAATCCAACCTGCGCACCGCCAACATTCTGGTGGAAGCCATTCCAGCCACCACCGCCGACTCGACCACTCATACCGTCGCCGACTCAACCACGACCATAGTTGACCAAAATTTGATTACGTTGCGCGGTTTCAACAAGCGGGCCAACGATGCCAAAGAATCGTTCCTCATCACCAACAACGCCAAGCACCGCATCGCCAATGTGCGCGTCACGTTTCGCTACACCACCCTCGACGGGGCCATGATTCACGAGCGCAACGTCACCATCCCGGTGTCGCTCAATGCAGGCGAGACAAAGATGGCCGAAGTGAAGACCTTTGATGTTCAGCATCTGTTCTACTACTATGCCGGTCCAGTGCCGCGCAAGAATGCCACGCCGTTCAAAGTGGCGTTCAAACTGCTGGGCTACGACATCCCCGTCGGACAATAATACGCCCCCCATAACAAGATGCCCGAAACACATGAAAGCGTTTCGGGCATCTTGATGTCACCACAAACCGGTGAAAGTCAATTCACATAGTAGCACTTCACCTGACCCACAGGCAGCTTGCCCACAATCATCAGGGGGATGCGCTCGTCATCGACCGACATCCAGGCATCTAGGTCATCGCTCGACCGCTTGCCGCCCTCCTGCGTGAATTTGAAGGTGATGTGATAGCCTTTGCGTTTGCTGCCGTCGCGCATCTTCACGTTCTCCTCGCCTTTGTAACGAATGGTGAGGTACTCCTTTTCCTTGCCGGAGAAAATCACCGTCGTATAATTCTTGTTCTTCGCCAACTGAACGTAATCGAGGTTACGCAACATATAGAACACACTCAGCATGTCGTAGGCCTGGCACTTGGCGCTCAGCGTAATCGATGTCTTCCCGCTGGGACGATAGCGCGTGGCGGTGGCGGTGGTGTGACTGTAATTGTAGGAAAAATCGAGCACATCGCGGGCATAGTAACTTTTCTCATGCGTCAGTTTCTCATATTTGAGCGGAGCCATCTTCGAGTCCATGGTGCATTTGAGCGTGTCACGCACAGGGAAGATTCTATCGGCCCACGACCGCGTCTTGCCCGTGAGCATCGCGTTGTAACCATTACCGTTGCGCTTGATGCTCAACGTGGCGTCACCAGCGTGTTTCCACACCATGCCCCACTGATACACGATTTGATAATTCAGTTTCTCGGTGGTGTAAGTGCGGGCCTCTCCCTGCAGCGAGAACATTGCCACCAGCGCCACCAATGCGCCTAATTTCCAATTCATCATTTTCATCGTTCTAAAAATTTCTTGCTGATTAGACTCCACACCCCCGCTGGAGTTTAACCGCACCTACAAAAATCAACCACAAAACCCAAAAGTGCCGAAAGCATGTCGTTTGGTCGTCGTTGACAACTTTAGCGATGTCGAAGACGTCTAATGCCCTGGAGGGGCTTATCATGTTAAAGACCATGCGAGAGGGCCGGAGGGCCTCGCTGCTTGGTCCATGACGGACAAGCAAACAGGTGCCTCGGAGAGGAACTTCAACCGGAGCATGCAGCGCCAAAGACGACGTAGAAGTTCGTCTTCGACGCCTTCACCTTCTTGCGACTTGGCCGCTGATAAACTTGTGTATGTCAAATATTTTGACTTAATTTGCACATCGCTATGATTCAAGCGGCCGAAAATCAAACACCTCATCAATATGGAACAGCCTGACAAAAACAAGTGCGACGTCGTGATTAACCACAACATTGGTTGCCAATTCATTTATTTCCTGGTTGCCCTTGCACTCATTGCTTTCGGTGTGATTTACATCATCTATGTACGCAAAAACAACTGGCACTCTTACCTGCTTTCGCCCCTGCTGATACTGGGTGGCGGTTATGGAGCCTACATGCTGGTGATGTCGTTCATCAAGGAACGCATCCACAAAATCCCCGCCATGGTCATCACCAGCAAAAGCCTGATTCTGTCACGCAAAAAGGATGAGTATAACGAGATTCCCTTCTCGGTGGTTGACCACTTCGGCTACAGGCGACAGCGAACCGGACGGCGCAATACCACCTATTACATCACCATTCAATACAAAGAGCAAACCGACAGCACCAACGAGAAGTTTGAGCGGGTTGACCAGATTGACTGCAGCGGGCTGAACATCATGAACTACAAACTGCTGAACCTGCTCAAAGAGCGCCTGCAAGCCTACAACGAAAGACAACTATAGCGGACCCAAGCCCCACGGCTTGCAGCCCGCTAATAGTTGTTTTACACTCTATTTTCGATTATTTCGTGGCTCCGCCTAACGCAATGTAGAGGGCGATAACGGCTTGCGCTCCGTTGTACATGTTCATCGCCTCACTGAGTTGGGCGTTGAGGAGAGTCTCCTGCGCGGTGAGCACTTCGAGGTAGTTCGACTTGCCGTTGTCCATCAGCTCATGGGTTCCCAAATAGGCTTCGTGCAGCACTGCCACCTGACGATGGTAATAGCTGTGCTTCTCACTGGCAGCCTGACAGTCGGCCAGCGCCTCATTGACTTGGTTGCCAGCATTAATGACCGTCTGCACATACTTTTGCTTCAAGTCTTCCTCGGTGAGTTGCGCAATCTTGTAATTCGCCTTGATTTTACCACGGGCGAAGATGGGTTGCGTGAGCGATGCCACTGCGTTGAGCAAAATCTTGCCGGGATTCACCACCATACTTCCAGCGTTGTTGGTCCATCCGACAACGCCCTGCAACGAGATGTTGGGGAAGAAGGCCGAACGAGCATCCTGGGTGTTGTAGAACGCCTCTTCCATAGCGAAATTAGCAAGACGGATGTCGGGGCGCATTTCCAGCATCGTGGCGGGAATACCCACTTGGATAAAATTCGAGTCAAACATCCTTTGACCAGTGCTGGTATCGGGATGCTCGGGCAGTGCCGAACTACCCCACCGGCTGCGCTCGATGTGATGAGGCGTCTCGGCCAACAGACTGCAGATGGCATTCTCCACGCTGCGGATGTTGCGACGTGAGTCAACAATCTGCACCTTCACATTGAGGTACGACGACTCCATCTGGTTGACGGCGGTGGAATAAATCTTGCCGTTTTCCCACAGGGTCTTCTCGGTTTCCAACGAAGCGTTCCACAGTTTGTCGGTAGCCATCAATATTTCCAACTGACGGTCAAGCAACTGCAACATATAATATTGCTGGGCCACAGTGGAAATGAGGTTGGCACGCAAGGCTTCCTCACGAACCTGACTCTGCAGCAGCACGGCATTGGCAGCACGTTTCTTGTTGGAGATGGACCCAAAGACATCAAAGTCCATGTTGATTTGAAGAGGCACATTATAGATTTTGCTGACAGGGCCGAAGTCGTAGCTCGACAGCGTGCCCGACGGAGAGAAATAAATCGACGGCAGAAAGGCCTTCTTGGCGGCATCCAGCGCCGCCTCGCTCTTCTCCACGGCAATGCGAGCCGAATTCAAGTCGGTGTTGTTGGTCAGCACTTGCTCAATGAGTCGTTGCAGCAGTGGGTCGGTGAAGAACTCACGCCACGACATCTGCGCCATCGACGTGCCGCCCTCAGCCGCCTGGACATCTTGCGACGAGCCGAAAGCATTGGCGGGCACCTCCACATTCTGCACATATTTATTATGTAGGCCACAACCCGTGAGCATCAGGCCGGCGACAAGTATAATAATAAAGTTTTTTCTCATATCGATAAAAGGCATTCAATATATTTAGTTTTATCGTTA
Organism: Muribaculaceae bacterium; assembly: GCA_017619935.1. Lineage (GTDB taxonomy): Bacteria > Bacteroidota > Bacteroidia > Bacteroidales > Muribaculaceae > Sodaliphilus. The sequence continues at coordinate 6,171 of JAFZRJ010000017.1, read as the reverse complement.
TCCATTCTTGGTTCTACTTTCGCCTCATTTAGCCTCTTCCTTGTTTTCCTCAATGAAGGCTTCCTCGGAGGCCACGGCTTCGCTCTCGAAAGATGGCTTGCCTTGGAAACGCTCGTGCAGCTTCTGGAACACGATGAAGAACACGGGCACCACAAAGAGCAGTGCAAGTGTACCCACTGCCATACCAGCAGTGACTCCTAGTGCGAGCACACGGTTTCCGTTGGCACCGGCTCCGCCCGCAATGATAAGAGGTATCATACCTGCAATCATCGTGACGACTGTCATCAGGATGGGGCGCAGACGTTCCTCGCAGGCAGCAAAGGCGGCATCACGGATGGACAGACCTTGTGCCCGACGCTCGGAGGCGAACTCCGTAATCAGAATCGCCGTCTTGGCCAACAGACCGATGAGCATGATAACACCCGTCTGCAAGTAAATGTTGTTCTCCATGCCAGGCAGATGGAGCAGTGAGGCCAGCCAAGTGATGCCGAACGAACCCATCAGTCCGAAAGGCACGCTCAACAGCACTGCCCATGGCGTGAACCAGGAGTTGTAGAGCGAGGCCAGGATAAGGTAGATGAGGATGACACAAATAACGTAGATGAGGGCTGTGGCGTTGGAGCCAGCAGTCTCCTCCACTTCGCGTGACATACCTCCGTACTCATAACTATAACCATTGGGCATCGTCTCTTTGAACACTTCGGCAATAGCCTTGTGGGCATCGCCTTCCGAATATCCGCTGGCAGTCATCACGCCACAAGTGATGCTCTGGAACAGGTTGAAGTGATCGACCGAAGCCGATCCCACAATCTCGGTCAAGGTGACGAATTCGGAAATAGGCGCCATCTTGCCTCCGCGCACCTTCACAAAGATATTGTTCAGTGACGAGGGGTCGAGGCGATACTCCGGCGCTGAGTTGGCCATAATACGATAGACCTTTCCGAACTGGTTGAAGTTGCCCACATACGAGCCTCCGCAGTAAGCACCTAGTGTATTGAGCACTGCCGCGGGCGACACTCCAGCGCGGTCGCACTGGGGAGCATCCACGTTGACCTGATATTTCGGGAAACGCTCTGAATAGGTGGACATCGCCATCATGATTTCAGGCCGCTCGTTCAACACGGTGAGGAACTTGGTGGCATCGACATTGAACTCCGACATGTCACGGTCGTTCATATCCTGCAACACCAAATTGACACTGCTGTTGCTGCCATAGCCAGGCACCTGAGGCATCTGGAACGGAATGACCTTCGCATTCTTGATTTCCTTGCAATCGTAGGCGAAGCGTCCATAAACAAGCATGATATTGTGGTTCATGCCCGGACGGTCGTCCCAGTTTTTCAGACGGATAATCAGTGTGGCGTAGCAACTTCCTGAACGTCCAGCCATCATACCGTAGCCGCTGACCACGGCATAGCTCTCAAGTTCGGGTATCTTTTTCACCTTCTCCTCCACTTTTTTCACGATTTCCTCCGTTTCATACAGGGTGCAGCCCTCAGGTGCACGCACCTCGGCGAAGAACACGCCTTGGTCTTCCTGGGGCACCAAGCCCGAGGGCAGCCCGCGCATGAAAATGATGAGCAAGACAGCGGTAATGGCCAACAAGATGCCTGATATTATCGGGCGCTTGATGAACTTGGATACGCTCTTCTTGTACTTTTTGAGGATGGCATTATAACTGGCGGTATAGGCTTTGGTGACATAATAGTTCAAATTCTTGCGCTCTTTCTTGTCCTCGGAATAGCGCATCATGAGGGCGCACAAGGCGGGACAGAGCGTCAGAGCCGACACGCACGACAAACCAACCGCCGATGCCAGCGTGACACCGAACTGAGTGAAGAAACTACCCGACGTGCCAGGCATGAAAGCCACGGGGATGAACACCGCCATGAAGACCAGTGTACACGTGATGACGGCGACCGACACATCGCTCATCGCCTGTCGGGTGGCCTCCTTGGCATCGGTGATGCCGCTCTCCATCTTCGCCATTACCGCCTCGACCACCACGATGGCATCATCCACCACCGTACCGATAGCGAGTACCAAAGCGAACAGCGTTAAGATGTTGAGGGAGAAGCCCGCCAACGAAACAATGGCGAAAGTTCCCAACAACGACACGATAATCGACAATGATGGGATGACCGTGGCCTTGAAACTCTGCAAGAAGAAGTAAACCACCAAAATCACAAGAATGATGGCGATGACCAGTGTCTCCACCACGTTGTGGATGGCGGCAAAGAGGAAGTCGTCGCTGGTTTCCAGAATCTCGAACTCCAGTCCTGCCGGCATGGAGGGTTTCATGTCCTCGTACAACTTCTGTATGCGGGCGTTTACCTCGGTGGCGTTGGCACCAGGAGCCTGGAACACCATATAGATGGCGCCCGGCTTGCCGTCGATGTTCGACGTGAAACTATAACTTACGGCCCCGATTTCCACATCGGCCACGTCGCCCAAATGCAGCAAGTGTCCGCCGTCGCTGGAACGCAACACGATATCTTTGAACTCATCGACAGTCTTCAGCGTACCTTTATACTCCATCGAGTACTGATAGGCATTCTCGCTTTGCTCTCCCAACGAGCCAGTAGCGGCGACGAAACTCTGTCCGCCGATGGCGGCGAACACGTCGTTGGGTTCCAGCCCGTATTGCGCCATCACATCGGGTTTCAGCCAAATACGCAAGGCGTAGGTATTACCCAGAGACATCACGTCTCCCACACCGGTGATACGCATCAGTCTCGGCCTTACGTTGATGTCGATATAGTTGGCGATGAAGTCGGTATCATATTTTCCATCAACGCTCTTCAACGCGCCGATGTGAAGGATGTTGCTTTGCTGTTTCATCACCTGCACACCCACCTTTGTCACCTCCGAGGGCAAAAGTGCCGTGGCTCGGCTCACACGGTTCTGCACATTCACAGCAGCGAGATCGGGGTCGGTGCCTTGCTCAAAGTACACCTGAATAGAAACGTCGCCCGAAGAAGACGCAGAACTTGTGATGTAGGTCATGCCGGGCACACCGTTGATATTCTCCTCCAACGGCTGCACTACGGCCTTCATGATGGTATTGGCGTCGGCGCCGGTATATGACGTTGAGACGCGGACTGTTGGTGGCGCGATATTCGGATACTGCTCGATGGGCAACGTACTCATGCAGATGAAGCCCACCAGCGTGATGACTATCGCGATCGCGCACGCCATCACATATCTTGAAATGAAGATATTCCCTTTCATGGTTTACTTCTTGCTTTTTGCAGCGGGAAAGAGTACCCGTTGTCCTTCCTCCAAATTATTAGCTCCAACGGTCACGATGCGGTCACCCACTTTGAGTCCGGAGGTAATAATGACATCCTTGCCGTTACCTGTGTCCGATGTCGTCACTGCGACAGCCGTAGCAGTGCTGTCGGGCTGCACTTTATAGACCAATGACTTGTCTTGCAGGCGCACTACTGCCGCTTGAGGGATGACCATTACACCCTTCTTGCTCAGGGGCAGCAGCACTGTGCCCTGAATGCCCGAAAAGAGATGACTATCGGGGTTGGGGAACGTGGCTTTGCAGGCTATAGAACCCGTCGTGGCGTTCACCACACCTGTAAGGCTAGAAATGCGACCTTTGTGTGGATACTCTGTGCCGTTTTTCATCACGAATGTCACTTCAGGCAATTCAGACATGTATTTGTCTTTGTCATCTTTAGTTACGCCTGACGACACCTGCTCCTCAAGAATAGATTCGGGCAATGAGAATTCCGCTTCCATTTGCTTGTTACCACTTACAATGGTCAGCTGTGTTCCGGGCGACACCATGTCGCCGGCAAAGACCGAAATCTCGCCTATCACACCCGACACTGGTGAGGTAAGAGTGCAAAAACCAAGATTCACCTTGGCGCGGTTTAAGGCCGACTGGGCCTGAGTGACCGACGCCTTGGCCTGACTGACAGCGGCTTGCGCTTGCTTGTAACTATTCAAAGAGTTCTCAAGCATATAACTGCTTACAATGTTCTTGTCATACAGGTTCTTGTTGCTCTCATACTCTAGCTTGGCACTGTTGGCTTGCGCTTGGGCAGCTTGGAGGTTAGCATTGGCAGCTTGGAGATTGGCCCGGGCGGCCTCCACCTCATGCTGGGCATTGCGCGAGTCGATGACGAAAAGTGTCTGGCCGCGACTCACTTGCTGGCCTTCGGTCACATATATCTTCATCAGCTGACCGCTCACCTGTGGCGAAATGGTCACGTCGGCCTGTCCTTTCATTTTCGCACTGAACTTAACAGGCAACTCGATATCGGTGGTGTCCACCGTCATCGTCTCAAATGACTGCTCTTTTTCCACTGGCATGTCAAGTTTGCATGCCGTCAGTCCGCTGGCAACTGCGCCAACCAGAACACCCCACATTAAAACTTTATTTCTCATATCTTCAAATGATTATATTTCGTTTGTATATACTTAGAATCTTACTCCCGTCAACACCGCAAAATCAATCGTTGAATTGACCAGACGGCTATCACCCATTTTATAGCGGTGATGGTCGGCAAACCCTTGCAACCCCACAAAGAACTGCTTGTGGTTATACACAGCCGCCACACTCGCTCTAAGGTTAACCGACAGGGCACTCTCCATGTTGCCGTCATTGTGGAAATGGTTATATCGGTAGCCAATATAGGGGGTCGCAGTGAGGTTCAACAACCACTTGCGGCCCAGCACCCAGTTGTGTGCGTAGCCCAAAAGGACGCAATAGTCGTTATAGAGAATGCGTGGAGCGTCCTCTTGCGTGGGAATATAATAGCGTGCTTCCTCAGGCATCTTGTCCACATCAAACTTCACGTCGAAATGCTGCAAACTGATACCAGCCAGCCACGTACCTGCACTACGCTTTTGATATTTCGAGAAAGTGTAGGCAGCCGCTTGACTGTAGCGGCGGTTGTTAAAGAAGTAATAGGCCGTCAAACCCATCGCCTTGCGGGAGAGACCCGATTGCTTGAACTTGTGGCGGTCTTCGTCAATGCTCTCATCAGTATAGATGACGTTGGTCTTGTTACGATTTTCCCAATAATAAGCATCGAGAGCAAAACGGGAACATACAAACGAGAATTCAGCCTTGTTTGAAACATTCTCGCCATGAATCAGGTTGCTCACGTTCATCGAGTAACCCAAACTCACCGCCATGAACGACAACGAAACACCGACGTTTGAAACCAAGTTGCTGTTCATCACCATTCTCACGTCCTTGAACGGGGTGCCAACGTAGGTATCCAACCAATTGTCGCTCTTAAAGATGAGTTTCCAGTTCTTTCCGGTGCCCTGCACATAGGCGGTGTCGTAACTGTTGAACGTGTGGTCGCCCCATTTGTAGGCATTCCAGCAAAACTTGACAAACTTGGGATAGCCCATCGTACTGTCGTTGAAGTCAATCTTGCCGTGCTTCATGGCTCGCCACCAGTAGCCCTTGTTGCGCGTGGTGTCGTAAGGTTCATTGAGTTTATTTTTGATACTTTGCGTGATTTTTGCCTTAAAGCGCTGAAACTTGTTCATGTGACGCACTGTGTCGGCAATTTGCTGCACCACGTCGTCTTGCGGCATGGAGACCAGCACCGAATCCTGCCCCCATGACAACAAATGAATGCAGCAGACCACACAAAATATTGAGACGCAACGTTTCATTCTAGATAACAAAACTAGATTTAGAAGTCACTGAAGAACGATGGACGAATGAGCAGACCCAACCTGACACGGCAGTGGTACTTGTTGTAGTCGAGCATGTTCTCGCCATAGCCGTCATAGAAGTGCAGCATCAGGAACTGGTTGTCCTTCTCACGGATGCGGAAGCCCACGTTCACTATCGTGTTGAAATTGAAGTTCCAGCCCTGACGCTTGACAAAGGTGACATCGGCCACCCAACGCTTGTTCTCTGAAATGAATTGGGCACCTGTTTGGAAGATACCGCTATACTTGAGGATGTCCTTGTTGTTCTCACCGTCGATGATGGGAATCCACGTCTTGGCATGCACCATCAAGTGCCGGTCGATATAGGCCGAACCAGCAAACGACACCTTGTTCCAGCTGCGCGAAGCCTCGCCGTCACGACCATTTGACTCGTGCTCGAGCATGACCAAGGCATTTCCCACCAGTTTTCCTTTAGCGAAAACAGGTGCCTGAATACCGATTCCCGGGTTGAAGTTC
>JAFZRJ010000002.1 GCA_017619935.1 Muribaculaceae bacterium | reverse complement strand
TGGAAGTTCAAATAAGAAGTGCGAAAGGTTCTCCTGTTGGAGCGTTAGCGCAATACATGAAAAACGCACCGGGGAGCGCCAAGCGGCAAGGGGCGGAGCCCCGACGAGCGGATTTCGGTCGAAAATGAGTATATTCACGGCAAAAATGGGGAGGTTGCAGCCTCCCCGCGAGATCAATTAATTTGTGTTTGCCTATGTATAATCAACTAACCTCGGAGCAAAGGTACTTCATTGAAGTGTCACTCCAAAACGGGATGAGCAAAAAAATGATTGCAGAGACATTAAAAGTGCATCAAAGCACCATTTACCGTGAGATTTCCCGCAACAGGGGTGTCCACAGGTACCATCACAAGCTGGCGCAACAGAAGTGCGACGAACGCAAGCACCGCATGCGCGCCATCCGCACTTTCACGCTTGACATGCGCAAACGGATTTTCACCCTGCTCGTGGACGAGCAGTGGTCGCCGGAACAGATCAAGGGCTATCTGGAGCGGAACGGAGAGAGTTGCGTGAGCGTGGAGACCATATACTCCTACATCCGTTTCGACCGGAGCCTGGGCGGAACGCTTTGGAAGCACTGCCGACACGCCCTCAGGCACGTGCGCAGACAGGTGCCGCGGCGCTACACGGCCATCAGGGACAGGAAGATGATCGACCTCAGGCCCGAAATGGCTGACGGCAGTCGCTTCGGAGACTGGGAGATGGACTGCGTTTTAGGGCATGAGGGCAAAAGTGTCCTGTTGACCCTTACGGAGAGGAGCACCAATTTCCTGATCGTCAAGCGGCTGGACAAGGGCAAGAACGCCAAGGCGTTGGCGCGCACGGTCGTCTCGCAGCTGCTGCCCTACAAGGACAACGTGCTTACCATCACAACAGACAACGGAAGCGAGTTCGCGGATTTCAAGTACATGGAGAAGTGGCTGGACACGCAGGTGTTCTTTGCGCACCCGTACAGCTCTTGGGAGAAAGGCGCCATTGAAAACGCCAACGGACTCATACGGCAATACCTGCCTAAAGGACTGGACTTCAACCAAGTGTCCGACAGTGAGATTCAGAAGGTGCAGTTCAAGATCAACCGAAGGCCAAGAAAAAAACTCCAGTTTGAATCACCAAAATCAGCCTTTTATCGAAGATTATGACTATTTTCGCACTTCAAACTGGAATCCGCCCTGCGACTTCCACCGCAGCACCTTTCACAAAATATAAGCAACAATTTGCAAAATCTCACTCCTCACGAAGCAGAAATGTGGGGAATAACAAAAAACAAGGAGCCATGTTCAGCAAAACGCTGACGTGGCTCCTGTTTACGGATAATAATTACACTGCGAGATTATGCACCAGGAGCAATTGCTTCGTTGGGGCAAGAATCGGCGCAAGTACCGCAGTCGATGCAAGTATCGGGATCGATCTTGTAGATGTCACCTTCAGAGATTGCGCCCGTGGGGCAAACCGACATGCAAGTACCGCATGCGATGCAGCTGTCAGAAATTACGTATGCCATAATCTTGTAAAAATAAAAGTTGATAAAAAATGTGTTGTAAAACGTTTGGCAAAATTACGCCTATTTTTTGAAATAGGCACTATTTTTTCGCTTAATTTCTCATCCATATTGCAAAAACTTTGCCAAATCCATCATTTTTTCCTAATTTTACACCGAAAAACCACTTTTATGGAAGATTGGAGAGACAAATTGGGGGCCGCTTTCGGCATGGAGGTCCCTGCAACGACTACAGCACAACAAGAAAACAATGAGCCCGACAAGGGGGATGCCATCGCTCAGCAAGGGCATCAAGTGGTGCATATCGTGCTCGAAAAGAAAGGGCGCAACGGAAAGCAAGCGACCATCATCACCGACTTCTTGTGCGATGACGACGCGCTCAAAAAATTGGCGCGCCAACTCAAGCAGTTGTGTGGTGTAGGTGGATCGGCCCGAGGCGGAGAGATTCTCCTGCAAGGCGACCAACGTGAAACCGTAAAACAACATTTGCTGTCACTGGGCTTTAAAGTCAAATAACCTAACGATATGATAAATTCACACCATGAAAACAATGCTATGAACGCCAACAATCAACCACAAAATGGCCTGATGGTCATTAAAGCGTCGGCCGGCTCGGGAAAGACCTACACCCTGGCCAAACTCTACATCGAACAACTGCTGCTGCAACCCAGCGAAAACGGCAAGATGGTATTGCGCCACAGACCCGACTACCACAAGCACATCCTCGCCATCACCTTCACCAATAAGGCCACCGACGAGATGAAACGGCGCATCGTCAAGGAGTTGTACCAACTAGCACGAGACATCACCGGGTCGGATTATTACAGTTACTTCGCCGATCGATGTGAACCCGACGCGTTCAACGGGCTGCAACAAGCCGCCCAAGAAGCCTTGAACTCCATCCTGCTCAACTATTCCACGTTCATGGTGAGCACGATTGACTCTTTCTTCCAGTCCATCCTGCGCAACTTTGCCCGAGAACTGGACCACGACTATAACTATGAGGTGCAAATCGACCAGGACTACGCCACCAAAATTGCAGTGCGTAATTTCTTGATGGCACTGGGACGTGACCACGAGCGCACGGGCAAAAAAAACACTACAGCCATCGAAGAGTGGGTCATGGACTTCATTCGCATCAACATGCTGCAGTCGTCCGACTGGAATTTCTTTGCCGGGAAAGCGCTCACCGATTTTGCTGAAAACATCAACAGCGAGTTGTTCCGTAATCACTTGAAGAGCATTCGCACATATCTGAGCAAGAAGGATGAAGAGGGGAACGTCGTGACCGACCTGTCGAAAATTCAACTGTTTGTGAAATTGCTTATCAAAGGCCGTAACCACTACAAGACCCGCTACAGCACTCTCTATACCAACAGGATGTCCGATATCATGCAGCGCCATAACATTCCCGTCACAAACCTGCACAAAAGATGGTTCTTGTTGGATTATCTATACGCTGGAGCCATGGCTAGCGGAAAGGAACTTAACGATGCTTGCCGGCAACCCACCAAAGAAAAGTTGCTCAAGCAGTTCACCGGCAAGTTCGTTCCCAGTGATGACGCATTAGCCGAAATAACCACGCTGTGCAATGAATTGACCGCCGACTACGACCGCTGGCAATTATTGGATTCCATGATTAATGACGTGGGGTTGCTCGGACTGTTGGGTGCCATCGACGATAAACTTGAAGAATACCGCAAGGACACCAACACTATTCTCATTGCCGACACCAACGAACTTATATACAGGCTGATAGGAAGCCCACGGGACAAGGAAGATGAGACTAAAGAGAAGAAGAACGACACTATCATACCCTTCATCTATGAGCGCACGGGCACTTGGATTAATCATTACATGATTGATGAATTCCAAGACACCAGCCGGAAACAATATGACAATTTCTTGCCGTTGCTCGAAAATAGCCTTTCGAATGGCATTGACAACTTCAACATGATTATTGGCGACTCCAAGCAGTCGATTTACCGTTTCCGCAATGCCGACCCGTCTTTGTTCCGTGATGCCATCGACCTCGACTTCAGCGATCAGCCGATGTTCCAAGACACGTTGCCCACCAACTATCGTAGCGCTCCCGCCGTAGTTGATTTCAACAACGCGTTGTTTGAACTTATCGTTAACCACTATGCACCGGCTGGCAATTCCGATGCCGTGGCCGACATCGTGCGCCGCACCTATATGCCCACTGGCAAACTCACTGATTTCCAACAAAAAAAGTATATCACCGAACCCAAAGGACTGGTGCGGGTCATTACAAACGACACAGCCGGTGTGATTCTGAAGGAAGCGCAGCAAGTGCTGGACATGCTCCCCGACTATCTGCTGGAACTGCGCCAACGGTACGACTGGCGGCACATCGGCATTCTGGTCAATACAAAAGCCGAAGGTGCCGACATTGTTGCACGTTTGCTGGAGCACAACCACCAATCCCCTGCCGACAAGCAAATCAATGTGATGAGCGATGAATCGATGTTGCTCAAAAGCGCCCCCACGGTGCGACGGGTCATCAGTATTCTACGTTTCATCGACTTGGTACAGTACCACAATCAAGAAGAACTTGAAGACGAAAATGAGGAGCAACTGAAGGAGTCCATCAAGAGTTTTGCCAACAAAAAACGGCTCAGTAACCAACGGCTCAACCAAGCCCTCAGCAAGTTCATCGCCAAACTCGCCAAAGCCAAAACCGCCGACGCACAAATTACTGGGGATATCCTGGACGAGACATTTAAGGAACTTCCTAGCGAGAAAGAAGTGCCACTGGAAGAACTCATGGACAAATATGCCGACGAGCTCAAGAGGCTGCTGCCCCCAACAGGCACCAACGCTCTGACACTCAACACCATCATCGAGCATGTCTTGAATTGCATTATGGATGACTCGTCGAAGGAAGACACGGCATTCTTGCTTGAATTACAGTCGTGCGCCAATCAGTTCATCACTTCATCGCCTGGCGGTACCGTGCGTGAGTTCCTGCGATACTGGGACCAACACAAAGACAGCTTGACCGTTGCGGCCACCTCGACGGGCAATTCCATCACAGTAATGACCATCCACAAGTCCAAAGGTCTGGAATTTGACTGTGTGATTCTGCCCTTCGTCAAATGGGAAATGGCGACCAACTCCCAGGAGCACATTTATTGGATGCCCAAAGATTTCTGGCTTGAGGATGGCTGTGGAGCCCATCTGTTCGATCATGTGTCCGATGCCGAATATGACGATGATATCGTGCCGCCACTGCTGCCTATGCGCAAGAAAAAATTGGAGAACTTCACCGACGGAGGTTTCGGTAAATTTGTCGTTCAGCAACAATCCAACACCCTCATTGACAACCTGAACAAAACCTACGTGGCGTTTACCCGTCCTAAAGAAGAACTGCATATTTTCGCTTATAACTACGACCCCACCAAGTCACCAGCCAATGAAAATGCCGGACAACTAGTGGGACGATTGGCACCTGCCGTTCCTGAAATAGTCAAGGACCAAAAAGGTTGGTTACAACTGGGCTCTCCTCGCACCGAACACAAGAATGACGAGGAAAAAAGGAAAAAGAAAGAAAAAGAGCAGAAGAGCAACAAGAAAGACGACACTCCCGTCGCCATCGACATGCCGCCGTACCATGTGTCGCCCTCTCCCAACGTGGTGCACGTGAAACTGCCTCGTGAAGTCACCGCCAGCATCAGCGAAGGCCGACGCATGCACGATTTGCTCAGCCGAATCAAGTATCCGTCCGACGCTCCTAAAGCCCTGCGCCAAGCGCAATACCGTGGCATCATCGGTCAGCCCGGAAGCCCTTGGAGTTTCCAAGACGCCCAACAATTGCTTGAACAACTGTTTACTCAACCCGAAACAGCATCGTGGTGGGCCGAAGACAACGTGGTTTACTCCGAACGCAACTTGGAGGGATTCGACGACAACATGACGAAACGTCCCGACCGAATAGTGCGTCGCCCCGACGGCACCATCATCATTATTGACTACAAGACGGGAAAGCCCCGCAACAAAGACATTTCACAAGTGAAAGACTACATGACACGCATGCGCCAACTGGGACATGAACGAGTCGAAGGATACTTGTTGTACATCAATTCCGGCGAACCATGCAGTGTCACACCCGTGAACAATTAATCATCATTATAACCAACAACAAAATGAATATGAAACATCTGAAAATGGCCCTAGTGGTCGCTTTGATGACCTTGGCTAACGTGCTGGCATACGCTCAGTTGCCATCACCTAAGATTTATGCTGGAGACCCCATGAAAACGCAGTGTTACACATTGCGTAACGGTCTGCAAGTGTTTTTGAGTGTCAACAAACAGTCGCCCCGCATCACCGCGCACATCGCTGTGCGCACAGGGTCGCGCAACGACCCAGCCGAAACCACCGGTCTGGCCCACTATCTGGAGCACCTCATGTTCAAAGGCACCAAGTCGTTCGGCACCAGCGATGTGCAAGCCGAAGCGCCGCTGCTCGACACCATCGAGGCTCGTTACGAGCAGTACAGGCTCGTTACCGACCCTGAACGCCGTCGCGTGCTCTATCATGAAATAGACAGCATCTCGCAACTGGCTGCCAAATACAACATCCCTAACGAGTACGACAAACTCATGGCAGGCATCGGAGCACAAGGCACTAACGCCTACACCAGCACAGATGTCACCTGCTATACCGAAGACATTCCCGCCAACGAGGTGGATCGTTGGGCACGTGTGCAGGCCGACCGCTTCCGCAACATGGTCATTCGTGGTTTCCACACCGAGCTTGAAGCCGTCTATGAAGAGAAAAACATCTCTATGGCCAACGACGCGTGGAAGGCCGAAGAAGCCTTGTATGCCAAGGTTTTCCCCTCACACCCCTATGGAACACAGACCACTATAGGCACACAGGAGCACCTGAAGAACCCGTCAATCGTCAATATCAAACAGTATTACAACAATTACTATTGCCCCAACAACGTGGCCATCTGCATGGCGGGTGACTTTGATCCCGATGCGGTGATTGCCACCATCGACAAGTACTTCGGCGACTGGCAACCCAACGAGAACCTCACCCGACCCGAGTTTGCCCCGCTGCCTGCTATCACAGCACCCATCGACACGACTGTCGTGGGGCAGGAGACTGAATTTGTCTCACTGGCTTGGCGTTTCAACGGCGCCGCAACATTCCAGAACGACACCATCGCCATCATTGCCGACATGCTGAGCAACGGCAAAGCCGGTCTGATGGACCTGAACCTCAACCAGCCTCACAAGTTGCTTGACAGTGGCGCCTATCCCGACAACATGACCGACTACTCGCTGCTCACGGCCATGGGTTATCCCAATGAAGGGCAATCGCTGGAACAAGTGCGTGATCTCATGCTCGGCGAAGTGGACAAGTTGCGCCGAGGCGACTTTGACGACGACTTGCTCGTGAGCGTGGTGAATAACACCAAACTGCGCTATCTCATGTCGCTCGACAACAACCACTCACGCACCTCGCAACTGGTCGGCGCTTTCATCAACGGCCGCGAATGGGGCGTGGAAGTGAGCAAACTCGACCGCATGAGCCACATGACCAAGCAGCAAATCGTTGATTTCGCCAAGCGACACCTGAACGATGATTACGTGTGTGTTTACAAACGTCTGGGCGAAGATACCTCGTTGAAGAAAATTGACAAGCCCGAAATCACCCCCATCCCCACCAACCGTGACATGCAGAGCGATTTCGTGCGCAACATTCTGGCCGAAGAAGTGCAGCCCATCGAGCCACAATTTATCAACTACAAGACCGACCTCACCCAGAGTGAGACCGCAGGCAAACTGCCGTTGATTTACAAGCAAAACACGCTAGACGACCTGTTCGGGCTGGTCTATCGCTATGAATTCGGTTCAACCGCCGACAATCGCTACCATACCGCTCTGGATTACCTCGACTATTTGGGCACCAAGAAATTGACGTGCCAACAGTTCAAGCAGCGCATGTACAAACTGGCTTGCAATTACTCGTTCAACGTGAGCGATGATGTGCTCACCATCTCACTGTCGGGACTGTCCGAAAATATGCCTGAAGCCATGGCGCTCCTCAACGACTTGCTCGAGAACGCACAAGTGGACCAAAAAGCCTACAACAGCATGGTGGAGGCCATCATCAAGTCGCGTGCCGATGCCAAGACCAGCCAGGATGAGTGCTTCAGCCGTCTGATGGCCTACAGTCTCTACGGCCCTGATAATTCCTATACCAACATCATGAGCAACCAGCAACTGCGCGACACCGACCCCGCCACGCTCCTGAATCTGGTCAAGGGACTGAACAAGATGAAACATAGTGTGATTTACTTCGGGCCTCTCACCGAGAAAGAATTGGCTACACACATTGGCAAAAACCACAAGGTGGCCAAGCAACTCGCCGACGTGCCCAAGGGGAACGCTTACATGGAGAAAATCACTCCCACCCCCGAAATCTACATCGCCCCCTACGATGCCAAGAACATCTACATGGTGCAGTACACCAACGAGAACCGACAGTGGGAACCCGACCATGCGGCTACCATCAGTTTGTTCAACGAGTACTATGGTGGCAGCATGAACAGCATCGTGTTCCAGGAACTGCGCGAAGCACGCGGACTCGCCTACTCGGCCGCCGCACGCTATAGCCAGCCCAGCCTCAAAAACCACCCGGAATATGCCTTTACCTACATCATCACCCAAAACGACAAGATGATGGACTGTGTGCGTGAATTCAACCATATCATCGACACTATCCCACAGTCGCAGGCAGCATTCCAGTTGGCCAAAGACGCGCTCATGAAGAAAATCGCCTCTAACCGCACAACGCGCATGAACGTCATCTATAACTACTTGTCGGCCAAACGGCGCGGACTGGACTATGACTTGAACCAAAAGATTTATGACATGCTGCCAAGCATCACCTTGAACGACTTGGTAGAATTTGAACAGCAAACCATGGCGGGCAAACCTTACCATTACGGCATTCTCGGCAATGAGAGCGAACTCGACATGGACGCTCTGAAAAAGATTGCTCCAATACACCGCTTGACCATAGACGAAATCTTCGGCTACTAACCGACAGCAAGGGTCGCCGTCAATAGCGACCCATGCGACCACACAAAAAAATCTGGCGCACGGCCTTGAGGGTCGTGCGCCAGCAGTGTTTAGAGTTTCAATATGTCGTGTTCTAGTAACCCACGTAGAGGGTTGTGTAGAATCTTGCTCCGTTCATGGCTGCGGTCAAAGTGACGTAGCCAGTGGTGTTGCCTCCGAACCAAGTTGCACCGTTTACATCCACGCTGATGGGTGGGCCATAGACTGCGCACAAGTCGTGATAGAGGCGGTTGTAGCGGCTCCGGTCGGCATAGCCAGTAGAGATGATGAACTGTGCATTAGCCAGACGTCCGTAACTATCGTAGCAGAGCATCACATCGGGCCAGAGGAGGTTCAACATACGCACATCGCGCAGGTAAATCACATCGCTGTCATAGCCATCGATATAGTAGTTGTTCGTGTACAGATAGTTGAGCGAGATGTCAAAGAGCGAGCCAAAACTGATTCCCAGGATGCGATCGATCACAGGTGCTCCAGCATAGGGGCGATAGTGAGCGGGGATCACAGGGCGAGTATAGCGGATGGGAGCAGGACGATAGGGACGGGTGGGAGGAGGCAGTGGGCGACTCCAGTTTCCTCTATCGTAGTTGTTGCGGAAATCGTGGCGATAAGGATTGTTGTTAGGATTTGCCACAGGTGGACGGGTTCCGTTGCCACTAGGGCGCTTGCCTCCACGATCGCTGAGATTGCCGTTTCCGCCATTTCCATTGGGCCTGTCACTGCCACCGGGCCTCTTTCCATTATCCACCTTCCCATTATCGACCTTTCCACCAGTGCTAGGACGGCTGTTGCGTACACTTCCTTTTACCACATCATCATTACCGGTCGAAACCTTTTCAGATTCGGGACGCACTGTAGTCTCCGTGATGGAGCGGGTGTCGGCCATTGCGCTGCCAGAGGCAGAACGTGCTGTGGTCACTGAGGCACCCGACGATGAACGAGCGGTGGATGCTGAACCGGTGCTGGGACGAGTGTTGTTGATCGTGCCCGAGCTTGAGTTCGTAGCCGAAGGAGTGGTGGTTGCCGGACGTGCCGTCACAGTACTAGGACGAGATGTGGTGGTTGTGCCTGTGCTGGGACGGGCGGTCACGGTACTGCCTCGCTGAGTCTGAGTCGATGCACTGCCCACACTTGAGCGTGATGTGGTGCTCGTGTTGCGGTTAGTGTTCACCTGGCGCTCCGACGATGCGGCGGCCTGGCTACTCGGCTTCTCGGTAGCTGTGCGCACGTTGCTCTGAGCGGCTGCACTGCGTTTATTGTCACTCGACGATGAACTGGTCACCGACGTTGTTCTACTGTTACTGGTTGTTGGTCTTTGACGACCCGACATACTTTGTGCCGAGGCGAAGGAAGCACCCAGGATCATGCTTCCCGCGAGCATGAAGCTCATCATCATGTTTCTTGTAGTCTTCATAACGCTTCGATATTAAATGGTGTCACAAAAATAATAAATTTCTCGTTTGTTTGTCTTTTAGACCTACAAAAAGTGAGCCCGTTTAATGATTTTTACCCTTTCAAGCCGCTTTTCTCGACCAAAACCGCCTCACACACGACCATCGACCGAAAAATACCGACCAACCAATACCCTACTCTCCTATCGATTCCGACAAAAAAGTGAACACCACCATGCGTCAACCATCAAAATCAGGCTCATTACACATTATCTAAAAAATTATTTGTACTTTTGCGATAATGATTCTAACAGACTAAATGATGAAACGAACTGCACTATTTGCACTGCTGCTGGTCGCCCTCACGACAGCGACATGGGCACAACAGCAAGAACTGACGATTGGCTCCTACAACATCCGCCTCTATGTAACCAGCGATGAGGAAAAGGGCGAAATATGGGACACGCGCTGCAAGGTAATGTGTGACCAGATGAACTTTGAAGCCCCCGACGCTTTCGGAGCGCAGGAGGTGACCCACAAGCAACTGATAGACATGCTGGCACAACTCGACGGCTACGGCTTTACCGGTCGTGGACGTGACGACGGCGACAAGGAAGGGGAATATTCCTGCATCTTCTACAAGAAAGACCGTCTGGAACTGCTGGACGAAGGCACTTTCTGGCTCAGCGAGACGCCCGAACAAGTAAGCTTCGGCTGGGATGCCGCATGCCGGCGTGTATGCTCGTGGGGCAAATTCAAGGTGCGTGGCACTGACTTCACCTTCTACCATTTCAACTTGCACATGGATCACATAGGCGTGACGGCGCGACGCGAAGGGGCCAAACTGGTCATGAGTCGAATCCGCTCTATTGCACAAGAGGCGCCCTCGGTGCTCACTGGCGACTTCAACGTGGATCAGAACGATGAAATTTACACCATTTTCAGTCATAGCGGACTGCTACGCGACTGCTATACCAACGCGCGACTACGCTTCGCCGAGAATGGTACTTTCATTGATTTTGACCCCAATGCCAAAACCGAGAGCCGCATCGACCACATTTTCGTCACATCGCAGTTTGTTGTCGATAAGTATGCCGTACTAACAAATGGTTACTGGACACCCGTCAATGACGAGGCATCCAGTAACCAACACAATGGGCCCGCCGAGGTGAAGGTGACCAAATACCGTCACCACACCCCAAGTGACCACTACCCCATTATCGCCAAGCTTCGCTGGTCATTATAAGGGCAAGAGGAGGCTCAATTATTCAGGCCACATCAGTGGCGCCAGTCAAAGTTGTTGTCGTTGATGAGTTTCATCATCACGGCAAACAGGTCGTGGCCGGTAGTCAGCGGGTTGTTGTTCAAGTCGGTCAAATACTTGAACGATGCGTCGCGGTCAAGCACTTCGCCTGTTTCCAAATGTACGTTGCAGTTGTGGAACAAAATGAGGTTCTTCATGGTGAAGTAGGCACCGGCACCCTTATAGGCGTTTTTCCAGGCCTCGCTCTTCATGCCCCTGTCCCAGTCAACATTCCTGATGGATTTAAACAGTTGCTCGGGTGTTTCAACCTTCTGGAGTCTACGCAACAGTTCCGTACCATCGGCACTGTTGAGTTGGCGAGCCATATCTTCAACCACCGCCTTGTTGAACCAACGGTTACGCTCAGCAAATTGCTCCTTGTCGTCAAGCCACAGTCTTGACTGAGCATATAGTTCGTCAATCAGCATCCGCCACGAATAACCAACCCTGCGACGACCCACGCACTTGTCGTAGTTCTCCTCGCTCATGGGCAGGTCGTGCTTGCCATGCAGCAAACGGAACATCTGCGCCATCACATGGCGACGCCACAGCCTGCTTTGCCACACATAGCCATCCTGAGCGATGCTTTGCTCCACCTCATCGTAACGGGGTTGTTGAGCCTGTGCCGACGGCTGCTGAGGCTGGTCGGGATTAATCACTTCGTTGATGACATCTTTAATCATCTCGCCGGCCGAAGTCGGCTTGTTTCCCATCAATTTTGAAAAGATACTTTTCAGAATACTTTCTAAAGCCATAATACTAATTTTTAAAGTTTATATATTTGATTTATTACTATCATCCATCAGCCACTCTGTCAAAATCACCAGTCGTGGGTACTTGTCACTCTGCCAGAACCATTTGCCTCGCATACTGGGCCCGCAACGCGTCAGCGAACGGTTCAGTATGAACGACAGCACCAGCAGTTCCAAGCGGCATCGCGCCAAAGGGCGGTCTTGACCCATGACCAGTTCCTTGTCGCTCAGTTCATCCTCGCTGCGGGCATAAAACCAACGGCTATGGTCGTTGCCGGCATACTCAGGCACGCTGCTCTCGTATGAGGCATAAGCGTCCTCAATCATCGTCAGCGCCGAGGCTTCTCCGGTGACAGCAACGCCCAGCTCGCCTTCCCAACGTCCATGGTCAATGAGCACCTTGCCATCGACTGCCAAGCTGTGGTCGGTGAGTGATACGGTAACCTCTGCGCCATTTTTCACCGCATCAAGGGTGCTGGTAAATATGTCGTTTTCTTTCATTCCCATGAATGAAATGATATTCATCACAAAAAATGGGATGCCCAGAGTTTGGCACATGTCTTTAATGGTTTGATTTCACCAAACTTGTTTGGTGAATGAATGCACTCTTCACATCCCATATTGCCGTGTGCGCGGTTTTAATCATTTTACATCTGTCTCACAATGGTGTCGTACGCCGCCCGTGACGTCTTCATCGCTTTACGCATACAGGTGAGCGAACGGTATCGCTCCAGAACTTGGGGCGTTTTAGCCCGGTTGGCACAGACGTGCCGGCCTCTACCCCGCACGATGCAGCCATCGTTGCCCGCACGGTCATAGCCCAGCCCACCTATGCGCCGCTTACCCGTTTTGGAGGCACGGATGGCATCCATCACATAGGCGTTGAGCGTGTCCAGGTCTTGTGCTACGTTCATGACAGGCAGCACCAGCGTGCTCCAACTGAACTCCCCGTTACCTTTGTAGAGAAATCTGTTCACACGGGTAATGGCATGAGCCATACTCCTTGATTTCAATGTAACGAGGTCAATGCTCTGCTGGAACTTCTTCACCCTGCTCGATGACAACGAAATCATTTGGCCCTTGATAGAATAACCCAAAAAACTAAACCATCGCTCGGGCGACAACATCTCAATCTTTTTGGGGTTGAGGCGCAGCCCCATCTTGTCAAGGTCGGCAATGAGCACTTGCATGGCTTGCTCATAATCAGGTCCAACGTAAAGCATATCGTCGCAATAACGAACGTAGTAGCCCTGCAAACCCGACAGTCGCTCATCTATATCATGCAGCAACACGTCGGCCAGCCACGACGACACGGCGCAACCCTGTCGCAGCGACATGTACTTGTGGGCCTCCTCTCCATGCTCGTCCATATAAGTATCGTCGTGGTAATAGTTGCGAATCATGTCGATGAGAGCCGACTTGCCATAGCGATGCTCTACAACGTCAAAGGCTCGGTCTATGTGTTCGATAGCCACCGAGTCAAAGTATTTCGACAGGTCGCTTTTCCATCCCACCACACCTGTTGTAGAGGGCATACCCGTGATGCGACGCGACACTTCTTGCACCACTTTCCCGCAGCCGATACCGGAGATATAAGACTTACATGACGGATGTATCATGTCGGGGGTGAGGTCAAACAACAAGTCATTGGCAATACTCAATATGACACGGTCGGCCGGTTGATTGATATAAACCATGCGATAGTTTCCGCATGAGTCTTTGGGAATCAATGCCGTGCGAGGAGGCGAGATTGTATATCCCCCTTGAATGATGGCCCGATACAACGAGATGCGAACCTCAGGCTTCGCCATATCACGCAACATCGCTTTGCTGATGCCTTTGTCCACGCCAACATCCAACGCTTTTTCCCAGCGCTTGTGTTCAAAAAAACGTTTCGTTATTTCATCGCAGCAACTCATGCCATTGACTGAATAGAACACAAAGGTATAAAAAATCCTGCCTTCCAGCAAAATAAACGAATCAAATTATTTCATTCCAGCACGCGCTGACTACACAAGAAGTGTGCCTTGAGCTATAACACAGATTTTGCCTCCAACGTAAATGACACCATTCAGGATTCGTGTAGCCACAACTGATGGCCGTCCCATGACCTCACCTTGAATGAAACGGCACGAAGCATTGTCGGCGATAATGCCGTAGTGAAGCAAGTAATAGGTCAAGGCGGCATTGGCAGTACCAGTCGCCGACTCCTCCCTGATGCCATAGAGTGGAGCAAAATTGCGTACGTGGGCTGTATAGCCATCATCACTGAGAGCAAAAGCGTGAACGCCAATCACCGACAGCTGGCGACTCATTTCAGCCAGGGCATCCATATCGGGTTGGAGGCGGTTCAATGCCTCAACCGAAACGACAGGCATCATGATGTCGGGCAAACCCGTAGAGACAATTTCTATCGGCATAGCAGGCCATTCCTTGACTCCATTTCCAGCCATAATGTGGTGCAGCTGCTTAACATCGACGTGTGCTTTCAGTATACGAGGTTCCGCCATCTGCATCATTACCGTCTCGCCAGTCACCACCTCTAGGTCACCTGCCAATGTGTGAAGACGACAAGTCGCATTATCGGAAACAATACCTTTTTGCCACAACAACCCAAAGATAGCTATCGTAGCATGGCCACACAGATTCACCTCGCCACATGGAGTGAAATAGCGCACAGTGAATTCGAGCGGGCCGTTTCGTTGTACGAATGCCGTCTCCGAAAACTGAAATTCAGACGCTATTAGGCGCATCCTCTCATCACATGGGAAAACACCGTCTTTTTCAAGAAACACAATCCCGGCCGGATTACCCCCAAATGGTTTGTCGGTAAAAGCATCTACAATAAAATACTTCATTCTTTTCTAGTCTATTTCAATTGGGGTGTAGGACCAATGACTAAACGATTTAGCCTAAACTGTTTCCACGGTTGAAAGGACCTGTTGCTTGAACACGGGGTCGTTGTCAAGTTTATCAAGCACTTGTTTGCTGGCGGCCTGATGCGACTCTTTTTTGCTGTAACCGGTGCCGTCACCGGCAAAGATACCGCCCAGCATCACGGCCGTCTTGAAGATGGGATTTCCCGACTCATCGTTCATGGTATCGACGAGCTCATAATCAATGGCGACACGATATTTTTGTGTCCACTCAATCAAGCGTGACTTGAAATTGGATTCGTTGTGGACAAGACTGTCCAAGTCAAAATGCTGCTTCACAATGCGGTCGATAATAAAACGCCGCACACGCTTGTAGCCTTGGTCCAGGTAGATGGCACCCACGAGGGCTTCGACGGCATTGCCACAGATGTAACTATTGTGTGATGTGGAATGCGAAGATGCGCGCACATGGGCATCGATGCGCAGCAGAGTGCCGATGCGGTTCAAACTCTCGCGTTGCACAATCTTGGCCCGCGTGCTGGTGAGAAAGCCTTCGCGCTTGTCGGGGAAAATGCTGTAAAGGTAATCGGCCACAACAGTGTCGAGCACAGCGTCGCCCAAAAATTCCAGGCGTTCATTGTTGGCCCAGTGGCCATCGGCCAGTTTCACCGGGCTGCTGCGGTGCACCATGGCCAGTTTGTACAATTCGATGTTGCTAGGATAGAAACCAGTTATGCCATGAATAAAAACGTAAAGCTCCTTATCCTTTACAAAAAGGAGCCTTACGAGTGATATGACATTGGACAACACCATATGTCGCTTGGTATTATCCCTTGTATTTCTTGACTATAATGCTGGCGTTGTGGCCACCGAAGCCGAAGGTGTTGGACAAAGCAATGTTCACCTCGCGCTTCTGGGCCTTGTTGAACGTGAAGTTCATTTTATAATCGATGGTATCATCCTCGTCACCGGGGGCATGATTGATGGTGGGAGGCACAATACCGTTTTGGCAAGCAAGCAGACAGAACAAAGCCTCCATGGCTCCAGTCGCACCCAGCATATGGCCGGTCATTGACTTGGTGGAGCTGATGTTCATCTTGTATGCGTGGTCGCCGAATACGGCTTTGATAGCCTTAGCCTCGCTGGGGTCGCCCACGGGAGTCGACGTGCCGTGCACGTTCACATAGTCTACCTCTTCGGGCTTGATGCCGGCATCGGCCAGGGCACGCTCCATCACGAGCTTGGCACCGAGGCCTTCGGGATGAGTGGCGGTGATGTGGTAAGCGTCAGCACTCAAGCCTCCACCTATCACCTCGCCATAAATTTTGGCACCGCGAGCCAAGGCATGTTCCAGTTCCTCAAAGATGAGGCACACGGCACCCTCGCCCATCACAAAGCCATCGCGAGACGCGCTGAATGGGCGCGAAGCCGTCGTGGGCTCATCGTTGCGGGTCGAGATGGCACGCATCGAGTTGAAACCGCCCACGCCAGTCGGGAAAATGGGTGCTTCGGCACCTCCTGTAACGATGGCTCTAGCCTTGCCCAAGCGCACATAGTTGAAAGCGTCGATCATGGCGTTGGTCGAGGTAGCGCATGCCGCTACGATACCGAAGTTTGGTCCACGGAAACCATATTTCATAGAGATGTGGCCTGCAGCGATGTCGGCAATCATCGTGGGGATGAAAAACGGGTTGAAACGAGGGCCATCTTCTTCGTGCTTGGCATAGTTGCCGGCATCCACTTCGAAGGTGTGCAAGCCACCGATGCCCGATGCGAAAATCACACCGATTTCATCGCGCACAATGCCTTCGTCGGTCAGATGGCTGTCGGTGATGGCTTGCTTGGCCGAAGCCAACGCATATTGTGTGTACAAATCCATACGCCTCACCTCCTTCATTTCGGCGCGGTCGTCGGGATTCAGCAAGCACATCGACATGTCAAAGTTTTTCACCTCGCATGCAAATTGCGTCTTGAACAGCTCTGTATTAAAACGGGTAATGGGGCCTGCGCCACTCACACCAGCAACGGCGTTGTTCCACGTGGTTTCAACGTCGTTACCCAGAGGAGTGATGGCTCCCAAGCCGGTTACCACAACTCTCTTAAATTCCATAATATCTCTTTATTAGAGGGGAGTAAAAGTCGTAAAATAAAACTCATCCTCCGCAGGTGTTTGGGCTTTGGGCACAACAATCCTGCGAAGGGTGAGTCAAGAAATAAGTTTAAGCCTTTGCGTCCTCAATGAACTTGATGGCATCGCCAACAGTTTGAATCGAATCAGACTGAGACTCGGGAATCTTCACGTCGAATTCACGCTCAAGTTCCATAATGAGCTCTACGGTGTCGAGAGAATCAGCACCCAGATCCTGTGCAAACGTTGCTTCGGGAGTAACTTCAGCTTCACTTACGCCCAGCTTGTCAACGATAATCGATTTCACTTTTTCAGCAATTTCAGACATAATCATCTAATTTTAATTGTTAAATACGAATTTCCTTTTTTGAATCAGGGTGCAAAATAAGCGATTAATTTTGAGATAATAAAGAAATAATTCTACATTTTTTGCCCCATTGGTCTTTTTTAGAACATACGGGCACTGCCGAGGGGGATTTTAAATATTTTTTTATATTTTTCGCAACATCGTTTTGTTAAATGATGTAACTATTTTCATTTCCAGCGCTGATTGTAGTAATTTTGCATTGCCATGACAAGATTTGATTTGAACATATTGGGCTGCGGTTCTGCCACCAGCACGCTGAGGCATCTGCCGTCGTGTCAAGTGGTCAACGTGCGTGACAACCTGTTCATGCTTGACTGCGGTGAAGGGGCGCAACTTGAAATCAGGCGCAGCAGGCTCAAGTTTTCACGCTTGAACCACATCTTCATCAGTCATTTGCATGGCGACCACTGCTTCGGGTTGCCGGGGTTGTTGTCAACCTTGGCGTTGCTGGGAAAAACGGGCACAGTCACTGTCCACACCTTTGCCGACGGAGCGCAGCTGTTTGCCAGTTGGATGGATTACTTCTGCCGTGAAAGGCCATTCGATTTGCAGTTCCACATCATTGGGAACACGCATGAAACGGTATTTGAGAACGACAGTGTCACCATCACGTCGTTCCCATTGCGACACCGCATCCCTTGCGTGGGTTTCCGCATCGATGAAAAGCCCAAACTCCGGCACATCAATCCCGAAGCCTTACAACTTCACAACGTGCCACGAGCCGCCATCAACTCACTGCGAAAAGGTTTGGATTACGTCACACCTGAAGGATTGGTGATACCCAACGACACACTCACCACACCGGCCGACCGTGCTCGCAGTTATGCCTATTGCAGCGACACCACGCCCAGCGACCGTGTTGCTGCCGCGGTCGAAGGTGTCGACTGGCTCTACCATGAGGCCACCTACGGCAACGAATGTCAGCCTCAGGCCCACCATCGCTATCACAGCACGGCACACGAGGCCGCCATTATCGCTCGTGATGCTGGTGTCAAAAACCTTATCATTGGGCATTTCTCCAGCCGATATGCCGACGAAACCGTGCTCCTCAACGAAGCGCGTGAGGTCTTCCCGTCCACCATCCTCGCCAACGAACAGCTTCACATCGACCTTAACACCGACCTAACGAGACCATCTGCCTATCATTAATAACGATTTGACCCAGATATACATACAACAAAAGAGCCACACTTAAAGCGTGGCTCTTTTATTGATATGCAATTCGATTTTTTACTCTTCAGCTGCAGGAGCTTCGGTTGCAGGCGTCTCGGCTGCAGGAGCCTCGGCCTTCTTGGTCGAACGACGGCTGCGACGAGTGGTTTTCTTCTTGGCAGCGCCCTCTTGTTCCTTAGCAACGAGCATTGCCTCGTTGTAGTCAACAAGCTCGATGAAACAAGTCTTGGCGTTGTCGCCCAAGCGATTACCCAGCTTCAAGATGCGGGTGTAGCCACCGGGACGGTCGGCAATCTTCTGCGCAACATTCTGGAACAACTCCTTCACAGCTTCCTTGTTCTGCAAGTAATTGAACACCATGCGACGAGAGGCGGTGCTGTCGTCCTTAGCACGGTTGATGATGGGCTCGGCATAAACGCGCAGAGCCTTGGCCTTGGCCAAAGTGGTCACGATTCTCTTGTGGAGAATGAGCGACGATGTCATGTTTGAAAGCATGGCACTGCGATGTGCAGACTTACGGCTCAGGTGATTAAATTTCTTATTATGTCTCATTGTAAATTATTCTTTATCTAATTTATATTTCGAAATATCCATTCCAAATGACAGGCCAAGGCCAGAGAGAAGTTCTTCAAGCTCGCTGAGTGACTTCTTACCGAAGTTGCGGAACTTGAGCAGGTCGGTCTTGTTGAACACCACCAGCTCACCGAGGGTCTCAACCTCGGCCGACTTCAAGCAGTTAAGCGCACGCACCGACAAGTCCATGTCGATGAGCTTGCCCTTGAGCAGTTGACGCATGTGCAGAACTTCCTCGTCAAACTCTTCGTTACCCTCATTCTCGTTGATGTCGATGGCAATCTTCTCATCGGAGAAGAGCATAAAGTGCTGGATAAGAATCTTAGCAGCTTCCTTCAGCGCCTCCTTGGGATGAATTGAGCCATCGGTGGTAATTTCAAGCACGAGTTTCTCGTAGTCGGTCTTTTGCTCCACGCGGTAGTCCTCACGAGCAATCATCACGTTCACGATGGGCGTGTAAATCGAGTCAATAGCAATGACGTCGATGGGATCGTTGGGATTCTTGTTCTCGTCGGCGGGAACATAACCGCGACCCTTGTTGATGGAAAGCTCAATCTGGAAACTAGCAGACGGGTCGATATGGCAAATCACCAGTTCGGGGTTGAGTACCTCGAAGCCACTGAGGACCTTGCCAATATCACCGGCCTTAAACACATCCTGGCCCGAAACCTTGACAACCGCCTTCTCAGTATCGGTATCCTCCACGATGCGTTTGAGACGCACCTGTTTGAGCTTGAGGATAACGTTTGCCACGTCTTCCTTCACGCCCGGAATAGTTGCGAACTCATGCTGGACACCGTCGATGCGTATGTTGCAAATTGCATAGCCTTCGAGACCACTGAGCAGGATGCGGCGAAGCGCATTGCCAATGGTTACGGCATAACCGGGCTCCAAGGGGCGGAACTCGAATTTGCCAAAAGTGTTGTCGGCTTCCAACATCAACACTTTGTCGGGTTTCTGAAATGCTAAAATAGCCATGGACTGTGATTTTACTGTTTAGAATACAACTCGACGATCAATTGTTCCTTGATATTCTCAGGAATGTCTTCGCGCTGGGGCAGGTGCAACAATTTGCCGCCCTTGACGGTCTCATCCCATTCAATCCAAGGATACTTGCTGTGATTGAAACCAGCAAGTGCGTCTTGAATCACCTCAAGCGATTTTGATTTCTCACGCACGGTGACCACCTGGCCGGGCTCCACCTTGTAAGAGGGGATGTTCACCACCTTACCGTCGACAGAGATGTGACGGTGCAGAACCAGCTGACGGGCAGCGGCGCGAGTGGGGGCGATACCCAGACGATAGACCATGTTGTCGAGGCGTTGCTCGAGAAGTTGCAACAGCACTTCACCGGTCACACCCTTCATTGAAGAGGCCTTCTCAAACATGTTGCGGAACTGACGCTCCAGCACACCGTAGGTGTATTTTGCTTTTTGCTTCTCCAGCAACTGCAAGCCATACTCCGACTGTTTTCTTCTTCTGTTGTTGCCATGCTGGCCAGGAGGATAGTTCTTCTTTGCAAGAACCTTGTCTTCGCCATAGATGGGCTCTCCCAACTTGCGTGCAATCTTAGATTTTGGACCAATATATCTAGCCATTGTTTCTAATAATTAAAGTTGTGTGATGTTTAGAATCACTATAGTGCAGCCGCGATTGCAGAGAGGTTGTTAAATAAATGCAATCTATTCACTATAAGAGACTCGTTGAAAAATTTAATAACGAATTGTGTTGAATAGAAAACCCAAAATTATACTCTTCTTCTCTTGGGGGGACGACATCCATTGTGGGGCAGTGGAGTCACGTCGATAATCTCGGTAACTGCGATGCCTGCGCCATGGATGGTGCGGATTGCTGACTCGCGTCCGTTTCCAGGACCCTTCACATAAGCCTTCACCTTGCGCAAACCAAGGTCATAGGCAACCTTTGCACAGTCTTGGGCGGCCATCTGAGCGGCGTAAGGAGTGTTCTTCTTACTGCCACGGAAACCCATCTTACCTGCCGAAGACCATGAAATTACTTGTCCCTCGCCGTTGGCAAGGCACACAATGATGTTGTTGAATGAGGAGTGGACATGAAGTTGTCCTACGCCGTCAACCTTAACAACTCTCTTCTTTGCTGCGACTGTCTTCTTTGCCATACTTTAATTTTATTTAGTAGCTTTCTTCTTGTTTGCAACTGTTTTCTTGCGACCCTTGCGAGTGCGCGCGTTGTTCTTCGTGCTCTGTCCGCGCACGGGCAGGCCGTTACGATGGCGAATGCCACGATAGCAACCGATGTCCATCAATCGCTTGATGTTCATCTGCACCTCGGTGCGCAGGTCACCTTCCACCTTATAGTCGTTGGAAATCACCTCACGAACCTTGGCTGCCTCGCTATCGGTCCAATCTTTAACCTTAGTGTCTTCGCTGACACCGGCTTTCTCAAGAATCTTTGCGGCTGAGCTGCGACCGATGCCAAAGATGTAGGTCAGAGCGATAACGCCGCGTTTATTTTGGGGTAAATCAACACCCACAATACGAATTGCCATATTCTTTACTTAAATTTTTTGCAAAATTACTTAAAAAAAATTGGATTATCAACCCTGACGCATTTTAAACTTAGGGTTCTTTTTATTAATCACATACAAGCGACCTTTGCGACGCACAATCTTGCAGTCGGCCGAACGCTTTTTGATAGATGCTCTTACTTTCATAATTTGAAAATATTGTGCTAGTAAACCAGCAGGTTTTATTTATATCGGAATGAGATTCGGCCTTTGCTCAGGTCGTAGGGAGACATCTCCACGCGCACCTTGTCGCCAGGCAGAATTTTAATGTAATGCATGCGCATCTTACCGCTGATGTGAGCGATAATTTGATGACCATTTTCAAGCTCTACACGGAACATGGCATTGGACAATGCCTCCATGATGGTTCCGTCAAGTTCGATTGCTGTTTGTTTTGCCATAAAATATCTTTTAAGAAAGTGTCGGTTAAATGAATCGGTCACCCAGCACGTCGGCTATATAGTCGAACGATGACAAGATGTCGGGCTTGCCATGATGAATGGCTATTGAGTGTTCGAAGTGTGCACTGGGCTTGCGGTCGCGGGTGCGGCAAGTCCATCCGTCACGCTCGGTGACGATGTTCTTGCTGCCCATGTTGATCATGGGCTCGATGGCGATGCACATTCCATTGCGGATGAGCGCGCCTGTGCCGCGACGGCCGTAATTAGGCACCTCAGGGTCCTCGTGGAGTTTGTGGCCCACACCATGTCCGCACAACTCGCGAACCACGCTGTAACCACGTTTCTCACAGTAGAGCTGGATAGCGTTGCCAATGTCACCGATACGGTTTCCTGGCACTGCTTTCTCGATGCCCACATAGAGCGATTCCTTGGTCGTGCGCAACAGGGCTTTCACCTCGTCGCTCACCTCGCCCACACAGAAGGTGTAGGTCGAGTCACCGTTGAATCCGGCTTTGGTCACCGCACCGCAGTCGACCGACACAATGTCGCCTTCCTCCAGTGCATAATTCGACGGGATACCATGAACCACGTTCTCATTGACCGAGATGCATACCGAAGCAGGGAAGCCATAGAGCCCGAGGAAGCCGGGGACACAATCTTGCGAGCGAATGTAGTCGTCGGCGACCTGATTGAGCTTCTGCGTGGTCACCCCGGGTGCCACGTGCTTGGCCACTTCGGCCAGCGTACGTGCCACCACAAGGTTTGCTTCACGCAGCTGTTCTATCTCTTCGTCTGTCTTCAGATAAATCATTTAACAACTCCTCCTTGTAAATGAATTTTACTTGCTACGTCCTTTGAGCTTGCCCGACTTCATGAGACCGTCATAGTGGTGCATCATGAGGTGGGTTTCAATTTGCTGCAGCGTGTCGAGCACCACACCCACGATGATGAGCAACGACGTGCCACCAAAGAATTGGGCGAACTGCTGGTTCACACCGAAGAAACGAGCGAATGCAGGCAAAATGGCCACGATGCCCAGGAAAATAGAACCGGGCAAGGTGATGCGTGACATAATCGAATCGAGATACTCGGCGGTCTTCTTGCCGGGCTTAACGCCGGGGATGAATCCGCTGTTCTTCTTCATCTGCTCGGCCATGTCGTTAGGACGCACGGTGATGGCAGTGTAGAAATAGGTGAACGCGAGAATCATCAGGAAATACACCGCATTGTACCAGAAGCCGTTCATGTCGCTGAACGTGGCGGCGAAGCCACTCCAGAAACCACCCTCAGAACCACGGGCGCCGAATCCGGCGAGCGTGATGGGGATGAACATCAACGCCTGAGCGAAGATGATAGGCATCACATTGGCTGCATTGACCTTCAGAGGGATGTACTGACGGGCACCGCCATACTGCTTGTTGCCCACAATGCGCTTAGCATACTGCACGGGCACCTTGCGTGTGCCTTGCACCAGCATCACAGCGCCTGCGGTGACAGCAAACAGAATCACGATTTCCACCAGGAACATCACGAGACCACCTTGAGACGTGTTCAGACGGCTGGTGAACTCTTGCATGATGGCGCCAGGGAAACGGGCGATAATACCCACCAAGATGATGATCGAAATACCGTTACCAATACCCTTGTCGGTGATTTTCTCACCCAGCCACATGATGAACATGGCACCTGCGGTAAGAACGATGGACAAGAATATCATCATGAAACCTCCGATGTGTGCATGACCACCAGCTGCATTGACCTGATATTGCAGGTTCACCAGATAGGCGGGAGCCTGAACGAGCAGGATGAGCACTGTGAGGTAACGAGTGTACTGATTGAGTTTCATGCGGCCGCTCTCACCCTCGCGCGACATCTTCTGGAACTGGGGCACTACCATGCCCATGAGTTGGATGACAATCGACGCGGTGATGTAGGGCATGATACCCAATGCGAAGATTGAAGCCTGAGAGAACGCACCACCCGAGAACATGTCGAGCAGCTGCATCAGACCACTGTTGGTGAAATTACGCATCGCCTCCAGGTCTTGGGGGCTGATACCGGGAAGCACCACAAAACATCCCAGTCGATACACGAGCACGAACAGGAATGTGATAGTCAGACGGCGGCGTAACTCCTCAATCTTCCAGATGTTTTTGATTGTTTGAATAAGTTTCATCTGAATTAAACTTTAGCAATTGAACCACCGGCTGCTGTGATGATTTCCTCGGCTTTCTTCGAGAAGGCGTTAGCCTCCACGTCAAGCTTACGGCTCAACGTACCGACACCAAGGATCTTCACAAGCTGAGACTTGCGCACCATGCCTGCCTGCATCAGGTCGGCGATGGTAATCTTCTCCAAGTTGGCCTTCTGTGCGAGTTCTTCCAGCGTCTTGATGTTGATAGCCTTGTACTCTACACGGTTGAAGTTCTTGAAACCGAACTTGGGCAGACGACGTTGCAACGGCATCTGACCGCCTTCGAAACCAACTTTCTGCTTGTAGCCCGAGCGTGACTTAGCACCCTTGTGACCACGAGTTGACGTACCGCCCTTGCCCGAACCGGGACCACGACCGATGCGACGTTTCTTCTTGTTTGAACCAACAGCGGGTTGTAAGTTATGTAATTCCATATTCTTTGTATTTTTTTTAATTATTCAGCCACCTCGGTCACTTCTACCAGATGACGAACAGTGTTAACCATTCCCATGATTGAAGGAGTAACTTCCTTCTCAACCACTTGATTCATCTTGCGCAGTCCAAGCGCGTCGAGCGTGCGCTTTTGGCGTGCCGGACGATTGATGCGACTCTTCACTTGTTTGATTTGAATCTTAGCCATAGTACTTTATTGCATTAACCGTTAAACACTTTATCCACGCTGATGCCACGATAGTGAGCCACCGTCAGGGGGTCACGCATCTCATCAAGGGCCTTAATGGTGGCCTTGACAAGGTTGTGGGGGTTGGAAGAACCCTTGGACTTACAAATCACATCGGTAACACCGATACTCTCAAACACTGCACGCATAGCACCACCAGCCTTCACACCGGTACCGGGGGTTGCCGGCATCATGATCACGCGGCTGCCACCGTACTTTGCGGTCTGCTCGTGGGGAATGGTGCCCTTGTACACGGGAACCTTGATGAGGTTCTTCTTGGCCATCTCAACGCCCTTGGCGATAGCGGCGGTAACCTCATTTGCCTTACCCAGACCATAACCGATGATACCATTTCCATCACCCACCACCACGATAGCGGCGAAAGTGAATGTGCGACCACCCTTGGTCACCTTGGTGGTACGGTTAATGGCCACCAGACGATCTTTCAGTTCAATATCGCTTGTCGTCTTTACTCTATTATTCTTCTTTACCATGATGTTTAAAATTTAAGTCCGCCTTTGCGAGCGCCGTCGGCCAATGATTTAACTCTACCATGGAACAGGAAACCATTACGGTCAAACACCACTGTGCTGATGCCGGCTTCCTGAGCCTTCTTGGCTATCAACTCGCCAACCTTGGCAGCGATTTCACACTTCGTGCCCTGCTCGATACCCTTCGAAGAGGCCGAGACCAGCGTATTGCCGGCGAGGTCGTCGATGACCTGGGCATAAATCTGCTTGTTACTTCTAAAGACACACAGACGAGGACGCTCGGCTGTGCCGCTGATGCGACCACGGATGCGTGCTTTAATCTTATTTCGTCTTTCTAACTTAGATACCATGATATTTACTTAATTATTTGGCTGCAGCCGTTTTACCAGACTTACGACGAATAATCTCGCCGACAAATTTAACACCCTTGCCTTTATAAGGCTCTGGCTTGCGGAACGAGCGAATCTTGGCGCAAATTTGGCCAAGGAGCTGCTTGTCGCAAGATTCGAGCGTGATGAGCGGGTTCTTGTTGCGCTCGGTCTTGGCTTCGATCTTCACCTCGGGAGGCATCACCATGTAGATGGCATGCGAATAACCCAGGGCGAGCTCGAGCACTTGACCCTTGGACTCGGCCTTGTAACCGACACCCACGATTTCAAGCTCTTTCTTGAAACCGGTGCTCACACCTGTCACCATATTGTTGATCAACGCGCGGTACAGACCGTGCTGTGCGCGTGAATCACGCTCGTCGTTCGGACGGCTCACCACGATGTGGCCATCTTCAATCTCAACCTTGATGTTGGGATTAACGGCTTGCTTAAGTTCGCCCTTAGGACCCTTGACGGTCAGGACGTTGTCTTTCATCTCAACTGTTACGCCTTTGGGTAACTCAATTGGCAATTTACCTATTCTTGACATAATCTTACCCTCCTATTAATAAACGTAACACAATACTTCGCCACCAACCTTCTCGGCCTTGGCCTGCTTGTTGGTCATCACGCCCTTAGACGTGGAGATAATGGCGATACCTAAACCATTGAGCACACGGGGCATGTCTTTGTAGCCAGTGTACTGACGGAGACCCGGACGCGACACGCGAGTGAGGCACTTGATGGCGTTCACGTGGTCGACGGGATCATACTTGAGCGCGATTTTGATAGCGCCCGAGGGCGTGTCATTCTCAATGAACTTGTAGTTCAGAATGTAGCCCTGGTCAAAGAGAATCTTGGTAATCTCTTTCTTGAGCTTCGAAGAAGGGATTTCAACGACACGGTGTTGTGCCTTGATCGCATTCCTCAATCTGGTCAGATAATCTGCAATTGGATCTGTCATTTTGTTTGTTGTTTTAAATTGATCCGGAATACACGCGACACGGTGCGTGACCCGAACAATATTTAATACTAAAAAATTTATTGTTTTTTCTCGTGATGCGTGGTTTACCAGCTTGCTTTCTTCACACCGGGAATCAGACCATTAGAAGCCATCTCGCGGAAGTCGATGCGGCTGATACCGAACTGACGCATGTAACCCTTGGGGCGTCCCGAGATCTTGCAACGGTTGTGCAGACGCACCGGAGAAGCATTCTTGGGCAGAGCCTGAAGTGCCTCATAGTCACCGGCCTTCTTGAGCGCGGCGCGCTTGGCGGCATACTTAGCAACCAGTTTCAATCTCTTGGCCTGACGGGCCTTCATCGATTCTTTTGCCATAGTGTTGTCAACTTAAATTTATTTGTTGTTAAACGGAAGTCCGAATGCCTTGAGCAGTGCATATCCCTCTTCATCGGTGCGGGCGGTGGTCACGAACGTGATGTTCATACCGGTCATCTTGCTCACGCTGTCGATGTTGATTTCGGGGAAAATGATTTGCTCCGACACACCCACGGTGTAGTTGCCGCGTCCGTCGAGCTTGCCATTGATACCCTTGAAGTCGCGGATACGGGGCAGAGCGATGCGGATGAAGCGTTCCATGAACTCATACATGCGGTCACGACGCAGGGTCACACGGGCACCGATAGGCATTTTCTTACGCACCTTGAAGTTAGAAATATCCTTCTTCGAAAGTGTCTGAACTGCTTTCTGGCCGGTGATGGTGGTCAGCTCGTTGATGGCAGTCTCGATGATCTTCTTGTCCTGAGTGGCATCGCCAAGACCTTCGTTGAGAACAATCTTGGTCAAGCGGGGAATCTGCATCGGAGTGGTGTAGTTGAACTGCTTCATCAGTGCTGGAGCAATCACCTCGTCATATTGTTTCTTGAGCGTTGTCATTACTTAATCTCCTCTCCTGATTTTTTAGAATAACGTACTTTTTTGCCCTTCTCATCTCTCTTGTAGCCAATGCGGGTGGGCTTGTCCTTTGACTTGGGGTCCACCACATTCAGGTTACTCATGTGGATGGGGGCTTCTTTCTTCACGATACCACCTTGTGGGTTCTGAGCGCTGGGCTTGGTGCTCTTGGACACGATGTTGATGCCTTCTACGATGGCACGACCTTTCTTCTGGTCCACACTCAGCACACGACCAGTTTTACCCTTGTCGTCGCCAGCGAGAACATACACTGTATCGCCTTTCTTGATGTGTAACTTAGCCATTACTGTCAATTAAATTAATGCTTGTTAGTGATTAAAGTACCTCGGGTGCCAAGGACACGATCTTCATGTTGGTGGCACGCAACTCACGGGCAACGGGGCCAAAGATACGCGTTCCGCGCAACTCGCCGGCGTTGTTGAGCAACACGCATGCATTGTCGTCAAAACGGATGTAAGAGCCGTCGGCACGACGGATCTCTTTCTTAGTGCGAACGACCACGGCACGGGAAACGGTGCCCTTCTTCACCTCAGACGCTGGAATAGCGTTCTTCACGGTGACCACAATCACGTCACCCACCGAGGCATAGCGACGGCCTGTTCCACCCAGCACACGGATGCAGAGCACCTCACGTGCGCCGCTGTTGTCGGCTACTGTCAATCTACTTTCAGTCTGTATCATAATTCTTAATTACTTCGCTTTTTCGATGATTTCTACTAATCTCCATCTCTTGGTCTTGCTCAACGGACGAGTCTCCATCAGGCGCACGGTGTCGCCCACGTTGCACTCGTTCTTCTCATCATGAGCATGGTACTTCTTCGTCTTGTTCACGAATTTACCATAGATTGGGTGTTTCTCCTTCCACTTTACGGTCACAGTGATGGTCTTGTCACCCTTGTTGCTGGAAACAACCCCAATTCTCTCTTTTCTTAAATTTCTTTCTTCCATAGTGTCGCTTGGGATTATTTGATGTTCAATTCACGAGCACGAATCTCAGTCTTAATGCGTGCAATGAGCTTACGGTCATGCGTAATCTTTGCGGGATTATCGAGCGGCGAGATGGCATGCTGGATCTTCTCCTGCTGATACTCTTTCTCGGCGGCATACAAACGATCGAGCAATTCCTTGTCGGTCAGCTCTTTGATTTTCTCTTTCTTCATGATAATCTTTCAGTTAAAAAATTACACATTCTGAGTAGGATCATAGTCGCGGCGCACCACAAACTTTGTGATGACGGGAAGCTTCTGGGCAGCCAGACGGAGGGCTTCCTTGGCGATTTCATAACTCACACCGTCTACCTCGAGCAGGATGCGTCCGGGATGAACGGGAGCGACATAACCAGCGACATCACCCTTACCTTTACCCATACGCACGTCGGCCGGCTTGCGGGTGTAAGGCTTATCGGGGAAGATGCGCAACCACACTTGACCTTCACGCTGCATGTAGCGCGTCACTGCCACACGGGCAGCCTCAATCTGACGGGCGGTGATCCATTTCGACTCGAGAGTCTTGATGCCGAACGAGCCAAAGGCGAGCTGATTGCCGCGCTTGCTGTACTGGCGAGGATGTCCGTCGGACGGTCTTCTATATCTTAATCTCTTAGGTTGTAACATTTCTTTGTTAAATTCTTAGTGTTTAACGATTGTTCTTCTTGTTGCGGAAGCCACCGCGGCGTTCGCCACCACGATTGCCACGCTCGCCACGGTTGCCACCCTGGTTGGTGAAGTTGGGCGACAAGTCCTTCTTGCCATAGACCTCGCCACGGCAGATCCAGACCTTAACACCGATCAGACCGACCTTGGTCAAGGCGGGAACGAGTGCGTAGTCAATGTCGGCGCGCAGTGTGTGCAGCGGAGTGCGGCCTTCCTTAAACATCTCGGAGCGGGCCATTTCGGCACCATTCAGACGACCGTTGACCTGAACCTTGATACCCTCAGCGCCCATGCGCATGGTCGAGGCAATCGCCATCTTGGCAGCGCGACGGTAAGCAATCTTACCTTCGATTTGACGAGCGATGTTGGTAGCCACAATCTGGGCATCCAGTTCGGGACGCTTCACCTCGTAGATGTTGATTTGAACATCCTTGTCGGTGAGCTTCTTCAACTCTTCTTTCAGTTTGTCAACATCCTGGCCACCCTTGCCGATGATGATACCGGGGCGAGCGGTGCAGATGGTGATGGTCACCAGCTTGAGCGTGCGCTCGATGACGATGCGAGACACGCTAGCCTTAGCCAGACGCACGTTGAGATACTTGCGGATTTTGCTGTCCTCGAGCAGTGTATCTCCATAATTACTACCGCCGTACCAGTTCGATTCCCAGCCACGGACGATACCTAAACGATTACTGATTGGATTTACTTTCTGTCCCATATCTCTTAAGCGTCTTTAGTGTTAATAGTGTCAACATACAGCGTCACGTGGTTGGAGCGCTTGCGGATGCGATAAGCACGGCCCTGGGGTGCAGGACGGAGGCGCTTGAGCATAGGTGCGCAGTCAACGGTGATGGTCTTGATGTAGAGCTGGCCGCTCTCAGCCTTCTTGGCATTCTTCTGTTCCCAGTTAGAAATAGCCGACTTGAGCAGCTTCTCCACGTCGGCAGCAGCCGCCTTGTTGGAGAAATGGAGCAGACCCAGAGCTTTGAACACCTCCACGCCACGAACCATGTCGGCCACGAGGCGCATCTTGCGAGGTGAGCTGGGTATGTTGCGCAACTTTGCGAAGCTCACTTCCTTGCGAGCCTCCTTCTTCAAGTTTGCAGATTCTCTTTTTCTTTTACCCATTGTATTCTAATTCTTTTTTATCGATGAATGAAATGATCCCGGGCCCATTACTTATTGTTACCGCTGTGACCACGGAAGGTGCGTGTGGGAGCGAACTCGCCAAGCTTGTGACCTACCATGTTCTCCGTAACATAAACGGGGATGAACTTGTTACCATTGTGCACCGCAAAGGTGTGACCCACGAAGTCGGGCGAAATCATCGAAGCGCGCGACCAAGTCTTGATCACCGACTTCTTGCCACTCTCATTCATGGCGGCCACCTTCTTGTCGAGCTTCACACTGATAAAAGGGCCTTTTTTTAATGAACGACTCATAATTTACAATTTAATCAAATTACTTCTTTCTTCTTTCAATGATGTACTTCGAAGACTGCTTCTTGGGAGCGCGGGTCTTCAAGCCCTTTGCATAGAGGCCAGTGCGCGAACGGGGATGTCCACCGCTCTGACGGCCTTCGCCACCACCCATGGGGTGATCAACGGGGTTCATAACTACACCACGGTTGTGAGGACGACGGCCCAGCCAGCGGCTGCGACCGGCCTTACCACTCTGTTCCAGAGCGTGGTCGCTGTTACCCACGACACCCACCGTTGCACGGCAAGCAGCGAGGATCTTGCGAGTCTCACCCGAAGGTAATTTGATGATTGCGTAAGTTCCCTCACGGGATGTCAACTGGGCGAAAGTGCCGGCACTGCGGGCCAAAGCAGCTCCCTGTCCAGGACGCAACTCGATGTTGTGAATTAAAGTACCAACAGGAATGTTACTCAGTGGAAGCGCGTTTCCCAATTCAGGGGCCACGTTCTCACCACTTAACAGCGTTGCGCCGACCTCGAGGCCGTTGGGAGCAACGATGTAAGTCTTATAACCATCCACGTAGTAAAGCAGGGCGATGCGAGCCGAACGGTTAGGATCGTACTCAATCGACTTCACACGTGCAGGTACACCGTCATGATTTCTCTTGAAATCGATGAAGCGATATTTGCGGCGATGGCCGCCACCGCGATAACGCATCGTGAGGTGACCCTCATTGTTGCGTCCGCCTGTGCTACGCTTACCGACCGTAAGAGACTTTTCTGGTACGCGAGCAGTGATTTCCTCAAAGGTACCAATAATCTTGTGTCTTTGCCCCGGTGTTGTGGGCTTCAATTTTCTTACTGCCATTGTTATTTATTAAAGATTGCTATAGAAATCAATAGTTTCACCTTCGGCTATCGTTACGACAGCTTTCTTGAACGCTGCCACCTTGCCGCGGATAACACCCGACTTGGAGTAGCGCTGCTTTTTCTTGCCGTCATAGTTCATGGTGCTCACACCAGTCACTTTCACGCCGTACATCTTCTCGACGGCGTCCTTGATCTGGAACTTGTTGGCTTCGGGAGAAACCTTAAACGAATAACGATTGCCGCCCTCGCTGATAGCGTTGGCCTTCTCCGATACGATGGGAATAATATTAATCATAATTCAGTTCCTCCTTATTTTAAATTATTGAGCACATCAACGCTGCTTTCGGTAACAACCATCATCTTGTTATCAAGAACTCGATAAGTGTTGATATCGCTAGCAGTGATTACGTATGTGTTCGGCAAATTTCGAGCCGACAAAAATACATTTTTGTTATGACCTGACAAAACCAGTAGGATTTTCTTCCCGTCGATTTTGAGATTTTTAGTAATATTTACGAAATCTTTAGTCTTGGGGGCTGCAAATTCAAAGTCCTCAACCACCATAATCTGGTTGTTTTGAGCCTTGAACGTCAATGCAGAACGACGGGCCAGTGATTTCATCTTCTTGTTCAACTTGAAGCTGTAGTTGCGGGGACGAGGACCGAACACGCGGCCACCACCATTCAACAGCGGTGAGTTGATGTCACCGTGACGTGCGCCACCGCCGCCCTTCTGGCGACCGAGCTTCTTGGTCGAACCCGAAACCTCACTTCTTTCCTTTGCCTTGTGAGTGCCCTGACGACGATTGGCCAGGAACTGCTTCACATTGAGATACACTGCGTGCTCGCTGGGCTCAGCGATGGCAAAGATCTCATCATTGAGGTCAACGGTCTTGCCCGTGTCCTCACCCTTGATGTTATATACTGCGAGTTTCATTATTTCTCAATTAAAACGATTGAACCTTTGCTGCCTGGCACCGATCCCTTCACTACGAGAAGGTTGTTCTCAGGCAATACCTTAATAACTTGAAGATTTTGTACAGTGCAGCGCTTGTTGCCCATCTGGCCTGCCATGCGCATGCCCTTGAACACCTTTGCGGGGTAAGAGCAAGCACCGATAGAACCGGGAGCACGCAGACGGTCGTCCTGACCGTGAGTGCGCTGGCCCACGCCACCGAAACCGTGACGCTTCACAACACCTTGGAAACCTTTACCCTTGGTCTTGCCCACCACGTCGACAAAGTCGTTCTCGGCAAACAATTCCACGGTGAGAGTCTCACCTGCCTTATGTTCTTCTTCAAAAGATTTGAACTCGGCCAAGTATCTTTGTGGGTTCACTCCGGCTTTCTTGAAGTGACCGGCCTCGGGCTTGGTGGTGTGCTTGGCTTTCTTCTCCTGGAAGCCAATCTGCAAAGCCTCGTAACCGTCGGTCTCGACAGTCTTAACTTGAGTGACAACACAAGGACCTGCTTCGATAACAGTGCACGGCACATTCTTACCGTCGGCACTGAACACGGATGTCATTCCGATTTTCTTTCCAATTAATCCTGGCATTTCTCTTTACAATTAATAATGTTTGAATAATGTGATTTAATTTCTCTGGTGTGAACTCTACACTCTTATTACACCTTGATCTCTACTTCAACGCCGCTGGGCAATTCAAGCTTCATCAGAGCGTCCACCGTCTTGGCTGTCGAACTGTAGATGTCTATCAGTCGCTTGTAAGACGAAAGCTGGAACTGCTCACGAGACTTCTTGTTAACGAAAGTGGAACGGTTCACGGTGAAGATGCGCTTGTGCGTGGGCAGAGGAATTGGACCGCTCACCACAGCGCCTGTCGACTTCACGGTTCTCACGATTTTCTCGGCCGACTTGTCGACGAGATTGTGGTCGTAAGATTTCAGTTTGATTCTAATTTTTTGGCTCATATTTGTTTTAATGTAAGATATTTATTTCAATAACTCTATGCGACCCTGGAATTCCGAGAGCACCTTTTCGGCTATGGCCGTGGTCACCTCAGAATAGTGGGAGAACGTCATGGTGCTCGTGGCGCGGCCCGACGTGATGGTGCGAAGTGCTGTCACATAACCGAACATCTCGGCCAGCGGTGCGTTGGCCTTAACGATGCGGGCGCCGCTGCGGCTGGTTTCCATACCCTCCACTTGGCCACGGCGCTTGTTCAGGTCGCCTATCACGTCGCCGAGGTTCTCCTCAGGAGTCACCACCTCAACCTTCATGATGGGCTCGAGCAGCACCGGCTTGGCCTTCATGCAGGCACTGCGGAAGGCCTGCATGGCGCAAAGCTCAAACGAGAGTTGGTCGCTGTCCACAGGGTGATAGGAACCGTCGATGACAGTCACCTTGAGCTGTTCAACGGGGAAACCTGCGAGAACACCACTACGCATGGCGTTCTTGAAGCCTTTCTCTATCGAAGGAATGTATTCCTTGGGAATGTTGCCGCCCTTTACCTCATCGATAAATTGCAACGTTCCTTCGAAATCGGCATCCACAGGTTCCACACGGCAGATGATGTCGGCAAACTTGCCGCGACCACCAGTCTGCTTCTTGAACACCTCACGCACCTCCACAGCCTGACTGATGCTCTCCTTGTAGGTCACTTGCGGACGTCCCTGGTTGCATTCCACCTTGAACTCACGACGCAGACGGTCGATGATGATGTCGAGGTGAAGCTCACCCATACCACGAATGATGGTTTGACCCGTCTCTTCGTTGGTCTCCACTTGGAAAGTGGGGTCTTCCTCGGCCAGTTTCTGCAGGCCCACACCCAGACGATCGAGATCGTTCTGCGTCTTAGGCTCAACAGCGATACCCAGCACGGGGTCGGGGAAATCCATAGCTTCCAGCACGATAGGAGCGTTTTCCACGCACAACGTGTCGCCCGTGCGCACATCCTTGAAACCTACGCCAGCACCGATATCACCACAACCTATCGTCTCCATGGGGTTCTGATGGTTGCTGTGCATCTGGAACAGGCGCGAGATGCGCTCTTTCTTGCCCGAGCGGCTGTTGAATACGTAGGAACCGGCATCAATCTGCCCGGAATACACGCGGAAGAACACCAGACGGCCCACGAATGGGTCGGTGGCAATCTTAAATACGAGGGCGCACATGGGCTCACTGCTCTCGGGCTTGCGGCGCACCACCTTGTCGGGGTCGGTCATTGAGTGACCGGTCACCTCGTCGGCATCAAGCGGACTGGGCAAGTAGGCGCACACGGCGTCGAGCAGGGGCTGGACACCCTTATTCTTGAAGGAACTGCCGCACAACATGGGCACAATCTCCATCGCCAGCGTGGCCTTGCGCAACGCGCGCTTGATTTCGGCCTCGGTGATGGTGGTTGGGTCATCGAAATATTTTGCCATCAGGTCGTCGTCATATTCGGCGATCATTTCAAGCATCTTGTCGCGATACTCTTGGGCTTCAGGGAGCAACTCGGCGGGAATCTCGTCGGCTTCATATTCGGCACCCATCGTCTCGTCATGCCAGTACAGGGCCTTCATGGCGATCAGGTCGATCACGCCGGCGAAGGTGTCCTCGGCTCCAATGGGCAGCTCGATGGGGCAAGGATTTGCACCCAGGATGTCGTGCATCTGGCGGGCAACTTCAAGGAAGTTGGCACCCGAGCGGTCCATCTTGTTGACGTAGGCGATGCGAGGCACGTTGTACTTGTCGGCCTGG
>JAFZRJ010000016.1 GCA_017619935.1 Muribaculaceae bacterium | reverse complement strand
CGTGAATATACTCATTTTCGACCGAAATCCGCTCGTCGGGGCTCCGCCCCTTGCCGCTTGGCGCTCCCCGGTGCGTTTTTCATGTATTGCGCTAACGCTCCAACAGGAGAACCTTTCGCACTTCTTATTTGAACTTCCACATACCTTAATAAAAAATAAAAATAGTCTGATGATAGTCCGAAAATCATTAATTTTGATTATTTTTGCAGTCGTGAATAAACCGAATTTAACAAATTCCAAAACATAATATTATGAATAAGCAAATTACATTGGAACAGGCCGTTGAAAAAGTGCAAGACGGCATGACTATTATGTTTGGCGGTTTCCTTGGCGTGGGAAGTGCCACTCAGATTATTGACGCCATTGTAGCAAAGGGTGTAAAAGACCTTACAATCATTGCTAATGACACTGCCTATGATGAGGTGGCTCATGGCAAATTGGTCAGCAACCATCAGGTGAAAAAGGCTATCGTGTCGCACACGGGAACCAATAAGCAGACCGCCATTCAGAAGAATGAGGGTACGCTTATCGTGGAATATGTTCCCCAAGGTACACTTGCCGAGCGTATTCGCGCCTACGGCGCCGGATTGGGTGGGGTGCTTACTCCCACAGGAATGGGAACTATCATTGCCGATGGTAAGCAAGTGGTGAATGTGGATGGCAAGGACTATCTGCTGGAGAAACCGCTGAAGGCCGATATCGCTTTCTTGCGTGCCAACATCGTTGATGAATTCGGTAACATGGTATTCTTGGGAACAACCAACAATTTCAACCCGCTGATGGCAACTGCAGCCGACTATGTGGTTGTGGAGGCTGAGAAATTGGTGAAGGTTGGCGAAATCAAGCCAGAGTGCGTGCATGCGTCGGGCATCTATGTGGATGCTATTTACGTGGAGAAATAAAAGCAGTCAGAATGGAATACAGAACAAAAATCAGGTTGCGCATGAGCGCAAAGGATGCCCACTACGGTGGCAACCTGGTGGATGGCGCCCACATGGTTCACCTTTTTGGTGACGTGGCGACTGAACTGTTAATTATGCGTGACGGCGACGAGGGATTGTTCCGTGCTTACGACAGCATCGATTTCCTCGCTCCGGTTTATGCCGGCGACTTTATCGAGGCCGAAGGTTGGATTGACAAGGAAGGCAACACTTCTCGCCACATGCAGTTTGAGGCCCGTAAAGTGGCGATCTCTCGCCCCGATATTTCTCCGTCGGCAGCCGATGAGCTGGATGAGCCCATCGTGGT
Source organism: Muribaculaceae bacterium (assembly GCA_017619935.1). GTDB lineage: Bacteria > Bacteroidota > Bacteroidia > Bacteroidales > Muribaculaceae > Sodaliphilus. The sequence continues at coordinate 32,035 of JAFZRJ010000016.1, read as the reverse complement.
GTGCCGTGCTTCAGGAACTTGTGTAACCCCCAAAGATTGCCAAAGAAAGTAATATGGACAAACTGATTATTACCGCCGCTATCTGCGGAGCCGAGGTCACAAAAGAGCAAAATCCCAATGTGCCTTATACGGTAGAGGAAATTGTACGTGAAGCCAAATCGGCCGTTGATGCCGGTGCTGCTATTGTTCACCTGCATGTTCGTTGGGACGACGGAACGCCCACTCAAGACCGTGCACGTTTTCAGGAATGCGAAGAAGCCATTCTGAAGGTGTGCCCCGATGTGATTCTGATTCCTTCGACTGGTGGAGCTGTGGGAATGACTCCCGACGAGCGTCTGCAATCGACCGACACCACACCGCTGCCAGAAATGGCAACACTTGATTGCGGTACTTGCAACTTCGGTGATGAAATTTTTGACAACACGATGCCCACCATGCGGGCTTTTGGCAAACGCATGATGGAGCGTGGCATCAAGCCCGAGTATGAGTGCTTTGAAATGGGTCATCTCGATACCATCTTGAATATGGCCAAGAAAGGCCAGGCTCCTGGCGCTCCCATGCAATTCAACTTTGTGCTAGGCGTTCCTGGTTGCACTCCGGCAACGGTGGCTAATCTGTGCTGGCTGGTAAACGGCATTCCCGCTGGCTCGACATGGACAGTGACCGGTGTTGGTCGTCACGCTTTCCCGATGGCCGCAGCTGCTATCGCCATGGGCGGTAACGTGCGTGTGGGTTTTGAAGACAACTTGTATCTCTCAAAGGGCGTGCTCGCAAAGTCGAATGGCGAACTCGTGTCGAAAGTGGTGCGCATCGCCAATGAACTGGGCCGTCCTATCGCCACCAGCGATGAGGCTCGTGAAATCCTCGGCCTGAAACCTCGCAAATAATTATTAATCAAGAAAAGAAATACTTTTAACTATTAAAACCTTTGAACGAAAATGCAAAAACATGGAAATAGATTCGGTACTCACCGAGTAATTGAACCCCAGGGAGTCCTTCCCCAACCAGCTAACAAGCTCGACAATAACATGGACGAAATCTACGACAACGAGATTTTGATCGATGTGCAGACGTTGAACATTGACTCCGCTTCGTTTACCGACATCCACAATTACGCCAAGAGCCAGGCCAAGAATCCTGACAATGAGGCCGAGGTGATGGAAGAGATCAAAAAGGAAATGTTCCTTAATGTTGAGTTGCAAGGCAAGCACCGTAACCGTCGTACTGGCTCGGGTGGTATGCTGCTGGGAACAGTTGAAAAGATTGGCGACGCCCTGAAGGGAAAGATTGACCTGAAGGAAGGCGACCGCATCGCTACGTTGGTGTCGTTGTCGTTGACCCCGCTTCGCATTGATGAGATTCTGAACATCAAGGCCGATGTCGATCAGGTCGATATCAAGGGCAAGGCTATCCTGTTCGAGAGCGGTATTTATGCCAAGATTCCCAATGACATGCCCGAGAAGCTCGCTTTGAGCGCGCTGGATGTTGCTGGTGCTCCCGCCCAGACCGCCAAGTTGTGCCAGTATGGCCAGAATGTGGTGGTGCTTGGCGCTGGTGGCAAGAGCGGTATGCTGTGCTGCTACGAGGCCAAGAAGCGCGTGGGTGTGACTGGTAAGGTGATTGGTTTGGCCAATAGCCCCAAGTCCACACAACGTATCAAAGACCTCGGTTTCTGCGACGTGGTGGAGAGCGTGGCTGGTATGACTCCTGTACAAGTCAATGAATTGGTCAGCAAACTCACCAATGGCCAAATGGCGGATGTGACCATCAACTGCGTGAACGTGCCCGACTGTGAAATGACAGCAGTGCTTTGCACCAAGGACGACGGTATCGTTTACTTCTTCTCGATGGCAACAAGTTTCACCAAGGCTGCTTTGGGCGCCGAGGGAATTGGAGCCGATGTGAACATGATTATTGGCAACGGCTATACTAAGGGTCATGCCGAATTCACTTTGCAAGAGTTGCGTGAATGCCCCGAGCTTCGCAAGATTTTTGAAGAACTCTATGCCTAATATCGATTGATAAGATTGTTATGGTAACATCTAGAAGAAAACAATTGTTTCCCGACGTCACCGATGAGCAGTGGAATGACTGGAAATGGCAGGTGCGTAACCGTGTTGAGACGCTGGAGGACTTAAAGAAGTATATTCACCTCACCGCCGAGGAAGAGGAAGGCGTGAAAAAGACGCTGTCCACTCTACGCATGGCTATCACGCCCTATTATTTGAGTCTCATCAATCCTGATGATCCTCACGACCCCATACGTCGTCAGTGCATTCCCACAGGAGCCGAAACCCATCAGGCCCATGCCGACTTGCTCGATCCTCTGCATGAGGACGAAGATTCTCCAACCCCAGGTTTGACCCATCGTTACCCCGACCGTGTGTTGTTCTTGATTACTGACATGTGCTCGATGTACTGCCGTCATTGCACGCGTCGCCGTTTCGCCGGCCAGACCGATAAAGAATGCAGTTCCGACCGTATCGAGAAAGCACTGGAATATATCGAGAAGACCGAATGTGTTCGCGATGTATTGCTCTCGGGTGGTGATGCCCTGATGGTGGGTGACTCAAAGTTGGAATACATCATATCTCGTTTGCGTGCTATTCCTCATGTCGAGATTGTTCGTCTGGGAACCCGCACACCGGTGGTTTGCCCTCAACGCATCACGCCGGAGTTGTGTGCAATGTTGAAGAAGTATCACCCCGTATGGGTCAATACTCATTTCAACCATCCCAACGAGGTGACTGAGGAGTCGAAACGTGCATGCGAAATGCTGGCCGATGCCGGAATTCCTCTGGGTAACCAGAGCGTGTTGCTGCGTGGCGTGAACGATTGCGTGCATGTGATGAAGCATCTGGTTCAAGATTTGGTGAAGATTCGTGTTCGTCCATATTACATCTACCAGTGCGACCTTTCGATGGGTCTCGAACACTTCCGTACTCCAGTTTCGAAAGGCATCGAGATTATTGAAGGTCTTCGTGGCCACACTTCGGGATTATGTATTCCCACATTTGTGGTTGATGCCCCTGGTGGCGGTGGCAAGACCCCTGTCATGCCTCAGTACATTGTTTCGCAAGCACCCGGCAAGGTGGTATTGCGTAACTTTGAAGGTGTTATCACCACTTATACTGAGCCGAATGAGTATCATAGCGAGTGCAACTGCCCGGAATGTCAAGCAGCCCGTACTCAGGAAGAAGTTGCAGCCGACAAGGCTGTAGATGGCGTGATTTCATTGCTTGAAGGTGAGAGAATGAATATCGAGCCCAAGTTGTTGAAACGTCATCAACGCAACGAAATCCGTAACAGTCAATAACGAATCTGCTGGGTGGGGGAGTATCGCATGGAGATGCTCCCCTCCGCCTGCAGAGGATGAATGTATGTTGCCCTTCATTGATGAAATATTACGTTACGACAGCCTGTCAATTGTAGGCTTGGAAAAGAACACAGGTAAGACCGAGTGTCTGAAATATGTGCTCAGCCACATGCCCGTAGCGACCCGACGCATTGCCGTGACATCAATAGGTATCGATGGAGAAAGTGTTGACCAAGTCACCCGCACGCAGAAACCCGAAATCGTTCTTCGTGAAGGGACGTATTTCAGCACGTCGGAGATGCATTATCGTCAGCGCAGGCTGGTATCGGAACTCATTGATGTGAGTGACGAGAACACCTCGTTAGGGCGAGTGGTCACCGCCAAGGCGCTGACATCGGGAAAAATACTCCTCTCCGGTCCATCATCGGCCATGGGGTTGCAGCGTTGGATGTGCGGAATGCGGCACTTTGATATTGACTTGGTGATTATTGACGGCGCTTTGTCACGCATGAGTTCGGCATCGCCGGCAGTGAGCCAGTCGATGATATTGGCGACAGGAGCGGCCTATTCGGCCAACATCGGTACACTGGTGCAGAAGACGGCCTATGTGGTTGAACTTATCGGTCTGGAATTGACCAGTGAAGACAACATCAAGTTGCTCGCACCTCTGGATAAAGGCCTTTGGTGGGTGGATAAAGAAGGCGGGTTGCATGATTTGAACATGCTCACTTCATTGTCTTCGCAAATCCACTTTGATGGGATGGAAACTTGTTCCACCATCTACGTGGCAGGGGCTTTGGTCGATGGCTTTTTAGAAAAGATTCGCCAAAACAAGAGCTTGAAGGGTGTGGAAATTGTGGTGCGTGATTTTACGAAAATCTTCGTTTCACCGCAGCAATTCAAAGCGTTTGTCAAGGCAGGTGGCTGTGTAAGAGTGATGCAGAAAAGCAAATTGATAGCCGTGACGGTCAATCCCACTTCTCCCAGCGGTTATGTGCTTGATTCCGACACGTTGTGCAGTCGCCTTTCGGAGGCCATTCAGCTTCCAGTATATGACTTGTTGAAGAATGAGTGATGAAACTGAAAAATGTCATAGAATCTCCGTGCGGTATTCGCTACGTGCTTGACCAACTGGAAATCCAGTCGAGTTGTGCACGTCGTTGGCTGCTTGACACTTCCATGCTGGTCACCGCCGAAGATATTGATGCAGCTTATGCTTCGCTGCGTCGTTTCGTCACATTTGTTGAGCAAGTCGATGATTCGCACCTGAACACGTTGCAGTTCAAGCTGCAGGCGCTCAAGGATATTCGCACCACCATCAAAAACCTTGAGCATGGTGCGACACTTGATGATATAGAATTGTTTGAAGTCAAGCATTTGGCACTATTGTCAATTGACGTTTCAAAATTGCTGCAAAGCTATGGCATGGCCGATGTCGCGGCCATACCAGATATGCGGGAGATTGTCAACATTCTGGATCCCGACGGATTGAAAATCGCGACGTTCTATATCTATGACTCCTATTGTGAACGCTTGAAAGACTTGCGCGTCCAGATGCGTCAACAACCCGATCAGGCCGATGATTTGTTATCGGAGGCCAATGAGTTGGAGAATGAAGTAAGGAGTGAACTGAGCGAGAAACTGCATCCCTTTGCTCAATCGATAGCCGAGGTGCAAGTCGCTCTTGCAAGGATTGACGTTAATCTTGCCAAAGCCTTGCAAATGAAACAGCGGGGAATGCATTTCCCGACGATTTCTCAGGATGACACAAGCCGATATGAGGGGCTATTCCATCCACAAGTGAAAGACGTGTTGGCGAAAGCTGGCCGCGAGTTCCAGAAGGTGAACGTGAGTTTCGGACGTAGGCCCACGTTGATAACTGGTGCTAATATGGGAGGCAAAACAGTGGTATTGAAGACACTCACGCTGTGCCAGTATCTGTTTCAGTTCGGTTTCGGCATTCCTGCCGACAGAGCCGACATAGCCATCAAAGAAGAAGTGTATTTCTGCATTGGTGATGACCAGTCGATAGAAAAAGGCTTGTCGTCGTTTGCAGCTGAGATGAAGAATATTGATGCCGTCATCAAGGCATCGCGCGAAAATAGAAAATTATTGGCGTTGATTGACGAACCCGCCCGCACCACCAATCCCACCGAGGGTGCCGCTCTTGTTGCGGCCCTGCTGAAAGTGTTGTCGGTAAGGGAGATGAGTTTGGTCATGACCACGCATTACGATATAGAGCCGGGCGAGTCTCACCGTTTAAGGGTGAAGGGCTTCGTCGATGGAGCGATGGATTATTCGCTTGTTGAGGTGCAGGATGGTGATGTACCACATGAGGCATTGAACATTGCTGAAAGTCTGGGTATCGACAGCGAGTGGATAGAACAGGCACGAAAAGAATTGAAAATTGACACGAAATAATTTCATTACTATATAATATGCAGAAGAGTAAGTTAGGACTGGATTTTGAAAAAGTAGAGTATGCCAGAGGATTAGCTAAAGGCATAGCCGAAGATGTGCAGGCCTTTGTGGAGCAATATACCACAGTGGCTGTTGAACGCACATTGTGCCGCTTGATGGGCATAGACGGCGTGGACGATAACGATGTTCCACTGCCCAATGTGGTTGTTGAGGCATTGAAGGATAAAGGCGTGCTGAATGAAGGCGCGTTGTTCTTCATCGCCAATGCCATGATACAGACTGGCCTTAATCCCCAGCAGATTGCCGAGAAGGTGTCGCGCGGGGAGTTGGACATCACCCAAGTGGTGACGACCGACGGGAAGCAAATTGCCGAAGTATTGCAGCCGGTGATTGATGAGAGCATGAGTCGTATTCGCACTCGCCGCGCTCGTCGTGAGCATTATCTGAACACGATAGGCGAGGGGCCCAAGCCGTATCTGTATATCATTGTGGCAACGGGCAACATCTATGAAGACGTGGTGCAAGCTCAGGCTGGAGCGCGCCAGGGTGCTGACGTTATTGCCGTCATCCGCACGACAGGTCAGAGTCTGCTTGACTATGTGCCATACGGAGCCACCACCGAGGGCTTCGGCGGTACGTTTGCCACTCAGGAGAATTTCCGCATCATGCGCAAGGCGCTCGATGAGGTGGGCGAGGAGCAGGGCCGTTACATTCGCTTGTGTAACTATTGTTCCGGTTTGTGTATGCCCGAAATAGCCATTATGGGCGCATTTGAAGGACTGGATGTGATGTTGAACGATGCGTTATATGGCATCCTGTTCCGCGACATCAACATGCAACGCACGCTGGTGGACCAATACATGAGCCGCATTATCAATGGCTTTGCCGGAGTGATTATCAACACGGGCGAAGACAATTACTTGACAACCGCCGACGCCGTGGAAGCCGCCCACACAGTGCTGGCATCCGACCTTATCAACGAACAACTGGCGTTGATGGCAGGTTTGCCCGAAGAGCAAATGGGACTTGGCCACGCCTTTGAGATGGACCCCATGCTGGAAAATGGTTTCCTCCTCGAACTGGCCCAGGCTCAAATGACCCGCGAAATCTTCCCCAAAGCCACACTGAAGTACATGCCCCCCACGAAATTTATGACGGGCAACATTTTCCGTGGACATATTCAAGACGCATTGTTCAACATGATAGGCATCTGGACGCATCAAGGTATCCAGTTGCTGGGAATGCCCACCGAGGCCATCCATACGCCCTTTATGAGCGACCGATACTTGTCGATAGAAAATGCGAAATACATCTTCAACAACATGAAGAGCATAGGCGAGGAAATGGAGTTTGTAGAAGGCGGCATTTGCCGAAATCGTGCGAAGGAAGTGCTGGGCAATACCATCAAATTGCTTGAAGACATTACGAAAGAAGGACTGTTTACAGCTCTTGAAAAAGGAATCTTTGGCGATGTAAAGCGTCCTAAGAATGGAGGAAAGGGACTTGAAGGAGTCACGATGAAAGGTGACAATTATTTCAATCCATTTGTGGAGTTAATGAAAGGTAAACGATAACTAAAAAGGACGTAAGAAATGAGCGAAGGATTATATTCGATGGAAGCTAAGGATTTTGACAAAACCTTAGACCTCACCAAGATAAAGCCATACGGCGACACGATGAACGACGGCAAGGTTCAACTGAGCTTTACGCTGCCTGTGCCGTGCGGTGCCGAAGCTGTTGAAGCCGCAAAGCAGTTGCTGCGCAAGATGGGATTAGAGAATCCCAGTGTGGTGTACTATAAAGAGCTGACTCCCGGTTTTACGTTCTTCAACTGTTACGGCAGTTGTAACCATACGGTGGATTACTCGAACATCTATGTTCCTAAGGTGGAATCCAACACGATGGACATGTACGAAACCGACGAATATATCAAGGAGAACTTTGGCCGAAAAATCGTTATCGTTGGAGCTTCGACAGGAACCGATGCCCACACCGTTGGCATTGACGCCATCATGAACATGAAGGGCTATGCCGGACATTACGGTTTGGAGCGCTACGAGATGATTGAGGCCTATAATTTGGGCTCTCAGGTGCCGAATGAGGAATTTATCGCCAAGGGCATTGAACTGCATGCCGATGCCTTAATTGTGTCGCAGACGGTGACGCAAAAAGATGTCCACATCCAAAACATGACCAACTTCATCGAGTTGATGGAGGCCGAAGGCTTGCGCGACAAGATGATATGTTGCTGCGGTGGTGCGCGCATCACCCATGAGCTCGCCAAGGAGCTGGGCTTTGATGCCGGATTTGGAATGAATACCTATGCCGACGACGTGGCTTCGTTCGTTGTGCAGGAAATGGTGAAACGAGGAATGAAATAAATCTTAGGATTTAAAGACATCAAACATAACATTCATATCATAAAATTCAATATTATGGAAAAAAGCGAAATGAGAGAAGTCATCGCAAAACGTGCCGCAAAAGAGCTGCACGACGGCGATGTGGTGAACCTGGGTATCGGAATCCCCACCATGATTCCTAATTATCTTCCTGAAGGTGTCTCTGTGACACTGCAAACCGAGAATGGCGCTATGGGCATGGGTCCCACTCCAGCCGAAGGCGAGGAGGACAAGAACCTCATCAATGCCGGTGGCGGTTTTATCACGCTCAATGAAGGCGCTTGCACATTTGACTCGGCCACTTCATTTGCCATTATCCGTGGTGGCCATGTGAACGTGTCGTTCCTGGGTGCATTGCAGGTCGATGAAAAAGGTAATTTGGCCAACTGGATTATTCCTGGCAAGATGGCTCCCGGTATGGGTGGCGCCATGGATCTTGTGGTGGGCGCAAAGCGTGTGATTTTGACAATGGAACACACTCAGAAGGGTGCTCCCAAGATTTTGAAGGAATGCACACTGCCTCTTACTGCCGCCGGCCAGGTAAACATGATTATTACCGAAATGGGTGTGATGGACATCACTCCAGAGGGCATTGTCCTGCGTGAACTTCATCCCGAATTCACCGTTGAGCAAGTGCAAGCCGCTACCGAGGCCAAGCTCATCATTGCTCCCGACCTGAAACCCATGGACCTCTAAATTCCACGAATCATGGAATATGATTTCTTGAAAATTGAGCGAAAAGGAGCCATCGCTATCATGACGATATCGGCCCCCAAATCGCTGAATGCACTCAATTCAGCCATCTTGAAGGAGATGGGCGACTTCATCGGTCGTCTTGATGAGACTACTCGCGTGCTCATCATCACGGGTGATGGAGAGAAGTCGTTTGTGGCTGGTGCCGATATCTCTGAAATGGCCCAGTTGAACGAGCAGGAAGGCTTCGAATTTGGTCGAAGGGGCGCTTTGGTGTTCCGTCAGATTGAAACCCTTCCCATTCCAGTCATTGCCGCTGTCAACGGCTTTGCGCTGGGCGGTGGCTGCGAGTTGGCGATGGCGTGTGACATTCGCATCGCTTCGAACAATGCCAAGTTTGGTCAGCCAGAAGTTGGATTGGGAATCATCCCGGGATTTTCGGGCACCTATCGCTTGCCAAAGCTCGTGGGTCAAGGCTATGCCAAGGAAATGATTTATACCGGCAAGGCTATCCGTGCCGATGAGGCGCTGCGAATTGGTCTGGTCAATGCCGTCTATGAGCCAGCCGAGCTGATGGAAAAAGCATTGGAGATGGCCGAGCGCATGCTGGCAAATGCTCCGCTAGCCATCAAGGCCGCCAAGCAAAGCATCAACGAAGGTTACGACCTGAATGCCGATGAAGCCATTGAACTGGAGAACAAACTCTTCGGTAAGTGCTTCGCCTCTCAAGACCAGAAGGACGGAATGGCCGCTTTCTTGGGTAAACAGAAACCGGTGTTTACTGGAAAATAAAGAAAAAACTTATCATTAATTTATAAACCATTTAGTCATGAAAATTTGTGTAATTGGAACAGGAACAATGGCAAAAGGCATCGTGAAAGCTTTCGCCACCAAGATGCCCGTGGTCATGAAAAGCCGTACCCAAGCTAGTCTTGATAAGGCTATGGCTTCAATTTCAAAAGGTTATTCAAAACTGATTGAAAAAGGAAAGATTACTCAGGACACGATGGATGCTATCCTTGCAAACATCACCACCACCACTGATTACGCTACATTTGCCGACGCCGACCTCGTTATTGAAGCCGCTGTCGAGGATATGCAGTTGAAGAAAGATGTGTTCATGGAGCTGGATAAAATCTGCAAGCCCGAGACTATCTTCGCTACTAACTCATCGTCGTTGTCGATTACTGAGATTGCCGCTTGCACAAGCCGCCCCGCTCAGTTTATCGGCTGCCACTTCTTCAATCCTGCCGACCGCATGGCGCTCGTGGAAGTTATCAAGGGTCAGTTGACCAGCGATGAAACTGCGAAAGTGATTGTAGATTTGACTACTGAGATTGGCAAGACTCCTGTGCCTGTCAACGAAGCTCCTGGTTTCGTGGTCAATCGCATCCTTATCCCCATGATCAATGAAGCTGTAGGCATTTTTGCCGATGGTATCGCCAGCGCCGAAGATATCGACAAGTGCATGATGCTGGGCGCCAACCATCCTATGGGCCCGTTGGCTCTTGCCGACCTGATCGGTAACGACGTGAACCTGGCCATCATGGAAGTGCTCTACAACGAGTTTGGCGATCCCAAGTATCGTCCTCACCCGCTGCTGAGGAAGATGGTGCGTGCAGGCTTGCTTGGACGAAAGACTGGCGAAGGATTCTATAAGTATTAATCAAGTTACTGACGGCCAGCTTGGAGATGAACGAGCGGGCTTGTCAATCGTAATTGTAAATATCATAACACAGAATATGGATTTTAGCTATTCAAAGACAGAACAACTTTTCTTGCAGATGATTCGCTCGTTTGCAGAAAACGAAGTAAAGCCTTTGGCCGCCGAAGTCGATGAGCAGGAACGATTCCCGCTGGAAACTGTCGAAAAGATGGGTAAGCTCGGAATCATGGGTATTCCTGTTCCAAAACAATATGGTGGTGCCGGAGGCAACGTGCAGATGTATATCATGGCCGTTGAAGAACTTTCTAGAGTGTGTGCGACAACGGGTGTGGTGCTATCGGCTCACACCTCCTTGTGCATGGCTCCCATCATGGAACATGGCACCGAGGAGCAGAAGATGAAATACTTGCCCAAACTGGCTTCTGGCGAGTGGATTGGCGCTTTTGGCTTGACCGAACCTAATGCCGGTACCGATGCTGCTATGCAGCAGACTACCGCTGTTGATGCCGGTGACCACTGGGTGCTGAACGGCTCCAAGATTTTCATCACCAACGCTTCTTATGCCAACGTGTTTATCGTGATGGCCATGACCGACAAGTCGATGGGTACCAAGGGTATCTCGGCTTTTATCGTCGAGAGGGACATGCCCGGTTTCTCCATCGGAAAGAAGGAGCTGAAAATGGGTATTCGTGGCAGTGCCACCTGCGAGTTGATTTTTGAAAACTGCATTGTGCCCAAAGAGAATCTGTTGGGCCAGCTCGGCAGGGGCTTCAGCATCGCCATGAAAACGCTCGACGGTGGTCGCATCGGTATCGCGTCACAGGCTCTGGGTATCGCTCAGGGTGCCATTGACGAGACCGTGAAATATACTAAGGAGCGCAAGCAGTTTGGCCGTGCCATCGCCAAGTTCCAGAACACTCAGTTCCAAATGGCCGACTTGAAGACCAAGGTGGAGGCTGCCCGTCTTCTCGTGCGCAGTGCCGCATGGAAGAAGGACAACGGTATTCCTTACTCGGCCGATGCAGCCATGGCAAAACTGTTTGCAGCCGAAACAGCCATGGAAGTGACCACCAAGGCCGTGCAGTTCCATGGTGGTTATGGTTACACTCGTGAGTATCCCGTAGAGCGCATGATGCGTGACGCGAAGATTACCGAGATTTACGAAGGAACCTCGGAAGTCCAGCGCATGGTCATTGCCGGTCATTTATTTAAATAATAAAAGGAAAGCAATATGAATATTATAGTTTGTATCAAGCAAGTTCCGGATACTACCGAAATCAAGATTGACCCCGTGAAGGGTACTTTGATTCGTGAGGGTGTTCCCAGCATTATGAACCCGGATGACAAAGGCGGTCTTGAACTTGCCTTGCAGATGAAAGACAAGTTTGGAGCCAATGTGACGGTGATTTCCATGGGTCCTCCTCAGGCCGATGTGATGTTGCGTGAAGCTCTGGCAATGGGTGCCGACCGCGCCATTTTGCTGAGCGACCGCAAATTTGCCGGTGCCGATACTTTGGCAACGTCGTATGCTCTGTCGGGATTGTGCCGTATGTTGGACTATGACCTGATCATTGCCGGCCGTCAAGCAATCGACGGCGACACGGCACAGGTTGGTCCTGAGTTGGCCGAACACCTTGACCTGCCTCAAATCACCTATGTGGCCGCCGCCGAATTGATGGACAATGGCCATCTGCTGGTTCACAAAGAGAATGAGGACAGCGTGCAAGTGCTGGAGGTGGAAGGCAAGTGCCTGCTCACCGTGCTGGCATCGGCCTTTGAACCTCGCTACATGAGTGTGAGCGGCATCGTAGCTGCCTATGACAAGGAAGTGGAGGTTTGGGGCGCCGACAAAATCGACGTTGATGAAGGTAAGTTGGGCCTCGCCGGTTCACCGACGAAGGTGTTCCAATCCTTCCCCAAAGCCATGAAGGCTCCCGGCGAAGTTCACGAAGTGAGCGAGGAAGAAGCCGTTGAGCTGATAGTGAAAAAACTGAAAGAGAAACACATCATCTAAAAGTCAGGGTCTATGGAAAAGAAAGATTATAAGAACGTATTCGTTTTTGCAGAGCAACGTGAAGGCGTTATCCAGCCTGTTGCATTCGAACTTCTGGGCAAGGCCCGTGACCTCGCTGATGTGTTGGGCGAAAAGGTGGTCGCCATATTCTTGGGCTACGGCATCAAGGATCAGGCTCAGACACTGGTTGAATATGGAGCCGATGAGGTGATAGTGGTGGATACTCCCGAGTTGAAGGATTATCTGTCGGAGCAGTACTCTCAGGCTGTGTACCAAATCATTGAGGAACGCAAGCCCAATATTGTGCTGTATGGTGCTACCACCATCGGTCGCGACATGGCTCCACGCTTGGCCTCGCGTCTGAAAGCCGGTCTTACCGCCGACTGCACGAAGTTGGAGATTCAACCTGATAAGGAAGGCGAACTCGACTTGCATTCCACGCGTCCGGCATTTGGCGGCAACTTGATGGCCACCATCGTGTGTCCCAACACCCGCCCGCAAATGTCAACCGTGCGTCCAGGTGTAATGCAGAAGATGCAGCGCCAGCCCGGTCGTCAAGGCGTTGTCACTGAGTTTATGCCTAAGTTTGACACTTCCAAATTCAAGGTGAAACTCGTGAAGACCATCAAGGCCGACAAGCAGGTGGCCGATATTTCGGAAGCCAAGATTCTGGTGTCGGGTGGACGTGGCGTTCACAACAAGGAAGGCTTCGACAAGCTGCAGGCACTGGCCGATGTGGTGGGTGGACAAGTGGCTTCGTCGCGTGCCATGGTCGATAATGGCGTGATGCCCCACGAGTGTCAAGTGGGTCAAACCGGCAAGACTGTGCGTCCAACACTTTATGTGGCATGCGGTATCAGTGGTGCTATCCAGCACTTGGCTGGTATGGAAGAGAGCGATTTCATCATCGCCATCAATAAGGACAAGTTCGCTCCCATCTTCAGCGTTGCCGACCTGGGTATCGTGGGAGACTTGCACAAGATTGTGCCCATGCTTACCGAGCGCCTCAAGAAGGAAGCAGGGGAGTAATTCCTGCTGAAATCATACGAATCATGAGGGTGCGTCATCGCATCCTCATGTTTTTTGCACCAGTCGCAAGAAGACCAACCAAGAAAAAAGGATTGAATAGTTGGAAGAACGTGAAAAAAAAGCTAATTTTGCGAAAGTAATCATCCAATCAACAGGCTTATGTTGACTGGCGCGTATGGCAGTGTTGCCTTCTTGAATTGAACGAAAAAGACATAACAGGATGAAAGCAAAACGCTACGAGGAACTGGTTGCTCAGGTGCGAGCCTTGATTGAAGGAGAAGACGATGCGGTGTCGGTTATGGCCAACGTGTCGTCGTTGGTGCATGAGACCATGGGATTTTGGTGGACAGGATTCTATGTGGTGAAGGGCGATGCCCTGCAACTGGGGCCGTTTCAAGGGCCAGTGGCGTGTTATCGCATTCCGCGTGGGAAAGGTGTGTGTGGCACGGCGCTGGAACGTGGTGAGACCATCATTGTGCCCGATGTGGAGGCGTTCCCAGGACATATCGCTTGCAGCAGCATGTCACGTTCCGAAATTGTGGTGCCGCTACTGAGCCATGACGGAAAAGTGCTGGCGGTGCTGGACATCGACAGCAAGGAACTGGCCACCTTCGACACCATCGACCAACAATACCTTGAGACCATCGCCGCCGCCGTTGCCCCCATCATTGAGCACAGCAAATGAAAACAATGATAAGAATACTATTTGTGTGTCACGGTAACATCTGTCGGAGTCCAATGGCGGAGTTTGTGATGAAAGACGTGGTGGAAAAGGCTGGCGTGGCGCATTGTTTCCACATTGAGTCGGCCGCCACATCAACCGAAGAGATTGGGAATCCGGTTTATCCTCCCGCCCGTCGAAAACTGGCGGAGCATGGCTTGGAATGTGCCGGCAAAACGGCCCGACAGATGACGCGTGCAGACTATGAGCACTATGATTTGTTAATCGGTATGGACGGCGCCAATTTGCGTAACATGCGTCGTATTGCCGGCGGAGATCCGGAAGAGAAGATACATCTTCTGTTAGACTATACCGCTCGCCCGGGTGATGTGGCCGACCCGTGGTACACGGGCGATTTCGACGCTACCTGGCGCGATGTGGAAGAAGGCTGCAAGGCTCTGTTTGAAACCATTAAAACTCAGTATAAATGAAAAAAATATTATTTATCGCAATAGCCGTAATGCTAATTTCGTTGCCCATTTGGGCACAAGAGAATGAACCCAGTAGGCGAATGTCGTGCACCAGCATCATGGTGGGCAAACGGGCATCGACCGACGGCTCGGTCATGACCTCGCACACTTGCGATTCTTGGTACCGCACATGGATGAACATGGTGCCGGCGCGCGATTACGAGCGCGACACGGTGACCGCCATCTATGAAGGCCGTATGCACACGCAATCGGCACAAGACAGTACGAAGATGTATCGGCTGGGTGTTATCCCGCAGGTGCGTCACACCTATCGTTTTCTGGATACCGCATATCCGTGCATGAATGAGAAGCAGTTGGCCATGGGTGAGACCACCATCGGTGGCAAGGACACACTTCGTAACAAGAAGGGCCTGTTTTACATCGAGGAACTGGAGCGCATCGCCCTTGAGCGTTGCTCAACGGCTCGTGAGGCCATACAGCTCATGGGACAGCTAGTGAAGGATTATGGCTATGGCGACAGCGGGGAGTGCTTGACCATCTCCGACAAGAATGAGGTGTGGATTTTTGAAGTGTTCGGCGAAGGCCCCAAGAAAGTGGGCGGCGTGTGGGCAGCGGTGAGAATCCCTGATGACGAGATTGCCGTCTCGGCCAACATCTCGCGCATCACCACGCTGGACCTGAACAACAAAGACCGCTATATGGCTTCGGACAACGTGTTTGATGTCGCCAAGCGGCTGAAATTATGGGACGGCAAGGAAGAGTTTAACTTTTGGCGTGTCTATAGCGGAGAGAACTATATGCACGAAAAGAAAAACTATAGCGTGCGCGAACACTTCATCATGAGCCAGTTGGCACCATCGCTCAATCTGAGTGATACAGTGGAGTTGTTGCCCTTGAGTGTCAAGCCCGATTCGCTGGTCAGCCCTGAGCGTGTGATGCAGTTGCTCACCAGCTATTACGAAGGAACCGACAAGAACCTGAGTGGTCGCAACCTGATTCCTAATCCGAAGCGCAAGGACAAGGACGGCAATTTGGTCGAGAACGAACCCGACAGCATCGTGTCGCCGTTCTCCAACCCGTGGATGCGCCCCGATGAGATCAATATGTACTATGCCAAGGGTGACTCGGCGATGAAGAACATCCGCACCGTAAGCGTGTCGTGGTGTGCCTACAGCACGGTCATTCAGTCGCGCTCGTGGTTACCCGATGAGGTGGGTGGTGTGGCATGGATTGCGCTCGACAATCCTGGCGAAAGTCCCCGTTTTCCCATATTTGCCGGTACGACCGAATTGCCCAAACTGCTACAAGTGTGTGGCCAGCACAGCGACCGCGATGATGCCGCGTTGTGGCATTACCGAAAGGCGAATCGTCTCGCCACCGTGCGTTGGGGAACTCATCGCAAGACCCTTGAGCCCCTGCGTGACTACTTCATGAACAAGGGGCAGCGTGAGCTGCCGTTTGTGGAAGAAACGTGGGTGAAACTCAATGCGACCGACAAGGGTCAGGCACAGGAGATGCTCAACGGTTATGTTGCCGACTTCTTCGGAGCCACTATCGTGCGCTGGGATGAATTGGCACGGCACTTGTGGCGCCAAACCTGGACGGGATTCTAGATGCTATCCTAGATTTTCTTGTAATTCTAGAAGGCCTAAAAAATAAAAAGGTGGGACTGCCTGAGGGCGGTTCCACCTTTATCATTACCGAAGCTGACGCTGTGATTAATCCTCGTCTTGCTTCGACTCCTCGTATTCCTTGAGCAGTTGAGCCTGCACATCGGCAGGAACGAGCTCGTAGCTGGCGAACTTCATGCTGAACGAAGCTCGGCCGCCAGTAATGGAACTCAAGGCGGTAGAGTAGCTGGCCATTTCCTTCAGAGGAATTTTGGCTTTGATCTTCTCCAAACCATTCTCGCTGGACATATCCATCATGATACCGCGGCGGCCCTGGAGGTCACTTTGTACACCACCCATGCTGTCGCTGGGCAACAGGATTTCCACGTCATAAACAGGCTCAAGCACCTTGGGGTTAGCCTCACGGAAGGCTGCGCTGAAGGCGTTACGGGCTGCCAGACGGAAAGAGATTTCGTTACTGTCGACGGGGTGCATCTTACCATCGTAGATGCAGACGCGCACGTCGCGAGCGTAAGAACCGGTGAGAGGTCCTTGCTCCATGCGGTCCATGATACCTTTCACGATAGCAGGGATGAAGCGTGCATCAATAGCACCGCCCACGATACAGTTGTAGATAACCAGCATACCGCCCCATTCCATGGGGATTTCCTGTTTGTCCTTGATGTTCATCTTGAACTCTTGGTTACCGAACTTGTAAGTGTCGGGTTCGGGATCGCCCTCACGGTATGGTTCCACAATCAGGTGCACTTCACCAAACTGGCCAGAACCACCTGACTGTTTCTTGTGGCGATAGTCGGCACGAGCAGCCTTGGTGATGGTCTCGCGATAAGGAATCTTAGGTTCGATGTACTCGACTTGGAGTTTCTCGTTATTCTCGATGCGCCACTTGAGGGTACGCAGATGGAACTCGCCTTGACCGGAAATGATGGTCTGCTTCAACTCCTTGGATTGCTCGATGAGCCAAGTGGGATCTTCCTCGTGCATACGGTTGAGGATGGTACCCAACTTCTCAATCTCGCTCTCGTTGAGCGGACGAATAGCACGCTGGAACTTGGGGGCGGGATACTCGATAAAGTCATAAACATGCTCGCAGCCCTTGTCATTGAGGGTGTTGCCACGACGCACGTCTTTCAGCTTAACGGTAGCGCCCAGATCGCCAGCAGCCATTTCGTCGACGTTCTCGCGAGTGAGGTTGCCGCGCACGGTGTTGATTTGAGCGATGCGCTCCTTGCTGCCACGGTTCATGTTGTTCAGGTCAGTGCCACTTTTGATGGTACCCGACATCACCTTGAAGTAGGAAACTTCGCCGATGTGCGGCTCAATGGTGGTCTTGAAGAAGAACAAGCTGAGGGGGCCGTTGGCATCGGGCTTCACCTCGTTGCCATCGGTATCGGGAGTGCCGGCTACGTCGCAGGGCGATGGAGCGATTTGAGCAATCACTTCCAGCATGCGGTCAACGCCCATTTCCTTCTCACCGCTGATGCACATCACGGGGATGAAGCTGCCGTCGAGCATACCCTTGCGAACGCCTTCGATGGTCTCTTCCTCGCTCAGTTCCATGGTTTCGAGGTATTTCTCCATCAAAGCCTCATCGTTCTCGGCAGCCATTTCCAGCAAGTTTGCCTTGAGTTCTTCGGCCTTGTCGGCCACGCTAGCGTCGATGTCGGTGATGGTAGCTTTGCCTCCGTCAGGACCATAGTTGTACTGCTTCATGGTGAGCAGGTCAACGATAGCCTTGAAGCCAGGGCCACTGGTGACGGGGAACTGGATGGGCACCACTTTTGTGCCGTAGCTCTCTTGGAGCTGGTTGAGCACATTGTCAAAATCGGTCTTCTCGGCCTCCATCTTGTTGATGGCGAGCATGAGAGGCTTGTTGATTTTGCTCACTGTGCGGAATTGGTTCTGCGTACCCACTTCCACGCCATACTGTCCGTCGATGAGCATGAGAGCGGAGTCGGTCACGTTGAGCGCTGTTACCACGTTGCCCACGAAGTCATCACTACCGGGGCAGTCGATGAAATTGATTTTCTTGCCGGCAGTTTCGGCATAGAACAGCGTTGAGAAAACCGAGTAACCATACTCTTTCTCTACGGGGAAATAGTCACACACGGTGTTACCTGCGTCAACAGAACCGCGACGGTTGATTGCACCACACCCGTGGAGGATAGCCTCGGCGAGTGTGGTTTTTCCCGACCCCTTACCACCAAGTAAGGAGACGTTCTTGATTTCGTTAGTTTTATAAACCTTCATTTATCAGTTAATTATAATATGTTGATATATTTGTTCTTAGCGCTTGTCACACAACAACACTCACTCACTGTTGAGGCGAGTGTGCTGTTATTAGCTTGCAAAATTAGTGATTTTTTACGAAACCATCATTATCTTTCGAAACAATAACAAATAATTTATACTTTTCTAACTATTTCACGCCCTTCGCCGAAGTTACTGTCGCTCGGAAATGCAAATAAAAACAAGTTCTTCTTTGCATTTCCCTCGCTTAATCATCGTAACGTTGGCTTCGCCGAAGTTACTGTCGCTCGGAAATGCAAATAAAAGCAAGTTCTTCTTTGCATTTCTCTCGCTTAATCGTAACTTTGCAGGGATAATGGCAGGTGTGTATATACATATCCCGATGTGCGCCCGACGTTGCACCTATTGCGATTTCTACTCTACGGTGGGCGTCGGTCAGGCCGACCGGTACCTTGACGCGGTGCTGGCCGAGGCTCGTCTGCGACAACATGAACTGGGCGATGCCGTGTCGCACATCACCACTATTTATATAGGAGGTGGAACGCCTTCTCAACTGTCGGTGATGCAGTTGGCGCACTTGGTGCAAGGCTTGAACGAGACGTTGCCGCTGGCAGGTGTTGAGGAGTTTACCATAGAGGTCAATCCCGATGACGTTAACCAACCGTACATTGAACAATTGGTGCGACTGGGTGTGAATCGCATCAGTATGGGTGTGCAAAGTTTTGTCGACAGCGAGCTGCAAGCTGTGGGGCGCCGCCACACCGCGCTCCAAGCAGAACGGGCGGTGGCCGCCATTCGCCGTGCGGGAATCACCAATGTGAGCATCGACCTTATCTATGGTCTTCCGGGGCAAATGATGGATTCATGGCGGCTATCGGTACAAAAAGCGATTGAGTTGCATCCGCAGCATATATCAGCCTACGCATTGAGTTTTGAGCCTGGAACCGTGTTGTGGCTCCAGCGCGAACGGGGCGAGGTGCAGGAGGCCGATGAGGACCTGAGCGTGGCTATGTATGCCTACTTGACCCAAGCCTTGCATGACGCAGGATATGAGCATTATGAAATATCTAACTTCGCCTTGCCGGGTCGATATTCACGCCACAATTCATCGTATTGGAACGATACTCCTTATTTGGGTCTGGGTGCCTCGGCCCACAGTTATGACGGAGCGGTTCGGCGTTACAATCCCTGCGACATGATGCGGTATATAAACTCGCTTGAGAACGGGCAGACGTGCTTCGAGGAGGAGGTGTTGACACCTCGTGAGCGTTATGACGAGACGGTGATGGTACAACTGCGTACCTCATGCGGAATCGATGTGGATGCTGTGCGTCACCGGTTCGGCGAGAATGCCGTCGCACACCTGCTTCAGGCCGCTCGGTCGTATGAGGAACAGGGCCAGTTGGAACAGTCCGACGGACGTTTGCGCCTTACGGCATTGGGTGTCATGACAAGTGACGCCATCATTCGCGACCTGATGTGGGAATGATGGCGTAAGGCACTTGATACCTAAACTCTAGTCAGGCTAATTCAGCATGAAAATAAGCACGGGAACCGGAATCATTCCAGAGAAGCGATACAGGATGTCGCTGCTGTAATTGCTCCGTCCCAGATAGACGCAGTTGTTGCTGATGGTGACCGCGATATCGCTGGAGTAGGTGCTGCGCCCGTGATACAAGTATTTCCCATCCCAAGTGTAAAGGATGTCGCTGGAGTAGCCGCTGCGCCCGCGATACAGGTATTTTCCGTCCCACGAGAAAATGATGTCACTAGAATAGTTGCTGCGTCCGCGATACAGGTATTTTCCATCCCAAGTGGCAAGAATGTCGCTGGAATAAGTGCTGTTGCCGCTGTATACATATTTCCCATCCCAGGTGTAAAGAATGTCGCTGGAATAAGTGCTGTTTCCACGATAAAGATGAGTGCTGGCCGCACGGGTCGGGATGGCTAACGCCATCAGGAACAAGGTCAAAAGAAGCAGTTGTTTTTTCATGTCGAATGGTTGCTGTTCGTTATTATTGTCGCAAATATACGCTAAATTTTGGAAAGGTCACCATTCATGTCATACTTTTTTAGTAATTTTGCACTTCCAAAGACATTGGCAGTGGGGTGGCTTGTCGCTTGGCGAGTTTTCGCCAAGAGGAAAGTCCGGGCAACACAGAGCATCACATTTCTTAACGGGAAGCCATGGGCGACCGTGGGGTTAAAGTGACAGAAAACAACCGCCACCAGTGCGCTTGTCGCACCGGCGGTAAGGGTGAAAAGGCGGGGTAAGAGCCCACCGGACGTGATGGTGACATTGCGTGCCGCACCACCTGTGAGTTGCAAGGTCAAGTATACCGACATCTAAGGGCTGCTCGTCCATTGTCGGGGGGTAGGCTGCTACTTCGTGCCACGCAAGTGGCCCGATATACCGTCACAGC
This sequence comes from Muribaculaceae bacterium, assembly GCA_017619935.1. Taxonomy (GTDB): domain Bacteria; phylum Bacteroidota; class Bacteroidia; order Bacteroidales; family Muribaculaceae; genus Sodaliphilus. The sequence continues at coordinate 11,041 of JAFZRJ010000016.1, read as the reverse complement.
AATGTGTCGGACAGATAAATGGCAAGCGGCAGAGCCATGTGCGCTGCTACATAACCCGGCTTATAGCCCCACTGCTTTTTTTTGAGAAAAAAATATTGAAAAAAATATTGTCTAATCTTGATGATTAATCGTGTAAATTGTAGTAACTTTGCACGTGAAAAATGTGAGGTGTTCAACATGCCTGCAGGACTGGGTTTACTAACTGGTTTTGCAGTTTGTTTGCACTAAAATCAAGCGGCTTGAAGCGATGGCTGAGACTATAAGAATAAAGCGTGCTCTCATATCGGTCTTCCACAAAGACGGACTTGAGGACATATTGAAAATACTGGCCGATTCGTCGGTGCAATTCTTGTCAACTGGAGGAACCCGCAGTTTCATTCAGTCGCTTGGTTACGAATGTGAAGCGGTGGAAGACTTGACAGGCTATCCGTCCATTTTTGGTGGTCGCGTGAAGACGTTGCACCCGAAAGTGTTCGGCGGAATCCTTCACCGTCGTGAACTGGCCGAAGACCAAGCTCAAGCATCGCAATACGACATCCCGGCCATCGACCTTGTGATTGTGGATTTGTATCCTTTCGAAGAGACCGTGGCAAGTGGAGCCTCCGAGGTCGATATTATTGAAAAGATTGATATTGGCGGCATTTCGCTTATCCGTGCTGCCGCTAAGAACTTTGCCGATGTGGCCATTGTGGCGAGCAAGGCGCAATACGCCTCGTTGCTCGCCATGATGCGTGGTCACGGCATGGCCGCCACTACACTGGAAGAACGCAGGGCGTTGGCTTGTGAGGCGTTTGCCGTGTCAAGTGCGTATGACAGTCACATCTTTAATTACTTCAATGCTGGCGGACACAGCCATTTGAGATTAGCGGTGGATGGTGACAAACCTCTTCGCTATGGTGAGAATCCCCATCAGTGGGGTTGTTTTCATGGCGACTTTGACCAGATGTTCACGCAATTGCACGGCAAGGAGATATCCTACAACAACTTGCTTGATATTGACGCCGCGGTGCGCTTGATCAAAGATTTTGAGCAACCCACGTTTGCCATCTTGAAGCATAACAATGCTTGCGGCCTTGCGACCCGCGCCGTGCTGGTCGATGCCTATCGCGCCGCTCTGGCCGGTGACCCGGTGAGTGCATTCGGCGGTGTGCATGTGACCAACCGAGAAATTGATGAGGACACCGCCACCGAGATGAACAAGATATTCATTGAGGTGTGCATTGCTCCCGGCTATACGCCGACGGCACTCGAGATATTGCAACAGAAGAAGAATCGCATCATCTTGCAGATGAAAGATTTCAATCTGCCGGCTACGCAAGTTCGCACGGTGTTGAACGGAGCCTTGGAGCAGACTTGTGACGTCATGAAGGAGCAACCGTCCGATTTGCGCCAAGTGACCAAGAAAGCGGTCACTGCCGAAGAAGAGGCCGACTTGCTGCTGGCCAACATCATTGTCAAGCACTGCAAGAGCAATGCGATTGTGCTGGCCAAAAACGGCATGCTGCTCGCCAATGGAGTGGGGCAGACCTCGCGTGTTGACGCCTTGAAGCAAGCCATTGAGAAAGCGCGTGTCCACGGTCACGACCTGAAGGGTGCGGTGATGGCATCGGACGCTTTCTTCCCCTTTGGCGATTGCGTCGAGATTGCCCACAAGGCGGGCATTACCGCAGTGATTCAACCCGGTGGCTCGGTGCGCGATGAAGAGAGTATTGACTATTGTAACGAGAACGATATGGCTATGGTCATGACAGGCATACGCCATTTTAGACATTAATAATCATTTATAAAAAAGAATAAGAAATGGGACTTTTATCTTTTACGCAAGAAATAGCTGTTGACCTTGGAACAGCCAACACCATCATCATCCACAACAACAAGATTGTGATAGATGAACCTTCGGTAGTGGCGCTTGATTCCAAAACGGGAAAACTTATAGCTGTTGGTGAGCGTGCCCGTGAAATGCACGGCAAGGTACACGAGGGTATCCAGACGGTGCGTCCGTTGCGTGACGGTGTGATTGGCGACTTTAATGCCGCCGAACTCATGCTTCGTGGTATGATCAAGAAAGTGAGTAGCAAGGAACACTGGTATTCTCCCTCGCTGCGCATGGTGGTGTGCATTCCTTCGGGTTCGACTGAGGTGGAGATTCGTGCCGTGCGTGACTCGAGTGAACATGCAGGTGGCCGTGACGTTTATATGATTTATGAGCCGATGGCAGCTGCGCTAGGTATCGGGCTCGATGTGCTGGCTCCCGAGGGCAACATGATTGTGGATATAGGTGGCGGAACCACCGAAATCGCCGTGATTTCGCTGGGTGGTATCGTGAGCAACAAGAGTATCCGCATCGCCGGTGACGACCTTACAGCCGATATCCGTGAACACATGCGTCGCGCCCATAATGTGAAGGTGGGTGAGCGCACCGCCGAACAAATTAAGATTGAAGTTGGTTCGGCCCTTACCGAACTTGAAGAAGAACCTGAACCCTACATCGTCCATGGCCCGAATGTGATGACTGCACTGCCCATGGAGGTGGCTGTGACCTATCAGGAAATTTGCCACTGCATCGAGAAATCCATCAGCAAGATTGAGGCCGCAGTGCTCAGCGCCTTGGAGCAGACACCCCCTGAGTTGTATGCCGACATCGTGAAAAATGGTGTGTTCTTGACAGGTGGTGGCGCATTGCTGCGTGGACTGGACAAACGCTTGACCGACAAAATCGGTATCAACTTCCATGTGGCCGAAGATCCATTGCACGCCGTGGCCAAGGGTACAGGAGTGGCACTGAAAAATATCAAGCACTTCCAGTTCTTGAAACGCTAATAGGGGAGCGCCCCTGAAATAGAGGGAGGATGCTAGATGAACAATCTGCTTAGTTTTTTTATCAAGCATAGCGCATGGCTCGTTTTCATGGTTTACATGATTCTGAGCCTTGTGCTCTTATTTCGTGATAATCCTTACCAGCAGAGTGTTTATCTTACTTCGGCCAATGCGGTGAGTGCAACCACCTATGAGGCGATGAGCACGGTCACCTCCTATTTTCACCTGAAAGATATCAATGAGGACTTGCAAGAGCGTAATGCCTTGCTCGAGATGGAACTGGTGTCGTTGCGCTCACAAGTCAAGGATTTGCAGATGCTGGTGCCTGATTCATCGCGTGAGCCGTTCAAGCAGCACTTCGACTTTGTCATGGCCCGAGTCATCAGCAACAGCATAGCGCAGCCCCATAACTATATCACCATCAACCGTGGTTCACGCCAGGGCGTGAAGCCTCAAATGGGCGTAGTGGACCAGAATGGTGTGGTGGGCGTGGTGAACGTGGTCGGCCCGAATGCGTCTCGTGTTATTTCGTTGCTGAACACCGATATGAAACTGTCGTGCAAACTGAAGAACAATGAGTACTTCGGTTCCTTGATTTGGGATGGTCGTAGTCCACAATATGCCGTGTTGGGTGATTTGCCCAAGCATGTGACTTTCAACAAAGGTGACACCGTGATTACGAGCGGCTATTCGGCGTTGTTCCCCGAAGGTCTCATCGTTGGTATCGTTGAGGGCAAGGCACAGGGCGATGAAGCCAGTTTCGCTTCGTTGCGTGTGCGCCTGACCACCAATTTCAGCCAGTTGAGCGCAGTACGTGTCATTACGAACAACATGCGTGACGAGTTACATGAATTGCAACGCGCCGATGCCGATTCGGTCGCCAAAGCGAAGGAGGAGAGGCGATGACAAAGACGATAATACAGTTTGTGATACTTGCCATCGTGCTGATACTCGTGCAAGCGGTGTGCATCAAGATTATCCTCTTCAATGTGGCGGTTCCTTTCGTTTTCATCTACCTCATTCTGCGTCTGCCCATGAACTGGCACACCAACATCATCCTCACGGTGGCATTCCTGACGGGGCTGATGGTGGATGTGTTCGGCAACACACCGGGCATGAATGCCCTGTCGTGCACGGTTGTGGCCGGTGTGCGTCACACGGTGTTCAACATCTTTGTGCCTCGCGAAAACGAGATGGCCGACCCCATTCCGTCAATACAAACGATGGGTCTGGGTGTATATGCGAAATATATGATAACCCTGGTGTTCATTTATTGCACGCTCATTTTCTTTATCCAGGCATTCACGTTGCGCGATGTGTTGCTCACCTTTGAACGAATTTTGGCTAGCACATTGCTCACTGCTTTGATTTTGTTAGGAGTCGACAGTTTAGTTAGTACAAAACGTGAGAAAGGACTATAATCTGGAGAAACGCAAGTTTGTGATTGCGGGCGTTATAGTTGTGCTGGTGATGATTTACATCGGCCGTTTGTTCGTGCTCCAGGTTGGCGACAGCAAGTACAAAGAGAATGCCGACAGCAATGCGTTTTTAGAGAAAACGATTTATCCCTCACGCGGGTTGATTTATGACCGCATGGGCAAGTTGGTAGTGTATAACCAGCCTGCCTACGACGTGATGATGATACCCAAGGACGTGCAGCCATTCGACACACTAGACTTCTGCCAGACCCTTCAAATCACTCCTGAAGAATTAAACCGTCGCATTGAGACGATGAAAAAGGGTCGTAACTATTCGGCCTATACCCAACAGGTGCTTTTGCCTCACATCTCGGCCCAGGACTATGGTCGCCTTCAGGAAAAACTGTACCGATTCCCCGGTTTCTACATCGTTCAGCGCATTTTGCGCCAGTATAATGTGACTTGCGGCGCCAATATCTTGGGTAATATCCGCGAAGTGAATCAGAGTGATATTGATGGTGACGATTATTATCGTCCCGGTGACTACATCGGTGACTTGGGCGTGGAGAAAAGCTATGAGAAATGGCTTCGTGGCCGAAAAGGCAAAGAAATTCTGATTCGTGACGCGTTGGGGAAAATCAAAGGTCGCTATAATGACGGAGCTAACGATATTACCCCCATAGCTGGTAACGACTTGCATTTGAGCATAGACATGGACTTGCAGGCGTTGGGCGAACGTCTGATGCAGGGCAAGATGGGCGCTATTGTCGCCATTGAGCCGAAGACAGGCGAGATACTGGCACTAGTCACCAGTCCTAACTACGACCCATCGTTGCTTATGGGCAAGGAGCGAGGCAATAATTATGCCGCGTTGATACGCGACCCACGTATGCCGTTGTTTGATCGCTCCATTCAGGCTGGTTATCCACCCGGTTCGACTTTCAAGCCCACGCAGGGCCTCATTTTCCTGCAGGAAGGGATTATTGACTTGTCGACGGCATTCCCGTGCTATCGTGGTTTTGTGAGTGGTGGCATGAGAGTGGGTTGTCACGGTCACGGGTCACCATTACCACTGAAGCCTGCCATCCAAACTTCGTGTAATGCCTACTTCTGTTGGGGATTGAAACGCATGTTGGAGAATCGCAAGAAGTACAAAAACATTAGTGAAGCCTTTGAGGTGTGGAAGAAGCACATGGTGTCGATGGGGTACGGCTATAAACTGAATGTGGATTTGCCGCACGAGAGCCGTGGATTTATTCCCAATGCCGCATTCTACGACAAGATTCGTGGCGAAGGCAAGTGGAGCAGCTATAGTGTTATCAGTGATGCAATAGGGCAGGGCGAAATACTTGCGACCCCGCTTCAGATTGCCAATTTGGCAGCCACCATCGCTAACCGTGGCTACTATATCACCCCCCATGTGGTACGAAACATCGAAGGGGTGGGAGTGCTTAAGAAATGCATAGAACGTCACGACCCGACGATTGACAAGCAGTATTATCCCAGCATAGTGGAGGGTATGCGTATGGCGGTAACCGGAGGCACCTGCCGTGGGGCTAACCTGGCGGGCCTTGAGGTGTGCGGAAAGACGGGAACCGCCCAGAACCCGCATGGCCGTGACCACTCGGTCTTCATGGGGTTTGCTCCGATGAGCGACCCCAAGATTGCCATTTGTGTCTATGCCGAGAACTCGGGATTTGGCGCCACTGTGGCGGTGCCTGTGGCTGCGGTGATGATTGAGAAATACTTGCGCGGACAACTGTCGGGAGGCGGCGAGGCAAAAGCCAATCGCATGTCATCGACAAGCTCGGTCAGCACCAAAGCCTACGGCCCCAAAAAAGCGGCTTCGACCAATACGACTCCAGTTACTACAAACAAGAACTAACTCATGGAATTGCAGCAACAAAATAATAACGAAGGAGGCAGCCTGCTCAAGTCGGTAGACTGGGTGACTGTCATTCTTTACTTGATACTCATCGTGGCTGGAGCCGTGAGTATCTATGCCGCAACCTATAATTTTGACAAGTCGAGCAGCATGTTTGATTTTTCAGGATTTTCGGGCAAACAATTCCTGTGGGCAGGTCTTTCGTTTTTCATTGGATTGTCGTTGTTGCTCATTGACCGGCGCTTGTATGAGGCCTACGCCTATCCTGTCTATGTGCTGATGATATTGTTGCTGATTGCGACCATATTCATAGCCCCCGACATCAAGGGGTCGCGCTCGTGGCTGGTGTTCGGACCTGTAAGCCTCCAGCCAGCAGAATTTGCCAAGTGCGCCACTGCGCTGGCGCTGGCCAAATTGTTCGGCACATATGGTTTCGCACTTAACAACTGGAAAAGTTATGCCATAGCCATAGGCATCATTGTTCTGCCCATTCTATGCATCATCATGGAGAAGGAAACCGGCTCGGCTCTGGTCTATACCTCTTTGATTTTTGTGCTCTATCGTGAAGGAATGAGCGGGTTTGTGCTCTTTGCCGCGTTGTGCGCCGTCACCTATTTTGTGCTAGTACTCAAGTTCGCCACGGTGATGATTATGGGCATACCATTGGGTATGTTTTTGGTGTTTATCATCATTATGGTGCTTCTGGTTGGTATGCTGGCTTTCTATTGCCGTTCGTTTATACTCACCCGCAACGTGCTGCTGGGTTATTTGGCTGCCGGGGCTGTGGCTGGAGCGCTGGCCTATTTCGGTATTGTCATCAACGGTTATGCGTTTTTCTTTACAGTGATAGGTGTTTCCATCTTGTATCTGTTATACGGCATGTTCCATGACGACATGCGCAAGGTGCTGCTCACCATCGCTTTTGCTGTGGCTTCAATAGCGTTTATGTTCCTCGTGAATATAGCGTTCAACAGCGTGTTGCAACCCCATCAGAAGACGCGCATTCTGGTCACTCTGGGCATTGAGGACGACCCTCGTGGCGTGGGCTATAATGTGAACCAAAGCAAAATCGCCATAGGCTCAGGAGGCGTGTGGGGCAAAGGCTTCTTGAATGGCACGCAAACCAAACTGAAATATGTGCCCGAGCAGCACACCGACTTCATCTTCTGCACCATCGGTGAAGAGGAAGGGTTTGTCGGGTCGTCGCTTGTGTTGATCGTCTTTTTGGCGCTCATCCTTCGCATTATCACCATAGCCGAGCGACAACACACCACCTTTGCGCGAGTGTATGCCTACTGTGTGGCGAGTTACCTCATTTTCCACTTGTCGATCAACATAGGCATGGTGCTGGGCTTGTGCCCGGTGATAGGCATCCCGTTACCATTCTTCAGTTACGGCGGTTCATCGTTGTGGGGATTCACCCTGTTGCTGTTCATTTTGCTGCGTATAGATGCCGACCGCAAGTCTTACGGTTCCTGGTAAAAGCCGTTATAATCCAAGAGAAAAGGCTCCAGAGCAGGATAAATCCGCCTCTGGAGCCTAAAATTTAGTGATAAGTGCTTTGCTTATTTACTGAGTTGTTCGTGCATATTGAGCGCTGCTCGACGTCCGTCGCCCATGGCGAGAATGACCGTAGCGCCACCGCGCACGATATCGCCACCGGCGTAGAGGTCGCTCACGTTAGACTGCATGGTCTCCTCATTGACGACGATGGTGTTGCGCCTGCTCACTTCCAAACCTTGAATAGAGCGAGGGACAAGCTGGTTGGGTGATACGCCCACAGCAACGATGACAAGGTCGACGGGGATTTCCTCGATGGCTCCCTCGACGGGAACGGGGGAGCGACGCCCGCTGGCGTCGGGTTCGCCGAGTTCCATGCGTTGGATACGCATTGCTTTCACACGGCCCTTTTCATCGCCGAGGTATTCAACAGGATTGTGCAAGGTCATGAATTCAATGCCCTCCTCTTTGGCGTGTCCCACTTCCTCGAGACGGGCGGGCATCTCTTCTTCGCTGCGGCGATAGACGAGGATAACGCGCTCGGCACCCATTCGTTTGGCGGTGCGGGTTGAGTCCATTGCGGTGTTTCCGCCACCCACTACGGCGATGGTCTTGCCAGTGAGTACAGGAGTGTCACCACCGCGTCCGGCAGCCATCAGGTTGATGCGGGTGAGGTATTCGTTGCTCGACATCACGCCATTCAGGTTTTCACCGGGGATGTCCATAAAGCGCGGGAAGCCCGCTCCGGAGCCTACAAATACGCCTTTGAACCCCATTTCGTGCAAATTGTCGTAGGTGATGGTTTTGCCCACGAGGACGTCTTTTTCAAACTTCACGCCCATCTTGCGCAAGCCGTCAATCTCGAAATCCACAATGCTGTTAGGCAGACGGAACTCGGGAATGCCATACTTGAGCACACCGCCAATCTCGTGCAAGGCTTCAAACACCGTGACATCGTAACCGCGCTTGGCCATGTCGCCAGCGAACGACAGTCCGCTGGGACCACTGCCAATAACGGCCACCTTAATGCCATTTTTGGGTGCCATTTCGGGCAGGCGACCATCGTCGTGGTTGCGCTGCCAGTCGGCTGCAAAGCGTTCCAGATAGCCGATGGCTACAGCGGGGTGTTTCATCTTTAGGTGGATACACTTGCTTTCGCACTGCTTTTCCTGCGGGCAGACACGACCGCAAACGGCGGGCAGCGAACTGGTTTCTTTCAATGTGGCCGCGGCTTCGGCGAAATTGCCGCGTTCGATGTTCTTGATGAATTTGGGGATGTTAATGTTCACGGGACATCCGGTCACGCATTGTGGGTTAGCGCAGTCGAGGCAACGAGTCGCCTCAACGACGGCTTGCTCTTCGCTGATGCCTTGATTCACCTCGTCATTGCAAGTGATGCGATAGGCGGGGTCGAGTTGTGGCATTTCCACACGCTGGATGGCTGTGCGCTCTTTTGGTGTTTTGCTGTTGCGCAAATCTACGCGCCATTGCTCGTTGCGCAGTGCATTGATATCGTTAGTTTCCATGTTGATACTATCTTGTTGTGGCTTCATACCGATGACAAAGCCCATTGTTAATCAATAATTATTGTGCTCCTTTCAGGCGCATCATCAGTTCGTCGAAGTCGATTTGGTGAGCGTCAAACTCAGGGCCTTCGACGCACACAAAGCGCGTCTTGCCTCCCACAGTCACGCGGCACGCGCCGCACATGCCAGTGCCATCCACCATGATGGCGTTGAGCGAAGCCTCGGTGGGCACGTTATATTCTTTGGTGAGTTTTGCCACAAACTTCATCATGATAGCCGGGCCGATGGTCACGCAGTAATCAACTTTCTCGCGCTTAATGACCTCTTCCACTCCGGCGGTGACCAGGCCTTGTTTGCCGTATGACCCGTCGTCGGTCATGATGATGACGTCGTCGCTTGACTCGCGCACTTCTTTTTCAAGGATAATCAGGTCCTTGCTGCGACCTGCCAGCACACTCACCACGCGGTTGCCGGCCTCTTTCATGGCTCGAATGATGGGCAACAATGGTGCTACACCCACGCCGCCACCGCAGCAGAGCACTGTTCCGTAGTTCTGGATGTGAGTGGCTTGACCCAGTGGGCCGACAACATCGTTAAGGCTGTCGCCAGGCTCAAGGGCGCAGATTTTCTTAGTTGATTCACCCACCGACTGAATGACCAGAGTGATGGTTCCGGCATTGGGGTCACTGTCGGCAATGGTCAGGGGAATGCGTTCACCCTTCTCTCCACAACGCACAATCACAAAGTGACCGGCTCGGCGAGCCTTGGCAATGAGAGGGGCCTCAACGACCAACTTGGTCACATTCTCCGAGAATTTCTCTTTTGATACAATCTTGTTCATTGTTTAGTTCATGTAAAGGTGGCTGTCAGTAAGTAAGTTGTGTTAATTGCGGTCAACGTCAGCAGCATACGGCTGTTTATCGCTCTCAAAAACACATCAAACGAATGGACTCACCTAAAGTCAATTAGTTGATATTAATCAATTTCAATAAGTGCTGCAAAGGTACAAATTAATTTCTGATTCAAGATACATAATTTGTAATATTTGGTCTAAAAGAACCCCCATTCATAGAATAATCGTATGCATTGAGGTTAATTTCAGTTAATTATTTTGAGAGCTATAGCAAATTGCACAAATAAAATGTAAATTTGCGAACAAAACTACGAGTCCAGCCGAAGGGTTAAATAGGGTTCTGCCCTTCATACGGTTAGAAAACAAATTTAATGAACCCACCGAAATGGCTAATTTGCCAAATCTTATACAAAATTACAATATTTGGTTTTCAACCACAATTATCAAGAGTTATGGAACCGAACATGGAAATCTTTTCTGAAGAGCGAATGTCCGCTGCCATTGAAAGTGGCCAATACCCCTATATGATGCAGGCCGTGGTGGTAGCTGTAAGCCTGTGCAAGGCGTGGCGTGCCGATGACCAAACACGTGAGCCCTATAGTGTGCTACAACTTGCCGAATATGCTCGCCTGTGCGACAGCCAGGCTCCTCTGGTCGAGGGGCAGTACTACGTTGTCACGCGCGAGGGTGCCATCGGGCTGTGCCCCGGCCAAGATTATTTGACCGAGTGGTTGTTTGTGCCCATGGAACCATGCCCGCAACGCGACGAGATGATGCGCCAACTAGACGCTCAGATTGCCTCGCTTAACACCGAGTACCAGTCGATGATGGCTCAGACAGGCGGCAATATGAATGATCCACACAAGGATTATCCATCGAATAATTGAATAAAAAGATATGGCAAAAGAACGAATGACCGTTGGTCAGTTTTTGAAAAGTTACTACAAGGACTGCATCAACAACCTTAAACATCCATTGAATCTGCTGCCCACCGTACTGTTGGCGGTGATATGGATTGTGTTAGGCTGGCTGTCAGCAAAGG
>JAFZRJ010000015.1 GCA_017619935.1 Muribaculaceae bacterium | reverse complement strand
CGTGAATATACTCATTTTCGACCGAAATCCGCTCGTCGGGGCTCCGCCCCTTGCCGCTTGGCGCTCCCCGGTGCGTTTTTCATGTATTGCGCTAACGCTCCAACAGGAGAACCTTTCGCACTTCTTATTTGAACTTCCATATACCTTGCACGATGAAAAAACATCAGATAATGATTTGCAATTAGGGAAAAGTTTTTTAACTTTGCATCGTGATATTGACAACCATGCTGTAGGAAGTCAACGGGAGAATCTCCCTCAAACCGCACCTTGGAGAGACGGGGTGGAGAACGTGGTAATCCAATCCTCAAGAATAAATACAAGATTCCCGGAACTCCATTCAAAAGCAAAAGCCGGGGACGCACAATCAGCGGCCGAACTTGTTTCAAAAGTTGTAAAGCCAGAAAAGGTGAAAGCTCTTGCCGAGAGATACCCAAATGCAATTGTGGCTTTCGTGCATGCGGCGGAAAGTACTGGTTGCAATCAATTACCAGGGCAATATGCTGAGGTGTTTGAAGACTATGGGCTTAAACTGTCTGATGTGGTTCAAATAAACAAACCAGGTCATACAGGTGCTGATATGGTTGGACGATTTATTCGTAGGGCGCGATTTGATGGCGATGTAGAGGGGGGGCGTGAATACATCATTGTTGACGATATGTTTACAATGGGATGTACATTGCGTGACTTGAAAGACTACATCGAATCTAAAGGCGGCAAAGTTGTGGCTGTTAGCACCCTTATGGCAAGCAGATATGGGACGGCACTTCGCCCGACTGAAGAGCAGATTAAACAAATTAACGAAATAGGTATAACAAATGAACAACTTAAAGGACTCGGTATCGCCGACAACATCGAAGGACTCACAAGACAAGAAGCAGAAGAACTCATCGTACTGGCTAACACCAGAGGAAATCAAGGAACTTCACGAGGACGCGAAGAGATCGTTGCAAATAGGCAGAGAGTGGAGGAAAAAGCACAATCAGATGAAGGCATAAATGATGAACATCGCTCCGCACATTATTCGGTGCGGCGGGGTCGTGTGGATGCTGGTGGTGTTCGTGATGCGGTAGAGGTGGAGATGCCTCGCATCACGGATAAGAACCGCAACAACAAGGATGTTCGTGTGCAGGCGATGCGAGCCATCGGCGGCAACCTGAACAAGTTGCGTCAGGCGATGAGCAAGCAGCGCGAGTATGACCAAGGCACTGTTGAGCAACGACCCAGGTTCGCCACCATTGACATGGCTGAATGCTGACACTGGCTATTTGACGCGAGATGAGAACGGAAATCCTTTGACCAACAGCATAGGTCGAGGAGCGGTATCGGTAAGCGGCACACAGGGTGGAGGCATGAAGAATAACAAGTTGTCGTTGAGACCCGGCAAACATCTTGCTGAGTATCCTAATGCATCCCAGTTTGCTGGCAACGACGGCATGATACCTGAGAACGTCGTGTTCTTTGAAGTTGAGTATGCTGCCGATGGCGATTTGCATAAAGACTACCAGCGACAGGCATGGGAATATGGCACGAATGAGAAAGGGGATTACAACAACACGTTAGGTGGGTTGCCATATATCCCCAAGGATAGTTATTACATTTACCGAACCAACCAAATTGCGGACGGTGCGACACCGATGATTATCACTGGTGCGTATCGCATCACCCGTGCATTGACTGATGCAGAGGCACGACAACTGAATGAGGCCGAAGGAGGCAAGTGGGTTCCTCGTCGTGGTGGAGAACTTACCGAGGAAGGTCTGCGTGAGATGGGGCTGGATGAAGCCGGTCTTGAAAAGATGCGTGACGAGTTTGATTACTCCACCATTGAAGAGAGCCACGATGAAAGCGAGGATGCCCGTCGCTTGCCCGGTTATGTTCGTAATCCCATCAATTTTGACAATGATAATTTGCGCCATGCCGCGCAAGAAAATGGCCAGAATTTGGAGGACTACTCGAATGGGTATGATGGGCCAACAAAAGTTGATAGAAAAAACATCTCTGAAGAAAAGAAAGCACTTCAGGGGAAAATGATGGGATGGCTGACAGAAGAGAATATTGATTGGGCAGAAGGGAAAGAGCAGGATGAAATTTTTAAGAAATTTGGCAACGAACCTGAACCCATTGCTATTATGCCAGATATTGTTAGAAAGAATATTCCTTCTATAGAAAATGATTATCTATATTGTGGGAAGGGATATCTTATAGATCACCAAGCCAATCACCATCCAGAACTCGGTTCTGATGAATATATAAATATTCAAACGATACTTGATTCTTATGATGACATAAAAGATTTATCAATTGATGACAACATAAAAATGGCCTTTGTGAAAAAACTAGACAAAGGCTATGCGGTTGTTGCTGAATTATCTAAAGAGAATAACAAGATTGTATTACACAAGACATTCTTTTATCAGCACAGGAATGGAAAACATATCCCATATAAGAATAAGCCTAGTATAATAAAAAAGTGGTCTGAGGACGGTAGCACCTCAATCAGTCCTGCTGAAAACCAGCAGCCGGCAGAAACCGAAAATCTTTCTACTCTTGACCACCTTTCTGACGGCAAAGTTAGTGCAGAAAATCGGAATGTGCAAGAGAATGGTGAAAAAAGTGGGAAATATTCGGTTAGGCGGAATAAGGAGTTTGAGGAAGCGGTGGAGAGTGGCAACACAGAAACTGCCGAAAGGATGGTAAAGGAAGCAGCGAAGCGAGCCATGCCTGAAACCAAGGTTGTAGATAAGGATGGCGAGCCGCTGGTAATGCACCACAACACTGATAGCGGTGAGTTTTATATTTTTGACCGAAACCGCATTGGTTCAGGGCAGGGTCAGGCCTTCCTTGGTATGGGATTCAATTTCTCGCGTTGGTCTAACAGCACCTACGGCAGAAACGACATGCAGGTGTTCCTTGACGCTCGTCATCCGTTGGAGAGCGAAGGACACACGTTGCGCAGACATGAAATTGAAGAAGTGTTCCGTAAACTAGACGAAGGCGAAAGCGACACGTTGCTTGCAGAACTTGCTGGTGACTACATCCCCTACGGAACGCCTGGTTATGAGAAAGCCCTGCAGAGAGTGGCGAAGGATCTTGTGGCAAATTACGATGACCTTGGAATTTACGGAACAATCAGTGTTGTCGCAGGAGCATCGAAAGCAGATGCCATCATTGACGCTTTCAAGTCGCTCGGTTATGATTCGAGCATAGAGCGTGACGGAGACGGACGAATCAGGAATGCCGTGGTGTTCGATTCAAGCCAAATTAAGAGCGCTGATGCTGTGACGTATGACGACAACGGGAACTTGATTCCGTTGAGCGAGAGATTTAATCCAGAGAAGGAGGATATTCGTTATTCGGTGAGCAGGCGTGTGAATGCTGGAGGAGTCCAGGAAGTGAAGGACGTGGAGTTGCCCCGCATCACGGATGAGAACAGGAACAACAAGGATGTGCGTGTACAGGCGATGCGAGCCATCGGTGGCAACCTGAACAAGTTGCGTCAGGCGATGAGCAAGCAGCGCGAGTATGACCGAGGCACAGTTGAGCAGGTGACCGGGTTCGCCAAGGAACTTATCGACAACGGCTTGTTGGACGGCATGACGGACCACGAAGTGAAGCAGATGCTTACGAAAATCAAGAATGCCACTGGTAAGGAAGACATCACCAATGACGTGAACAAGTTGGTGGACTTGATGGTGAACCACCAGTTGAGGCGGGGCAAGCAGACCTTTGAGGAGTTGCTGAACACCAAGGCCTGCGATTAACTTTTTTTATGTTAAAGCGATGAAATCTAGGCCTTATTTGACCTTTTCAATCGTAACATTGGTTGGACTGGTGAAATTGTAATTATCGCCCTTCGGCAACAAAAAGTCGATGTGCAATGGACGACGTGTTCCCATACGGTCTTTCACCACCCATTTTCCGTTGAGTTTAGGCACTTTTTCGCAAGTCACATTGATGGTGTCGCCCAGTTTGAAACCGTGTTGGCGGAACATGTCTCCCGAAAGCGCCACCCAGCGGATTTCGTAATTGCGAAGCTTGGTGTTGTCGATGCGCGCACCGCTGGCTGTGACCCATCCAGCACCCCCAGTTCCGGGATGGTACTTAGTGGCTCGCAAGGTATATTCCTGCCCCATCATGGTAAGGCCTGCAATGACCATTACAATCATCAAAAAATGCTTCATCATTTCGTTATTTGGTTAGTTCTAAAAACAAATGTAGTGTGATTGAATTGTATATCCGTCATTTGTTAGTGTTTATTAACAGTCTTGTTCCCTCCTCGGTAGGCATTAAAATTGAGGTTGATCAACCGCAAATAGTCTCTGAAATGCACAAATAAATTTGGCATTTCTCTAGACATACACTAATTTTGCACCGAAATTAAAAAAAGAACTATGTTTGACAATTTATCAGAGAAACTCGAGAGATCATTTAAGATACTAAAAGGACAAGGTAAGATTACCGAAATTAATGTGGCCGAGACCTTGAAAGAGGTGCGTAGAGCCTTGATTGACGCGGATGTCAACTACAAGGTGGCCAAGCAGTTCACCGACACGGTAAAGGCCAAGGCGCTGGGTCAGGATGTGATTAACTCCCTCAAGCCCAGCCAACTCATGGTGAAGATTGTTCACGACGAACTCGCCGAACTTATGGGTGGAGAACAAGCGTCGTTCAACATCGAAGGCAAGCCGGCCATCATTCTCATGTCGGGTCTTCAAGGTTCGGGTAAGACGACATTCTCAGGAAAGCTTGCCCGCAAACTCAAGAAAGAAAAAGGCAAGAATCCGTTGTTGGTGGCTTGCGACGTCTATCGTCCCGCCGCTATTGAGCAACTAAAAGTGCTGGGTGAACAAATAGAAGTGCCCGTTTATTGCGAGCCCGACAGCAAAGACCCTGTGCAGATTGCTCTCAATGCTATCGCCGAAGCCAAGCGCACAGGCCGTGACCTGGTTATCGTCGATACCGCCGGTCGTCTGGCGGTGGATGAGCAAATGATGCAGGAAATTGAATCCATCAAACGTGCCATCAATCCCACCGAGACCCTTTTTGTGGTGGATTCCATGACCGGTCAAGACGCGGTGAACACCGCCAAGGAATTTAACGACCGTCTCGACTTTGACGGCGTGGTGCTCACCAAACTCGATGGTGACACACGTGGCGGTGCCGCGTTGTCGATTCGCTCGGTGGTGAACAAGCCCATCAAGTGGGTAGGTACTGGCGAAAAGATGGAGGCTATCGATCCATTCCGTCCGGCAGGTATGGCCGATCGCATTCTAGGCATGGGCGACATTGTGTCGTTCGTCGACCGCATGCAGCAGCAGTATGATGAGGAAGAGGCTCGCAAGTTAGAGAAAAAGTTGCGCCAAAACACATTTGATTTCAACGATTTTTTGGCTCAAATCGGGCAAATCAAGAAGATGGGCAATCTCAAGGATTTGGCGTCAATGATTCCCGGAGTGGGCAAGGCTATCAAAGACATTGACATTGACGATGACGCATTTAAGAGCATTGAAGCCATCATCAAGTCAATGACTCCTTACGAACGCACCCATCCCGACGTAATGAACGGCAGTCGCCGCAAACGCATTGCTGCGGGTAGCGGCACCGACATCCAGGAGGTGAATCGCCTGCTCAAGCAATTTGAGCAAACACGCAAAATGATGCACATGGTATCAACGTCGAAGAATCCGTTCAAGATGCGGTTCGGCCGATAACAATCACTATAAATTGAGAAGACTATGCAAATGATAGATGGAAAAACGGTATCGGCGCAAATCAAGGAGGAGATAGCCGAACAAGTGAAGGAAATCGTGTCGGCTGGTGGCCGTCGCCCACACCTTGTCGGTGTGCTTGTGGGGCATGACGGGGGCAGCGAGAGCTATATGGCATCAAAGGTGAAAGCCTGCGAGCAATGTGGCTTTAGGTCGTCGCTCATCCGCTTTGATGAGAATGTCACTCAGGAAACTTTGATAGCCGAGATACATCGGCTGAATGAAGATACAGGTGTGGATGGTTTCATCGTTCAACTGCCTTTGCCTCGTCACATCAATGCACAAGCCGTGATAGAAGCCATTGACTATCGCAAGGATGTGGATGGATTCCATCCCATCAATGTGGGGCGTCTGTCTATCGGGTTGCCATGTTTTCGATCCGCCACCCCTTCGGGCATTCTCATGTTGCTGGAGCGTTATGGCATAGAAACACGAGGCAAACATTGTGTGGTGCTAGGACGTAGCAACATTGTGGGCAAACCGGTCGCTACCATGCTTATGCAGAAAGCCAATCCAGGCAACTGCACCGTGACGGTGTGCCACAGTGCCACGCCCAACATTAAGGAACTCACGCTTCAGGCCGATATCTTGATTGCCGCGTTGGGAAGTCCTAATTTTGTAACCGAGGATATGGTGAAAGAAGGTGCTGTGGTGATTGACGTGGGAACGACGCGTGTCGAGGATGCGACACGAGAGCGTGGGTGGCGTTTGTGCGGTGATGTCGATTTTGAGCATGTGGCGCCGCATTGCAGTTTCATTACTCCCGTCCCCGGCGGAGTAGGCCCCATGACCATCGTGTCGCTGATGCACAACACCCTGCTGGCCGCCAAACACGAGATATATCAATCATAACAATTCATACAGGCCTGCCTTGCATGTTCTGAAGATGAGCGCAATGGCAGGTTCGTTGTCTAATGCTGGACCAAGATGAAATTACTGACCATACTTGCCTTGTCGCTGGTCTCATTGCTGCAAAGCAACAATCAGGTGGATTTGATGTTTGTGGGTGATGCGATGCAGCACTCGCCGCAATTGAACGCCGCTATCACCTCGCAAGGAGTTTATGACTACTCTCCTTGTTTTCGGTACGTCGAGGACGACATCCGTTGGGCTGACTATGCAGTGTTGAATCTGGAGTGTCCGTTAGGTGGCAAGCCTTATACAGGTTATCCCGCTTTCAGTGCTCCAGACAGTTATGCTGCGCAGTTGTGGAAGTCTGGTTTCGATTTGTTTCTAACCGCCAACAATCACTGTCTCGACCGCCGTGACCACGGTCTGCGTCGAACGATTGCTGCACTTGATTCGATGGGCATTCCTCATATCGGGACCTATGTCAATGCGGCGGCGCGTGAACGTCAGATTCCCTATTTGACCACGATTAAGGGCGTGAAATTCGCCTTCCTGAGCTATACCTACGGGACCAATGGCATCTCGTTGCAGAGCGATGCGGTGGTTGATATCATTAACCGCGACCTTATCGCTCGTGACATTCAGCGTGCTCGTGCGATGGGCGCTCAGGTGCTGTGTGTGTGTTTGCATTGGGGCATTGAGTATCAATTGTTGCCCGTCAGGAGCCAGAAGGATTTGGCCGACTGGCTTGTGGAGCAAGGTGTGGACCTTATTATCGGTGGGCATCCTCATGTGGTGGAACCCATGGAGATGCGTCACAGCAAGGCATACGACAAGGATGTGTTGCTGGTGTATAGTTTGGGCAACTTCATTTCCAACCAACGCGACATTGACAGTCGGGGTGGGGCGATGATTAAAGTGTCGGTTACCATGAACGGCTCTAAACCTCAAGTGCATGACGCCCGCTACAAGTTGTTTTTTGTTCAGAAACCCAGTTATCGTGGGGAGAATTATGTGTTGATACCCGAACATCGCCCCGAACTGCTTCGAGCTGATTCACGAGGTGAGTTTACCCGATTTATGCAACGCGCGCATGACTTGGTGCTCACGCATAATGTCAATGTCCCCGCCGAAAAATAAGATGAAACGACTATCTACTCTCACCATCATCCTGCTGGCATGTCTGAATGTGGGTGGCCAAGAGATTGATTTTATCAATTACGACGCCAATCATATCATTTTCAATGGCGATGACTGGGGCGACCTGCGTCGTTCGTTGGGCAATTCCAAGTCATGGACCGACGGAAAGTGGCAAATGGTACATATCGGCGACAGCCACATTCAGCCCGGTATCATGACAGCTCAGGTTCGTTGGAAAATGCAAAACAAGTGGGGAAATGGTGGCCGTGGACTGTTGCCCGCCCTGAATTTGGCAAAGACTAATGAACCCACCGATTATTACCTCAAGTCGAGTGAGAAGGTGAAAGAAAGCAGCCGGCTGTTGTCACGTACGTGGACTACTGAGATAGGGCTTACGGGTGTTGCCGTTCGTTGGGATTCGGCATTTACTCAACTGTCGATCAGAGCAAAGGACCGTGACGACGTCTTTAACAGTGTTGTGCTGTTGCATGCGCCTCATGGCGGATATGAAACAGCCATGGTAAATGGTGAATTGTTGTTTGCCAAAGAGTTGTCGGCATGGGCTTCGCGCATCGACTTAAAACAGCAAACCGATACGGTCACGCTGGGTGTGCCGTGCACAAGCGATTTCTACGGAGCCATTATCACCAATAACAAAAAGGGTGTGATGGCGCATGCGATAGGCAATAACGGTGCTACTTATGGCACCTATTTGAAGGTAAATAATTTTGCTGAGCAAATGAAGGTGCTCAACCCGCAACTGATAATCATCTCGTTGGGTACGAATGAGGCTTTCGGCAATTTGGGCGGCGTGGAATCGGACATCAATCGACTGGTCTCCCAACTGCGCAAAGCCATGCCCAAAGCCCATATCCTGCTCACTACGCCCATGGAATGTCAACGTCGTACTTCAAAACAGGTGGCTCAACAGGTGAAAGTGGGTGGAGGTAAGCGTCGTAAAGCCCGTTACAAGACAGTGTATAAGACCGTTACCAGTTATGGCGCCAACGCCAATGTTCCGCGAGTGCGTGACATCATCATGAATTATGCCCGTCATCACAAGATAGCCGTATGGGATCTATATACGATTGCCGGAGGTTATGGTGCGAGCAACAAGTGGGTGTCGGCGGGGCTGATGAATCCCAATGACCATCTCCATCAGCTGGAGGCTGGCTATGAATTGCAAGGAATGCTTTTGGGTGATGCGCTGATGCAGGCGCTGCGTGGAAAATGATTAATTGGCCGAAGCTTTTTACCATTTCACAGATTTTATTGACAAATTAACTAACGATAACGTCCGCTACTCAAAAATAAGGATTATTTTTGCGGTCTATTCTATGCAAAAAACTATTTAAAATCAGTTTAATTTATTAAAAATGAAAAAGTTATTTACTTTTCTGGCAGTTGTGATGTTTTTGTCCATTTCATCTTGGGCAATACCAGCCAAGCCAGGTTTGAAGACCGTCACCCAAAGCGACGGCACAACCTTACAGATTCAGATGTTAGGTGATGAGTTCCACCACAGTTTGGCAACAGCCGACCGATTGACTATAGATAGAGGCGCTGATGGCGATTTCTATTATAAGTCCGCTCAGGGAATCACCACTATGCGTGCCCATGATGCCGCCAATCGCAAGGCTGATGAACAGCAATTCTTGGCGCAGCACGAAGGCCAGTTCACCATGGGAGCTGTGGCGACCGCCGCCCAGCGCACGAAAGCGCTCCGGGCTGCTGCGCGTCGTGCTCTCACGCAAGTACCCACTATGGGGAGTCCCCGCGTGCCCATTATTTTGGTACAATACACCAACAAAAAGATGAAGAACACCAAGGCGCAGATAGAGGCTCACTACAAGACCGACAGCAAGAGTGCGTTCCAGTATTTCAAGGATCAGAGCAATGGAAAATATACCCCACAACTCGATATTTATGGCATTTATGATTTGCCAAATGATCGTTCATATTACGGAGGTTCTGCCTATAATGGCAATGATGACCTCAGCGGAACCATGGTTATAGACGCCATTTCAAAAGCCGGCAACGACATCAATTGGAGCCTGTATGACAACGATGGTGATGGTAAAGTGGACGTGTGTATCGTGGTCTATGCTGGTGTGGGACAGGCGCAGGCCTACTATACTGTGCCAGGTTCTGTGTGGCCGTGCCAGTGGACTTTGGATGAAGCCGCAGATTATGGCGATGGTTCGGGGCCGGTTACTCGCAATGGCGTGACCATAGACAAATATGCCGTTTTCAATGAGATATCAGGAGATAATGACAGCAGTTCAACCTTAGACGGCGTTGGCACATTCTGCCACGAGTTCTCACATTGTTTAGGCTTGCCCGATTTCTATGACACGAGTAGTGGGTCTCATTATGGGATGGGCAGTTGGAGTTTGATGGACTCAGGTTGCTATAATGGTGGCAGTATTGATGGCGATACGCCTATCGGATACAGTGCCTACGAGAAGGCTTACATGAGTTGGATAGACATGATTACTCCTGTTGATAACACGAAATATACTTTACCTGTGTTCAACAGCAAAAGTGAAGATACCGACCAGGCGGTTAAGATAACCGCTCTCAATGAGAATGAGTACTGGATTTTGGAGAATCGCCGTCAACAAGGTTGGGACTTGTATATTCCCGACGAAGGTGTGATGATTTCTCATTTCACCTATATCGCTGACCGTTGGAATGAGAACAGCCCCAATAACTATTCGATTCAACTGGCGACCATCATACCGGCTGATAGTACGTTGAGCATTAATAATGAGAATAAAGACTTATTTGGTGAAACTAATCATGCCTTCACCACAACTACAACTCCTGCCATGAAGGCCAACATGAAAGCGAATGGTTCTTTGGCATCTTCGACAGGTGGTGCGGGAGCAGTTGATAAGCCGGTGACAGAGATTAACCTCAATAGTGACGGTACTGCCTCGCTATGGTATAATAAAGGTGCCATGGTCAAGCCCACGCCCCAACTTACCGACACCACCGATATCACGTCGACCAGCTTCACTGCCCACTGGGGCGCTGTGGAGAACGTCAAGAGCTACACCTTGAAGGTGAACGACGTGAATGCAATTCCTCCTTATGAGCTAATTCTTCAAGAGACCTTCCCGACTACGAATTTCAGCAGAGAAGGAAACACCGATATTGGAAGTTCGCTGGATAATTATATGGATAACACAGGTTGGACTGGAAGCAAAGTCTATACTTATGACGGTGGAATCAAGATTGGTGCCAGTAAGAGTATGGGTTCGTTGGTTAGCCCGACGCTGTCGTTTAGTAATGCCACGAGCCTTACAGTGAAACTGAGTTTGTATCCTTACGGCACTGATGAAAATGTTAATTACAAGGTTTCCTATGGCGATATCACGCAGACGTTGACCGCTACCACTTCGGAAGAAAAGGAAATCTATTTTGATAATGTGACCAGTGGCGGCAAACTGACCATCCAAACAACCGCCAGCAAAAAGCGCATTGTTATCAGTAACATCAAGATTTATGCCGGCGATGCCCGTGAATCGGCACAAGCACCACGTCGTGCTACTGAGGTGGGCGATTCTACCGTACGCACAATTACCGGTATTACGGATACCAGTTATACCGTCAGCGATTTGACTGAGAACGGCTTGTTCAACGTGATGGTGAAGGCCGTGTATGTCGATGATACCGAGGGCAGTTGGAGTGATGTTTGGCAAGTGCAGTTGCATAGTGCAGAGCCGCCGGCTCTTGAAGGCGACATCAACCTTGATGGTATCGTTGATATTACCGACGTGAACATCCTGATTAATATCATTCTCCAAAGAGATCTGGCCGAGAACTACGACCGTCGCCCATATATCACCGATGATAACGTGGTGGACATCAGCGACGTGAATGCGGTCATCAACATCATTCTGGCGCAATAAACTGGCGGAGTAAAACTCGCCATTACGCGATAAAAAGAGCCGGGAACTCAAACAGGGTTCTCGGCTTTTTTTGTGTCCAATGAACAGGTTTTTTGATTTATTAGGTTGTGATGCTTGATGTTTAATTTTAAAATGAGTAACTTCGTGCGCTTATTATTTTTGCATTTCTCAACAGAATGATATGAAAAGATTTTTGATACAGATAATTGCTGTCTTGATGGTGAGTTTGACAACATGGGCTGTCCCTGCCAAGCCTGGTTTTGTCCAGGTCACTCAGAGCGACGGCACCACGTTGCAGATACAGACACTGGGCGACGAGTTCTGCCATAGCCTCGCAACGGCCGACGGCTTGATGATTGCCCAGTCTGTTGACGGCGATTATTACTACGTTTCGGCTGGTCGCGTGACGACGATGCGTGCTCACGATGCCGATAGCCGGTCTATCGCCGAGCAGGAGTTCATTGCTTCGCATGAAGTCCAATTTTCTAAGAGCGTCATGAAGGACGGGCCTCGCCGTGCCCGCAACGCAGCTCCACGTCGCGCTATTTCACAGGTGCCTACTATGGGCAGCCCACGTGTGCCTATAATATTAATCGAATATTCCGACAAGAAGATGTCCAACAGTATGGCGGATTTCGAGGCGCAGTATAAGACAGGGCAAAAGAGTGTGCTGCAATATTTCACCGACCAAAGCAATGGCAAATATACACCTCAATATGACCTGTACGGCATATATGCTTTGGACAGTACCCGCACCACCTACGGCAAAAATGTGGGACAGTTGGATAAAGGAGTGGCTTTGATGGTGACTCATTCTATAGAGAAAGCTGGCGATGACATAGACTGGAGCCAGTATGACAACGACGGCGATGGCCAAGTGGACGTGTGCATTGTTGTCTATGCTGGGGTGGGAGAGGCACAAGCATCGCGCACTGTGCCATGGTCGGTATGGCCATGCCAGTGGGACTTGACCGAAGCCTTTGTGTATTATAACGATGGTTATGGCCCTGTCACGCGCAATGGTGTGACCATCGACAAGTTTGCTGTGTTCAACGAGATAGAGGGCAGTAATGACTTGGGTACGACAATGGACGGCATTGGCACGTTCTGCCACGAGTTTTCGCATTGCTTGGGGTTGCCCGATTTTTATGCCACCAATGGAAGATACGTTGGTATGAGCGACTGGAGCCTGATGGATAGGGGGTGCTATAACGGTGGTCGGGTAACTGGTGATACGCCCATAGGTTACAGTGCCTATGAGAAAGCTTATATGGGTTGGATTGACCTGATTACACCTGTTGAAAACACCCACTACACATTATCGGTGTTCAACAGTAAAAGCGAAGAAACCGACCAAGCCATCAAGTTGACCAGCCCCCTGAATGAAAATGAGTATTTCATTCTGGAGAATCGCCGTCAGCAAGGTTGGGACTTGTTTATACCCGATCAAGGTGTGATGATTTCACATTTCACCTATATTCCTAGCCGATGGGACGATAATTCGCCAAACGATGAGATGATTCAGCTCGCTACTATCATGCCAGCGGACAACAGTCTCAATTCCTATACTTTGGACAACGATTTATTTGGGCGAAAGAACCATTCCTTCACCGATGACACCACACCGGCCGCCTTGTTGAATATGAGGGCGTCGGGAACGCTGGCATCAAGGACTGGAGGCGCTGGCAAATTGGGCCAGCCAGTGACGGGTATAGAACTGAATGCCGATGGCACGGCATCGTTGTGGTATATGAAAATAGGGTTAACTCCCGGCGACGTAACCGGTGATGACGCTGTGGATGTGGAAGATGTAAACGCCATCATTAACATCATTCTTGAACTTAAATCAGCGAGTGATTATCCTGGCGATGCCGATATCAACGGTGACGGCAAAGTGGATGTGAGCGATGTTAATGAGGAAATCAACATTATTTTGCAATAAACAGGAGGATTGTCTTCGGTAATGAGGCGTGAGTATGTAATGCACAATTTTTTACGCGCGATTCGTTCAAAAATCAATTTCGGTATTATTAAAAGGGAGTTTGTTGAAAAAAAGATGCAAATATGTGGCGTAATTAATAAAAATGAGTAAATTTGCAATTCCCTAAATAGAATAGTTTATTATTATTAACATGAGAGTATTATCAATTTTAAAATGCTGTAGGAAAGTCTTGGGTAGGGCTGTCCTAGTGTTGGCGTTTCTAGCAATCGCATTGTCGATTTTTGCACAAGAAACAAGCAAGTTTTCTATTTCTACCCAGATGTTTTTGGATGAACAAGCTGGCCGCATTTCATTTGATGTGCCTTCGGGCCCACTCAAAGCCCCTGTCGGTGGCGTGAATGGCGAAGCAAAAAAAGTGTTCAAGAGCGAGCGCCCCATTGTCAAACCCATGTCGAAGAATGGTACGACTTATATCTCGGCCTTTGTTCGTGTGACCGATCGCTCGGCGGTGAGTGAGTTGGAAGCCTTGGGAGTGGAGATTGAGTGTGAATTCTCTAACGGGACGTTATACACGACTCTTATTCCCGTTGACAAGATTCAGGCCGTGGCCGACATTGCAAAAGTGACATACATCAATGTAGCCACGATGAAGCGCCCTTTCACCAACGCCGCCCGTCAGTACAGCAACGTAGATGATGTGCTCACCTATAGCGCTTCGGCTCGGGAGGCTGGACTTCCCAACGCCTACGATGGCTCGGGAGTGCTGCTGGGCGTGATTGACACCGGTATAGATTTCCAGCACAGGGCTTTCAAGGATGCCGATGGCAACTCCCGTATCAAGCGCGCGTATGTTGTTACCGCCACTTATAATTCGCAAGGGTATATTACAAACATCACAGAAAACGATTATGGCGATGGGCTGAGCAATGCCATCACCACCTCGCAACCCACTACCGACGACGACACAGAGGACCATGGCACCCACACCAGTTCCACCGCTGGTGGCTCAAGCGTGATTATCAATGCAGCCACCACCACAGTGACCCCCAACCATGCCAATGCCACTTATGGCGGTATGGCACCTGGTGCCGACCTCTATTTGGCCGGTACGCCATTGGCGGCTACACTGATTGCAAACGCATTCCAAAAAATTTGCAACTATGCCGACCAGAAAGGTATGCCTGTGGTGGTGAGCAACAGTTGGGGCGCACAAAACGGCCCTCACGATGGTTCGGGTGAAATTGCTGAAATTGTCAATCAGTATTTTGGCGACAGTCATCCCAACCATATCTGCTTGTTCGCAGCCAGTAATGATGCCGGAACCAACGGTTTCCACGTGATGGGCAACGCTTCCAGTTCAAGCCCCCTTGGCACGGTATTGAACTATAATTCGGATTATGGATTGAGTTATTATTATGGCACGCTTGGCTATGCTTGGACACGCTCCACGGGCAAGACGCTTGCTTGCAAACTGATTGTGATTGACAGTTCTGGAACAAAGAAAGGAGAGGTGTCGGTATCGGCATCGAGCAATGGCACCCAAGTGTCAGGCCTAAGTGATTATGTTTCTTATGGTAGTCTGTACGCTTATTCAGCTTCTCAAAATGGCAAGTCTTGTATTGAACTATATACGAGTGGCCTGCAAATGAAGAGTGGCTACAAGTTGGCTGTGCAGTTCTATCCCACAAGTGGAAATTCTATCATTGATCTATGGAGCAGTTCTGCATATACATATTATACCAGCACACCCAGCACCAGTGGCTATACCTGGACAGCAGGCTCCGACGATATGTGCGTGAGTGATGAGGCCACCTACGAGAACGCCATTTCCATTGGTGCCTATTCCACCAAGAACAAGGTGAGCGATTATAATGGAACCAACCACAATTTGAGCGAATATACCGTTGGCGACATTGCTTATTTCTCAAGTTATGCCACTGCTGACCAAAGCCCAACAGGAAAGGCACAACCATGGATTAGCGCCCCTGGAGCTACTGTTGTGTCGGCTGTGAACCATTACGACACCAATGGCGATTTGAGCTTCCTCAATGGCAATTCGGCCCAATATGGTTTTTATCGTGTGAATAGAGACACTTCCAACCCTTACGGTTCAATGGAGGGCACGTCGATGGCAACTCCGGCCGCCGCCGGTATTGTCGCGTTGTGGTTGCAAGCCGCCAATACAGATGCCGGTAAGGTGAAATATCCTAATGGTCTCACGATTAATGACGTGAAGGAAATCATGAAAGAGACAGCTATCACCGACTCCTACACCAACGGTGCCCATGCCTCACACTTCGGCCATGGAAAGATTGACGCGCTGGCGGGTATCAAGTACATCATTGGTGATGCGACTCCCACACCGACCATTATAACTCAGCCAGCCCGACTCGACTTTGACGAGATTCCCGCAGGTGCTTCGGCCACCAGAACAATTAAGGTGACCGGCGCGAACCTCGAAGGCGACATCTCAGTTGCTTTGAGCGGTGATAATTTCGAGATTTCATCAACTAGTGTAACCAAGGCTGATGCCGAGGGCGACGGTGGCATCATCACCATCACCTTTACGGCCCCGGCTCGTGTGACGGGCACTTATAACGCTAATGTCACTTTTTCTAGCCAAAACGCTACCAGCGTGACCGTTCCTCTTGTTGCTAAGGGTAAATATAATGCCCCCACCATCACAGCGACTCCCACCAGCCTGGACTTCGGCGAGATTACCGCTGGCACATCGACCACCAAGACCTTCACTGTGACCGGCGCGAACCTTGAAGGCAACATCTCCCTCGCGGTGAGTGGCGCCAACTTCGCGATATCATCAACCAACGTGACCAAGACCGTTGCCCAGGGCAGCGGCGCCACCATCACCGTGACCTTCACGGCCCCGGCACGTGCGTCCGCCACATATAACGGCACCGTCACCCTCACGAGCAGCAACGCGTCGAACGTGACCGTCTCTCTGACCGGCAAGGGCAAGTATGTTCCGCCCGTCATCAGCGCCACCCCGTCGAACGTGACGTTCGACAATGTGACGGTGGGCGAGGCCCCCACACAGACCCTTCACATCTCGGCGACCAACCCTGAAGGCATCGTGATGCTCACGCTCAACGATGATAACGGCGTGTTCAAGCTGAGCCACACGACCATCCCCGTGAATGACGCGGCGGCCGGCAAGGATGTGACCGTGACGTTCACCCCGAAGGCCAATGTGAATTATGAGGCGACGGTGACACTGGCCTCGACCAACGCCCAAAGCGTGACGGTCCCCCTGAGCGGCAACGGCGCGTATACAGTTCCGGTGATGCAGCCGGCGGACACCACACGGGTGAAAAACACGTCGTTCCGTGCCGACTGGACCGACCAGACCTTGGCGGACAACGTGGCCAGCTACACCCTGTGGGTGGACTACGTTCCCCCTGTGCCTCCTGTTCAACTACTCGGAACCCTTGACGGCTCGGGTTATACCGGCAGCTATTCCGACATCACTCTGACGGCGCCCTGGGGCGGCAAGAACGTTCGCGGCGGCAATGAAGCAATCTATTTCAGGAACAGCAGTTCATGGGGCAGCACATCCTACGGCAACATCACCTACACCATTCCGGTGGGTTATGAGAACGCCACGTTCACTACGCGCATCACCACCCACACCCGTTCGTATGGTGCCGGCAACCTGACGGTCGCCACACCTCAGACGTCGGCCGTCGGCCACAGTTTCTCGGCAGGTGAGACTCACGACTGGCTGGTGACCGCAAGTTCTGGCGAGAAGATTACCATCACCTCGACCGACAACAGCTACTCACCCGACATCGCCCTGATTGAGATTTACTCCGGCGACGCCACAGCGGCAAACGCCCCGTTGCGCGCCGTTGAGACCGGCGACAGCACATACCGCGTTGTGGAGGGCATCACCACGAAGTTCTATGTGGTGAGCGACCTGATCGGCGGTGGCACCTACACATACAAGGTGAAGGCAATCTACACCAACCAGACCGAGTCGGAATGGTCTAACGAGGAGACTGTGACGCTCAAGGACACTCCCGACGAGCCGGAAGAAGGCCTGCTGGGCGACGTCAACCTCGACGGCGTGGTTGATATCACCGACGTGAACATCGTGATCAACATCATTCTCCAGCGAGACCAGGCCGAGAATTACGACCGTCGTGCGTATGTCACCGATGATGACATGGTGGATGTGAGTGACGTGAACGCGATCATCAACATCATACTGCGTGGAGAATCAGGACAATGATGACATGCCACATCAGTGGCGTGTTCAATAAATCATAAAATTTGGGCCGGGCCTCATCCAGTGAAGCTCGGTCCATTTTTTTGTTGGTTTTGTTATTTTGCTTAATTTTGCAAAAGGTATCAATAAAGAAGACATGATGAAGAAATTAGTATTGGCAGCCCTAGTGCTTGCCGTTTCGCTTACTGCAAGTGGAGTGCCGGCGATACCGAAAATGAAATCCTTCATTCAGAGCGACGGATCAACCATCACGGTGGGCATGCGTGGCGACGAGTGGTTCAGTAGTGTGGTGACCACCGACGGCTACACCGTCGGGGTGGGGGCTAACGGTGACTATTATTATAAAACATTGGCAGGGCTCACCCCCATGCGAGCTCACGATGTGGCCCGTCGAGATGCTGCCGAACGGGCATTCCTGTCGGAGAATGGCGAAATGCTCACCATGAAGTATCAAGCTGCGAGCCTCCAACGTAGTGGCCGTGTTTTGGCACCACCGCGTCGTGTGGGAACCACGCAAGTGCCTACCCATGGATCACCCCGCATTCCCATTCTCCTGGTTCAATACACCGACAAACAAATGTCGAATCCTAAAAGTACTTTTATTGCTCAATATACCAGCGGTGAGCGAAGCGCTTATCAATACTTCGCCGACCAATCGTGGAACCAGTACCAGCCACAATTTGATGTGTATGGCATATACAATCTGCCCAGCAACCGTGCCACCTATGGTGCGCATGGGACTCTCAAGGGAGTGGAATTTAAAGATGTAGGCTTAGGTCAGATGGTGATTGACGCAATTACGCAAGCGGGCGATGAAATTGATTGGTCGCTTTACGACAATGATAACAATGGCGATGTGGACGTGTGCATCGTGGTTTATGCTGGTGTTGGCGAAGCACAGGCTTATGGACGGATTCCTGACGCCGTTTGGCCATGTCAGTGGAATCTGTCGTCGGCAGCCTATTATGGTGATGGCGATGGTCCGGTGAATCGTAATGAGAAATCTATCAATCGTTTCGCTGTGTTCAATGAGGTGACAGGAAGTAATGACCGTGGCACTCAGATTGACGGAGTGGGTACCTTCTGCCATGAGTTTTCCCATTGTTTGGGTTTACCCGATTTTTATGAGACGACATACGTTAACGACTATTATGGGATGGGTTCGTGGTCCATTATGTGCTCGGGGTGTTATAACAATGACGGTTATACACCATGCGGCTACACGGCATACGAGAAAAACTTTATGGGTTGGATGAATCTGACCAATGCTGTTCCCAACACCCAGTACACCCTTGACCATATTGCTGACGAAGGAGCACAGGCAGTGAAAATCACCAGCAAGAGCAATGCTAATGAGTATTACATACTGGAAAATCGTCAACAAGAAGGGTGGAACGCCTACATAGCGTCTTCGGGCTTGATGGTCACTCATGTCACCTATAACGCCTCGGCATGGTCGAGCAACACGGTGAATAACACGGCGGTGCAGCGCATGACCATCATCCCCGCCGACAACTCGCTGCAAACCTATGATGAGTACGGTGACCTGTATCCCTGTAACGACAACAACCAGTTGACCGACGAATCGACCCCGGCAGCCACACTTCACTCTGGCGGCATGATGGGGCAACCTGTCACCAAGATTATGAAAGAAGGTTCGAAGGTGTCGTTTTATTTCATAGAAGGCGAGCCGAACCTTTTTGGTGATGTCAACCTTGATGGTTTTGTGGATGTGGCTGACGTGAACATTTTGATCAATATCATCCTCCAGAGAGATGAAGCCGAGAATTATGGTCGCCGGGCTTACATTACCAATGATGACGTGGTGGATGTGAGTGATGTGAATGCGCTCATTAATATCATCCTTGCCCAGTAGCCAGCACATTGTTATTACCGCTGATTAGCTTTTTTGTGTCTTTTCACTTTTTTGGTCACTATGTAGTCCGCTACGGCATACATGCCCGTGAGGATGAGTGCAAACACCACATTCACCAGCAAATTGCTACCCTCAGGGTCATCGCTCGGTATGAGTCTACACCACGCCACCCGCAAAGAGAGGATGATGAAAAATGCGAGGACGCATCGCACTCGAAATGAAGAAAGTATTCTTTTCATAACGATGCTTTTTTGATAATAACGCAGTCGCTAACAGATTATTGCGACAAAGGGACATGCTTTTTTCATTTGTCGGTGAATATAAAAAACGTAAAAAAATGTACTGCGATTTGTTTATTTCGGCTAATCGCAGTAACTTTGCAAGTTGAGATGAAACGAACACTAATCATAGGACTATTTTGTGCGGTGCTGGCAGTACCGTCGGTTGTTGCTGGGCCCGATACCGTGGCACAACGCATGGAGCAGGTGAAGAATGCCGACGCATCTGTTCAGGGTGGAGTGGGGCGCATCTACCTCACGGCCGGTAGCAACGATGCGGTGTTCAACATCTACTCCATCACAGGTCAGTTGTTGCGCACGGTGCGCGTTTCGGCTGACTCTCAAACAGCTGTAGAAATCCCCAAGGGGTTCTATATTGTGCGCTGCGCCAATCAGTGGTCGCGCAAGGTGGTGGTGAGATAACTGATAGATGATTCTAGCCGAATTATTCCCATATGCTCATGTGCTTTACAACGTTCTCATGGCGGTGTATGCTATTACTGTTTTGGGAACGATAGGCGTGGTGATAGGGGAGAACCGCAATCCAGTAAAATCGTTGGCGTGGGTGACCGTGCTGCTGCTGTTGCCGGCAGTAGGACTTGTGCTCTATTTCTTTTTTGGGAGGTCGCTCAAAAGTGTTCACATGATTTCCCGCAAGGATCAACGCCGGTTACGGGCCTATACCGACCCGGAGCCGGCAAGAATCGATGATTTGCATTTGTCCGACATCAGCCACCAGCAGATACGGTTAGCCAAGTCACTGGCCGGGGCACCATATTATGTGGGAAACCACATCGACATTTTCACTAGCGGACAAGAGAAATTCGATGCGTTGAAACGTGACATGCTGGATGCCAAATCCTATATTCACTTGCAGTATTACATCTTCGAAAACGACGTCATAGGTCATGAGATGCGCGACTTGCTCGTGCAGAAAGCGAGCGAGGGCGTTGAAGTGCGTGTCATCTACGACCATGTGGGGTCGTTTACCATCAACGCGGCATTTTTCCAGCGTATGCGCCGTGAAGGGGTGGATGCCCATGCCTTCTTACGCATCACTTTCACCCAACTAGCCAATCGCTTGAACTGGCGCAATCACCGCAAACTGGTGGTGATTGACGGTAGTATAGGCTACATCGGAGGCATGAACATCGCCGACCGGTATGTGACAGGCTCCAAGAACATGACGGCGTGGCGCGATACGCATCTGCGCATCACTGGCCCGGCTGTGGCGGGTTTGGAGTTCACGTTTGCTGTCGATTGGAATTTTATGAAGCGAGGTTTGCTGTCGCTGCCGGTTCCTGCCAATGATGCAAAAGCCGTGAACCCCGGTAATGATGTGGTCCAAGTGCTTGCCAGCGGCCCCATGGGGCAGTGGAGCAACATCTCCTTCGCATTCTTGAAAGCCATTGCCGACGCCAAGAAGTGCGTCTATATCCAGACCCCCTATTTCTTGCCTAGCGACGCGTTGCTTAAGGCACTTCAATCGTCGGCGCTGAGCGGGGTGGATGTGCGGCTGATGCTACCGCGTAAGACCGACAGCCGCCTGTTGCGCTTGGCTGCGGGCAGTTTTCTCAAGGAGTGCTTGACGGCCGGTATCAAGATATATTTCTATGAACCTACGATGATGCATGCCAAAGCGGTGATTGTGGATGATGATTTCGCGACCACCGGAAGCACCAACTTTGACTTCCGCAGTTTTGAGCATAATTTTGAGTGCAACGTGTTGGTTTACAGCAAAGAATTTAACCAGCGGATGAAAGCCATATTCCTGGCGGACCAACGTCAGTGTACGCGCATCATTCTGAGCCATTGGCGCCGTCGTCCGTTGTTGGTCAAGGCCGCCGAGAGCGTCTTGCGTCTCATGAGCCCCATCCTCTAAGCACTCACACGAAAGTAAAAAAGAAGCGTTGCCGTCCATTGGGAAGCAACGCTTTTTTGTGGTTACGATGTCGTGAACCGAATTACTTGCGGATACCGAGCTCTTTCTTAGCGATGAGGGCACGATAGCGGTTGATGTCCTTACGCATCAGGTAATCGAGCAATTTGCGACGCTTACCTACAAGCATCTTCAGTGCACGTTGAGTCGTATGATCTTTCTTGTTGACCTTCAAGTGCTCGGTCAAGTGGGAAATACGGTAAGAGAATAATGCAATCTGTGCCTCGGGAGACCCAGTATCAGTATTGCTGGCACCGTACGTTCCGAAGATCTCTTTCTTTTTCTCTGAATCTAAGTACATTACGATTAATTATTGATTGATTTGCAAAATTGCGACTGCAAAGGTACACATTTAATGACAACCAGCCATTATTTGTTATGGTCTAATTTTGAAATATTAACATTTAATAAGATAATGGACCATGAGAGCCTGCCCATTGTCTTGTGCGACGTCTCCCTTATTCGTGTAAGGGAGAGTGGAGTTGCTGGATGAAGTGGTCGGGGATGGGGGTCTCGAAAAATAGCTGTTCGCCGGTGACAGGGTGAGTGAAAGCCAAGCGGATGGCGTGCAGGCAGTGACGACTGCCGGGTTTGGTCTGTCGGCCATATTTTCCGTCACCCGTGACGGGGTGTCCGATGTCACGCATGTGAACGCGAATCTGGTTTTTGCGACCGGTGAACAGTTTGAGTTCGATGAGTGTGTGCTCCTGCGCTTTTTCCAGCACGCGCCAAGTGGTGATAGCATGCTTGCCGCCGTTGTTGGTGGGGCTGCTCACCACTTTCATGTTGGGCGTGTCTTTGAGCCAGCTCTCGACACGTCCTTCTTCTTTCTCCATCAAACCATCGACCACGGCCACATAGCGGCGGTCGTTGACCACGCCTCGCCAGTCTTGCGTGAAGGCTTGCTGCACCTCGACGCTCTTTGCATAAACCATAAGACCCGAGGTGCGGCAGTCCAAGCGGTGCACAACGTGGGCGGTGCATCGCTGGTGCGTGTCGGTGAAATGTCGGTCAAGCAACGATTTCATGTTGAGGCTTCCCGCGCCCACGCCCATCGAGAGCACGCCCGGTGCTTTGTCCACTACCACGAGGTATGGGTCTTCGTAAACGATGTCGAAGTGCGGTGTGCGTTCGGCCATAGAGCGAGGATGCCTGCTGATGGTGACCACATTTCCAGGCATCACGCGAAAGTCGTGGTGCGTCTGGGTACGTCCATCGATGGTTACTCCGCCCTTGGTGAGGATGCTTTTGGCCTTGTTGCGGCTGATGCCGTCAAGGCTTTTCATGACGAAATCGAGCAGCCCCATTTCCTCGCGGGCGGTGAAAGCGGTTGACTTGTCGGTGGCTCGTGGCACTCGGTGGTTGTGTTGCCTGTTCATGAGTAAATGTTATTCAAAGATGTGACGAAGTCGGCTGAAGATGCGGCTGCGAGTGCTCTCGGTGGGCTTGATGTTTCCCGAATTGGAATCTTTGAGCACTTCGACGGCTTTGCGCTCGTCGGCGTTGAGTGCTTCGGGAACATAAACCATGACGTTGATGAGTTCATCGCCCTTGCCATACTGGTTGGGGTCGGGGAGGCCTTTGCCTCGCAACCGAAGCACAGTGCCGGGTTGGGTTCCTGCCTTGATGGTGACGCGGGCTTGTCCGTCCACTGTGGGAACATCGACCTTTCCGCCGAACACCGCGGTGGGGAAGTCAAGCATGAGGTTGTAGATGATGTCGTTGCCGTCACGCACCAGTTGGTTGTCGGCGATTTCTTCAATCACGATAAGCAAATCGCCGGGAATGCCTCCGCCGGGTGCTTCATTGCCACGTCCGCTCATCTTGAGCATCATACCTTCGGCTACGCCTGCAGGGATGTTGACCGAAACAATCTCCTCTTTTCTCTTGAGGCCTTTACCGCCGCACTCGGGGCAACGCTCCTTGATGATTTTACCGCTACCGCCGCAAGTGTGGCAGTGCGACTGTTGCTGCATCACGCCGAACATGGTGCGCCGTGTGACCACTTCCACACCGCTGCCGTGACAAGTGGGGCAGGTTTCCTGTGCGGTGCCATTTTTCGCGCCCGTTCCCCTACATGCGCTGCAAGAAACCATGCGCGGAATCTTGAGCTTTTTTTCCACGCCATGTGCCACATCGGCCAGCGTGACTTTCACGCGCACACGCAGGTCAGTGCCGCGGTTCACACGTTGCTGTGAACCACCGCCTCCGAATCCACTAAAACCTCCGAATCCACCGAAGTTGAAACCTCCGCCAAAGACCGAGTTCAGGATGTCATTAATGTCGAAACCACCGAAACCACCGGCACCACCCATCTGGTCGCCGGCAAAACCGAACTGGTCGTAGCGTGCTCGCTTGTCGTTGTCGCTCAGCACGCTATAGGCCTCGGCTGCCTCTTTGAATTTTTCCTCGGCATCCTTCTTCTCGGCATCACTTTTGTCGTGCTGACGGTCGGGGTGATATTTGAGGGCAAGTTTCTTGTAGGCTTTCTTGATGTCGTCGGTACTGGCGTTTTTATCAACTCCAAGTACCTCGTAGTAGTCTCTCTTGTTTGCCATGTCGGTAAGATCTTGTTTCGGTTATTATTGTCCCACGACCACCTTGGCGTGGCGCAGCACTTTGTCGTTAATCATGTAGCCCTTGAGTGTGGTGTCGACCACTTTGCCTTTCATGTCTTCGCTGGGGGCGGGGAACATGGTGATGGCTTCATGAATGTCGGCATCAAAGTCTTTTCCCGTACTTTCGATGGGCTTGACGTTGTTGTGCTCAAGGTATTTGACAAATTTGTTGTAGATGAGTTTGACCCCTTCTTTCATGCTGTCGATGTCCTCGCTTTTGTCCATCGCGTCGATGGCACGCTCGAAGTCGTCGACCACGGGCAACAGTTCCAGCATGGCGCGCTCGGCACCGTTTTTAAGCATTTCCTGTTTTTCCTTGAGGGTGCGCTTGCGATAGTTGTCGAAGTCGGCCATGAGGAACAGGTATTCTTTCTTTTCCTTAGCCAGTTGAGCCTGCAACTTTTCGATTACGCTTTCGGGAGTTTCCTCTTCGGGCTGTGATTCCTCGTCGGTCGTCTCCTGTGGCGTTTCTTGTTCGGCTGCGGGCTGCACGTTTTCCATTTCTTCTTGAAGCTCTTCCTGCTTCATGTCTTTTTTCTTCTTGCTCATATCTAGTTGTATTAAATTTTTCTGACAACAATTAGGGCAAAAATCATGCCATCAAGCCAAATAGGTCTCATGACCAAAATGGGTTAAAGTGTCAAGCAGAAAGTGTCACAATTGTCAGCAAACGCCAGAGTGTCGGCGGTCACATTGTCAGCCTTGAAGATACCAAACATGGCCGAGCCTGACCCCGACATGGCGGCATAGACGGCACCAGCCTCAAGCAGCCGCAACTTGATGCCCCACAACTGTGGATGCGCAGCAAACACGCTCGGCTCGAAATCGTTGTTGAGTTGTCCGTCCCACATGTCGATGGGCCATGTGATAATTTCATCGACGTGGGTGGTCGGTTGTGCCGGTTGAACACGGGCATAGGCCTGCGCCGTGGGTACACTGACATCGGGTTTGATGAGGGCAAGCGTGTATCCGTTGAGATTCAGGTCAACAGGCGTGAACACATCTCCGATGCCGGTCGCCATCATGGGCCGATTGTAGATGAAAAACGGGCAGTCGGCACCGAGAGTGGAGGCCAGTTCGGCCAGACGTTCACGGGTAAGGCCCAAGTTGTTCATCTCGTTGAGCATGAGCAGGGTGTGAGACGCGTCGCTGGAACCACCGCCCAGTCCTGCACCGTCGGGAATGTGCTTGTAGAGGTGGATTTCAACAGGAGGCACCCCATATTCCCGTTCCATGAGTCTGAAAGCTTTCATGACCAGGTTTTTTTCAACAGGGCAATCGACGGGCCGGCCGTAGCAGGTGAGTGAAGTCTCACCCGAGGCGGACGGAACGATTTCCAACACATCGGTCAGTGGGATAGGGTAGAAAACGGTCTCAATGTTGTGGTAACCGTCGTCGCGGCGCTGCACAATGTTCAGGCCCAAATTGATTTTAGCGTTAGGAAAAGTAATCATGTTGTCGGCTAGCGTAGGTTTCAAAAATAGAGCCGCGAGTGTGTCGCGGCTCTATATGTTGTCGGATATAGAGAACTATTCGTCGTCGCGGCGTTCGTTGCGCACGTCACGGCGGTTGTCACGACGTGGTCCACGGTCGCGGTTGCCGTCACGGCGGGGAGCGCCGTTACGATTGCCACCGTTGCGGTTGTTATTGTTACCGCCACCACCATTGCCGCGAGGAGCACGACGCTCGTTGCGACGTTCGTCGTAGCCTTCGGGCTTCTCTTGCAGTGCGCGCATAGACAGGCGATACTTGCCGGTCTTCTTGTCAATCTCGATGAGCTTGACGGTGACTTCGTCGCCTTCGTGCAAGCCTGAAGCCTCCATGTCGGCCAGACGATCCCAGCTGATTTCGCTGATGTGGAGCAATCCGTCACGGCCAGGCATGAACTCAACAAAAGCGCCAAATTCCAGAATCGAGCGCACGGTGCCGGTGTAAACC
This sequence comes from Muribaculaceae bacterium, assembly GCA_017619935.1. Classification (GTDB taxonomy): domain Bacteria; phylum Bacteroidota; class Bacteroidia; order Bacteroidales; family Muribaculaceae; genus Sodaliphilus. The sequence goes on along the minus strand of JAFZRJ010000015.1, from coordinate 29,273 downwards.
GAACCTTCCTCGGGCACGGCGATAATGGCCTTGATGCGCTCAACGGCGGCATTGATGCTGTCGGCATTGGCAGCCGAGATTTCGATTTCGCCCTTGCCGTCGATTTCGTCGATGGTGATGACTGTGCCGGTCTCTTCCTGAATGCCTTGGATGACCTCGCCACCCTTACCGATAATGGCTCCGATAAACTCTTTGTCGACCGTCATGGCTACAATGCGAGGCACATGAGGCTTGTAGTCTTCACGAGGTTCGGGAATGGCCTCGTTGATGAGTTTGAGGATGTGCAGACGACCTTCTTTGGCCTGATGCAGCGCTTGTTCAAGCACTTCGTAGGGCAGTCCGTCGCACTTGATGTCCATCTGTGTGGCAGTGATGCCATCGACGGTTCCGGTGACCTTGAAGTCCATGTCGCCGAGGTGGTCCTCGTCACCGAGGATGTCGCTCAGCACAGCGTGTTTCACGTTGCCTTCGTCGGTGATGAGACCCATGGCGATACCGGCCACAGGCTTTCTCAGTTTCACACCGGCATCAAGCAGAGCCATGCAACCGGCGCACACAGTAGCCATCGATGAAGAACCGTTGGACTCGAGAATGTCGCTCACGATGCGGCAACTGTAGGGGAAGTCTTCGGGCAACATGCGCTTGAGCGCACGATGTGCCAGGTTTCCGTGGCCAATCTCGCGGCGGCTCACACCACGTGGTGCGCGAGCCTCGCCGGTAGAGAACGACGGGAAGTTATAGTGCAACAAGAAACGTTCGTTTTCATGACGCAGCACGTCGTCGATGAGTTTCTCGTCGAGTTTGGTGCCCAGTGTGACGGTTGCCAGCGCCTGAGTCTCTCCGCGTGTGAAGAGGGCCGAACCGTGGGGGTAAGGCAGATAGTCGGGCTCGCAGGAGATGGGTCGAATTTCGTCCATCTTACGTCCGTCGAGACGGATGTGCTCGTCGAGGATGCAACGGCGCACGGCGTCGCGTTGCACATCGTGGAAGTAACGATTGATCATAGGAGTCTTCTCCTCGCGTTCTTCCTCGGGGATGGTCTCGATGAACTCCTCAAGTGCCTTGTCGAATTGCTCGTTGCGCCACTGCTTGTCGGCGCTGCCGGCCTTGGCTACTGCATAGCACTTGGGGTAGCACTCGTTGCGCAGACGCTCCTTAATTTCTTCATCGTCCACCTCATGGCAGTATTCGCGTTTGACAACGCCCAATTCCTTGGCCAGTTCTTTCTGAATAAGGCACATGGGCTTGATGGCCTCGTGTGCGGCCTTTAATGCAGCGATAAGGTCATCTTCGCTCACTTCGTCCATTTCGCCTTCGACCATCATGATATTGTCATACGTCGCACCTACCATCAGTTCCATGTCAGCTTTTTCAATCTGCTCAAAAGTAGGGTCGATAACGAAATTTCCGTCAATGCGAGCTACGCGCACTTCAGAGATGGGCTCTTCAAAAGGAATGTCGCTCACGGCGATGGCTGCCGAAGCAGCGAGTCCGGCCAGAGCGTCGGGTGCATCCACGCCGTCGCTCGAGAACATGAGAATGTGCACGATGGTGTTGGCGTGATAGTTAGAGGGGAACAAAGGCCTCAAAACGCGGTCGACAAGTCGCGCGGTGAGGATTTCGTAGTCGCTGGCGCGACCTTCGCGCTTGGTGAATCCTCCGGGGAAACGTCCGAAAGCGGAGAATTTTTCTTTGTACTCAACGGTGAGGGGCATGAAATCGACACCCTCGTCGGCCTCCTTGGCCGAAACGACTGTAGCCAGCAACATGGTGTTGCCCAGTCTTAATTCAACAGCTCCATCGGCTTGCTTGGCAAGCTTTCCAGTTTCCAGGGTGATCTCACGTCCGTCACCCAAGGCGATGGTTTTCTTAGTAGGTGTAAACATATAAAAATAAATTGCTTTTAAAAAACGGGCAAAGATACTTCTTTTTTGTCGTTTAGCCAACGATTTACATGATTATTAACAATTTCCGCACGATTTTCAGCCAGATTCAGTGGGTTTTCATCAAACATTGCTTTTAGGCTAATTTTTTGGTGTGAACCAAAAAAAATGAGTAATTATTGGAAAATAGCGAAAAAAAATCATAACTTTGCGGTAGAATACAAAAGAGATGAAACGTAAAATGACTATTATCAGAAGATGCTTGATTGCATTCGCATACGGAATGCTGTTGGTTGGAGCCGTGTCGATGTCGGCCCCTCCCCGTGTCTCAATCAACGTGTGCGGCGATGTGACAGGCGAGGGTGTTGTTGATGTTGCCGACGTGAATTCCATCATCAATATCATCCTAGAGCAAAAGACTTCCGCCGACTATCCCGGAAATGCCGACGCCTCGGGCGATAACGTGGTGGATGTAAGTGATGTGAACGCTGTCATTAACATTATTTTGGGTCTTGATCCTGTTGTTACTGAATATACCATTGATGATGTGTCGTTCAAAATGGTGGAAGTTGAAGGCGGCACCTTTACGATGGGTCCTACCGAGGAACAGGGCAGTGATCCTTATGACAATGAAAAACCCGCTCATCAAGTGACCTTATCGAACTACAGCATCGGTAAGACCGAAGTGACCCAAGAATTGTGGGTAAAAGTGATGGGGACGAACCCTAGTACTTTCACTGGCGATTTACAACTACCCGTGGATTCTTTGATATGGGACGAATGTCAGGAATTCATCACGAAACTGAACCAACTGACGGGCAAAACATTCCGCTTGCCGACCGAAGCCGAATGGGAATACGCAGCCCGTGGTGGCAACAAGAGCAAACATTACAAGTATGCTGGTGGTGACAACATTGAAGAAGTGGGGTGGTACAAATTAAACAGCGATGGACAAACTCATCCCGTGTGCTTAAAGAAAGCTAACGAGTTGGGCTTGTATGACATGTGTGGCAACGTGATGGAATTGTGCCAGGACTGGTACTTACGAGGATACAGTAGCGAACCTCAGATTGACCCGATTGGCCCTGATACGGGTGGCCTACGCGTGAACCGTGGCGGATGCTATGACTTTAATGCAAGGTTATGTCGTGTTTCGTGCCGTGGAATGGACTTCCCCGGATTCAGAGTCGATGGCCTCGGCGTGCGCCTAGCCCAATAGAACGCTAATTGTTTACAAGACATCTTAAATAAACAATCAATTGATTTTGTGCAATCCGCATGAGCATTTGCTGATGTGGATTGCTCTTAATTTGTGTAAAAGGTGCAAAGATTAATAGAATTGTTGTTAATGAAAAAAATGTTTTGCTGATTGAGGCCCCCGTTCTCGGAAATTATCACTATCTTTGCGGTTAAACCTAGTAAATTCAAAGGTCATGAATAAATTTGTGGAACTATTGCCGCAGCAGGCAGCACGATATGGCGACCGTGAGCAGATGCGATATCTTGATCTTGCGACCGACCAATGGACCTCGATGTCGTGGAACAAGATGCAACAGCAAGTGGGCTGGGCGGCGGCAGCAATGTGCCGCTTGGGTGTGGAAGTGCAGGGTCGAATGTGCGTGTTTACCCAAAACTGCCCCGAAGTGCTCATCAGTCATTTTGCGGCTTTCTGCAACCGTGGTGTTCCCGTATCAATATATGCCACCAGCAGCCACGATGAAGCCCAATATATTGTTAACGATTCGGGAGCGACAATCATTTTTGCCGGCGACAAGGAACAGGTGGCTATTGCCGTGAGTCTACTTGACAGTTGTCCCACGCTGAAATATGTGGTCACCCTTCATCCGTTGCTGGAGCCTAATGCCGATGACCGAGTGATGTCGTGGACTGATTTTTTGGATTTGGGAAAAGAAGCCGGAGCCGAAGTTGCTGACGAGGTGCAGCGCCGCAGCGCCGACAGTGTGGATACCGACCTGATGTATCTTATCTACACATCGGGAACGACAGGTATGCCCAAAGGCGTGATGCTGACCCACAGCAATTTCAATGCCGCCATGTGGGCGCACTGTGAGCGCATAAAACTTGACCCGGAAACGGACATTTCGCTCAGTTTCTTGCCGTTCAGCCATGTGTTTGAACTCGGCTGGACCATGGTGTGTTTCACACAGGGCGTGCGCATCGCCATCAATTATAACCCCAAAGAAATCCAGCGTTCGGTCAAGGAAGTGCAGCCCACCTGCATGTGCAGTGTGCCACGCTTCTGGGAGAAAGTCTATACGGCGGTCAATGATAATCTTGCCAATGCTGCTCCGTTGCTGCGCATGCTTGTCAAGCGTGCCATCGCAGTGGGGCGTACCCGAAACCTCAAGTATGTGCGTCTGGGCAAGAAACCGCCGATGCTCATTGAGAAACAGTATCAGTATTTCGAGGACAAGGTGTTCAAGAAACTGCGTGGAGCCATCGGTATAGAACGTGGCCGGTTTTTCCCGACTGCCGGCGCCATGCTCAGCGACAATATTACGGAATTCCTACATTCGGTGGGCATCAACATCGTTATTGGCTATGGCTTGACCGAGACCAATGCATCGGTCAGCTTCTTCGAGAATGAAGGGTGGACGATAGGAACGGTGGGTTATCCCATTCCCAGTGTCAACGTGAAGATAGGTGAGAACAATGAGATTCTGGTGCAAGGTCCCACAGTGATGAAGGGCTACTACAACAAGCCCGAAGAAACCGCCGCCGTGCTTGAGCCCGACGGATGGTTCCACACCGGTGACTGTGGCGAAATCAATGAGGCAGGCCAGCTGATTCTCACCGAGCGCCTGAAGGACTTGTATAAGACCAGCAACGGAAAGTACATTGCCCCTCAAATGCTTGAGACAGCACTGGGACAGGACAAGTTTATTGAGCAAGTAGCTATCATAGGCGACGGTCGCAAATATGTGTCGGCACTTATTGTTCCCGACTTTGAGGAACTGAAAGCCTACGCCGAGAAGCAAAAGATTGAGTATAGCGACATTGAAGCCTTGGTCAACAATCTCGATGTGCATAAAATGATTGAGCAGCGCATTGACGGCTACCAGAAAGACTTGGCCTCTTACGAACAGGTGAAGCGCTTTGTGCTGCTGCCACGTCCGTTCACCATGGAAGCCGGTGAATTGACCAACACGCTGAAAATACGCCGTTCGGTCATCAATAAGCGTTATGCCAGATTGATTGATGCCATGTATGCGGTGGATTACCGAAAGAAATCAAAAGAATAACAGATTAAAACAGACAATAAATCCCGTATAAAAAGGTGATTACACAGGAACAATTAAAGGCATTGCAAGAGCGCGTGTCGGCACTCCACCGATACTTGGATGTGGACAATAAGCGCGTCGAAGTAGAAGAGGAGGAACTGCGCACCCATGTGCCCGACTTCTGGAGCGACCAGAAAGCCGCTGAAGCGCAAATGAAGAAGATCAAAATGCTCCACTTCTGGATTGACAGTTGCGACGAGATGAGCAAAGCGGTGGAAGAGGTAGCCACAGGTTTCGATTTTGTGAAAGAAGGCCTTATTGAAGAGAGTGACGTCGACGCTCTCTATGCCGAAGCTATCGATAAGGTAGAAAAACTGGAGTTGCGAAACATGTTGCGTCGTGACGAAGACCGAATGGATGCCATCATCAAAATCAATTCGGGTGCCGGAGGTACTGAGAGTCAGGATTGGGCGCAAATGCTCATGCGCATGTACTTGCGCTGGTGTGAACGTCATGGCTACAAGACGTCGATTGAGCACATGGTGGACGGTGACGAAGCTGGCATCAAGAGCGTGACCATCAGTGCCGAAGGCGCATTTGCCTACGGCTATCTCAAGAGTGAGAACGGCGTTCACCGCCTTGTGCGCGTGTCGCCTTATAACGCCCAGGGAAAACGTATGACTTCGTTTGCTTCGGTGTTTGTCACTCCGCTGGTCGATGACACGATTGAAATAGTGCTTGACCCTGCCAGAATTTCATGGGACACCTTCCGCAGTGGTGGTGCTGGCGGACAGAATGTGAACAAGGTGGAGAGCGGTGTGCGCGTGCGTTATCAGTTCAAGGATCCCTATACGGGTGAGGAAGAAGAAATCTTGGTCGAAAACACCGAGACCCGTGATCAGCCCAAAAACCGCGAAAACGCATTGCGAAACCTGAAGTCAATACTTTACAACAAAGAATTGCAGCACCGAAGGGAAGAACAGCGCAAGGTGGAAGATTCCAAGAAAAAGATAGAATGGGGCAGTCAAATACGCAGTTATGTGTTTGATGACCGCCGCGTAAAAGACCATCGCACAGGTCACCAGACGAGTGATGTTGGTGGTGTGATGGACGGTGACATAGATGCTTTTATCAAAGCCTACCTGATGGAATTTAGCGAAGAGTGATTTTTATTGTCTACAAACAATCGATTCATTGAAAAAGAAACTAACAGTCATTAAAGTGTCGGGGAAAGTCGTAGAAAATCCCGAATCACTGAAATTGTTCATCAAGGAACTGTGCGCCTTGAAGGGGAGCAAACTGCTTATTCACAGCGGCTCAAATTTGGCTTCGCAACTCGCTGACAAAATGGGCTTGAAAATCAATGTTGTGGATAGCCGTCCCGTGGTTGATGACAAAACCTTGAACGTGTTGATGATGGTCTATGGCGGACTGGTCAACAAGCAGTTAGTGGCATTGCTACAGGCCCGCAAGGTGAACGCCTTGGGTGTAACTGGTGCCGATATGAATCTGATTACCAGCGTGAAGCGTGGTATGGGAAATATGGACATGGGCAACACGGGCGAGGTGCGTCAGGTCAACGCCCTGGCTCTCTCAAAATTGATAGATGATGGCATAACGCCCGTCATAGCTCCTCTCACGCACGACGGCAAAGGCGGCATGCTCTTCAATGAGACTGACGCTATGGCTGCTGAGGTGGCTAAGGCGTTGGCGCTGCGCTATGATGTGCGGCTCATCTACTGCTTTGAGAAAAAAGGTGTGCTGCTCAATGTCAATGACCCCGACAGTGTGGTGGTGGACCTGAAAAGGACACGTTACAAAGCGATGCGTGAGCTTGAAATCATCAAGGACTGGTTCCTGAATAAACTGGAGAATGCTTACAGTGCCATTGACCATGGGGTGACCGAGGTGATTATCACTAATCCCGCCCAACTTTCGAAACCCCAACTAGGCACTCACATCAAGTGAAAATAGACAAGTCGCGACCTCAAGTGGCACAGTATTTGCAAAGGGGGAAAGACGTGAAGCAAAAAATTTCATATCAACTTAAAATTCAAAAAGGATGAAAGTCGCAATTGTGGGCGCCAGTGGTGCTGTTGGTCAGGAGTTTATGCGCGTGTTGGACGAGCAGAATTTCCCTGTTGACGAGTTGGTTCTCTTTGGCTCAAAACGAAGTGCAGGCCGCATTTTCACTTTTCGTGGTGAAGATTATGTGGTGCAGTTGCTGCAGCACAACGACGATTTTAAGGACATTGACATTGCGTTTGTGTCGGCCGGTGCCAAGACGGCTGTGGAATTTGCTCCCACCATCACCAAGTATGGTTGTACGATGATAGACAATAGTAGCGCATTCCGTCTCGACGACGAGGTGCCTCTGGTGGTTCCCGAAGTGAATGGTGAGGATGCGCTGAACGCACCGAAGCACATTATTGCCAATCCTAATTGTACCACCATTCTGATGGTGGTAGCACTCAAGCCCCTCGACAACCTATCGCACATCAAGAACGTGCAGGTGGCCAGTTATCAGGCCGCCAGTGGTGCCGGTCTGGAAGCAATGGATGAGTTGGCTTTGCAACAAAGCGAAATCGCTCATGGCAAACTGGAAACCACTGTGAAGCATTTCCAGCATCAGTTGGCCTATAATGTGATACCGCACATCGACGTGTTTATGGACAACAACTATACGCGTGAAGAGGCGAAGATGTACTATGAGACTCGCAAGATTATGCACAGCGACATTCGCGTGAGTGCCACGTGCGTGCGTGTGCCGGTGATGCGTGCTCATAGTGAGGCCGTATGGATTGAGTGCGAAGACCCCATCACCCCCGATCAGGCACGTGCCGCCTTACAACTCGCTCCGGGCGTGGTGGTGATGGACGAGCCTCGTGCCAATGTCTATCCCATGCCCAAGGACTGCACAAGCAAAGACCCCGTGTATGTGGGTCGCATTCGCGAGGATTTGAGCAGCGACTATGGACTGACCTTCTGGTTAGTGGGCGACCAAATCAAGAAGGGGGCGGCTCTCAATGCCGTACAGATAGGCCAGTACCTGTTGGCCCACAAGAAATAGGCCAAGCGCAACAGCCTACACAAGAAAAAACCTCCGATGCATGCATTGCACTGGAGGTTTTCTTTTAGATAGGGGAGAAGGATTATTTACCCTTCTTCTCGTCTTCTTCTTTTTCTTTCAGATATTGCTTGATGGCTTCATAGTTGCCACGGTCAACAGCAGCAGCGCCTGAATATCCGCTTGGCGAAGCAGAAATGTTAGCCTCGCCGTTGTCGCGCTTGAAAGTGCCAGTAAAGCCCTCTAATTTGATGGTGTTGGCATCGTAGAGTTTCATTTCGGCAAATTCGTCGCCGTCTTCGTCATAATAGCAAACCACCTTGTCGCCTACGACCTTCCCATGATAAGTGCGTGCGACTCCGCTCTCGTTGGTATGCAAGCCGGAAACAGTTCCCGTTGCTTCGTCATAGTTGACGGTGAGTCGGTGCGTGCAAGTGCCGCCGATACCATCGCTATAGGTATTGGTGAAGAAGCCGTTGAGATTAGACTTGTCCACAGCGGGAGCGTGAACCACTTGAGCTTTAGCGTGAGCCTGCTTTTTGGCGGTAGCGTTAGTGGTGGCTTGTTTTTCGGTCAGGTCCTTTTTCGTCGGAGTCACGGCTTTCTTGGCGGCCGAAGCTTTGTCAGCAGTCTTGGCATCTACTTTCTTGAACGAGTTCGAAGTCTTGGCTTCAGTCTTATCTTCAGCCTTTTTCTCTACTTTCTTCTCCGTTTTCACCTCGGTCTTGGTAGTACCAACGGTTGATTTTTTGAATTTCTTGTTAGTTGTTTGAGCATCCATTGAGCCAAGGCCCAAAACGAGAGCAGCAATCAGCAATAAAGCAATTTTTTTCATAGTAGTCTGAATTTATTTATAAAGTTGTTACATATCTGTTAGACGCATCTAAAATGCAAAAGTAAAATATTTATGGCAAATGAGTGCATTTTTTTACCAAGAATTAACCAAATATTTTAAATGTCATGACCTGTGTAAAGTTGGAAATATTTGCCGCGAATTGACAATAGGTCTTCGTGCGTGCCACTTTCGATGATGCGTCCATGCTCCAACACGATGATGCAGTCGGCATTTCGAACGGTGCTCAGTCGATGGGCGATGACGAATGTCGTCCGCCCTTTCATGAGAGAGTCCATACCTTTCTGCACGAGCCGCTCGGTGTGCGTGTCAATGCTGGACGTTGCCTCGTCAAGAATCAGAATGGGTGGGTCGGCCACTGCCGCCCGTGCGATGGCCAACAGTTGTCGCTCACCTTGGCTCAGGTTGCCTCCGTCGCCACTGAGGATGGTGCGATAACCATCGCTCAGGCGGCGTATGAATCCGTCGGCATTGACCAGTTTGGCTGCTTCGATGCAGTCTTGGTCGGTGGCGTCGAGACGTCCGTAACGGATGTTGTCAAGCACCGATCCTGTGAAGAGGTGCGTCTCTTGTAGCACCATGCCCAACGACCGCCGCAGGTGGGGCTTGCTGATGTCGTTCACGTTGATGCCGTCGATGGTGATGGTTCCGTCCTGAATGTCGTAGAAGCGGTTGATGAGGTTGGTAATGGTTGTTTTTCCCGCTCCAGTGCCGCCCACGAAGGCAATCTTCTGGTCTGGCATGGCGTTTATCATAATGTCGAAAAGGACTTGTTTATCAGGTGTGTAGCCAAAATCCACCATGTCGAGTTGCACACCGCCATCCACTTTCACAAATTTGGGTCGTGAGTCCGTTGGTACACGCCAAGCCCACAGTCCTGTGCGCAGCGGTACGGGAACCAGTGTGCCGTCGGGGGCTTCCATCGCGTTGACAAGAGTGACGTTGCCGTTATCGGTCTCGGTTTTTTCGTCAAGGATGCGGAACACACGTTCTGCGCCCACGCTGGCGTTGAGCACGCTGTTGATTTGCTGGCTCACGTTAGCGATGGGCCGTGCAAAACTCTTATTGAGCGTGAGGAAAGCCACCAGTGTGCCCAGACTCAAATCTACATGTCCGCTGAGGATAAGTGTCGCGCCCACCACACCGATGAGCACATAGCTCAGGTGCCCTAAGTTGCCATTCACGGGCATGACAATATTGGCGATGCGGTTAGCTTGGTAAGTGCTTTGTCGCAGTTCCTCATTGATGTGTTCAAACTGCCCGATGGCTTGTTTCTCGTGGCAGAAGACCTTCACCACTTTTTGTCCCGTCATCATTTCCTCGATATATCCGTTGACGTCGGCCAGTCGTTGCTGTTGTGTCTTGAAGTGCCGTCGTGAGCGTTTGCCCAGCCAGGTGGTGGCAAAAGCCATGACTAGAGCCATGAAAAGGGAAACAAAAGTGAGTGGCAGGCTCAAGGCCACCATGCTCAACAGTGTGATGGTGATGGTGATGAGCGAGTTCAGGGCTTGTGGCAGACTCTGGTTAATCATTTGTCGCAGGGTGTCCACATCGTTGGTATAGGTCGACATGACTTCTCCATGCGAGTGCGTATCAAAGTAAGAAATAGGCAACTTCTGCATGTGGTGGAACATGTCGTTACGCAAGCGCAGCATGGTGCCTTGGGTGACGTTGATCATCAGCAAGCTGTGCAGATAGGAACATGCTACGCCCAACAGCAATATCAGCACCAATTTGAACAGGATGCTGGCCAACGGGCCGTAGTCGGGAGTGGCGACTTGCGTCAATGGTACGATATAGTCGTCGATGAGGGTGCGTGTGAACAATGTAGACGCCAGCGTCGTGAACGCTGTTACGATGATACAAATAGCTACGACTATGAACGAGAACTTGTAGTGTTTCATCACCAAACGCATGAGTCTCATGAGTACGTCGCGTCGGTTGCCGGTAGGTTCGCCCACATACACATTTCGGCCGTGCTGCCCATTGGGGTTGAAGTTGGGTTGTCTCATTGTGCGTCCTCCTTTCTGTTCTGCGGGTCATCAAAGTCACCGCCATCTTCATCCTGTATGGCACAGATTTCTTGATAGATTTTGTTGTTTTTGAGCAAATTCTCGTGGGTGTCCCAACCATTGACGCGTCCTCCGTCCATTACCAGAATGCGGTCGCAGTCTTTGAGACTTGAAATGCGCTGTGCGATGATGATGCGGGTCATAGCCGGCACGTCGTTGCGTAAAGCCTCGCGAATGGCTGCGTCGGTAGCGTTGTCGCATGCGCTGGTGCTGTCGTCCAGCACCAGTACCAGGGGTTTCTTGAGCAATGCCCGGGCGATGCATAGGCGTTGTCGCTGGCCTCCACTCACATTTGTGCCGCCTTGCTCCAAACGCGTGTTGTAGCCGTCGGGCATCTGTTGGATGAATTCGTCGGCGCAGGCAATGCGGCAGGCCTCGCGGCACTGTTCAAGAGTGGCGTCGGGGTTGCCCCATCGCAAATTTTCGAGAATGGTACCCGAGAACAGGACATTTTTTTGCAGTACGACGGCCACATTGTTTCGCAAGGTGGTTAAATCCAGTGTGCGCACGTCTTTGCCACCCACAGCCACACTGCCGCGCGTGGTGTCGTAGAGGCGGCTGATAAGGTTGATGAGGCTGGACTTGCCGCTACCCGTTCCGCCAATCACACCAATGGTTTCGCCTGCTGCGATGTGCAGGTCAATGTCGTATAGAGCATATTCGCCGCTACCGCCCTTGTAGGCGAAACTCACATGGTTGAAGTCAATGCGTCCGTCGGCTATTTCAGTATCGGCTTGCTCCGGATTGACAATATCTGGCACCTCGTTGATGACCTCCACCACGCGCTTGCCGCTGGCTGCGCTCATGGTGATTTGTACGAAAATCATACTCAACATCATCAGCGACATGAGAATGTTCATGACGTAGGTAAACAGCGAAGTGAGTTGTCCGGTGGTGAGTTGTCCGCCAACGACAAATTGCGCGCCAAACCAACTGATGGCGATGATGCAGCCATAGACCACCATGTTCATCACGGGATGGTTGACTGCCATGAGTCGCTCGGCCTTGACGTAGAGGTTGTAGAGTCCGCGGGCCGCTAATTCGAATTTCTGGTTTTCGTAGTCTTCACGCACAAAAGCCTTGACGACGCGAATGGCGCTCACGTTTTCTTGAACGGCTGAGTTGAGCACGTCATATTGTTTGAAGACCTTGGTAAAAGTAGCGGAAACGCGTTTGATGATAAAGGTAAGAATGACCGATAGAACCACTGTAGCAATGATGAAAATCAAACTCATGCGCGGACTGATGACAAAACACATCACAATGCTGAAAATCATCGAGAATGGAGCACGGATGCTGGTACGCAGAATCATCTGGAAGGCGTTCTGCAGGTTGTTGACGTCGGTGGTCATGCGAGTGACCAAACCCGAGGTGCTGTACTTGTCGATGTCGCTGAAAGCGAACCGCTGAATGTTGCGGTACATGGATTTTCGCAAATTGGCGGCAAATCCCGTCGAAGACTTCGCTACGAACCGTCCGCCCAGGATTCCCATGGCCAGACTTGCAAATGCCATGATGAGCATTAGGCCGCCATAACGATAGACGTTGGGCAGATGCCGGGCATTGATGCCGTCGTCGATTAGCCATGAAGTCACATAAGGAATCAGAACGTCCATAATCACTTCCAGCATGATGAACACTGGAGTGAGAATGGCGGCTGTGCGATATTGCCCAATGTGACGCAATAATGTTTTGATCATAGTGTTGGCTAAGAGATGAAATGAGTATGTTTATCTTGAATCGGTTATTCGGAATTATAGCTGCAAATGTACAAAATTTTTACTATGGTCGCAAATTTATAAATTAGGATGACATGATTCAATAGAAAACGGAGAGTTTTTTGTGCTGGATAAGTATCGTTTCAAAAAAAGTGATTACTTTTGCATCATTAACACAGACCTGAAGGATAATCGTCCGATAGGGTTAAACGAAAAGTCACAGTGATGGTCAAAGAGTGTATGAAACGAATATATTTATTACTGCTGTCGGCCCTGAGCGTGACGGGCGTGATGGCTCAGGCCACGGCCGACACGCGCGTGACCATTTTTGACACGAACGTGCGCTCGCTGAAGGTGGCCCCCGCCAGCAACATGTATCTGCCGCCTATCATTGTTTTGGGCAGCGATGACGAACTCATCGTGAACTTCGACTATGTGGATTACGATGTGCACTATCTGCGCTACAGTCTGCTTCACTGCGACGCGCAGTGGCAACCCTCACAGTTGCAGGAGAGCGAGTATCTGGAGGGATTCAACTATGCTGATGTCACCGAATACGCTCAGAGTGAAGCTACATTTACTCATTATTTCAATTATACATTCGCCTTGCCCAACGAGGACATGCAGTTCACGCGCAGTGGAAACTACGTGTTGCGTGTCTATGAACAGGACGACCCCGACAAGGTGTTGTTCCAGACTCGTTTCATGGTGTGTGAGCTTAAAGTCACCGTATTTACCGATGTCACCTCGCGCACCGATGAAACCTATAATGACGCTCACCAACAACTCACCATCAACTTGCAGTACAAGCCGGGAACCATTCCTGACCCTTACGGTGAATTGACAACCGTTATCTATCAAAATACTCGCACCGACAATGCCGTGGTGTTGCACAAACCCATGAGCGCCGGCATAGGCACCGTGACTTATGAGCACCAGCCGGAATTGATATTTGAGGCTGGAAACGAGTATCGTCGCTTTGAGACCGTGAATATTCACACGCTCAACATGGGTGTGGCGGCGATAGAATATGTTCAACCGTTCTACCACGCAACCCTTTATCCCGATGAGCCTCGCCGCGACATGCAATATCTATACGACCAAACGCAGCGTGGTCGCTTCACCATTCGCAACGCTGAGGGTGACGACAGCTTCGTGTCGAGTGACTACTTGGTGACACATTTCACTCTGAACACGGGAGGGGTGATTGAGGGTGGCAATATTTTCCTTGAGGGTGAGTTCACGCATGGCTTGCCAGCCTCGACCACTGTCATGAAATATGACCCCAGTACTGGCTGTTATGTCAACGACCTGTTGCTCAAGCAGGGTGCTTACAACTATCAGTACTTGTGGGTACCTGATGGCGAAAGGGTGGGGCGCACCTATCTGATTGACGGTGACAAATACCAGACGGTGAACCAATATTTGGTGCTGGTCTATCACCGACCCAGTGGCGGTCGTTACGACCAGTTGGTGGGCTACGGCATCGCCCGTTCTATCAACTAGAGTGTTTATATTTAATAGATGAATCAGAAAAATTGAGTTTTATCAGGTGGATTATTTGTTTCTTGTAATAGGGTTGGGGTTGCTATTGCTGGCAGCCGACTTCTTGGTCGACTCCTCGGTGGCGATTGCCCAACGAGCAAAAATATCAAATTTTATCATTGGTCTCACGATAGTGGGTATGGGCACATCGTCGCCCGAACTGTTTGTTTCCATTTCATCGGCGTTGAGCGGCCATGGCGACATCGCTATGGGCAACGTGATAGGGAGCAACATCTGCAACATTTTCTTGATACTGGGTGTTACTGCCACGATACTTCCGTTTACAATCAAACGCGAAATCAGTAGGCGCGACATCCCGTTTGGCATTGTGGCGGCGCTGTTGCTTTTGTTGCTGGCCAATGACAAATTAGTGCCTGGAATCAGTGAAAACTCCCTATCGCGTCTTGACGGTATTTTCTTCTTAGTGTTGTTTGTGGCCTATATGTGTTATGTGGTCATCCTGAAAGGAAAAAACCCGCAGGAAGCGATGGCCGAGGCCGACGAGCAGACGAAGTCGAAATTTACAGGCAAACATCCTGTGCTGTTGTGGTGCATTGCCATTGCGTCGCTGGCAGGTCTCATCTACGGCGGTAACCTGTTTTTGGATTCCGCCAAAAACTTGGCTCGCGCGTGGGGCATGAGTGAGGCGGTGATTTCGATAACCATTGTGGCAGTGGGCACATCACTGCCCGAGTTGATAACGGCCATCACCGCAGCCCTGAAACATAATCCCGAATTGGCGTTGGGCAATGTGTTGGGCAGCAATGTGTTCAACATTCTCATGATATTGGGCGTTGCCAGCACCATCAAACCGCTCACATTTCAGAGCATCAACATAATAGACTATTTGGTGGTGTTGGTGGGCGCTGTCATGACTTATGTGGTGGTGTTCACTTTCGGCAAGCGCAAATTTGATCGCATTGAAGGCGTCATTTTCCTCTTGTGCTACGTGGGCTACACAGCCTATCTACTTATGCGATAAAATACAGTGAGGGGGTTAGCATAGCGCTAGCCCCCTCACTGGTTTTGTACCCGAATAACCTGTTCGGGTTGATTCTTTCGGTTTATTGTATACCACTGACGGTAACGTCGCGGCAAGTGCGGCTGATGAGCCCTTGCAACACCTTGCCGGGCCCCAGTTCCATGGCTTCGGTCATGCCATCGTTCACCATATTTGCCACGATGTGGCTCCAGCGTACGGGGGCCGTGAGTTGTTTCACCAGGTTTTCCTTGATTTCGGCAGGGTCGGTGTGAGGCAAAGCGTCCACATCCTGATAAATGGGGCAGATGGGCGTGGAGAAGTCGGCCTCGTCGATGGCCTTGGCCAGTTCGGCGCGTGCAGGCTCCATGAGTGGTGAGTGGAAAGCTCCTCCCACCTTAAGCGGCAAGGCGCGCTTTGCACCAGCTTCTTTGAATTTCTCGCAAGCCTCGGCGATAGCTTCGTTGCTGCCTGAGATGACAACCTGTCCAGGGCTGTTGTAGTTGGCGGGAACGCATACGCCTTCAATGCTGGCGCAGATTTCCTCCACCTTGTCGTCGTCAATGCCAATGATGGCGGCCATGGTCGAAGGTGCGGCTTCGCAAGCTTTCTGCATGGCAAGAGCACGGGTTACGACCAGTTTGAGTCCTTGCTCAAACGGTAGAACGCCGGCAGCCACAAGTGCCGAGAACTCACCGAGTGAATGCCCCGCTACCATGTCGGGCTTGAATTCATCGCCCATTGTGAGCGCGAGAATCACCGAATGCAGGAACACTGCCGGCTGTGTCACTTTGGTCTGACGCAGGTCTTCTTCAGTGCCTTCAAACATGAGGTCGGTAATGCGGAATCCCAGCACCTCGTTGGCTTTCTCGAAAAGTTCTTTGGCCTTAGGATTGCTCTCGTAAAGAGATTTTCCCATCCCTACGAATTGAGCGCCTTGTCCTGGAAATACAAATGCTTTCATTGTCTTTATTGATTAATTACGGATTTTTTTCATTAATTACGGCGTGCAAAGGTAAGCCTATTTTGTGATATGGTGAAATTACAAGGTAAAAATTTTCTAAAAAGCCGTTTTTTTGCGTCGTTGATGTGAAGAATGCAAGAAATGGCGTCTTTTGGATTGAAATTGTGGATGAGTGAACAATATTCTGCGGTTTTTTTGTTGGTTTTAAATATTTTTTGACTACTTTTGCAGATAACAATTCATAGAATGAGACGATGATGAAAAAACTGTTGACACTCGCTTGCCTCGTATTGCCCTTGTTTTGCTCGTGCGCTTCGACAAAACAAGCTTCGAATTCGGTGATAGAATTGGCCGATGTAATCAGCATGATGGACTATTGCCCACGCATGCCATTGGAAACGGCCGAGTCCGATGCCGATTTGTTTATGGCCAATGCCGTCAAAATGTTTGTGCCCAAAGGATTCACTCAGGGCCTGACCGGAGAAGGCTATGGTGGACCCTGTGTGATTATTGACGGTTTTTACAAAGGCGGCTATGGCGATTCTGAGCAGTACTGCTTC
Organism: Muribaculaceae bacterium; assembly: GCA_017619935.1. Classification (GTDB taxonomy): domain Bacteria; phylum Bacteroidota; class Bacteroidia; order Bacteroidales; family Muribaculaceae; genus Sodaliphilus. Next base: position 12,390 of record JAFZRJ010000015.1, on the reverse strand, counting down.
ATACCCACCGACAAGGCCCATGCTTGTGTGATGGAAATAGCATCGTGCAACGATGGCGATGAAGGCGACTATGAGGTGACAGTGACGGTGACCCTTTTCGCCAAGAAAGTAGTTGAGCAGTTCATGAGTCAGTTCGGCAAGTTGGGTTTCAAACTCATCTCCCAATCTGACAACGGAGAGGCCCGCAGTTACAGCAATGGCCATTATGTGATTGATTACAACCATTTTGTGATTGATTACAGCCAAGAGGTTGATAATGACAACGAGTGTCATTTCTTCATGATTCAGACCACGGAAAGAAAGGCGTCTCTGTCGTCGGAGTATTGAAAAACGAGAAGTATATCCATTTTTTACAGAAAAGAATTAATACGATACAGATATGATTTTGAGTCACGTTTTGTTGCTTTTTGGCAATCTTGGTACACCGGAATTGTTGATTATAGTCTTTGTGGTTCTATTGCTTTTCGGTGGTAGAAAGATACCCGAACTCATGAAAGGACTGGGAAAGGGTGTGCGTTCGTTCAAGCAAGGCATGAACGAGGTGGAGGAAGAAATCAAACGTCCGGTCGAGGAGGAGACTAAGAGCGACGCAAATAAGGAGGTGTAGTTTTGTCGGACCAGCTGCAGGAAATGTCGTTCTGGGATCACCTTGATGCCTTGCGAGGCGTATTGGTGAGAATGGCTGTGGTGGTTGTGGTCATTGCAATCGCCCTGTTTGCGCTGATGCCCCGCATTTTTGACGGCATAATCCTGGCCCCGTGCCATGGCGACTTCGTCCTGTACCGGCTGTTTTCCAGAATAACGTCTCTCATACCGGGTGTGGAAGCGTTCTCGACGACCGATTTTCATGTCAATCTTATTAATATCCAGCTAGCATCCCAATTTTTTATCCATATGTCCACCTCGTTTTATTTGGCATTGGTCATCTCATTTCCGGTACTGATGTACCTGTTGTGGACATTCGTGTCGCCCGCGCTGTATCCTAAGGAGAAACATGGCGTGAAGACCGCGTTTTTGATGGGTAATATCATGTTTTTTCTGGGTGTTGCAGTAGGATATTTTGTGGTGTTTCCGGTCACTTTGCGTTTTTTGGCCGATTACCACGTTAGCGCGATGGTGCCCAACCAGATATCGCTCGACAGCTATATGGACACGTTCATGATGCTGCTGTTTGTGATGGGCCTTATCTTTGAATTGCCGTTGTTGTCGTGGATGTTGGGTAATATAGGCGTGTTGCACCGCGAGTTTTTCGCCCGGTATCGCCGTCATGCCGCTGTGGTGCTGCTCATCCTGGCCGCATTCATCACTCCCACCGGTGACCCGTTCACGTTCACAATCGTGTTTTTGCCTATTTATATATTGTATGAAATAAGTGCGCTGCTCGTTAGCCCTGTAAAGGCCGAGGAGCAGTGACGAATTATGTTTAACCCAATAATTTTTATCAAAATGAAAAAAGTACTTTTGATGTTTGCTCTGTTTACGAGCTTGTGTTTGTTTTCTTGCAAGGATGCCGCCACTACAACAACTGAAAACGGCGACACCACCAAGACTGAGACTGTAGAAAAGAAAGTCGACATCAACGAATTGGCTGCTAAGGCTAAAGCCGAAGGTGCCAACTGGAGTGTTGACGAGTGGAAAGCTGCTTTCAAGGATATGCTGATCGGCATGAAACCGATGTTGGATTTCATGAAAGACTTCAAAGAGAAATTGGAAAAAGATCCAGCTGCTGCCGCTACTCTGATGGAAAAGATGGAGAATAACAAAGAGTTTGAGTCTTTAGAAAAGGCCATGGGGGAATTTAACACCGCAGCTGAAGCCTGTGAAAACGGTAAGAAAGTTCTCGATGACGAAGAATTCGGCAAGCAGTTGTTGAAGGAACTCGGTTATCCCGAGGATGTGATGAAATAATCCATTAAAACAATGCCAACCAAAGGAGTGTGTCATGTGTAAATGGCACACTCCATTATTTCGCTAAGTAACAATGCTGGGAAGTTTGATAGGAGATACTGTGGGCAGTATCTATGAGTTCAATAATATCAAGACCAAATACTTTGAATTGTGCCAACCGGTGATGAGATTCACCGACGACAGCATACTGACCTTTGCCACAGCCGATTGGTTGCTGCACGGTGGAGAGCCAGGGGCCTATTATTTTAAGTATGCCATGAATTATCCTAATGCTGGTTATGGTGGGAGTTTTATCAGTTGGGTTCTCGATTCCAGACGCAGAGGTTCTATTTTGCCACCGTACAACAGTTATGGCAATGGTTCGGCCATGCGTGTTTCTCCAGTAGGGTGGGCGTATAATGATGTAGAGAGCGTTCTGAAAGTGGCCGAAGCATCGGCGGCTTGCACACACAATCATATTGAAGGCATTAAGGGTGCACAGGCATTGGCTTTGTCGGTTCTCATGGCTCGCCAAGGCATTCCAGTCCAAGAAATCCGCAAGTATATTTCCACCCGGTTTAATTATGACATGTCGCTTAGCGTCGATGAAATCAGGCCTCGTTATTCATGGTCGGGATTAGATGGTAAAATTGATAGCGTCACTTGCCAAGGATCGGTTCCACAAGCCTTAACTTGCGCTTTTGAGGCAACAAACTTTGAGGACGCCATCCGTAATGCAGTTTCAATAGGTGGCGACAGTGATACTATTGCCTGTATGGCTGGCGCTGTAGCCGAAGCGTTATTCGGCGTGCCTCGGTCGTTGTTTGAATGGATACGTACCAAAATGACGCAAGAAATGCTGGTTATACTAGATGAATTCCAGTCCAAATATGGTTGTCATGTACTGCCGTGAGCGATATACGTTATGATCCATTTCTTAAATTACAACTTTAAGTATAGAGTGTTTGAATTTACAATTTAATTAGTCGGTGTTAAACGGCACAATAATAATTTATTAAATGAATCCAATTATCATTGTACTCCCCATTTTGTCGCTTCTGATGTTTGACCTCGGCCTATCGCTAAAGATGGGAGATTTTGCGTTGCTGGCTCGTAGGCCGCGTGCTGTTTTTGTGGGTCTGTTTGGCCAGTTGGTGGTGCTGCCAGCTGTGGCGTTTGCGTTGGCTTACCTGATGCATTTGCCAACGCTCTATTTTGTGGGAGTGGTGCTCATCGCATGCTGCCCGGGCGGCAGTTCTTCCAACGTGTTTTCAAAATTGGCTGGTGGAGATGTGGCGCTGTCCATCACGCTTACGGCGTTGAGCAGTGTCATTACACTGTTTACTGTTCCTTTGATTATGGAATTGGCCATGTCGGCGAGCGGCGCTGAATTGGAAGGCGGCATCCATCTGCCTGTGGGTAATTTGCTGGTGCAGAACTTGGTGCTGATGGCCCTTCCCATCGTGTTGGGCGTGGTCATGAAAAGTCGTTGGCCTCGTGCCGCCCAGCGTACGAGCGCCGTGCTTTCGCGCATAGCTTTCCCAGCCTTGATGTTGTTGGCCGGTATTTTCTTTGTTCAGCATTACAAAGAGATAATTGCCAATTTCGGGCAACTTGGTGCATGCGTTATGGCACTCATTTTACTCGCTATTATTGTGGCCTCGGCTTTGTCAAGGCTTACACGCCAATCAGGCGCTGTGAGACGCACGATAGTCATTGAGGTGGGGATGCAGAATGCGGCGCAAGCCATAGCGGTGGCGTCCAGTCCGTTTATTTTCAACAATGACGTGATTGCCATTCCTGCCATCATTTATGCGTTACTCATGAATGTGGTGTTATTGATTTATGTGGGTGTCATCCGATTTCGGGCAAATCCCGGACGATAAAGAACAAAAAATATCATAAAAGTAGCAGTGATGTTAATTTTTTTGTAATTTTGTAATTTATATCACACGCGCATGTGACTTATGGCCGAAGAAAAGAAGCGTAATAAGGGGCTGAAGATAGCGGGCTGGGTGCTGGGCATCTTGCTGTTGCTCATCGTGTTGCTCCCGTTTTCTCTTTATATCCCATGGGTCCAGAACATCGTCAAGGATTATGCGTGTGAATGGGCGAGCGAAAAGACAGGCATGGACATTAGCATCGGTCGCATTTTGATTAAGTTCCCCCTTGATGTAAGTGTCGATGATGTGTTGGTGCTTGACCAGAACAAAGACACGATGCTTGTGGCCGAAAACCTTACCGCCGGAGTCGCCGTTAAACCATTGCTGAAAGGGAAGCTGGATGTGGATGAGGCAGAGCTGAAGAAAGCCCGCTACAACATGGTGACCGAAGACTCATCGTTAGTGCTGCGCACTCGTGTGGACGAGTGCAAGATGACGGGAATCGACTTCAACTGGAAAAACAATGAGGTGAATGTGGCCGACGGCCAGTTGCGGGGCGGCAAGGTGGATCTCACTTATCTGCCTCACAAGGTGGTACATGAGGCTGACACCACGGAGAGTGCCCCGTGGCATATCCGCGCTCTGAAATTGACGCTTGATGACGTGGATTACACTATGCAGATGTTGCCAACTGTTGACAAAATGGAGGCGCATGTAGGGCATGCCGTGCTGAAGGGGGGTGTGGTGGATACCGGTGCTAAAACTATTGACGCACGTTCGTTGGAGATTGACAGCGCCGATGTGAAATATACTTATCCACCCGATAAGTGGGCCAAAGAATATGCTCAGGTTCATCCTGTTCCTCCCGACACGTTGCCAAAATTGCCTTCGGACAGCATCCCGTGGACAGTGAAGGCCGATAGTCTGCGGCTGACCAATGGTCATGCCCGTTACGCTTTGCGTGACAAGCAAGGTGGCAAAAAAGGCCTTGACAGCGACTTCATCGAGGTGAGCGACTTGAATATCGCCATCGATGATTTCTATAACCGCGGTACCAATGTGGTGGTGCCAGTCAAGCACCTCAGCGCCAAAGAGCGCAGCGGACTCCAAATCAAAGAAGCCAGTGGAACCGTCAAAGTCGATGACTTGGGCGTGGATTTGGACGGTCTCAAGATGAAGACCATGATGAGCGACATAGCGCTCGACGGCCATGTGGACATGGCCATGCTGCAAAATCAACCTGGCGGCAATATGCGCATTAAGACTGATTCGAAGGTGGCATTGCAGGAAGTGACCAAAATCATGCCCGAATATGCCCAGGTGCTGAAGGACATCCCGCAAGTGGCGCCCGTGAGCATCAAGGGTGATGTGGCAGGAAATACGAATCACCTCGACATTAAGACCCTGACGGCCGATTTGCCCCGATATGCCCACGCCACGGTGAGTGGTACGGTGTATAATCCCATGGATGCCGACAAGTTGGCTGGAGAGTTGGACGTGGACGCCCGCTTTGACAACATCAATTTCATCAAGCCCACCTTGCTTGACAAGGCCACGCAGAAACAAGTCAACTTCCCGCCAATGGCTGTTAGGGGCAAGGCCAAACTGCAGAGCGGCACCATCAGCGCAGATGCCACCATGAAGATGGCCGGTGGTGAAGTGGTGGGGCGTGGTTCATTTAACAGCAAGTCCCAGAAATATGACATAGATGCCACATTCAAGAACTTCCCCGTAAAGGCGGTACTCCCATTGTCGAATGCCGACAATCTCACTGCACACATCAAGGCGAAAGGGGAGGGCTTGGATTTTCTCAAACCGTCCTCTAACGTCAATGCGACTATTGATTTGGCAGGAATTAACTACAATAACGCCATGTACCGCAACCTTCAGGCCGATGTACACCTCAATGGTGGGGATTTGTCGGCTAAGGTGACATCGAACAACTCAAATTGTGACTTGGATGTGGATGTAAACGGTTCCATCAATGGCGATCATTATGTGCTTGATGCGCAGGGAACCGTGCGTAATATGGATTTGAAAGCGCTTGGAATGTATAAGGGTGAATGCCGGGGAAGTACACAATTCTCGGCGCAGGCCGACATCAACACCCGTACCAGGGAATATGACGCTAACGTCGATTTGAAGAACATCAATTGGCAGTTAGATGGCCAGGCTATCGTGGCCGAGACTGCCAATGCCACCCTGTACTCGTGTGATTCGCTGACCGAAGCCACTTTTGACAACGAAGACAACCACATTGCATTCAGTTCGCCCGAGGGGTTGGAAGCGCTGGTTGATAAGTTCACCAAAGCCGGTGATGTGGTCATGCAGCAGGTGGATAAACGTGCCGTTGACATCGACCCGTTGAGGGAGGCGTTGCCTCAATTCAAACTTGATGTACAGATGGGACCCGACGGAATAGTCCAGCGAATGTTGGAAAGTCAGGAGATTGATTTCCGCGAGTTGACGTGTCACATGCGTAATGATTCCGATATCTATGTTGATGGGCGTGTACGTTCGCTGAGTGTCGGCTCAACGAGTATTGATACCATCGATTTCAGAGCTACAGAACAAGGAGACTATCTCGCGTTCAACGGTCACATGGGGAACCGCCCTGGCACATGGGATGAATTTGCGCAAGTCAACGTGGAAGGCGGCATCAGGGGCTCCACAATTGATTTCCTTGTCAATCAGCAAAATATAAAGAAAGAAACTGGATATAGGTTGGGATGCAACGCCACCCTCACCGACAAATCGGTGAACATGCGGTTCTTCCCTGAAGACCCGGTCATCGGATATCGCAAATGGACGGTGAACAAAGGCAACTATGTGAATGTGGATTACACCGACCGCATGCTTGACGCCGATCTGAGACTGGAGAGCGACTCCAGTGTGGTGGCGCTCCACACACAGCGAAACGAGGCGGATGGTAATGAGGATATCTTCTTTGACATCAATAACCTGCGAATTGAAGAATGGACGAAAATAGTGCCGTCGTTATCGTCCATGACTGGACGTTTGGATGCCGACTTCGACTTGAAGTTTGACGGCAAAAACGCCGAAGGAGACGGTGATATTTCAATCAAGGGCTTGACTTATAACGGATACAGGGAAGGAGACGTGGCTCTACATGCCAACTATGCCATAGACCCTGAAACTGCCAGCACACGGGTTAATGCCGACCTGCTCATGGATGGCGGACGCGTAGCCATTGCCAATGGTGTGTTGAATGACAGCACATCGACCAGCCCGCTCAATCTGGCGGTCACACTCGATCGATTCCCGCTTCGTAAAGTTTCGCCGTTTATTCCTGGCCGATGGGTTTATTTGCGCGGTTACGCCAACGGCCAGCTCAATGTGAACGGCACCATGGATTCGCCGTTACTCACGGGTTATGTAGTGGGTGATTCGGCTATCATTTCCATGCCTCGCTATTCAGCGTCGCTCATGATGTGCGATGACAAAATTCCCATTAACAATAATGTCATCAAGTTTAACAACTACAAGTTGCTAGGTCACAACGACAATTATGTTTTGCTCAATGGCAGTGTGGATGCCCGTGACCTTGGTAACATTGGGATAGATTTGCACATGAACGGCAATAATGTGCAAGTCATCAAGGGCGAGCAGCGTTCGTTGACCGACGTTTTCGGCAAAGGGTTCTTCGACGTGGATGCTACAGTACGCAGTCGCAACAACAATATGGATATCCGTGCCGACGTGTCTCTGTTGAGAGGTAGCGATATCACCTATGTGATGAAGGATGAAGTGAGCACCTTGGCCAATAAGGTGGACGAGAACATGGTGACATTCATCAATGTAAATGACACGACTGACAGTTACTCTCACCTGAAGACCGCCGCCGAGCATTATTCCACCAACATTTTGGCCAATATTAATGTGGAGCAAAATTCCAAGATCAATGTGTTCTTGTCGGAAGACGGAAAAGACCGGGCCACAGTTGATGGCATCGGCCGATTAAAATATTCGCTTGATTTTGCCGGAAAAGACAATCTGAACGGGACCTATACTATCGAAAGCGGAACATTCCGTTATACACCACCTCTCATTTCGCAAAAGAATTTTGTCATTGCCAGCGGAAGCTCTATTACGTGGACAGGCGACATGTTGAATCCGCAGCTTAATCTCACCGCTACCGATCATGCAAAGACAAGCGTTAGCAATGAGAGTTCCGGCTCACGACTCGTGGATTTCCTCATCACTGCAAAGGTAGGCGGCACGTTGTCAAATGTGGATTTGAGCTTTGATATGAGTAGCGAGAATGACATGGCTGTACAAAACGAGTTGCAGTCGATGAGCGATGTGCAGCGCAGTCAGGCCGCTATCAACATGTTGTTATATGGTTCCTATAGTGGCACTAAGGGCTTTGGTTCGGTGAAAGATGGCCTGAACGCCAATGCCGCCCTGTTCTCGTTCTTGCAATCGCAGCTTAACTCATGGGCCGAAAAAGCCATCAAGGGGGTTAATCTGTCGTTTGGCATCAATCAGTATGAGGGCGCAAAGAGCGGTGGAGTGGAGACCAGTTACAGTTACCGCTTGTCCAAGAACTTGTTTAACGATCGTTTCAAGATAGTGGTGGGTGGTGAATACAGTACCGAAGCGACAGCCGAGCAAAATTTCGGCCAGAACTTGATCAGTGATATATCCATAGAGTACAGTTTGAACGAGCAGGGCAGCCGATACCTGCGTCTGTTCCGCCACACCGGTTATGAGAGTGTGTTGGAAGGTCAGGTGACAAAGACGGGTGTAGGCTTTGTCATGAAGCGAAAAGTAGGCTCGTTGAATGATTTGTTCCGTAAGTCGTTTACCAAGCAGGTCACGGCTCCATCCGACACTGTTGACGCTTTTGTGGACGATGACCCCTATGGGCACATACTGGGAAATGACACGCTAAACATCAATAACCAATGATAATAGAAAGGCGAAATATCACCATAGCGGATGCCGTTGCCAAACGATGGTCACGGCTGCTATTGCCCATTTTGGGGATGGCGGTTCTGCTGATGGTGTCAAGTTGCTCCACGACCACAAAGTTGTCGCCGAACGATCAACTATACACCGGTGTGAAGCATTTGAACTATCATCAGGACAAAGTGAAACTTGATGAGGGCGTGAAAGATGAAATTTTCCAGACCATCAATGTCAAACCCAACAATCCACTCTATTCTCCATACTATCGCACACCGTTCCCCGTGGGCTTGTGGGTGTATAACCACATAGATTCCAAAGCAAAAGGTTTCAAAGGCTTTCTTTACAAGCATCTTGCCGCACGCCCGGTCACCATTCGTCGCGTCAATCCAGAGGCACGTACTGAGATGATTAACACCTTGTTGCAAAACAATGGTTATTTCACTTCACATTCGACCTATACCCTCAACCAGGGCAAAAATCCCAAGAAAGCGAGCATCACCTACGATGTCCATGTGGCTGAGCCTTATTGTATTGGGTCAATCAAGTACCTGGACGAGCAAGACCCGCTGGATGTGATGATTGATTCGCTGGCCCGCACCAACTATTATCTGCGGACGGGCAGCAGGTATTGCCTAGATTCACTCAATGCTGTGCGTGTTGATATCACCAACAGTGTCCGCAATAGAGGCTATTACTATTTTCGCCCTGAATACCTACAATATTTGGCCGACAGTGTCACCGAAAAAGGGGTAATCAACTTACAGCTTGTCATGGCACCCGATGTGCCCAATCAAGCCGAGCGAAAGTTTGTCACCGGCGACATTACCGCAACGGTAGTGCCTCAGAGTGGCGAGGGGATTCCCGACACCGTTCTTACCGACAGGCTCACGCTCATCAAGTATGAACCGGTGCGAATACGCAACAGCGTCATCACTTCCAATGTGCTGGCCCGTTCAGGGCGGTCATTCAGGGTGGGCAGTCTTGACCGTACGCAGTTGGCGTTGTCACGGTTGGGTATTTTCAGCAACATCGATATGCAAGTGACGCCACGAGACACTATTTTGCCCAATGGCGACGGCGTGCTGGACCTTGATGTGTACTGTATGGTCGACAAGCCGTGGGAAGTGAAACTGGAGTTGCAGGGCACCAGCAAGAGCAACAGTTTCATTGGCCCTGCCATGCAATTGGGTCTGGAGCATAAAAACCTTTTTGGTGGCGGCGAGAAGCTGATGATGAACCTGAATGGTTCTTACGAGTGGCAGACCGGTAAAGGCAGCAGCATCAAGAACAGCGACTTTAACTCCTACGAGGTGGGTGCCGAGGTCTCGCTGGCTGTCCCGCGACTGATTGCACCCAGATTTGTGGACCGCAGTCGTCGTTATGTGAACTGGACCCGATTTGATGTGAAAGCGAATCTCATGAATCGTCCCCACTTCTTCAAAATGATGCAGCTGGGGGGCGGAATGACGTGGGAATGGCATGCCAACAAACATTCACTCAATGAATTCACTCCATTTAGGCTGACCTATAACAAGTTGTTGAGTTATACCGATACATTTGCGGTGTCGATGTTAGAGAATCCTGCATTGGCGATGAGTTTCATGGATGTGTTTATTCCCGAAATGGAGTATTCATACACTTACGACAATGATTTTGGCCGTAATCACATCACATGGCGCTCAACCTTCACCGAAGCGGGTCATATCTTTGCCGGACTGTGGAAATTGTTCGGTCGTGGCGACCGCAAACAGATGATGGGCACCCCGTTCTCGCAATTTGTCAAGGCCGAGACCCAGTTGGTGTGGACACGGTATCTGACTGAGACAAGCAGTTTTGTGGGACGCGTATATGTGGGTGCCGCAGTGTCAACGCGCGATTCCCTCGACGTGCCTTATCGAGAACAGTTCTTCGTGGGCGGTGCCAACTCGTTGAGGGCGTTTACTGTGCGTACGATAGGCCCAGGTAATTATCACCCTGAGGTGCGTAGTGTGTATGATTATTTCGACCAGACAGGTACCTTCAAGTTTGAGACTAATCTGGAATATCGATTCCCCATCATCGGGTATTTCAGGGGAGCTGTTTTCCTGGATGCTGGTAACATCTGGTTGCTCAAGACGGATAAATACGATGACTTGTTCCGCGAAGGGGGCAAATTGCGCATGAAGAACTTCTTCAAAGAATTGGCTTTGGGCACGGGTTTCGGAATTCGTTTTGATATGGGCATGCTGGTCGTTCGTGCCGACCTGGGAATAGGCCTTCACGCCCCTTATGATACGGGAAAAAGCGGTTATTTCAACATGACCAGTTTCAAGGATGCCATCGCGTTCCACCTGGCCATTGGTTATCCCTTCTAGTGGATGAGAAGACCGGGAAACCGCGAGTTACCTTCTCCACAAAATCAGAACAAACTGAGAGATTTTTGTTCCACTCGAGTGCGTGCGATTTTCAGCCGTTCGGGGTTGATATCTATGCCCAATGAACGCCTGTTCAAGTCGTAGGCCACTTTGCATGTGGTGCCTGTTCCGCAATAGGGATCCAGCACCAGCCCGCCTTCGGGACAGGTAGCCACGATGGGTAGACGGCACAACGATTCCGCCGATACATTGTATCGCTCGATGGGACTTTTCTCGGCGGGGATTCTCCACACGTCGGCCGGCATGAGCCCCTTGGAACCTAATTTTGTCACTTCGTTAAAGACGCGGCGAAGTTCTTCGGGATTATAGAAGAAATCATCGTTTTTGACAAAATGGAACAAATACTCGTGCGTGTTGCGCAGATGGGTGTGCGTGTTGTCGGTGGCATTGCGCGTGGTGTCCCACACCACGTCGTTTCGCATCTTCCATCCTTGAAAATCCATCATCTTGATGGCAATGCGCCATGGGATGGCCTGCAGAGAATGGTCTTGGTAGGCATCGTCCATATTCAGCCATAACGACCCTTGCGGTTTTAAGATGCGCCATGCTTCGGCCATGACCCTGAGCACTTCGTTGATGAACTCCTCGATGGTGTCGCAGTTCAGCGACTCATTGCGTCGCAGATGCCAGTAGGGTGGAGTGGTGAGTATGCAATCTACGCTTTCATCTTCAATCTGTTGCATGACCAGTCGCGCGTCGCCTTGTTCGTAATGTGGCAAGCCTCCGAGGTTGAGCGAGGCGATGAGTTTTCGTTTGCCAATTGGCATTTCCGGCGCCTTCATCAAGGTGGGGTCAACCGTAACTTCGGCTTGAGGTGCAGGTTGCGCCGGCTGGTCATCACGAGGAGACTCTGCGGGGGCGGTCAGGGCGTGTTCCTGAGATTTGTCCAAAACGCCTAACAGCAGTTGTGACGCTCTGGCACTCATTTTGTCGTGGCCGATGGCATTCATCGCCTCTTCAGCCAACCAAAGGGCGACCAGTTCGTTGGCGTCGGTCTTGAGAAGCCGTGCTAGTTTCATTACTTGTTCGCGTTTAGGATGGCGCTCGCCATGCTCAAATCTGCTGTACATGGGTACATCAACTCCAATGGCGTCGGCCAGTGTGCGCTGCTTGATGTTCAGTTCCTTTCGGAGCAGTCTAATGCGTTCGGAAAATAACATAGTGGTCACGGTTTTTGTTAAACTGTGACAAATTTACGACAAAAAAATGGAAGTTGCAAATAATTTGGAACTAAATTACTTTTCCGAATCTTCTTTGTGTGTGCTGTGATGATG
>JAFZRJ010000014.1 GCA_017619935.1 Muribaculaceae bacterium | reverse complement strand
CGTGAATATACTCATTTTCGACCGAAATCCGCTCGTCGGGGCTCCGCCCCTTGCCGCTTGGCGCTCCCCGGTGCGTTTTTCATGTATTGCGCTAACGCTCCAACAGGAGAACCTTTCGCACTTCTTATTTGAACTTCCATGCTCATTTTTGAGCATATTGTTCCAAACAAGATTTTTTCAGTATATTTATATGTTATATCTTTGCCGTCTGATTGATGATGCGCGAGATATGACCGACAACCTTTCCGCGTTATTTCACGGCACATTAGAATCAAACTTCCGCCAATTCAGAGTATGAAATTGCTTAACTGATTAATATATTATATCAATTATTTTAGAGTTATGAAACACAAATCCCTTAGGTTATTCTTGACCTATCTATTGTTGGCCTTGGCTATACCCATAACCAAGGCAGATGAAATTACCGTGGCAGATGGGACCCAACAAACCCGTATTGCTCCTATCTATGGTAATTATTGTGACGAGAACGGAACATATTCGGTTATGTTATATCCCAAGGCTATGTTGAATGACCTGGTGGGCAAGAACATAACGGGCTTAAAGTTTTATCCAACTAGTGCAACGCTTTTTTCAGGAACATTTGCTGTTTATGTTTGTGAAACGGATTTAACTTACGTCAATGGAGGTAATGTTAGTGATGTTGTTTCTAATCCAACAACAGTAAAAACTGGACTGTCTTTGTCGACAGGATTAGCATCTATTGATATTCCATTTGATAATGATTATACATATACAGGGAAGAATCTAGTTGTTAAAATACAAGTTACTGCGACTGGAACGTATGGTAACACTTATTATTATGGCAGTGCTCAAAGTTCAAGTTGTATTTATACTAATAAATCAACAACTGATTCTAAACTATTTTTGCCAAAGACAACATTCACTTATTCAGGAGAAGCAAAAGAATATGACGCTCAAGTCTCTCCAACAACTTTGAATTATGGCAAATTACTCCCGAATTCAGAGCAAACATTAATTGTTAATGTAAAAAACAAGGGAACTCAAGAAATTACGCCATCATTGAGTTCTTTGATGGCTCCATTTAGTACTTCTTACATATCTTCACCACTTGCAGAAGGTGAAGATGTGGATATACCTATTAAGTTCAACCCAACTACAGATGGTAGTTATAACGAGACCTTAACCATAAGTTTTGGTGCAGTAACTGGACTTGAAGACGTTTCCATTATCTTAAGTGGAAGTTGTGCAAACGAGGTTACTGTATGTGATCAAAATACTACCACAGACAGCTATTTACCTGTTTATGGAGCCTGGTATGATGCAGATCAACACAATCAGATGATTTACCCCGCCGATATGTTAACATCATTAGTCGGGAAAAATATTAAAGGATTGACTTTTTATCCGAATAATGGTTTGTCATTTTCTGGCGGTCAAGTTTCAATTAGATTAACCACCTGTGACCAAACTACATTCTCTTCAGCTACCCTTATTACTACAGGTATACCGACTGATGCTTTAGGTTCAGTTGTTCCAGCATCAAATGCTGAAACTTTAACAATTCTTTTTGACGAAGGAAAAGAATTTAACTATTCTGGAGGAAATCTGCTGATAGACGTTCAAACTATTGCCGATGCATATGGAGGAACTTCATTTGTAGGAGTAAGTCAAGGTTATGGTTCTTATTGTTCGATATATTCTTACAATACAACTATTGATAGAAAATATTTTTTGCCGAAAGTATCATTCGCTATTTCTGATGGTTCGACTCCATTAGGTTCAGTAACCGTCAATCCAAGTGCTTTGGCCTTTGGTGGCGAAACATTCTACACTGGTCAGACTGAGGACAAGACCTTTACAGTTACCAATACTACTGAGGATGCTGTAACCATCACCATGACTGGTGACAATGTGTTTACATTCACTCCTTCAACAGTAGCCGCTGGTGCTACCGAGACTATCACAGTAACCTACGCTCCTACAGCAGCCGGCACTCACAATGCCACTCTCGCTGTTGGTGACAAGACTGTGACCTTGACTGGTACCGCAACTGTTCCTCCCACTCCCACTATCGCTGCTTCGGTTAGCGAGTTGGCGATGAACGCTGTTGTTGGCACTCCCGCTACAGCAACCGTTACTGTTACTGGTTCGAACCTTGAGGGCGACATCACTGTTACCTCTACTGGCGAGGGCTTCAGCGTGGCTCCCACCACTCTTCCTGCTGCAGGTGGAACAGTGACTGTTACCTACAATCCCGCAGCTGCCGGCACTCACACTGGTGCAATCACTTTGACCAGCACTGGTGCCGAGACAGTAAGCGTTACTCTCAATGGTACTGCTACCGCTCCTGTTATCAGCGGAACAGTTACCCCTGCATCGCTGTCATTCAGCTGCCAGGAGGGTCAAACCAATACTGCTACTATCACCGTTGCCAACACTGGTAACGTAGCGTTCTCTCCAGCCTTCAGCGGCATCGCTGCTCCATTCAGCATTGAGGCTGCTACCGAGATTGCCGCTGGCGAGAGCAAAGAGTACACCGTGACCTACGCTCCAACCGCTGCTGGCACTCACACTGGCACCCTCACCGTCACCATCAACGGCGTGGCAACTAACGTCACCCTTAACGGTACTGCCACCGAAGCCCCCGAGAGTGGTGAACTCACCGTGGCCGACCAAGGTTCAACATCGACAGTCACATCTATCGCTCCAATATATGGTGGTAAATATATATCGACTGGTTATGTTCAAATGCTATATCCAGCTTCAATGCTGAACGATTTAAATAATCGTCAAATTACCAAGATAACATTTTACGAGAAAAGTGGTATAAACTATTGTGCTGGTGGAGTATTTGAATTGCTTCTTGGTGAGACAAATGCTAGTAGTCTTGATTCGCACGCTGATGAATCAACTTTGAAATCTAGTGCAACTGTTACAGGAATCGCTACTGCCTATAATAGCACTACCAAAGAGTTTACAATAACATTGAGTAAACCATATGTTTACAATGGTGGTAACCTTGTAATTGAGACCAAGGTGACAACTGGTGGTACTTCCGAGAACAGAACAGAATTCTATGGCCAGCAGTATACTAATGATATGGTAGCTACTAGCTATAGTATTAGTGGAACACAGAATTATTATAAAAAGAATATTCTTCCAAAAGCCACTTTCACCTACGAGAAGGCGCGTGGAGTGGAGCTCATGTCTCCCGAGGATGGTGTTCTCAACTTTGGCGAGGTTAGCGTGAAGGGGTACAAGACCAAGACCATCACTGTTAAGAACAACAACTCTGCCGCTGTAACTCCAACTTTTAATGAGCTGGCCTACCCTTACAGTGTTACCGACGCTCCAGAGAGCATTGCTGCTGGCGAGACTGCGACATTCTCAGTCACTATGACTCCAGACCAAGACACTGAGAGCATCGACTATAACAATGTTGCGTTGACATTGACATTCGGCAATCAGACCATAGCGATCACTATCAATGGTACCAGCCATGTGAACGAGCCAACAATGACTACCGACGACTTTGCTGCGATTACCTATAATTGGGTAGACGAGGAAGGTGAGACTCAAACCAGCAACCTGGCTCAGGTGGCTACCGAGCCCGCTCAGATGGTTGAGCTTATGCGTGAGGTTTACATGAACCGCAACGTTCCCGGCAACTGGTATCGTGGCTATACCAGCGCTGGCGAGCCCAGTATCGAGGTGATTTATCCTCCTATCGGCTCCATCGTCTATGGCAGCGATGGCTATGACTACAGTAATGCTTATGGCTGGAATATTGGTTTTAGCGACAACGTAACTGACCATATTCTTACCAACACCACTTATAATTATAAGTATTTCAACCCCAATGAGTACAAGCCCATCAAGAATGGTGTGACTCTGCTTCTCATCGAGATGAACGACAACATCATTCATGACGATGGCACTTGGGATGAGATTGTGGCTAATTACACCAGTAACACCAAGCCCGCAAGTTATGAAGCTCTTTGCACCATGTTTGGCACCATCTTCAAGAGCGTGCGCGTGGTTACGCAGTCACGCCGCATGGGTGCCGGTGAGGATGCAGGAACAATCTTCAAACTTGACGCCGACAAGCTTAACCGCTTCTTCCTGCTTGCCAAAGGCCGTCTGCGCCAGTTCAGCCTTGATGTTGATAGACAAATGAACTCGTTCATTAATGCTTCAAGTACATCCAACAGCTATCGTGAGACCGAGGAAGTTGGTCCATTCTATCAGATGTTTGAGCAACTGAGTCCTGTGGATCTAGGTAACGTGACGGATGTCACTGACGTTTATCAGAACCTTGTGAACATGCAGTCTTACGGCATTGAACACGACTGCCAGTCTATCCCATTCATGAGCTACGATGGTGTGACCGGTCATGAGTTCAATATGTATGGCAAGGCAAGTATCACCGATGACTGCCAGGACGTTCGCGACCTGATGATCACCATCCCCGAGCGACGCATGCAGTGGTGGTATGTTAGCGGAGGTAGCGGTAATAGCCGTGACGGTGTTCCTACCGAGACTCTCCAAAACGATATGTTTGAGAGCTACAACAAGCAGTATGTTCCCAAGATGGGTCTGTTTGTCATTCATCAGAACGAAATCGAAGGCGAGAAGCAAGAGGCTGCCAATGTCTATGACCTGAACCTTAGCTGGACTTCCAACCTGCTTGAATTCTTGCCAACAGGCTATGGTGTCTATAAGCTTTATCGTGTTGTCACCAATGCCGATGGTACTAAGACTTATCAATTGGTTACTGACAATCTCGACCCCAACACCTTCAATTATGTTGACCACATTGAAATGCAACAGACTGGCCAGGTAGTGACCTACGTTGTTCAAGGTCAGGATAAAGAACAGTTCTTGACTCTGCAGATGTCGAATGAGCGAAGCTTCGTGATTCCTGGTCTTGACCGTGCCGAGCAGTTGCGCATCGACCTCAACAGCGACTACTACTTCAGCCGCTATGATGCAGCAGACCAGACCAACAACTACTCTAACTCGCTGATTGCCAACAACACCGTTGGTACTAACGTGAAGCCAAGTTATCTCGTTAACGGCAGCCAGTTCAAGTTCTGGCGCGCTACTCTTGATGAGGATGGTGAGGTTGTCGTTCCCACTGAGCCATTTGTAATTGCCGAGGTTAGCAACTGGAACGCCTCTACTGGTGGTACACTTACCTATAAGGACTGGAAGAACCAGACCGACTTCAGCTCTAAGCCTTATGGTCTTGGATATCACGAAAATCAAACTACTTCCAACATATCGGTTACTAATGGAGAAGTAGTGTTTGACGGCTTGAAACTCTATGACAACTTCAGCGTAAGCGTTGAGATGAACACTCATCCATCTCAGTATGTTTATTATGTAACTTTGGAAACTGCAGTGCCATTCAATTTGAATGACGAGGGCACCGAGACCAGCAATCAGGCTCGCAGTAACACCGTTAGTGTTCCTGTTTACAAGACTGGCATGGCAATGAAACCGCTTACCAAAGATCAGGTCGACAGTGACACCTCACACGAACTCCCTGCCGGCACGGCCTTTGACCTGAATGCACGTTACAGCTCTAAGACTGAGATTCTCGGTTATTACATCTATCGCTGGGCCGACACTGAGACAGCAGCAAACGCACGCTCGATCTATGAGAACAACGGCGATGACGCTTCTCCACAAGGTCAGGCAGGTAACCAAGCCACTTACTATACAGTGGCTATGAATACCGACTACACTAGCCGAACCGACAACTTCACGATGGATGACAACGGCAACCATCCCGATGTCACTGCCTCGTTTGAAGACAACTATATGTTCAATCAAGTTGAAAATGGCGACACCTACACCTATGCTCCAGTTGTTGAGCTCTTCGCTCCACAGCAAGCAGTAGAGCTGCCAAGTGGTGAAGACCGCGAAGACTACAACACTTATGGCGGTCCGCAGCAAATGTCTGCCGGCGGTGTGGTGAAGCTCAGCAAGAGCAGCATCGAGAAGAGCAATCCTTGGGAGAAGAATTCTCTCAACTATGCCTACTACAACGTCTACATCAACGTGGATAACCTTTCGGTGCCTGAGGGTTATGAACTCTACAAAATCCGCGCTTGGCGCAAAGCCAAGACCGATATGCTGACCGACATTCCTTCCGGTGCGTATGAGGTGGACGATATGACCGAGTATTGCTATGATGAACTCACTTACGGTGACGCTAACTGCAGCGTGGCGGGCATCAAGAATTATGAGTTTGGTTCAAAATCAGTATCCACATCGCCACATCATGTATGGCGTGGTACATTCAGCGCCCGCAATGTAGGAACCAATTACGCCAAAGACGTGCCTGAACTGCCGCTCACGATTACAGTCCGCGCCTACTTCACCAAGAATGAAAACCTCGGTGGCTCAAAGGCACCGAGTGTGACACGCGCGAAGGTCGGAGATTCCGACGGCAAGTATTATTACATTGCCGAGAAGACCTACAATGTGACTATTCACAGCGAATCCGTCTTCACCGCCATCTACGATCTGAGCACGACCCGTGAGGTGGTTGATGTGACCTACTACAACATCGCTGGCAATGCCTCGAAGCAGGCGTTCAACGGTGTGAACTTGGTGGTCACCCGTTACAACGACGGAACGACCACCACCAAGAAGGTCATCAAGTAGCAGTCCATCAGCATTAAAGACAATGGTGTGCCACGTCCTGGCACACCATTATCTTTTGGCTCATAGGTGAAACAAGTGAAATAGATATCGGTTCAATAGCAGCCACACCTTTCTTATGTAGCTGTTGGTTTTCAAATGAACAGTAATAGTATCAATCCTATTTCTTGCTTACTAGAATAACCACCTTTGCCTCCATCCAGACTCACTCGACACCACGCACATCACACCAACAGGGACTACTGACTTTGCGTTGGATTCTAAGCCCCAAAAACCGCAAAATCCCTAAATTTCATATAAAATTGGGGATTATACTCACTAAATTTATACCAAATTTGGGGATTAGAAATATTTTACCTACTTTTGCGGCTATTAAAAACATCAGAATTATGATACCTCGATTTCTACAAAACGTGCTTGAGCGAGCATATGGACGACGCAAGATAATCTCCATTCTCGGCCCAAGACAAGTCGGCAAGAGCACGCTTCTTTCCGAATTGGCTGCATCAGGAACTAGGGTGCGTACCTTAAATTGCGACAATGACGATGACCGTCGATTGCTTATTGACAAGACCTCAACGGAGCTGAAAAATATGGTCGAGCCACACGACTTTTTCTTAATCGATGAAGCGCAGCGAGTTAAGAATATTGGCTTGACGCTCAAAAAGATTGGAGACCTTCACCTGGACACGCACGTAATCGTTACTGGCTCATCGTCGTTTGACCTTGCTGACGAAATCAATGAACCTGCGACTGGCCGATTGATTGAGTTCAATCTATACCCACTCTCGTTGCCCGAGTTGGCTTCATCAACATCGCAGATTGAAGAACAACGGATGCTTGAAACCAGAATGATTTACGGCTTGTACCCCGAGGTAGTCACCAACCCCGAATATGCCCGTGAAACATTAATGAATCTGACCAACAATTATCTATACCGAGACGCTTTTACTTTCCACGGTATGAGAAAGCCTGATGCTCTGATAAAATTGGTCAGAGCGCTGGCGCTACAGATAGGCTGCGAAGTATCATATAATGAATTGGCATTGACGGTTGGCGTTGATAAAGCCACCATCGAGAACTATATCAATTTACTGGAGAAATGCTTTATCATATTTAGGCTTAATTCTTTTAGCCGTAATGCCAGAAATGAGATAAGAAAAGGGAAGAAGATATATTTTGTGGATAATGGAGTGCGAAATGCCGTCCTATCTCATTTTGCCCCTCTCGAATTACGCAACGACTGTGGAATGCTTTGGGAGAACTTGATGATCTCTGAACGAGTCAAACGCAACGCCTATCACCGGAGTTACGCTCAGCTGTACTTTTGGCGCACTCACGACCAAAAGGAGATAGACCTCATTGAGAATATGGATGGACGATTGACCGCTTTTGAGTTCAAGTGGAATGAGCGGAAAAAAATGGCCATGCCCGCCAGTTTTGCCCAAAACTATCCAAATTCCGATTTCAACGTCATCAACAATGAAAACTTTTGGCCCTTCCTGTCCTAACCTTCAAAATCTGTAATTTACCAGGCACATGAGAATTGTCGTTAGGATACATCGCCTTTTTTAGGAACTTGCTTAGTATTGAACTCACGTTAATTAGCATGATAGCATTCATTGATACAGAAGTTAATCCACAGACAAATAAAGTGATGGATTATGGAGCTATTCGGGACGATGGTGCATTTCTTCACTCCCATTCCAAAGATGATTTTTATGCCTTCGTATCAAAGTGTGACACTATATGTGGCCATAATATCATTAATCATGACTTGAAATATACTCCTTTGAGTGGTAATCCCGCTATTGTTGATACTTTATTTCTATCGCCTCTGTTATTCCCCAAACGACCGTATCACCACCTGGTGAAAGATGACAAACTACAAGTGGACGAGTTGAACAATCCGGTAAACGACTCCATAAAAGCTCGTAATTTGTTGAACGATGAAATAGCAGCATGGAACAAATTATCACCTGAAAGACAAGCAATATACTACCACCTTTTACATGATACAGACCAATTCAATGGATTCTTCAAATACATCAGTTCCTCTTCGTCTATACAACAATTAATATCAAGCAACATCTTGAGAGTTCAAACAGAATGGTCCAAATTGATTCTAAAAGAGTTTTATGGAAAAGTTTGTAGCCATGCCGACTTTGACATATTGGTCAGACAATATCCAATTGAACTGTCATATTGTTTGGCTTTGATTGGCGCTGATGATATTTTCTCAATCACTCCTGCTTGGGTGATACGAAACTTTCCTAAGGTAGTCAATGTGATAAATCTACTATGCAACACATCGTGTGGAGATTGTGATTATTGTCATCGTCGATTGGACGCTCATAGTGGTCTAAAGGAGTTTTTCGGATATGATGAATTCCGCACCTTTGACGGAGTTCCCATGCAGCAACAAGCCGTAGAATCAGCTATTCGCGAAGAATCTTTGTTAACCATATTTCCAACGGGCGGAGGTAAGAGTCTTACTTTCCAACTGCCGGCTCTAATGGCTGGACGGAACACTCATGGTTTGACAGTAGTTATTTCACCATTGCAGTCACTCATGAAAGACCAAGTGGACAACTTGGCAGCACGAGGTATTAGCGAGGTTGTTACTATCAATGGTCTGCTTGACCCTATTGAACGTGCCACAGCTATTCAACAGGTAGCTGACGGTATGGCTAATTTGCTCTACATCGCTCCTGAGATGTTACGCAGTAAAACTATCGAAAGGTTGCTGTTGAGTCGAAATGTTGTCCGTTTCGTGATTGACGAGGCTCACTGCTTCTCTGCTTGGGGACATGATTTCCGTGTGGACTATCTGTATATAGGTGACTTTATCCGCGAATTACAGAAAAAGAAACATTTGGACCAGCCTATAGCTGTATCGTGTTTTACGGCAACTGCAAAACAAAAGGTTATCAGCGATATTTGTGACTACTTCAGAGCAAAGCTTGGTTTGGAACTGAAGGTTTTTGCAGCCAATGCTGAAAGAAAGAATCTGCGCTATTCCGTACTTCACGCTGATACACCTGAAGAAAAATACAACCTACTACGCTCATTGATACTCGGACATAATTGTCCCTCAATAGTTTATGTTTCACGCACTCATCGTACTCGTGAATTAGCTCAGCATTTAGTCAGCGATGGCATACGTGCATTGCCTTTCAACGGCAAGATGGAGGCTGCTGAAAAGGTAAAAAACCAAAATGCTTTTATGAGTGGTAATGCACAGGTGATTGTGGCTACGTCGGCTTTTGGTATGGGGGTAGACAAGAAGGATGTTGGTCTAGTTGTGCACTATAATATCAGCGACTCGTTGGAGAACTATGTACAGGAGGCTGGTCGTGCAGGTCGAGACCCAGAAATGCAGGCAGAATGTTTTGTACTATTTGCAGATAGTGACCTCGACAAGCATTTTATACTCCTCAACCAGACCAAGCTCAGCATCAGTGAGATTCAGCAGGTTTGGAAAGCCATTAAAGACCTTACGGCAAAACGAGAGAAAGTTAGCTGCTCTCCTTTGGATATTGCTCGTCAGGCTGGTTGGGGAGAAGATATAGAAAACATAGAGACTCGCGTAAAGGCTTCCATAGCTGCATTGGAGGAAGCAGGATTCATACAGCGAGGTAGCAACTCCCCACATATTTTTGCAACAGGTATCGCTGTGAAGAATATGGAAGATGCACGTCGTAAACTGACTATCTCACCCCACTTTGATGAACAATCGCGTGAGGAAGCTGCACGTATTATCAAGTCGCTTATCAGTGCACGCGCTACTGCGGAAGGACGGGGAGCTGAAGCCGAGAGTCGAGTGGATTATTTGGCAGATATCCTTGGAATGAGCAAAGCGACTGTAATCAGGAATATTAACCTGATGAGGCAAGATGGTTTGTTGGCAGACAGTCGCGATATGCAGGCATGGATATCCAAGAGCACATCGCTGCGCAATCTTGACATCATACTGAAGTTGGAACAATTCCTCTTACAACGACTTGCAGGGGAAGAACAAAGGATCAGCTATAAAGAACTGAATGAAGAGGCACAAAAAGCCAGCCTAACCTATTCAAATGTTAAGCGTCTAAAAATATTGTTCCATTTCCTGTCATTAAAGGGATATGTCCACAAACATGAAGACGTCTTCAACAATAGTGTGAATGTTCGTCTGCAAGCTTCAAAAGAAGTCACAATGGCTCGCTTTGAACGACGAATGAACATTTGCCGTTTTATTGTTGATACCCTTAATGCCAGTCGAGATGTTAGTAAAGACATGACGCTTGTCAACTTCTCAATCGTAGAACTCCTCCAACAGTTCATTGCAAATCGACAAGAGAATATGTTTGCCGAGCAAGAGAAGCCTACAATTACTGACATAGAGGAAGCGTTGCTCTATCTTACCAAGACAGAACTAATGAAGATTGAAGGGGGCTTTATCGTTATCTATAATACCATGCAAATTGGTCGTATTGTTGACCGTCGCACTCGATATGGCAAGGAACAATATCGTCTGTTTGATGAATTCTATAAACAACGCATACGCCAGATTCATATTGTGGGTGAATATGCCAACTTGATGGTACATGATTATGATGCTGCTTTGCGCTTTGTGAACGACTACTTCACTCTCGACTTCCGCAAATTCATCAATCAATATTTTAAGGAAGAACGACGTGCGCAAATAGACCAAAACATAACACCAGCTAAATACAATAAACTCTTTGGTGAGCTTTCCAATCGTCAATGCGAGATTATCGACGATAAAGAGTCGAAATATATTGTAGTTGCAGCAGGGCCAGGAAGTGGTAAAACGAGAGTATTGGTACACAAACTGGCTTCATTGCTATTGCTTGAAGATGTTAAGCATGAACAACTTTTGATGTTGACATTCTCAAGAGCTGCTGCTACAGAATTCAAAAAACGGCTCATTGATTTGGTCGGAAATGCAGCACACTATGTGGACATCAAGACGTTCCACTCCTATAGTTTTGATTTAATAGGTAAACAAGGAAGCCTCGATGAGGCAAAAGACGTGGTACGACGTGCTACAGATATGATAGAAAATGGAGAGGTGGAGCAGTCGAAAATTGCCAAGAGTGTGCTTGTCATTGACGAAGCACAAGATATGGACGATGATGCCTTTCTATTGGTAAAGGCTCTGATGCAGCAAAATGAAGAAATGCGTGTCATTGCGGTGGGTGATGATGACCAAAACATCTATGCTTTTCGCGGCTCTGATTCCAAATACATGCAATCGCTTGTAAACCAGGAGGGAGCAAAGTTATACGAAATGACAGATAACTATCGGTCAGCTAAAGCTATAGTTGATTGTGCCAACCGTTTTGTTTTACGTATTCCAGGTCGCTTGAAACAGACTCCCATTCAATCGGCTACAGGAGAAAAGGGAAATGTGTTGACATTGAAATCATTACTTGATGCAGAAATAAAAGTTCAAGGAAGTACAGCAATACTTACACGCACCAACGAAGAGACAATGCAAGTAGCCTACGAATTAGAACAACGAGGGCTGCATGCTACTATAGCGCAATCGATGGGGGGATTCCGCTTTAGCAACCTTGCAGAAGTGCGATACTTCATCAAACAACTTGGTAGAGATGAAATATCCATATCAAAAAAAAAGTGGCAAGAGGCAAAACAACGCACACTCGATACTTATGCATCAAGTGCTTGTCTGGGCATCATGAAGCATTTCTTTGCCGATTTTGAGGTAACTCGCCAAAATTATTATCGTAGCGATTTACAAGAATACATCTTTGAGTCAAATATTGAGGACTTCATCGCAGCTGATGATAAGTCATTGTTTGTGAGTACTATTCACAAAGCGAAGGGACGTGAATTTGATACGGTCTATCTTTTGTCGCCAGTACCAGATGGTAGAGACGTCAATGATATGCGGTCCTATTACGTAGGACTCACTCGTGCTAGGCAAAATCTATTCCTCGTTACGAATCCTCCTGTTCAGTATTCGTCGATATCGATAGCATTGGATATGCATGACGTAAGGCTCGACTTCTTCAAATTAAAGGGACTCAAGGATCTTGTGCTTCGCCTTAGGAGCGGTGATTGCCTACAATACAAAGACGGTTATTTTCTTAATAATCAAGGAATAAACATCATTGCGCTGTCAAAAAGGGGAAAAGGCAAATTGAAAGCGTGGACAGATAAAGGCTATGAATTGACTAGCACCAGTGTGAGCTATACCCTAGCTTGGAGGCCAAAGAACTCTGAAATAGAATATGCTGTTTGTTTGGCTAATATAGTTTTGACTAAGTTTGAAGAGCAAAACAATAGTTCGGATTAAATATTTTTGTAATTAAACCAGCAAATAATATATAGCAACCTTGACACTACTTATAAATCTTACGGGTCTAATGCTAGAGAGTTGCGAAAACTATTGGCCTTTCCTGTCCTAACCTTCAATCTCGCGTTCAAACATCTTCAAAACCGCTAAGTTGATTGCAAAAGTACATTAATCTCCATAATCTAGCAAATATAGCGCACCTTTTTCTTTGTGCGCTATATTTGAGTTATTGGCCTCGCCAAACTGATGGTGAGGGCGAGGACGGTTATTAAAAATCAATAATATATGAAACTTCTCCACGCCCAGAGGCTTTCGGCACAAATGGCTCTTGTCCTCGACAACAATGAATTGTAATCGCATTGCCTGCTGAAGCAGTACAATGTGCTTTAAAACCTTTTGATACTGGACCAATATTTCTTGTAATTATGGTTCCAATATTACCAGTTTTAAATTGTACTTCATTGTTATTCTCGTCAATTAAAGTTACAGTTGATAGTTGCCCTTTTATTCCATGGATTTCGTATTGAATATAATAGTCCTTATATGCAGGTTCATCATTTCCACAAGCAGCAATAAAAACAATAAGTGTCAAGACTGCACTTGCCAACTTTATGAAAGATTTCAATTTCATATTTAAAAATTTTACTGATGGTTATGGAGGGGCGATTATTGGCGGGTGATGTGCCAAACGGCGCTTGACTTGGGCTTGTCGAGTGAGATGGTCAGGCCGGTGGTAGCGAGTTGCGCGCCACTCAAGGTGACGACGGCACCATTGTCTTCATTTTCCAGCCGATACATCGTTTTCGGATCGAGGAACTTCAGCTTTGCCGTGAAGTCGCTGTCGGGGCACGTCTCTTGGCGGAAAGCGACGATTACGCCTTCGTCACTCGATGGGTCGTGATAGGCAAACGTCGTCCAACCATCGGTGTCGTTCTTGCTGTGCCACGGTGTGAGCACATAGAAGTCCTTGATGAGCAGATGGCGGTATCTCTTCCATTCGCCATAGGTGGCTCTCACACGATCGTAGTCAAGGATTTCGTCATGGGTCCAGCTTTCCGAAAGGTTGTAAACCGGCAGCCACGACGCACGGGTGATGTAGAAATCACTGCCGCCAGCCATACCGCCGTCAAGTTCGCCCTCCGACTCTTTGGTCGAGGAACCGCTGTAAGGAATCCAGCGGTTGAACGTCGAACTCATGGACAGTCTGAGCGCCGTGGTGGTGCGGTCGGCATCGCTTCTCAGGAACGGAATGCTCCTGCGCAGCGATTCAATGTCGTTGCGGCCACCGCCCGAAGCACAGTTGTCAATGAAGGTTGATTTACCGTTCTTGGCGCAGAAGTCAATGATTCGGTCCCACAATTCGTAGTGTCCTTGAATGGCTTTGTTCTCGGTGATACCCGTTCTGGGAAGTTTCAGCGTGGCGTTCTGCAGCGAGTCTTGGAGCGGCCATGTGGTGCCCGGGTCGCTGTTGTTATCCTCACGGAACAAGTCCACTTCGTTGTCAAGCATCATCCTGGTGATGCGGTTCAACGTCCAGTTCAGACATTCGGGATTGCCCAGGTCGTTGGTGAACACCTCTCGATTTCGCCAGCGACGTCCGTTGGAGATAGCCCACTCGGCTTTGTAGCCGTAGTTCTTCACGAGGTCGGCGACATGAGTGACCCTTTCAGGCTCAAACCATACCAGCACTTTCATACCCACTTTGTGGCAAGCCTCATTGGACTCACGGAACGACTTGCCAGGCCACTTGATGCTATCAAGTTCCCAACTGCCTACGGTTCCCCACCAGTCACGCATGACGGTATTGCCCGCCGGGTCAAAGTACCATCCGGCATCGAACCAGCGGTAATCAATATCTACCTTTTCATAGACCAAACGGTCGAGCGTGCGTTTCCACGTGTAGAAACGCTCCGAAATGCTGCCGTCGCTGTTCGGCAGACCTGTGTCGCCCGACCAACAAGAGGTGGAGAACGGATAAACGGCGTCACCCTTGGCGCTGGCACGCGGCATGTTATATTTGACAAACCATGCCCGCCACAAGTTGAAGGCGTTGTCAACGTCGCGACCCTTGTAAGGCAAAAGCACCATTAACGCCGTCCTCACTTTCTCGCCCGGCATAATCACCGAACAGAAATCGTTGCAACTCTGTGCCGTAAAGTGGGTATTGGCCTGTTGCTTTTCAAAGGTCGCCTGCCACGTTCCCGCCCAACCGATGGCGATGAGCGTACCCCCGTCGCCGTGCTGCAGGTTGAAATACGGGAAAACGATGTGTGTGGCACGTCCACCGTCGGAACGGAAGTATGCCTTTTCTTTCGTGAGGTCTTTCTCGTAGGCGGCGTATTGGCCCTGATGGTCACCCAGGCAACTCACCAGCGTGGGTTTGTTACCCTTGAAATCCATCACCGCCACATCCACTTTCTCAAGTACTTTACTGGGTTTGTTACCTTTGTTTTCAAACCAGACGGTATATTCCACTTCGCCAAATTCCTCGTTCAGGAAAGCATCCATTTTCACCGCCAGGGTCTCGTCGAGCGAGAAAGCGAGGCTCGCCTTGCGTCCTGTAGCGACCGCAGCCTCGGTCTTCGACACCAAAGTGAGTGCGCCCAACCCATGATAATCTTTGCCGTCGTAGGTGAAAGCGACGGGAATGGCTGAAGGTTTGAGCAGGTTGTTATAAATGCGACGGCTTTCGCTCAAATTGAGATTTTTACGTTGAGAAGCCATAGGAGCTGCCACACTAGCCAACGCCAAGAGCAGCAAAAACAAGAAAGACGTAAATCGGTTCATAGGTGTTATTGTTTAGTTGTATTGATTGAATTACAGGTATCGGCCTTCAGAAGTTTCTGGAGGTATCTCGTTAGCAGTAGCAAAAAAGAAAAATAATGAATCCCAATTCGGGAGCATTATTTCTCAAACGGGAGGTTGCCCTGGTCCTCGGCTTTGATGATGACAGGCATGCCCACACAAGCATAATTGTCGTGCAGATGTTCCAGGTCTTTATCACGCATTCTGATGCAACCCTCGCTGTCACGGCCGGGCATCTTGTCCTCGTTATTGGTGCTGCCGTGGATGCCAATTCCTGAGAATGGTGTTTCCAGCCTCATGAACCAGTGCCCATACGACAGGAGTTCGCCTCGTCCGTCGCCAAAGTCATGCTTCCAGTCGCTCGCATCCTGAATCTGTTTGATTGAAAACGGTTTGCCTGGTTCCGACTCCGGGGTCTTCATGTCGCCTGAACGCTCCTTCTGGCCCTTGTTTCGGCTCAAGCAGACCGGATATTGGACCACAAGAGTGGTATCGCCGTTGATATCGGCATAGACACTGAGGCGAAGGTTCTTCTTTGAGATGACAATAAATGCCTTTTCCTTGTTGACTGGGTCGGCATGAAACACACGCATCGAATCGGGCCGATACGAGACATTGCCATTGGAGTCAACCACTTCGGCAGCAACGGGGACATCAGCGTCGGCCGATACCCCATCAGGTGCCTTGCCACCATGCGCACAAGCTACCAGCAGCATGGTGGCGGCACTCAACATCCATTCTTTAATTTTTACCACTAGGCGGTTTTGTTGTCAATCGCGCACCGAGGTGTCGCCAAAGATTTAATCCGTAAGGATGATATTGATTGCGGCATTCACATCCTCAACATCCACCTTGCCGTCGCCGTTAAGGTCGGCATCTCCTTCGTAGTCGGCTTCGGTCTTGATTTCTAGGATGATGTTGATGATGGCGTTCACGTCTTCAACGTCCACTTTGCCGTCATTGTTCACATCGCCTATCGGAATATCGTCCTCAGGCGGCAACATTCCATCGTAGGTGATATAGAACGATACCACCTGACCTTTTTCTTTTATCTTGTGTATATTAAACACGCAGTCCATGCCTCCCCAAGTCTTGAGGTTGGGGGTCGTCGTGTTGGTAATCGAAGTCACGTTCTTCGTGCCAGGGAACGGATCACTGTCAAGGTCCTTGTCGGGGGTGTCATTCCATGCACGCACCAATTCCAAATAATTGTGCGAAGCATCGGTATTAATCTGATTGATGGTCCACGGGGCCATATTGGTCGAGTCAACGCGCGTAATGAGCATGCCATGACCCGGCAAGTACTCGTCCCACTTGGTTCGCTGTCGGTTCTCAAGCGTGAAATACTCGCCAACCGAGGGAGTAATCAATATATATCCCTCGCCGGTGCCGTCAATAGGATTCAATTTGTATGGACCTTCCTCTAAAATTAATGGCGGATTGACCCATCCCAAAGCCCACCGCTCATAGAGGGAGAATCCCGCGGGCGTTCGGGCCACATTGAGCGAGGGTGCTGCAGCCATCACATCCCAGAAGCCTGGATGATGGCTCAGTCCGTTCTTGTCATAGTCGGCATCGTAATGGTCTTTCAGACCGAGAACGTGGCTGAACTCATGGCACATCACACCGATACCTTGAGTTTCCAACGATTGGAGATTGTCGGTCCAACCATAAATTTCGGTACAGCAAGCATATTTGTAACCATACAGTCCATCATATTTGGTCAAGAGGGTCTTGAGCGTCAGCACATAAGCGTGAGGCCACAGCAAGGTGCTGTCGTTTCCCACATAGCAGGCTGCCGGGCCGGCACCAATGAAGAACACAAAGTCGATGAAGCCGTCGCTGTCGCCGTCGTAAATGCTGAAATCCACGTCGGGATCAACCTTGTCGAGCGCCGACTTGAAAATCTCGGGCGTGTTCTTGTTGGCGTTGTGGTCGGTACTGGCATAGTTCACCTTGACAGGACCTACAATGTCGAACACTGGGTCAAATTTGCCACCTGACTGGTCGTAATAGTAGTCACGCACACTACCAGTACAAGGCACCCAATTACCATTTTTATCGGTAAATCCCTTGTAGTCCTTGTCATTGACCATGTGATCGTAAAAATCGTGCGGGTCATCCATTTCAAATTCTTTATCGGTATATTCAACCAGGACGATGAGCCCACGGAAATTGTTATAATCGTATAACTGTTCACGGCGAGGAGCCTTCCGCTTGGTTTCGATAGCCGAAGCGGCGGCACGTTGGTCAATGAGACCGTGTTTCAAA
This sequence comes from Muribaculaceae bacterium, assembly GCA_017619935.1. GTDB lineage: Bacteria > Bacteroidota > Bacteroidia > Bacteroidales > Muribaculaceae > Sodaliphilus. Next base: position 215,626 of record JAFZRJ010000014.1, on the reverse strand, counting down.
CCAGCCACAAATTGCTGCTCCTGAGGCGAACGCACTTCGGCATTATGGGCCATCACACCCGACGGGGTGAGACTGCCGTCGTCAAAGCTCTGTGCATATTCATATTGGTCACCATTCTTGACGATGGTAAAGCCGTCAATGGTCGTGTAATAGTTGTAGAATGCGTCACCATGCTGAGTGACAGCCAATGAAGTTCCATCGGGTTGAGCAAAGAATGTGCCCTGTGGGTTTGGAATAGCAATAATTGCCCACAACTTTGTCATTGTCAAGAAGCAAACGACAACAAGTAAAAATTTTTTCATTTTGGTTCAGGTTATGTTAGAATGTTAATTAAGAATTCATCAAACACGTCAAAATAGGCATCCCTTGAGGATACCACTTTTTTCCATAGCGCAAAAATAATGTTTTGCCGAAAAACCTCAAAATATATAATGAAAACCTATTAAAAAACTGAATTTTTATAACAATTCTTAACAATACCCTCACAAAAAGCTCTCCACATCGCGGCACATTCGCCACGATGAAAAGAGGTTGTTTGGATTTGATGATGATTACTCTTCAGCTGGTTGTTGAGGTTTTTCGGTTGAAGAAACCGACTGTTTGATGCGCCAGCCCAACGCGGCAATGAGCAGGGTCATCACCGGGCATAACAGATTGAAGAAACAGTAAGGCAAATAAACGAGCGTGGGCACACCTAGCACCGTTGACTGCGTCATGCCACAGGTGTTCCACGGCACCAGCACCGAGGTCACCGTGGCAGCGTCCTCGGTGGTACGGCTTAACAACCGCTGTTCATAACCCATCTTGCCATAAGCATCGCTGAACATATCGGCGGTGAGTACAATGCTGATAAACTGGTCACCTGTTGTGATATTGAGGAATATACCCGTTCCCACCGTGGAGGAAACAAGCCCCAAGCGATGGCGCACCACACTGATCAACACGCGCGTGATGCTTTCTATCATGCCACTGGCCACCATGGCGGCACCAAAACACATCGCGCAAATGATGAGCCAAATAGTGTTGAGCATGCCAGCCATACCGCCAGTCGATACAAGGTCGTTAAGCGCCGCAAAACCCGTTTCAATGGCCGTCGCGCCATAGAAGGTAATGGCAAGTCCCTTGGTGAGTGCGGCCATCGTGCTTAATTCAGGTGCATCGGCAATGAGCATGAGAATATGAGGTTGCAGGATGAGCGCCATGATACCTGCCATCAACGACGAGATAAAGAGCACAATCACCGATGGCACACGACGAGCGATGAGGATACCTGTTAACAGCGGTACCAGCAAAGTCCACAACGAAATGTGGAACGTGGAAGCGAGTCCTTGTGTATATTGCTCCACATGAAGGGCGGTATCGCTCGTATGACCCAATCCGGCCACCAAGAATATGACCAGTGAAATGCACATCGCTGGAACGGTGGTGTGCATCATGTAGCGAATGTGTGCAAAAATGTCCACCTTCGTGACCGACGACGCCAAAATGGTGGTATCGCTCAGCGGAGACATCTTGTCGCCGAAATAGGCACCCGAAATGATGGCGCCAGCTGTCCAAGCCTCTGATATTCCCAATGCTTGCCCGATGCCCAACAATGCTACACCGATGGTCGCGATAGTGGTCCACGAACTGCCCGAAAGCAGCGATACCAACGAACAAATCACGCAAGCAGTGACCAGAAAAAAGCGGGGCGAAAGTATCTGTACCCCATAGTAAATGAGCGTGGGCACCACCCCACTTATCATCCATGAACCCGAAAGCATACCCACCGACAGCAAAATGAGCAGCGTGATGAAGATGTCACCGATGGTCTTCCCCATCTGCCGCTCAAAATTCTTCCACGGCACACGATAAACAACCGACGAAATCAACACACACACGGCAAGGCTCATGAGCAATGCTATTTGGCTTGCACCACTCAATGATTCACTGCCAAACAAGTTGATGGCAACGGCGAGCAGACCTATCAACACCACAATGGGTATCAAGGCCACTAAAGGATGTGGAAGTCGGCGCTCGGTCATTTTGGACTTCTGTATCTAATAATGATCAGTCGTCGGTCGAGAACAATGGGTCTTCGGGCATGACCATGACAGGTTTGGTCTGAGCGGCCTTCAAAATCTTTTCAGGCACATATTTTTTGTCCACCACCAGTCTGAAAGCATACTCATTGAACCAGTCATTGGTCATGATGATGTAGCCACTCTGGCCACTGTCGCCACCCCACGAGTTCTCCACTTTCCATTTCACTGGTTTGCCGGCAGCATCAAGATCCACGGCGGTGAGTGTCATGGCGTGGCTCGAACCGCTGTCGAAAGTGGCGATGCGGTCCGCTTTGTTCATGGGGAAAGTAGTACCGAAGAGTGTGGCATAGTCAAAATTATCCAACGCCAAGTAACCCGTGTTGCGGTTCAACTGCTTGCCCACGTCATAACTGCTGTAGAGTTTAGTGGAGTCTTGCAACGAAGCAATCGCCATTTGGGCAATGTCCTCCATGGGCAGGTTGATATAGCACCAGTTGTGGCCGTCATAAGTATGGCGGTCTAGTTCCACCTCGTAGGTCTTGTAGTATTCCCGACGCGGGTCGTTCATAGCCATGATGAAGGTGCCGTTAATGGGTCCACCCACTGTTTCGCGGTAGAACTCCAGCGGTGTGTAAGTGCGTGGTTCACCCACGGCTTTCCCGTCATTATCACGGAACACGTAAGTGAACTGCTTGATGGGTTCGCCCAGAGAGAGCGACAAGATGCTGTAGATGGTCCCCAGCATTTCGGTTTTGCGCTGTTGAATGACTTTTGCACCTTTTTTGTCGGCCACCATGCGACGCAATTCCAATCCATATTCCCGCAATTTTGATGAAAGAATCTGACCCATCTTTGAGGTACGTTCAGCCGTGAATGTCTCGGGCTGAATTTCTACAGGTACCAGACCATACTTTTCAGCCAGGTCGGCGGCACCACAAAAAGTTCCTCCATCATTGATGGGATTCTTGAAAAAGAACTGCACTCGCACGTCATCCATGGGTTTGTCGGCACAGTCTATCACACCCTGCAACATGAGGTTAGCCTTTTCCAATTGATCATAGAAAAACAAATAGTCATGAGAAAACTCTACACGCAATGTGTCGTTATGCTTGCGTGCGAAGTTTGCGCGCAACACATTGAAACTGGAATACATCCAGCATCGTCCACTCTGCTTTTGGTTATGAATGTTTTGGGAAGGCGTTTCCACACTAAAATGCTTGTCAGTCACCACATTGTTACGGTAATTACGTGCCAAATCATCAATGCTGTTGCTGGCCATGGCATTGCTTAAGGCCACATTTTGCTTGGTACTGGAAGTTTGCACAATATGGCGCAACATTTCTGGAGAAATACCGCCTTGGGTTCTGTTTTGTCCAACTGACGACAACACGGTCAGTCCTGCGACAATCAATAATCCTACTAATTTTTTCATCAATCTATTTCTTTTATGTTTTATTATTCTATACGTTTTGTCACACATCTATTTATGAAGTGTATTGAAAAAATGCCACATCACAATCGCAGCCGAACATGAAATATTGAGTGAATGTTTTGTGCCACATTGCGGAATTTCGATGCAGCAGTCGCTCGCATCCACCGCTTCTTGAACCACTCCTTTCACTTCGTTGCCAAAAATGATGGCATACTTTTCCACAGGGTTGACAATAAATTGTTCAAGACTTGTGCTGCCGTGCACTTGCTCAATTGAACAAATTGTATGACCTTTGTCGCGCAACCAGGCGATGGCATCCATCACAGTTGAATGGTAACTCCATGACACAGCGTCCTCGGCACCCAGCGCTGTTTTGTGGATTTCGGGGCGGGGAGGAACAGCGGTGATACCACACAGACATATATGCTCAATCAGGAAAGCATCGGCTGTGCGAAACACGCTACCCACGTTCATCTCGCTGCGCACGTTGTCGAGCACTACTGTGACAGGTATCTTCTCCATTTCGCGATACTGCTGCACATCGACCCGATGCAACTCGATCATTGACTTCTTGTTCATTTTTAAAAGTACAGATACAAGCAATTTCAACTACGATGCAAATTTACTCATTTAATCCTATTTCACCAAGTATCAAGACATCATTCACCCAAAATAGGTAGTTATGACAACCTTCAAATCAATCCATGTTGATAACCCCGTTAATAATTGTGGATAACTTTCCAACAAATTTTGATAATTTTCTCTTGCAAAATTGAAATGAAGGCGGCTTGAAAAATATTTCTATTTCGCAACAAAAAGTTAGCCAAAAAATATATTTGATTTTTCCACATCAATTTTTGAGGTCATTGACAATTCCAAACGAAAAAATGATTAACTTTGCGGTGTATAATATCATTGTTAATATACTAACAAATAAGTTAGAAATTAAAAGGTTAGCTTGTTAATATTCTGTTGATTTAACCATTAAAAAGTTCAATAACTTAATATGCAAGAAACTCATATAAAAATTATTATCACTATTAACACGCATAATACATCATCATAAAGTTTTTAAAATTAAAAATAAAAAAGAATATATTTATATATGATGTTGAAAAATATTCTACTGACGTTTTTAGTTACATTTAATTCTATAATTGTTATGTCACAAACGATTTATGATTTCAAAGTTCTTGACCGCAAAGGTGGTGAAGTGAGTATTGCCGATTACAAGGGCAAAGTATTGTTGATAGTGAACACGGCCACTCGTTGTGGATTCACTCCACAGTATGAAGAGCTGGAAATGCTTTACAAGAATTACAAAGAGGAAGGATTTGAAATTTTAGATTTTCCTTGCAACCAGTTTGGGCAGCAGGCACCAGGAAGCGAAGAGGAAATACATAGTTTTTGTCAGCTCAACTACGGAACAGAGTTTCCTCAATTCAAGAAAATTGATGTGAATGGTGAAAATGCTGCGCCTTTGTTTACATTTTTGAAAGGTCAAAAGCCGTTCGAGGGTTTCGACTTGAATCACAAGATTGGAGCTTTGCTTGACGATATGCTGAGCAAAGCTGATCCTAATTATAAGAATAATTCCGATATTAAGTGGAATTTCACCAAGTTTTTGGTGGATAAAGAGGGAAATGTAGTGGCTCGTTTTGAACCAACAGCCGACATGAAGGACGTGGAAAATAAGGTGAAAGAATTACTCAAACGCTGAAAAATACCTTTGACATAGAATGTAAAAAATGGTGAAGCGTCACAACAGGCACTTCACCATTATATTATTAGGATTAATGTCAGAATGCGATAGCCGATTCCAACGCCAGTTTCATCATCGTGCGGAACGATTTTTGGCGGTCCTCGGCATCGAGGGCCTCGTGTGTGACGAGTGAGTCGGAAATGGTGAGCAGACAAGCGGCGTTCTTGCCGAGGAATTGTGCATTGTGGAAGAGTGCAAAACTTTCCATTTCTACACATTCAACACCAAATTTTTCACGTACTTCTTGCCATTTCACGCCGTTAGGTCCTCCGTAGAAGACGTCGCTAGAATGGATGCGGCCGGTCTTGCAGTCAATACCTAGTTTTGCAGCCACTTCGATGATTTTTTTGTTGAGTTCGGCACTGGGTTCCATGATGCGGGTATTGACACCGTTTTGAACTTTGGCAAAGCGAGAGTCACCATAAGCCGAGTCGGCAAGAATAATGTCGTGAACATTCAGGTCTGGGCTATAACTTCCGGCTGAACCAATTCGGATGATATTTTCAACATCGTAGAAGCTGAATAATTCATAGGAATAAATACCCATGCTGGGCATTCCCATACCACTGGCCATCACCGATACGGGTTTTCCGTTGTAGGTTCCTGTATAACCATAGACGTTACGAACCGATGTGACCAATTCGGCATTTTCCATAAAGTTTTCAGCAACAAATTTAGCGCGCAGTGGGTCACCGGGCATTAACACTGTTTTTGCGAAAGCACCGTCAAGTGCATTAATGTGTGGAGTAGCCATAATTCTATTTTTAGTTGATAATTATACGCAAAGTTAGATATTATTTATTTATATGGCACTATGATTGCCGAAAAAAATAAAAAAATCACGATTAAAAAGGAAAAAATAAAGAAACCTATAAATCATAAATAAGATGTTTACTCAAATAAGTTGTGGAAAAAGAATCGTTTTTTTGTAATAATATTGTTGGTATTTACGTCTAATAATAAAACAAATGATTGGGAAAAGTTTCATTCGACAAAATTTTCAACGAGTGAAGGTTCTCAAAAATATATGTAATAATGGAAAATTTTATTGAAGTTAAGGATGTTGTCAAGCAGTACGATGGTCATATAGCGCTCGATCATGTGAGTGTAAATGTGCCGCAAGGATGCATCTACGGCTTGTTGGGTCCAAACGGAGCAGGAAAAACCTCGCTTATTCGCATCATCAATTTGATTACAAAACCCGATAGTGGCACAGTGACTATCGACGGTCATCCAATAAGTGAAGATGACGTTGCCAACATAGGTTATTTGCCTGAGGAGCGAGGTCTTTACAAAAAAATGAAAGTGGGCGAACAAATTGTGTATTTGGCTCGTTTGAAAGGCATGAGCAAGAATGATGCTCAGCGCGAAATGCTGCAATGGTTGGAACGTTTCGACCTTGTGGAATGGCGCGACAAGAAACTGGAAGCACTCTCAAAAGGTATGCAACAGAAGGTGCAGTTTATTGCCACCGTGCTGCACAAGCCGCGTCTGCTCATCTTCGATGAACCGTTTTCGGGATTTGACCCTGTGAATGCCGACCAACTCAAAGTGGAAATCTTGCGACTGAATGAAGAAGGTTCCACCATATTGTTTTCCACCCATAACATGGAAAGTGTTGAGGCTGTGTGTGAGCGCATATCGCTCATCAATCACTCGCAAGTGGTGCTGGAAGGCCGTGTGGATGAAATCAGACAGCAACATAAGAAGAATATCATTGCGGTGGATTTGCAAAAGGATGAAGTATTGCAACCCTGTGATGAGTTGTTCACGCAATTACCACCGGCAATGGGCAACAAAGAGACGCTTATCCGCCTGAACAGCGGAGTGGCTATACGCGATGCTATCGCTTGGCTCAATGAGCATCACAGACTCAACGGATTCCACGAGATTTTGCCATCGATGCATGAAATATTCATAGAAACCGTGAAGGGATAAAGAAAAAGATGGTCGTTTTTTAATATAAGAATGATGGAAAAGCTGAAATTAATTATAGCGAGAGAATATATGTCAATGATTGGCCGCAAGTCTTTCATTGTGATGACCATATTGATGCCGGTGTTGATGATATTGATTATTTCCATTCCGTTTCTGGTAGGTTACTTGAACGATGCAGGGAGCGATGTGGAAAAAGTGGCCGTCATCGATGAGACAGGCCGTTATGGCAGTGCTATCAGCAATACTGACCTCTTTGAGTTTATCCCGATGCGTGCCGACAGTGTGGGGAATCCCCATGAGTTCTATCAGAAATCAGGTGGCGACCTGGCTGCCGTGGTGGTGATTCCGCGCGATGTGGATAGCACGGCGCAAGTGACCATCTACAGTGAAAACACGATTAATGTGGTTATGAAAAGTCACATCAACAATGCTTTAAGCGACACAATCACCCGTGCAAAACTAGCTTCATACGGAGTTCCTCGCCTGCAACAGATGATTCAAGAATCGACAGTTCAGGTCGACGTAAAAAGCGTGAAATGGGACGAAGCGGGTGGTGAAACCGAGACTTCGACCGAAACAGCTATGGTCGTAGGACTGGTGTTGGCTTTACTTACTTATATGTTTGTGCTCATGTATGGTGCCATGATTATGAATGGAGTGATTGAAGAGAAGACCAACCGCATCGTGGAGGTCATCGTGTCCAGTTGCAAGCCATTCCAGTTGATGATGGGAAAAATCATAGGTGTGGCATTGGTAGGACTGACTCAGTTGGCGATTTGGGCGATAATTATGGGCGGAATTTCTATGATAGCAGGCACGGTGTTGGGTGTAAGCGCCCTCTCTGACCCGACTGCCGTTTCAACTGCTGGAATGCCAGCCGAGGCAGTCAACATGGATATGGCTGAAATGTGGAAGGCCCTGATGAGTGTGAATTACGGTTATATCTTGTCGTGCTTCGTACTATATTTTATCGGCGGTTATTTGCTGTATGCCGCCTTGTTTGCAGGCTTCGGCTCGGCAGTGGATCAAGCCAGCGACGCTTCGCAGTTCACCACTCCTATTATCTTAATCATGGTAGTGGCTCTTTATGCCGGCATGGCTTGCATTGAGAATCCCAACGGACCTATGGCCGTGTGGTGTTCCATCATTCCGTTCACGTCGCCCATTGTGATGATGATCAGGTTGCCCTATGACGTTCCATTCTGGCAGTTGTCGCTGAGCATCGTATTGTTGTTTTCCACGGCCGCTGGCATGGTATGGATAGCCGCCCGCATCTACCGCACCGGCATCTTGCTCTATGGCAAGAAGACCAACTTCAAGGAAATCATGCGCTGGATCAAGTGACAATAGATAAGATTTGAGATATGAAAGAGTCGTCTCGCATACCACGCGGAACGACTCTTTTTGGCTCTAGTATTTTGAGATAAATCAAAAATCTTATTTTTTCTTTCGGTCAAGGGCGATGTAAGTGAATGCGTAAATGCCCAGAACAATGAGCAGTAGCGTCTGCACGCCCCACACGAGCCACGCAAATGCAGAGGCTTGCGCGTCGTAGGGTACTGAGGGCGGAAAAGCGCCTACTCCGTAAAGAGTGAGGCCGAAGATGATGGTAAACTGCCAGGGACCAAGACCTCCATTGCTGGGCACCGCCATACCGATGGAACTGAGCACGAACAGTACCAATATAGGCAACCATCCAAGTTCGGCAGTGAACGAGAACGCTTTGCTGGCAACATAGAGTTGCATATAGTAGCATCCCCAGATGAGTACCGTGTAGAGCAGGAACCACCATTTGCCATCCATGCGCGCAATGGAAGCCAATCCGTCCCACAAGTCATGCACAATGCTTTGCAACTTCATGATAATGTGGTTGGTGGAACGGGTACGATAGAGCCACACGAGCAGGGCAACACCCAGCACAAAGGCGACGCCTACACCCGCCATCACCAGTATACTAACGCTCGTTCCCCCCTCTTTTTGTGCCAGAAACTTGAGGAAGGCGTCTTGCGCCATCAAAAAGGTGAAAATGGTGATGATGAGCACGGTAACGGTGTCGCTCAAGCGGTCGGCAACCATCGACCCCAGTACTTGTGAGAACGACGCCTTCTCACGCTGGGCGATGTAGCCCGAGCGCCACACCTCTCCCAAGCGAGGGAAGAGCAAATTGACGAAATAAGTGCCGAAAATGGAGCAAATGATGGCATGCAGTGGAGCGTTAACTCCAATAGTACGCAGTTGCAACCGCCATCGCATGGCACGGAAGATGTGGCTGAACGTGCTGATGACAATCACTGGCAAAAACCACCAGTAATTGACGTCTTCACTCAAACTCTGCTTGATGGCTTCAAGGTCAACATTCTTGTACAGGAACCACGCGAGTCCAACACTGATGAGAATAGGAATGCCGTACTTAATGAGTGATGAAACAATCTTTTTTGCGTCCATTTTTGCTTGTCGAAAAGTTAAAAATGAGGCTCAAACGCATCAAACTTTAAAAAAATCGCGCGTGTGTAGTGAGCAATTGGCGACGATTTGCTACCTTTGTAGGTTGCAAAGGTCTATATTGTGCTGCAAAGATAGTGCTTTTTTTCGATAATGCGCTACCATTGGGCTTACATATAGGGATATTTTAATGATTCAACCATTCAATGTGATGCAAGTAAGAGCTAAAAAATCGCTGGGACAGCATTTCCTTACCGACCTCACCGTGGCGCAACGCATTGCAACCACCATGGACAGCCACCTTCATCAGCCATTATTGGAGGTAGGGCCAGGCATGGGCGTGCTCACACAGTATCTGCTGAAGGCCGGACATGACTTGCGAGTGGTGGAACTTGACCGCGAAAGCGTGGAATACTTGCAATTGAATTTTCCGGCATTGGAAGGCCGCATCATTGCCGACGATTTCCTTCGACTGGACTTGAAACGCATTTATGGCGACAAGCCGTTTTCGGTGATTGGAAACTATCCCTATAACATTTCGTCGCAGATATTTTTCAAGGTTCTAGACTATAAAGATCAAGTGACTTGCTGCAGCGGTATGCTTCAGCACGAAGTGGCGCAACGCCTGGCTGCCGCGCCTGGCACCAAGACACGTGGCATTCTGTCGGTGCTGCTCCAGGCATGGTACGACATAGAGTATTTGTTCACCGTCGATGAAAACGTGTTCAATCCTCCTCCGAAGGTGAAATCGGGGGTCATCAAGATGGTACGGAACCAAGTGACCGACCTAGGATGTGATGAGCGACTGTTCAAGATTGTGGTCAAGACGTCGTTCGGTCAACGCCGCAAGACCCTGCGCAACTCCTTGCGTGGTTTATTGCCCAAGCAATCTTCGATACTTGAACAAGCCATCTTCGGCCAGCGACCGGAGCAACTGTCGGTAGAAGAATTTATCCATCTTACGCGGCTCATCAAGTCGGCGCAATCAGAATAGAATTGTTACTCACTTTCAAAGCATGAAAGATTATGAAAGAGTTTACCAAAGAATACATTGAGAAGCTGAATCAGCTCATTGAAAGCAAGGACAGCGAACAGTTGTTGGAACTCATTGCTGATATGCACCCTGCCGACATCGCCGAGATTGTGAGTGACCTTGATGCCGAGGAAGCGTTGTTCATCATGCAGTTGCTCGATGATGAGACCGCTGCCGATGTGTTGGTCGAACTTGACGAGGACGAGCGTGCCGACTTGCTTGAATTGATGTCTAACGAGGAAATCGCCCGCCAACTCGAGCAAATGGATGCCGACGACGCGGTGGATGTGATTCAGGAACTCGACGAGGAAGACCGCGAAGATGTGATCAAGCACATCGACGACGTGGAACAAGCCGGCGACATTGTAGACCTGTTGCAGTATGATGAAGACACCGCTGGTGGTCACATGAGCACCGAGATGATTGTGGTGAATGAAAACATGTCGATGCCCGACTGTATCAAGGCCATGCGCGAACAAGCCGAAGACATGGATGAAATCTACAACATCTATGTTGTGGATGATGACAATCGTTTGAGAGGTATCTTCCCGTTAAAGACCACCATCACCAATCCCAGCGCCAGCAAAATCAAGCATGTGATGGAGCCCGACCCCATCAGTGTGAAGACCGAAACCCCCATCGAGGACGTGGCGCTAGATTTTGAAAAATACGACTTGGTGGCCATGCCAGTTGTGGACTCAATAGGTCGTTTGGTGGGACGTATCACGGTGGACGACATCATTGACCAGGTGCGTGAACAGAGCGAACGTGACTATCAGTTGGCTTCGGGTATCAGTGCCGATGTGGAAACTGCCGACAGCGTATGGACACAATTCCGCGCCCGTTTCCCGTGGTTGCTCATTGGCATCGTGGGTGGTATAGCAAATGCGCTCATTTTGGACGGTGACAACGCTTCGTGGCAGACCTATTTGCCTGGCATGGCGTTGTTCATTCCTTTGATTGGTGGTACCGGCGGTAATGTGGGAACCCAGTCGAGCGCTATCGTTGTGCAAGGTTTGGCCAACGGTAGTTTGGAACTCAAAAATGCGGGCAAGCACATCCTGAAGGAATTTGGTGTGGCATTGCTCAATGCCATTATTATCGCTGGTTTGGTGATGCTTTATAACTGGATTTTCCCCACCAACCCCGACAATATGCGGATTTCGCATCTCACATCTATGGCGGTGACCATCTCGCTGTTCTCGGTGGTGCTGTTCGCCTCGGTGTTTGGCACGTTTGTACCCATCATGTTGGAAAAACTCAAAATAGACCCTGCCATTGCCACTGGACCCTTCGTCACGGTGACCAATGATATTGTGGGCATGCTCATCTACATGCTCATCAGTACATGGCTTATCCATCATTTTTTGGGAGTGGCAGTATAGTTTGAATCTGGTGTAGATCTAAAAAGAATCATAGTCAATAAAAACAACGATATGAACAAGGTTATTATTATCGGTTGCGGTGGTGTCGGCACCGTGTGCGCGCATAAGTGCGCTCAGAATCCCGATGTGTTTCATGAAATTGTAATCGCTTCGCGCAACAAGGCCAAGTGCGATGCCGTGGCAAAGGCGATTGGAGCGCCCAACATCACCACTGACCAAGTCGATGCCGACGATGTGGACCAGTTGGTGAGTCTGTTCTCGCGACATCAACCTAATTTGGTCATCAACTTGGCGTTGCCCTATCAGGATTTGACCATCATGGAGGCTTGCCTGAAGTGTGGCGTGAACTATCTGGACACGGCCAATTATGAGCCTCGAGACGAAGCGCACTTTGAATACAGTTGGCAGTGGGCCTACCGTGAGCGCTTTGAACAGGCGGGTCTCACGGCAATTTTGGGATGTGGTTTTGACCCGGGTGTGAGCGGTATCTATACTGCCCGTGCCGCAAAGCATCATTTCAAGGAGATGCACTATCTTGACATCGTCGATTGCAATGCCGGCAACCATGGCAAGGCGTTTGCCACCAACTTCAACCCCGAAATCAACATTCGCGAAATCACCCAGAAAGGCCGCTACTGGCAGGATGGAAAATGGGTGCAGACGGGTGCGCTCGAGATTCACAAACCTCTCACCTATCCTGAAATCGGTCCACGCGAAAGCTACCTTATGTACCACGAGGAACTTGAATCGCTGGTGCTGAACTACCCCACCATCAAGCGGGCACGCTTTTGGATGACCTTCGGCGAGGAATACCTCACTCATTTGCGCGTGATTCAGGACATAGGCATGGCGCGTATCGACCCCATCGTTTACAATGGCATGGAAATCGTGCCGTTGCAGTTCCTCAAAGCCGTGTTACCCAATCCGCAGGACCTCGGTGAGAACTATACTGGCCAGACCAGCATCGGTTGCCGCATCAGAGGTATAGGCAAGGACGGTCAACCTCTCACATACTATATCTACAATAATTGCGACCACCACAAGGCTTACGAAGAAACTGGAATGCAGGCCGTGAGTTACACCACCGGTGTGCCGGCTATGACAGGCGCCATGATGTTCCTCAAGGGACTTTGGGTGAAGCCCGGCGTGCATAATGTAGAGGAATTTGATCCCGATCCGTTCCTTGACGAAGTAGCCAAACAGGGTCTGCCCTGGCACGAATTGTTCAATATCGACCTCGAACTATAATCATATCATCAATCATTAATCAATAGGGGCTGACTTTAGCTCTGACAATCTATCACAACAATGAAGACAATCAACATCAGCAATAACGCTGCCCTCACTTCGACAGTGACCACAGCAACAATCAACGAACTTCAGCCTGCCGCTATGGCAGCTGCACGCACGCTTGAAAACGGCGACGGAGCCGGTAATGACTTTTTGGGATGGCTCCACCTGCCTTCGAGCATCGATGAAGCGCAGTTCAATTCCATTGAGCACACCGCACGCATTCTGCGTGAAGATTGCGAATATGTGATAGCCATCGGCATTGGTGGCAGTTATCTGGGCGCAAAGGCCGTGATAGAGGCTTTGAGCGACAACTTCGCAGCTTATAAACCTTCGAAGGGCGCACGGGTGCTGTTTGCCGGCAACAATATCGGCGAGGACTACCTGCACAATCTGATGGATTTGGTCAATGGCCACAAGTTTGGCATCATTGTAATTTCAAAAAGCGGCACAACTACCGAGCCTGCCATCGCATTCCGCTTGCTCAAGGCTATGCTCGAGCAACAGGAAGGCAAGCAATGGGCCGCTCGCCACATTGTGGCTGTGACCGATGCCGAGCGTGGCGCTTTGCGTAAGTTGGCCACCGAAGAAGGTTATGTGACCTATATCATCCCCGATAATGTCGGTGGTCGTTTCTCGGTGCTTACTCCCGTGGGTCTGCTGCCCATCGCTGTGGCTGGTTACGACATTCGCGCGCTGGTGGCTGGTGCCGTGGAAATGGAGAAAAACGGCGAGGACATGATGGTCACTTATGCCGCCACCCGCAATGCGCTTTACAACGATGGCAAGAAGATTGAAATTTTGGTCAATTTTGACCCACGCCTGCATTTCCTTGCCGAGTGGTGGAAACAACTCTACGGCGAGAGCGAAGGCAAGGACGGCAAGGGAATATTCCCGGCATCGGTCGATTTTACTACCGACTTGCATAGCATGGGACAGTGGATTCAAGACGGAGAGCGCACCATCTTCGAGACCGTTCTCAGTGTGGGCGACCAGCGTCATGCTGTGATTATTCCTAGCGATGACGCCGACCTTGACGGACTGAACTACATTGCCGGACGGCATGTGGATGAAGTGAACAAGATGGCTGAACTGGGCACCAAACTCGCTCATGTCGATGGTGGTGTCCCCAATCTGCTTATCACCATTCCAACCCTTGATGAGCACTGTTTGGGCCAACTCATCTATTTCTTTGAAAAGGCTTGCGGAATGAGTGGCTATATGCTGGGCGTTAATCCGTTCAACCAGCCTGGTGTGGAGGCTTACAAGAAAAATATGTTTGCGCTGCTCAACAAGCCTGGTTACGAAGAGCAGAGCGCAGCCATCCAAGCAAAACTAAAATAGGATTCTCTCACGCTATTCAATGAAAGGGTTTTTCCGACTTTTGGCGCGATTTGTGCCACCATATAAGCACTACTTGGCATTGAACATTTTGTTCAACCTGCTAACGGCTATTTTTACGCTCTTTTCGTTTGCGCTCATCATCCCCATCCTGGAGATGCTTTTCGGGCTGAACACAGAGACTTACAAGTTGATGGCCTGGGGCAGTGCGAAGTTGAACGAAGTGGTGGTCAATAACTTTTACTACTATGTGCAATGCATCATCCAGCGCTATGGCCAGTCGATGGCGCTGGCGTCGATTGCCGTTGCGCTGGTGGTAATGGCGGGGTTGAAAACGGGATGTGCCTACATGGCGGCCTATTTCATGATACCCATTCGCACAAGTGTGGTACGCGATATCCGCAATCAGATTTATTCCAAGATTGTGTCGTTGCCTATAGGGTTCTTTTCCAGCGAACGCAAAGGTGATGTGATGGCGCGCATGAGCGGCGATGTGACCGAGGTGGAGAACTCCATCATGACGTCACTCGACTTGATGTTCAAAAACCCCATTATGATTATTGCCTGCTTGACGATGATGATTGCGCTCAGTTGGCAGCTCACGCTGTTCGTGCTGCTGTTGCTGCCCACTGCAGGCTTTATCATGGGTAGTGTGGGCAAGCGCCTCAAGCGCGTGTCGCTTGAGGGACAGAACCAGTGGGGTGTGCTGTTGAGCAACATCGAAGAAACCATAGGCGGGTTGCGCATTGTGAAGGCGTTCAATGCCGAGCGCAAGGTTCGCAAGCGTTTCCAGACAGAGAACGAGAAATATCGCGGCATCATCACCCGCATGAATCGCCGTTATGAGTTGGCGCATCCGCTGAGTGAGTTCTTGGGAACGGCCACCATAGCCATCGTGCTGTGGTTTGGTGGCACGCTCATTTTGAATGGCACCAGCGCCATCACCGCACCCAAGTTCATTTACTACATGGTGATTTTCTATAGTATCATCAATCCCGCCAAAGATTTGTCGAGGGCTTCCTATTCCATTCAGCGAGGTATGGCGTCGATGCAGCGCATCGATAAGATTCTGAGCGCCGAGAACACTATTAAGGATCCTGCCCAACCTGTTCCGCTCAAAGCCTTGGAACACGGCATTTCTTATAACAACGTGCGGTTCCGTTATGGTGAGGCATGGATTATCGACGGCGTGCAACTCGACATCAAGCGGGGCCAGACGGTGGCGTTGGTGGGGCAAAGTGGCTCGGGAAAAACCACTATGGCCGACCTCTTGCCCAGATTCTACGATGTGGAAGAAGGCAGTGTCACCGTTGACGGCATCGACATTCGGGATGTGAAGGTCGCCGATCTCCGGTCGTTGATGGGCAATGTGAATCAAGAAGCCATTTTATTCAACGATTCATTCTACAACAACATCACCTTCGGTGTGGAAAACGCTACGCGCGAACAAGTGGAAGAAGCGGCCCGTATCGCCAATGCCTACGACTTTATCATGGCCAGCGAAGATGGCTTTGATACTAACATTGGTGACCGAGGCTGCAAACTGTCGGGCGGACAGCGCCAACGCATCAGTATCGCTCGTGCGATTCTCAAGAATCCCCCGATTCTCATCCTCGATGAGGCTACCAGCGCCCTTGACACCGAGAGTGAACACCTAGTGCAAGAAGCGCTCGACCACCTGATGGATGGTCGCACCACGCTGGTCATCGCTCATCGCTTGAGCACCATTAAGAATGCCGACCTTATCTGTGTGATGCAGGACGGCCGCATTGTGGAGCAGGGCACGCACGACGAACTTATCGCCCAAGGAGGCGCTTACAAACATCTGGTGGATATGCAGACGTTCTGACGTGGAGCATGTCACTGATAATGATAAAGGAATGAAACGAATTGCCATTTTTGCTTCGGGTTCGGGCACCAATGCCGAGAACATTGTGCGTTATTTTGCCAACAGCCAATCGGTGGAGGTAGCCACCGTCATCACCAATCGCCGTGCCGCCACTGTAATTGACCGTCTGCGGCCTTTAGGCATTGAGGTGGAATACTATCCCAAAGATGAATGGAAATGCCCTGAGAAGGTCACTCAGCGCCTTTGTGACGCAAAGGTTGACCTGGTGGTCCTAGCCGGCTTTCTTGCGGTGGTGCGTGAACCGATGCTGACGGCGTTCGAAGGACGCATCATCAACATCCACCCGTCGTTGCTGCCCAAGTATGGCGGCGACGGCATGTGGGGAGGCAATGTGCACCAGGCGGTCATTGATGCCCACGAGCCAGAGAGTGGCATCACCATCCATCAGGTGACGGCCGAGGTCGATGGCGGACCCATCGTGGCGCAGTTCACCTGCCCGGTGTTGCCCGCCGACACTGCCGATACGCTCGAGGCGCGCATCCATCAACTGGAATACCGTCATTATCCCGAAGTCATTGAGCAACTGCTAAGTTCATAACATACATAACTACAATAATTAGACTAAATGATGAAAAAGTTAATTTTCCTGGCCTTGTCTTTAGTGATGGTTCTGACCGCTGGGGCTGCCGACGACAAGCGGCAATCGACCATTCACCTCAAAAATGGCGAATATGTCACGGGGAATATCGTTTCGCGTGACGACCGCACTGTCGATATCATGGTCGATGGTGTGAAATACGTCTATACCCAAGATGAAATTGCCTATATCTCGCATGAGGCAAAGAAAAAGAACTACGACACCGCCAAGTTCCGTGGATTTATCGACTTGGGCTATGCCATGGGATTGGGCAGCCCACGCAACGATTACTGGCTCATTGAGACATCGTTCGGCTACCAGTTCACCCCCAATTATTACTTGGGTGCCGGCATAGGCGTACACAACTTCCATGCCAAAGTGGACACCTACCCCTTGCGTTACGACAAAGCCGAACCGGAACATAACGACCCCGAGTGGCGCAGTCCGTTCATCCCCCTCTATGTCGAGGGACGCTACAACTGGCGAAGCGAGTCATACCACACCCCGTGGGCAAGCCTCAAATTGGGTGCCAATGTCATCAATCATGCCGGTTTCTTCGCTTCCCCCAGCGTGGGTTGGCACTTTGCCACCAACCAGTACTTTACCGTCAATGTGGGTGTGGGTTATGCCTTGCACACTGCACATTACCGCTTGCGTTGTCTGGGCGACACGCCTGGAGCGAAAAGCGATGGTGTGGGCGGTGCCTACATCGACAAGGGAGCAGCCTTCCACAACGTATTTGTCAAACTAGGCGTCGAATTCTAGTCACTCTAGACTTTCTAGATACTCTAGAGCCTCTAGAAAAAACTAACACAGAAACCAAAATGAAACGATTTAGCATCCTTCTCGGCATTTTGTTGCTGGTCATTGCCAGCCAGGTCAGCGCCAAGTCGCTGGTTGACTATGTCAATCCGCTCATCGGCACCGCCCTCCACAAAGAAGGCGGTACGGCCCCTTTCGTGGGTCCACCTCATGCCATGACCAATATGATGCCTCAGACACGAGAGAACAAGATGAGCACAATGGCCTATGTCCACGACGATGATCACTTGATGGGCCTGCTGGCTTCGCACCAACCCACAGTGTGGATGGGCGATTACGGCTATGTTTCAATCATGCCTGGTCAGGGCAAGGAGGTGCTCACACTGCCCGAGCGGCGCCGACTGCCCTTCTCGCACAACGACGAACAGGCGACCCCCTATTATTACAGTGTCCAATTGCGGTCGCAGGAAAACAAGCCGTTGCGTGTCGAGATGGCGGCATCGAGCCGTGCCGCGTTGCTGCGTTTCACCTTTGACCGCAGCGAACATTCCCGATTGGTCGTGCAGGGCATCAATTTGAATCCCGCTTTAGGTGACTGGTGTAACGACTACAGCCATCGCCTCCGCAATCTGCGCGGATGGGTGCATATCGACCCCGAACGCGGCGAAATTGTTGGGTACAATCCCGACCGGCAATCGGCACAACTGGGCCCTGAGTTGCCAAATTTTAAGGGCTACTTTGTCATCCGGCTCAACAAGCGCCCCAGCCGCTGGGGTACTTGGGACGGCGACCATATCTATGCCGATTCGCTGGAATTGTATGGCACCCGCATGGGAGCCTATGTGGAGTTTGCCACTGGCAAGAACGAGGTGGTGATGGCCCAGGTGGGTACCTCGTTCATCAGTATAGAACAAGCCCGCGCCAATATGGATGCTGAATTGCCAGGGTGGGACTTCAAGCGCCTCTGCGCCCAGACTCGCCAGGCTTGGGAAGAGAAATTGTCGGCGATACAACTGTCGGGTGCCAGTGACAACGACAAGACCATCTTCTATACCGCCCTCTATCACAGTTACTTGCTTCCGAGGGAGTTTTCGGAACAAGGACGTTACTATAGTGCGATGGACGACCAGGTGCATGAGGGCGTCTCGTTCAACGACTACTCGTTGTGGGACACTTTCCGGGCGCTGCACCCGTTGATGACCCTGCTCGAACCCAGCCTGACCTGCGACTGGATTACCTCCTTGCTGCAGATGTACCAACAAGGCGGTTGGTTGCCCATTTGGCCAAACCCCTCTTACACCAACATCATGATAGGCACGCATGCCGATGCGGTGATTGCCGACGCTTACATGAAAGGCCTACGCAACTATGATGTGAACCTGGCCTACGAAGCGATGCGAAAGAATGCGATGGTGCCACCTGATGGCGACACCATGCGGCGTTATGGCGACCGTGACCGCTGGACGTCGTTCCAGGGCCGCGCTGGAGCCAGTTACTACCACACCATTGGTTATGTTCCCGACGACAAGACTGCCGAGTCGGTGTCGCGCACGCTGGAGTATGCCTACGACGACTGGTGTGTGGCGCAAGTGGCGCGTGACCTTCGCCCCGACGACTACCCCACCCTGTTGCGCTGGTCGCAGAACTACCGCAACCAGTATAACCCCGCCAAAGGCTTCATGTTGCCACGTCGCTACGACGGGTCTTGGATTGACTTGGACGACCGTGACCGTCACGGCTTGACCGAAGGCTCGAAGTGGACCTATCTGTTCTGCGTTCTCCACGACATTCCCGGATTATGCGAATTGATGGGTGGCAAAGAGGCGATGACCCGCCGCCTTGACGAGAATTTCGATGGAGGCTACTACCGCCACGATAACGAGCCCGGCCACCACTATATCTATCTGTATGACTACTGTGGGCAGCCGTGGAAGACCCAAGAATTGGTCAGGAAGCACACCCGCGTTAACTACCTGAACGCCCCCGACGGCATCAACGGCAACGATGATTGCGGCCAGATGTCGGCATGGTATCTGTTCTCGGTGATGGGCTTCTACCCCGTCACCCCCGCCAGCAACACCTTTGCTCTGGGAGCACCACAGTTCGACAAGGTGACGCTGCGGCTCACTGTAGACGGCCAGCCTCATGTGCTGAACATTGTGGCTGAGGGGCTTTCGGAGCGTAACATGTATGTGCGGCAAGTTTTGGTCGATGGCCAACCGTTATCAGCCCCGTTCATTGACTACCATACCTTGATTCACGCCCACGAAGTGCGCTTCGTGATGACGGATAAAAAGAACGGAGGAGCATAAAATACACCTAGCGCTATAACCATGAGGTTGAACCCATTGGAGGCGATGTAAATATGGGGAAAATTAAAATCGCTAACTGCTTTAATAGGCGGTTAGCGATTTGATTTGTGGTCCCACTTGGGCTTGAACCAAGGACTCCCTGATTATGAGTCAGGTGCTCTAACCAACTGAGCTATAGGACCGTTTCGGGAGCAGTGGCTCACGAAAGCGAGTGCAAAGTTACAAAATAATTGATAAATGGCAATTGATTATCAACAATTATTTTTTTCAGTGCATTTTTTGTCGGCTTTTTAAGCGTGCTGTTCCTGATGTGCTAACGACGGGCTACTTCTCGCGGAAGAAGAGGTTGATCATCGTTCCGGTCAAGTTCCAATGCTCGCGTATTTTGTTTTCCAAATAGCGTTTGTAGGGGTCGCGAATCCACTGCGGCAAGTTGCAGAAGAAAATGAACGTAGGCACATGTGCTCCTTTGAGCATGGTGACATATTTGATTTTGATGTACTTGCCTTTTACCGCGGGTGGCGGGAACGCTTGAATGGCCTCTTGCATCACGTTGTTGAGTTGTGATGTAGGGATGACGATTTGCCGGTTCTTATACACGTCGATGGCGGTCTCCAGCACTTTGTAGATGCGTTGCTTGGTGAGTGCCGACCCGAAGACGATGGGGAAGTCGGTGAACGGGGCGAGCCGTTCTCTGATGGCCGCTTCCATGACCTTGATGCTCTGCTGCGATTTCACCTCGGCGATGTCCCACTTGTTGACCAGCACAACGAGTCCCTTGCGGTTTTTCTGAATGATGGAGAAGATGTTCACGTCTTGCGCCTCGATGCCTCGCGTGGCGTCGATGAGCAGGATGCACACGTCGCAGTTTTCAATGGCTCGTATGGAGCGCAACACCGAGTAATACTCAATGTCTTCGTTCACCTTGTTTTTCTTGCGGATGCCGGCGGTATCGACCAGATAGAAGTCGAACCCGAACTTGTTGTATCGCGAGTAGATGCTGTCGCGGGTGGTGCCGGCAATGTCGGTAACGATGTTTCGCTCTTCGTCCATAAGCGAGTTGATGAGCGACGACTTGCCAGCGTTAGGACGTCCCACGATGGCAAATCGTGGCAGTTCGTCGTCGGGTTCGCTGTTGCCGCCTTCGGGCATGCGACGCACTACCTCGTCGAGCAGGTCGCCCGTGCCTGTGCCGTTGATTGCCGAGATGGAGAAGGGTTGCCCCAGCCCCAACGCGTAGAATTCGGCTTCGGCGTAGATGCTCTCGTT
This sequence comes from Muribaculaceae bacterium, assembly GCA_017619935.1. GTDB lineage: Bacteria > Bacteroidota > Bacteroidia > Bacteroidales > Muribaculaceae > Sodaliphilus. The sequence goes on along the minus strand of JAFZRJ010000014.1, from coordinate 194,150 downwards.
GTTGTCGTCCTTGTTGGTGACCACGATGACGGGTTTGTCCGATTTTCGCAAGATGGTGGCCACGTGGTCGTCAAGGTCGGTAATACCGTTTTTGATGTCCACCACAAAGAGAATGACGTCGGCCTCTTCGATGGCGAGGTACACCTGCTTGTTGATTTCGCTCTCAAAGATGTCTTCGGAGTTCACCACCCATCCGCCGGTGTCCACCACGCTCATTTCCATACCGTTCCATTCCATTTTGCCGTATTGGCGGTCGCGGGTGGTGCCGCTGGTGTCGTTGACGATGGCGGCGCGCGTTTGCGTCAGTCGGTTAAAGAGTGTGGATTTGCCCACGTTAGGTCGTCCCACGATTGCAACTAGTCGTCCCATAGTGATATTGTCATGAATTGATTGTTATACTTGTGTGATCGATAAAAAACACGTGAGTTTTATTCGATGTACCCGAAGGCACGCAACTTGTTCTCCTGGTTGCGCCAGTCACGTTCCACCTTGACGTAGAGTTCGAGATAGACGCGTTTGTCAAAGAATTTTTCAATGTCTTTTCGTGCTTCTATGCCCACGTGCTTGAGTTTCCGCCCTTGGTGCCCGATGATGATGCCCTTCTGGCTGTCGCGCTCCACATAGATGACTGCCATGATGTGGATGGCGGTGTCGCTCTCGGTGTATTTCTCCACGAGCACCTGTGTGGCGTAGGGCACTTCCTTGTCATAGGTCAGCAGAATTTTCTCCCTGATAATCTCGGTCACGAAGAATCGCGAGCTGCGGTCGGTGAGCGCGTCCTTGCCAAAGTAGGGAGGGCTTTCGGGCAGCAGTTCCACGATGCGTGCCATCAGGTTATCGACGTTGAAATTCTCGGTGGCGCTAGTGGGGAACACCTCGGCGGTTGGCAGCAGTTGTTTCCACTTGTCGATGAGCGCCATCAGGTCATCGTTTCCTTTGAGCAAGTCTATCTTGTTGATGACGAGCAGGATGGGGATTTTCTCACGGGCAACCTTGTCAAGAAACTCCTGGTTCTTGGTGGGCGTTTCGATGACATCGGTCACATAGAGCAGCACATCGGCATCAATGAGTGCGCTGTTGGAATATTCCAGCATGCTCTCCTGCAGCTTGAACTTGGGTTTGAGCACTCCGGGCGTGTCGCTGAACACGATTTGGTAATCGGGGCCGTTGACGATGCCCATGATGCGGTGCCTTGTAGTCTGCGCCTTGCTGGTGATGATGGACAGCCGCTCCCCCACGAGCCGGTTGCTCAAGGTGGATTTGCCCACGTTGGGATTGCCCACGATGTTGACAAACCCTGCGCGGTGCGTGCTGGTTGGCTGTTGGTTATCCTGTTCCATGATGCGTGATGTGTGTTGCGTGATGACAATTCAAAAGTGCAGAAAGCAACTGGGTTTCCTGCACTTTCTGGTGTTGTCGTTGTGATGGGTTACTCTTCTTCGTCTCCGGCCTGCATGTTGGTGAAGACATTCTGCACGTCGTCGTCCTCCTCGAGCGCTTCAATCAGGGCCTCCACGTCGGCGCGTTGCTCGGCGGTGAGTTCCTTGTACTCGGCAGGTTCATAGACGAATTCCGAACTCTTGATTTCGAATTGGTTGTCTTCAAGATATTTCTGAATGTCTCCATTGGCCTCAAAAGCGCCACCAATCATGATTTCCTCCTCGTCCATGTCGAAGTCTTCGGCGCCGTAGTCGATGAGTTCCAGTTCCAGGTCGTCGAGAGTGATGCCGTCTTTAGGCTCCACGTGGAAATAGCACTTGTGCGAGAAAAGGAATCCCACGGTGCCCGAGTTGCCCAAGTTGCCGCCCTTCTTGTTGAAGTAGTTGCGTACGTTGGCCACGGTGCGGGTGGTGTTGTCGGTAGCCGTTTCAACGAGAACCGCGATGCCATGAGGGGCAAATCCTTCGTAGATGACCTCCTTGTAGTCGCCGGCATCCTTGTCGCTGGCTTTCTTGATGGCGCGCTCAACGGTGTCTTTAGGCATATTGGCGGCCTTGGCGTTGGCCATGAGGGCACGCAGGCGAGAGTTGGAATCGGGGTCGGGACCGCCCGATTTCACGGCCATAGTGATTTCCTTACCAATCTTGGTGAACGTGCGGGACATACTGCCCCAGCGTTTCAGTTTTCTTGCTTTACGGTATTCAAAAGCTCTTCCCATTTTTTATTTGTTTTTAGTTGTTTGTTTACGGTAATATTTCGGTCACATCATTCTGTGGCCAAGATTAAAGTTTCTATTTGAGTTGCAAAGTTACGAAAAAATATGATTGGCAAATGACGAATTGTAAATTATTTGAATCCGAAAGGGTCATTGATCCAATAAATGAGCAAATTGTATAGTCTGTTCTGATACGAATCCTAATGGCTGATACAGTGAAAATGTTTTTGAGTTCGGACCGTATTTCTGCATGGAGTACCGGTTGAAGCTCTGCGTGTCGTCAGGGGCCTGCACCACGGGGTCGGGGCTGAGGAAACGGCCCAGCGCCGGGTCGTAGAAAACCTCTATCGAATATGTTTCTTTATCAAGCATTGTCAGTGTCTGCTTTATCCTTAATTGTTTGTGTCGGGGTCCTCGGGTCTTGCGAAAGGAACTCACTCAATGATATAACTTGCGTCAGGTTTATAGAGTGTTTCTATAATAATCCATTCGCAACTTGTGATATTGCCGTTTTGAATGATGACACGAACCACATATCTTGACATCTCGTTCTTAACTTTAGGTGATCGCTTGATAGCGGTAAGAAATGGTATATCCCATATCTCAATCTTCTCTTTCAATAGCGGATAATGATTAAAATAAGTGTCATCCACAGACTTTGCTATATATTCAAATTGTAATTGATATTGCTCCTTTAGCAATATGCATTTTTCTTTCTTCTCATGAGATCTAATGATGACATTATTACCCTTTTTCCTATCATTCCCTTTATTCCAAAGGAAAACAGAGACCGAACCCAGTGCCGTTATAGAAGTAGATTCAACAAAATATATGGTGTCGTTAACCATAGCAAAAGTGGCAACCCTTTCAATATCGCCGCTATCTTTTGCCAACTCTGCTTTTTTCACGCGTATAATAAATAATTCTTTTTCACCATCCAGTTTTTGCAGGTTGTGCTTATATTGTCCTTGTACTAGATTCAATCTGTTAGACATACAATATGAGACCAAATGGCTAATGGACTTCCACGAAGCTTTAAGAGGCTTATATTTAGGTAAATCCTTAATTGGTAGTTCGCTATTCTCCGTAACACTGTCACTATGGCTTCTATTTAATGATTCTTTAAGGATAGTGTCTCTGTTACTCTTATTTGCTGAACCAGTATTGGTGCGGCTAATACAACCAATAGACATCAATAAAATACAAACCAAGAATATACGCATTAACATTCTAATAAATAATAAAATAAATTGGTAAATAAGGCTTTGGACGATAATATATGGAATTATAATTCGGAATTGCGGAAACAGCAATCGGAACAATAACACTATCTTCGGAATAGGCATAATGAGTTCGTAATGAGATGTTATGCTCAAATCTGATCATATTCTCAATTTGGCAGGCATATATTTCAGTACGGTCAATTACTTTATTGATTGTTAAAAACCATGTTGACTCGTCATATTTTCCGTAAAACTTGTCTGCCGCATGGCCTAGTTCATGTCCTAATCCTATGTATGATGGCCGGGAAGTGGTATAGCCATTATTACCTAACTTGGATATTCCACCTTCGTTGGAGTCCGGATTCCAGTTAGCCGTGTCATTGCTTGAGTTGAAACCATTGGAACCTGTTGTATATTCAACAATGACTACATTCTCGCTGTTGACAAGGTCAGAAATGAAGATTTTCCCAAAGTCACCATTTTGAATCTCTTCCAAAGCGACAGTTAAGTCAAATATAAAGGAGTTCGGTCCTTCATATAGTTCGCCGAGGCTATTGTAAAAACCATAAGAACCGTCATTACCCTTTTTATAATCATAGGCTACACCATTAACTATAGTGCGAATCACCTTCCCATCGGGGTCGGTGTATCGCAGTGGGTTGTTCAGGCAGTAGGAGTACCGGTTGAAGCTCTGCGTGTCGTCAGGGGCCTGCACCACGGGGTCGGGGCTGAGGAAACGGCCCAGCGCCGGGTCGTAGAGCCGCGCGTTCATGTTGATGAGCCCGAATTCCGGCAGGTGCTCGTGTCCCGTGTAGCCGTGCCCCAGCAGCAGTTCGGGTTGCGCGTCAGGGCCGTGATGCGTGCCGGTGGCCGGATTCTTCATATCACAGTATAATTATTGATACATAACTATAAAACAAACGCCCCGAGAAGAATTTCTGAAGGGCGTTGATTTGGATGAAACCTTAGCGCAGTTTGGCTCCGAGTTTGCTCTCGAGGTTATTGATGACTTTCTGCATCACGGCATCAATTTGCTTGTCCTGCAAGGTCTTGTTGTCGTCCTGCAGGGTCATGCTGATGGCGTAAGACTTCTTGCCGGCTTCCAACTTGTTGCTTTCGTAAACATCGAAGAGGTTCACCTCGCGCAGCAGTTTGCGGTCGCTGTCCATCACCACTCGGCGAATGTCGTCGTAGGTGACGGCATGATCGACGAGCAGCGCCAGGTCGCGGCGCACGGGCAGTGTCTTCGGCAGGTCGTAATACTTGATGTCTTTCTTTGCGGCAAGTTTGCAGGCTTGTTTCCAATCGACTTGCGCGTAGAACACGGGTTGTCCCACATCAAGTTTCTTGAGTTGCTCGTCGGTGACGACACCCAGCAACGCCACGTTCTTGCCACCGCGGGTGTTGTAGGCCAATGCGGGATTCAGCGTGTCGTCCTCGGTCTGTTCCAGAATCAGGTCATCGATGTTGATGCCCATGCCTATGAGCACATTTTCAAGGTGTGCTTTCAAGTCATAGACATTAGCGGGTCGCACCTTGTCGGCCCACGCGTCACCATGGTTGTTGCCGCTCATCCACATGCCCAGGTATTTCCCCTCGGTGTAGGGAGCCAGCGCCTTTTCGGTTTGGTCGGTGCCGGGTTCATAGTGGTAGGTGGTACCGAACTCATAGAGGCGCAGGTTCTGGTTCTTGTGGTTGATGTTTCGTGCTACGCTCTCAAGTCCGCCGTAGAGCAATGTTTGGCGCATCACGTTCAAGTCACTGCTCAACGGATTCATCACGTGCACGCAGTTGGCCTCGGGATAGGCTTTGCTGTCGGTGTAGTAACTGGCCGGAGTGAGCGAGTTGTTCATGATTTCGTTGTAGCCTACAGCAGTGAGTTGGTTGCTGATGTGTTCCTGCATGTCGTCGGCAAAGTCCACCATCGTTTTGCTCGACAAGTTGGACCGCACTTCAGTGGGAATCTCCACATTGTTGTAGCCGTACACGCGCAAGATGTCCTCCACCACGTCGCAGGGGCGTTGCACGTCCACTCGATAGGTGGGCACCACGAGTTGCAACCGGTCGTCTTCTTCATCGACGATTTTGATTTCGAGGCTGCGCAGGATGCTCTTGATGGTTTCCTTGTCGATTTCCTTTCCGATGAGATTGGTTACATAGGTATATTCCAAATCAACCGGGAATCCGGGGAACTCGTGCGCTTTCACGTCAACGATATCGCCACAAATGATGCCGCCGGCCAGTTCTTTGACCATCTGCGCTGCAATCATGAGGAAGTGCACGGTTTCGTTGGGGTCAATGCCGCGTTCAAACCGGAACGACGCGTCGGTATTCAGGCCGAATCGGCGAGCCGTCTTGCGAATCCATGTGGGATGGAAATAGGCCGACTCCAGGAAGATGTCGGTGGTGCTTTCGGTCACACCCGAGTTAAGGCCGCCGAACACACCGCCGATGCACATGGGTTCCTCGGTGTTGCATATCATCAGGTCGCGGTCGGTGAGCGTGCGCTCTTCGCCGTCGAGGGTGACAAATTTAGTGCCATCTTTCACCGTGCTCACCACCACTTTGTTGCCTTTGACCTTAGCCAGGTCAAAGCAGTGCATGGGCTGTCCCAGTCCCAACAAGATGTAGTTGGTGATGTCAACGATATTGTTGATGGGGCGCTGGCCCACGGCGAGGAGCAGGTCTTTGAGCCACTTGGGGCTTTCTTGCACTTTCACGCCACGAATGGTGACGCCGCTATAGCGCGGACATGCTTCGGGGGTCTTGACCTCAACGGGAATGCCGCCGTCGGTCCTGTCGGTTTTGAAAACGCCCACCGAAGGTTTGATGAGTGTGCCTTTTCGGTTATTTTGCTTGCACCATGCGCTCAAGTCGCGTGCCACACCGTAGTGTGAGCCTCCGTCAATACGGTTAGGGGTCAAGTCCACTTCAATGAGCCAGTCGTCGTCAACTTTGTAATACTCGGCTGCGGGCATACCCACGGGAGTGTCGTCGGGCAGCACGATGATACCGTCGTGGCTGCTGCCAACACCGATTTCATCTTCGGCACAAATCATGCCCAGCGATTCCTCCCCGCGCATTTTCGAGCGCTTGATGGTGAACTCTTGGTCTCCGTCGTAGAGTTTGGTGCCCAGTGTGGCTACAATCACCTTTTGGTTGGCTGCCACGTTGGGGGCACCGCAAACGATCTGTACGGGGTCGTTACCGTCGCCCAGGTCCACGGTGGTGATGTGCAAGTGGTCGCTATTAGGGTGGTCGATGCATGTGAGCACGTGTCCCACAACGAGTCCTCGCAGTCCGCCACGGATAGTTTCAACACGTTCCAGCGAACCCACCTCCAGTCCGAGTGATGTGAGAGCAACGCTCACCTCATCGGGAGTGAGGTCGGTGTCGATGAACTTTTTAAGCCATTTATAAGATATATTCATAGTTAATGATTTATTCAAACTGCAAAGTTACGACAAAAATCGCGATTTTCGGCGGTGCGAGCCAAAAAAGTCCTATAGCGCAACATTTTTTTGAACATCTGACGGAATAATTGTAATTTTGTATGGCAAAAATAAAACCCATTGTTGGACATGCGACTGAACACTCTTTCTATTCTCAATTACAAGAACATCGCCGAGGCTGCCTTGCAGTTTTCCCCGGGGGTGAACTGCCTCATCGGCAATAATGGAATGGGAAAGACCAACATACTCGACGCCATCTATTACCTGAGTTTCTGCAAGAGCAGCAGTAATCAGCCCGACAACTCGGCCATCATGCACGAAGCACCCTACATGATGCTGCAGGGGCAATATACACGTCGCGACACTGAGGAGGACATCACTATCTCGCTGCAGCGAGGAAAACGCAAGGTGGCTCGCCGGGGAGGCAAGGAATACCAACGTTTGAGCCAGCACATCGGGTTACTGCCGCTGGTGATGATTTCGCCCATGGACTGGGACTTGATTCGTGGCACAGGCGAGGAACGCCGTCGCCTCATGGACCAGATTATCTCTCAGACCGACGCCGAGTACCTCGACGCGCTCATCCGTTACCGTAAGGCTGTGGAGCAACGTAACAGCATGATTCGCCGCGAAATGCGCGACCCCATTCTCTATGAGACGGTCGAACAGGTGATGTGCGGTGCCGCCCGAGTGATTCACGAGGCGCGTTCACGCTGGATTGAGGCGTTCACACCCCGTTTCTTGCACTATTATCAAGCGGTGGCTGGAGAGCAGGAGCAAGTGCAGTTGCAATATGTCAGTTCGCTGAATGACATGGACATGCAGCAAGTGCTGGCGCAGAATCGTGAGCGCGACATGGTGATGGGCTACACCACCCGTGGCGTTCATCGCGACGACATCGAGTTGCTGCTGAATGGCCACAGCATGCGTCGCACGGGGTCGCAGGGCCAGTGCAAGACCTATACCATCGCCTTGCGGCTGGCGCAGTTCAGTTTCTTGAAGGATATCACCCCCACCACACCCATCCTGCTGCTTGATGACATCTTCGACAAACTCGACGCTTCGCGGGTGGAGCGCATCGTGGATGTGGTGTCGAGCGAGCAGTTCGGACAGATTTTTATTACCGACACCAACCGCGCCCACATCGACCGTATCGTGTCGCGGCTCGCCAGCGACCACCGCATGTATGAGGTGGTGGACGGCGTGTGCACCCCTCTTACGAAAGGAGGTAACCAGTGAAACGCACGCACCCCAAAAGCATAGGCGACATCATAGATGGTTTCATGAAGGAAGAACAACTCGACAACCAACTTGATGAGTACGGTGCCAGCGCATTGTGGCCCGAAATTGTGGGGTCTGGCATCAACCGCTACACCGTGAGCCGTGATGTGCGTAATGGCGTGATGTATGTGAAGTTGTCGTCGGCGGTGTTGCGTAATGAGATGATGCTCAACCGCACGTCTATCATCCAGCGCATCAATGAGAGGATGGGACGTGAAGTGATTCATGAAATTGTTTTTCAGTAAGACAAGTGCGAATTCGCAATCGCCTTGCACATTACCTGAGTTTTAATCGATAATTTTTACCCGATATGTCCAATTCCGAGCATGGCCCCAAGGCCCAATATCCGTTCTATTGTTCCACTCCTGTGCAGATGCGTTTCAACGACATTGACATGCTGGGGCACTTGAACAATAACAGTTATTTCCAACTTTACGACCTGGGCCGGTATGACTACTTGGTCAAGTTGCGCGGAAAAGGAACCGATGGCTCTCATCCGCAGCCACAAGCCATGATTGTCAACCTGAATTGCTCGTTCCTGTCGCAGACGCGCTTCAACGAGACCGTGGAGGTGCTCACCCAGATTGTGCACATGGGCGACAAGAGTTTCACCATGATGCAGCAGGTGGTGAACGTGGAGACGGGCGAAGTGAAAAGCGAGTGCGAGAGTGTTTTGGTATATTTCGACTGGGATACAGGTAGCCCGGCTCGCATTCCCGATGAATGGCGACGTGATGTCGCCATAGCCGAGCATCGCCCCGACCTCAACCCCTAGAAAATTTAGGAAGAGCCCCCTCCCCTATTTCGGCGTATTGTTGCTTATGGCTTGTCGCAGCCGAGGAATGTGCGTGCGTTGTTGGTTGCTTGCACCATGAGGCTGGAAGGTGTGACACCAAGCGATTTGGCGACGGTGACCACCACGTCTTCTATGGTCGTCGTCGAATCGTCGGTTTCAAGCAAAAGTCGATTGCTGGGAGTGGCAAGCAGAGTTTCAGGGTTATATTTTGGGCCGAAACTCAAATAAAAACCTTCATTAATCAGCGTTTGAGCCACGTTGATGTTGCCACGAAAGCCATGAATTGCCATCTTCACCTGATCATGGGCCACCGTTTCGCGCCATGCCTTGATGAGTGGTTGCCAAGCCTTCACGCAGTGCACGATGAGCGGTTTGTTCACCTCACAAGCCAGTTCCAGGTGTTGCTTGAACAGCGCGAGTTGCACGTCGAGCGGTGCTCCACGCAGGGCGTCAAGTCCCGTTTCGCCGATGGCGATTACTTGCCGGTGTCGTGCCAGTGCGTGCAGACGGTCGAATGACAGTTCAAAGGGCTCCAGCGTGTTCCACGGGTGAATACCCAACGAGTAATAACAACCTTCTTTCGGCGAAAAGATGTCGGGCGAAGTGCTGATGAGGGCTTGCTGTGCCGTGTCGTGATGCGTGTGTATGTCAATAATGTTCATGGCACGGGGTCGTATCCACTGCCTCCCCACGGGTTGCAACGCAGGATGCGCTTGATGGCCAGCCATGTGCCTCGGAATGGCCCATGCTTGAGAATGGCCTCCACAGCATACTGGCTGCATGAGGGGGTGAAACGACACACAGGGGGGAACAGCGGCGAGATGAATCGCTGGTAAAAGCGGATGGGCAATATGAGTATTTTTGACAGAATTTTCATGGCTTTGGCGATGTAGGAAACTCTTCCCCACCCGTTTGTGTGGCGGCGTCGGCAAGGCGTGTGAGCAGTACCTTCATCTTTTCTTCAATGTGATGGAAATCAATCTTTTCGTTGGAGATATAGATAAACGCCAAGTCGGCGGCGACACCTGAGCACTGTAGTGCCGGGTGGAGCAAGGAGCGACGGTGCAGGCGGTAGGACTCTCGTATGCGGCGACGCAGCAGCACGCGGTCCACAGCGTGGTGGATGCGTTTCTTGGGAATGGTGATGAGGAACCGAGCCTGCGCTGTGTCGGCCTCATGAAGCTTGTAAACCACACGCAACGGATAGGCCACAAGGTTTTCTCCAGTGTCAAACAGGAGTTTCACGGCGGTGCGGCTACACAGTTTTTCGGATTTATATAATCTCAATCCTTGCATTTCAAGCGACAAAAGTACAAAATAATTGAGAATTAGAATCTGATTATGCCCAAAAATAGTAATTGCATTTAATCGGTGTCGGCCTAATGACGGATTCGGGTATAAACGAGAATTGGGATAACCCATAGGGTTGCCCCAATTCTACAAATAGAAATATAATTGCTCTGTTAATCCTGTTCAGGTTCAGTTTTTCGGAGTGGAACTTTCTTTTTCTTGAGATACTTTTCAATGGCTGCAGGCATTGAAGGAGTCTCAGGAGTGATGGTCGCGTCCAATTTCAGTCCAGCATCCTTTACCGCTTCCACGGTGCTGTTGCCCATGGCGGCGATGGCTATTTTGTCTTGCTTGAAGTCGGGGAAGTTGGTCATCAGCGACTTCACTCCAGCGGGGCTGAAGAAGCAAAGCATGTCGTAGTCCAGGGGTTCGTCGGGCCCGAAATCATTGCTCACGGTGCGATACATAATGGCCTTGACATAGGTGATGCCGTGCTCATCCAGAGCATTGGGCTGGTCGTTGTGTACGTCAGAGACAGCCATCATGTAGGTTTCCTTGTTGTGCTTCTGAATCAGTGGTACCAAGTCCTCCAACTTTCCGCTTTCGGCAAAGAAAATCTTGCGCTTGCGATAAATAATGTATTTTTGAAGATAATTGGCCACCGCTTCGCTCACGCAAAAATACTTTTGAGTGTCGGGCACGGTGTAGCGTGTCTCTTTGCACAGACGGAAAAAGTGGTCAATAGCCGTGCGAGCAGTGAAAATAACAGCTGTGTAATCGGGAATCATCAGTCGTTGCTGACGGAACTCTTTAGCTGAAAGGCCTTCCACCTTAATGAATGGCCGAAATATGATTTCCACATCATATTTCTTTTCGATGTCATAATAAGGTGACTTCTCAGTCTTTGGTTTTGGTTGAGAAACCAAAATTCTTTTCATGTTCTTACGTATTTACCTGTAATAACCTATTGTAGCAAGTGGCATAAAAACACTATGCCGGAACTTAAAAGTACCAAGGGTACAATTTCGACGGCGCAAAGGTACAAAATAAAATAGACAAGTGATGGCAGATTGCTATAAAAAATTCTGAATCCTTTACAAATAAAAACAATTCGGGCGCAAAAATAAAGAGAAATTGCACAAATTAACATTGTATTTACCATCGTCGGCATGATAAGCGCCACACTGACAACTGGAAACAAGAGGAGTCCCAGCAGCGATTGTGATGCGTTAAACCCGTCAATCCACAGTTTGCTGTTGATGCTGTCGCTGAACACGTGGCCGATGACGTTGTAAGCGCCCAGTTGGGCGAAATAAAAGATTAGTGCAATGAGTGAAAACACGCCTGTGTGCAGGAATACCTTGCTGTGCAGCGAACTGTGCAGCGAAGGTACCCACGTGTCAACGCCCAAGTACATAAGCAGGCCTTCCATGATGCAAGTGTTGATGATGAGCGCGGTGAGAATCTGCGTCTCGTTCACGGTGTGATCTTCAAAAAGATTCTCACGACGGCGTATGGAGAACATGTTGTGCGCCAAGTTCTCAAGATACTTATAGCCAGAGCGGTAACTTATCACGATGAGCAGCAGGCCGGCGAGCATAAGTCCCATGCAACTGGTGTCGTGCAACGGACTTTGGCTGAATGGTTGCGGCTCTTGGCCTTCGACCATTTCCATCGTGGGCAATGAACTCATCGAGGCTATCGTGGTGTCGCAAGTGGCGCTGTCGGGGAAACCGTCAAGGTACTGCGGATGCAACTGCAAGGCATTGCTGTCAACACCCACCGAGGCGGTGCTGGTGTCGGCCGTGGCCGATGGCTGGCTTGTGATGTGTTGCGCGGGGTTGACGGGCATGGCAGTTTTCAGTTCATTGGACGGTTAATACTTGCTTTCGGCTTGAGGCAAACCCTGGCTGAGTTGGCTCTCGATGGCGTCGAGCGCCTCACGCGGCGTGGCGGCAACGGTCCAGAGCGACGAGTGGGTGCGCTTCATGAACCCCTGTTCCACACATTGTTCCAGCATGGTGACCAGTGGGTCAAAGAATCCTAGGGTGTTGAGCAGGATGATGGGTTTGGTGGTGATACCCAGTTGTCGCCAGGTGATGACCTCCAGAAGTTCTTCCAGCGTTCCACAGCCACCGGGCAACGCGATGATGGCGTCGCTGCGTTCTTGCATCTGCTGTTTGCGCTCGTGCATGTCGGCGGTGATGAGGACTTCGGGCAAACGGTCGTAGCACCATCCGTTGTCAACCATGAACTTGGGGATGACACCGGTCACATGGCCTCCAGCATCGAGCACGCCGTCGGTAACGGCCTTCATCAAGCCGAAGCCGCCGGCACCATTCACGCAGACCCAGCCACGCTCGGCCATGAGTTGACCCAGTTCGCGGGCGGCAGTCATGTATCGCTCGTCGATGCGCTGGCTGGATGCCGCGAACACGCATATTTGTCCTCTGGTTTCCATTTCGGCTGCAAAATTACAAAAATATTGACAATTGATAGCGATAAAAAGTATCGTGGATGGGTTCACTTCAGAAAACTTTTGATTGGTGTGCACTTATGTTGCATTTCGCGCCAAAATAGGCGGCGTTTCGGCAATGTATGGGTATTGTCAAACCAAAAATGAATTTTTGTTTGCCTTTTTCTTGCCATTGCGCTCAACTTGCACTAATTTTGCCAGCCCAAATTGAAAATTAATACTATAACCTTTTAATATCATCAATTTAGAGAATGGAAAATAAACATCTCATTCACAATGCTAACCCCGTTGTGGATTTCCTGCAAAAGCCTTCGTGCGAGTTCACTCGTGCCGATATCGTGCGCTTCGTGCGGGAAAATGACATCCGCATGATCAATTTCATGTATCCCGGTGGTGACGGCAAGCTGAAGACTTTGAATTTCGTCATCAACGACCTTGACTATCTTGAGACAATTATCACTTGCGGTGAGCGCGTTGACGGGTCAAGTCTGTTCAAGTTTATCCAGGCTGGCAGCAGCGACCTGTATGTGTTACCGCGTTACAGTACGGCATTCGTCGATCCATTTGCCGAGGTGCCCACGTTGAGTATGTTGTGCTCCTATTTTGACAAGGATGGTAATCCGCTTGCCAGTTCTCCCGAACAAACATTGCACAAGGCTTGCAAGGCTTTCCGCAAAGTGACTGGAATGGAATTCCACGCCATGGGCGAACTTGAATATTATGTCATCTTCGACGACGATGAGCAGTTCCCCGCCATCGACCAGCGTGGCTATCACGAGAGCGCGCCCTATGCCAAGGCTAATGACTTCCGTCAACTGTGCATGAAATACATTGCTCAGGCCGGTGGTCAAATCAAGTACGGTCATAGCGAGGTGGGCAACTTTGTGCAGGACGGCCTCACCTACGAGCAGAACGAAATCGAATTTTTGCCCGTTCCAGCCGAGGATGCCGCCGACCAACTCATGTTGGCGAAGTGGATTATTCGCAATTTGGCCTACGAAATGGGTCTCAATGTGACCTTCGCGCCTAAAATCACGGTGGGAAAGGCCGGTAGCGGTTTGCACATCCACATGCGCATGATGAAAGACGGCAAGAACATGATGATCAAGGACGGCAAGCTCAGTGATGATGCTCGCCGGATGATTGCCGGAATGATGGATGTGGCGCCAGCCATCACCGCTTTTGGCAATAAGAACCCCATGAGTTATTTCCGTCTGGTGCCCCATCAGGAGGCTCCCACCAACGTGTGCTGGGGCGACCGTAACCGCTCGGTGCTCGTGCGTGTGCCCCTAGGTTGGACTTCGGGCGTAGATATGTGCGCCTTGACCAATCCGCAAGAAAAGGGTACCAGCAACTTTGACACCACCATCAAACAGACCGTTGAGATGCGCTCGCCCGATGGCTCAGCCGACATTTACCAACTGATTGCCGGATTGTGCGTGGCTTGCCGTCATGGTTTTGAAATGGACAATGCACTTGAGGTAGCCGAAAAGACCTACGTCAATGTGAATATCCACGACAAGGCCAATGAGCAGGTCATGAACACGTTGGCCCAACTGCCCGACAGTTGTGTCGCCAGTGCCGATTGTCTGGAGCAGTACCGCAAGGTATTTGAGGAACACGAAGTGTTCAGTCCTGATATGATTAATGGCATTGAAGCCGCTTTGCGCGAGTTCAACGACCGCACCCTGCGCGCAGATGTGCAGGACAAGCCCGAAGAACTGCAACAACTAGTTCAGCGCTATTTCCACTGCGGATAAAGGCATCGCAAGAGATGAAAACAAAAGAGGTCAGGAACTTGTCTTCCTGACCTCTTTTTACTTTAGGGGCTGTCTCTAGCAGGTGTCTCCCGCTCTACTGCTGCTCCTTGAACAGCTCCTTGATGCCGCCTATCGAGCCAAGCATGTTTGAAGCCTCGAACGGCAGGAACACGGTCTTGGTTTGCGTACCGCTCGACACTTGTTCCAGCATGCTGATGTACTTCTGAGCCAGCAAGTAGTTGGCGGGATTGGTGCTCTTGCCCACGGCCTCGGTCACCTTCTCGATGGCGACGGCCTCGGCCTCGGCTTTGCGGATGCGGGCTTGTGCCTCGCCTTCGGCGCGCAGAATCTCGGTCTGCTTGTCGGCCTCAGCTTGGTTGATGCGGGCAGTCTTCTGTCCTTCCGACTGAAGGATGGCTGCGGCCTTCTGTCCCTCGCTGGTGAGGATGGTGGCGCGTTTGTTACGCTCAGCCTGCATCTGCTTCTCCATGGCTTGCAGCACGCTTTGCGGCGGCGTGATGTCCTGCAGCTCCACGCGGTTCACCTTGATGCCCCACTTGTTGGTGGCGTCGTCGAGCACTGCGCGCAGTTTGGTGTTGATGGTGTCACGCGAGGTGAGTGTCTCGTCAAGTTCCAGTTCGCCGATGATGTTACGCAGTGTGGTCTGGGTGAGTTTTTCGATAGCGTTGGGCAGATTGTTGATTTCATACACTGCCTTGAACGGATCTACAATTTGGAAATAGAGCAACGCGTTGATTTGCGTCTGCACGTTATCTTTTGTAATCACGTTCTGCTTGTCGAAGTCATAGACTTGTTCGCGCAGGTCGATGGAATTCGTGTAGTGATAGCGGCCACCGGTCATCGCCACGATGGTTTTTGCGCGGTCGATGAAGGGGATAATGATGTTGATGCCAGGTTTGAGAGTGGCATAGTACTTACCGAGACGTTCGATGATGCGTGTCTCGGATTGAGGGATGATAACCAGACTCATCTTTACGATGATGAGTACGAGCACAACGAGTGCAATCAGAAAAATTGAAAGAAAATCCATAGTGGGTTATAAGTTAGAATAGTTAGATAATCAAATGGTTTACCGGGAGGTGGGCTAGCCCTACCCTATTACGGTTCAACGACTTCGACGGTGATGATGATGCTTTCGCGTTTTACCACTCGCACGCGGGTGCCCTTGGCGATGGCCTCGCCGTTGACGCTGACAGCTTTCCAATCGTCGCCGTCGATGGCTACGCGGCCATGCCCGTTGGCATCGATTTCTTCGCTCACACGTCCCTCCTGCCCTATCAGGGCGTCGGCGTTGCTCAAGCGCACATCTTTATCTTTGTGCAGTTTCTTGATCATGGCGGGACGCACGAGCCACAGGCTCAAGGCCGATGCGATAGCGAAGATTACGACTTGTGTGGTGAAATTGAGGCCCAGCAGAGCTGCAATGAGCGAGAAGCAGGCGCCGATTGAAAAACACACGATGAAAAAATCTCCCGACGACAATTCAAGGATGAGACCCAGAATGCCGAGAATGGCCCAAAACTGCCATAAGTTGTTTAAAAAATATTCAATCATAATAGTAGGAATTTTTCAAGTGTTCAAAATTACGAATTATATTTTTACTCTCCAAATCGAAACCACAATTACCCGTAATTTGTAAAAAACAGTCGTTGCCCGCCGAGTTGTTTCGCTTTGAAAATGTTTGTTAAATTATATTGCAAATAGTATGCCAAAACAGGCAGAATTATTGATAATCGACACGGATACTGTCCGAATTTTGAATTCTCAGGCGCTTAAATTCTTGTTTTCTGTCTGAATGACTGCGTGTTACCGCATTCTTTCGTTTGTCCTTTTTTCTCGCCAAAAAATTCAAATGTGGTGATAAATTTGAATCCTAATGATATATTTACTAATTTTGTGTGCAAATTAGTTGATTCATGCCGCACATCGGTTTACAGGCTGAAAATGTTGAACTGCCACATTTCGACGAGCAGAAACTTGCCCGTTGGATTGAAGATGTTGTTCATGCCCATGACAGGGTCGTGGGCACACTCACCTATGTGTTCTGTAACGATGAATATATATTAAAGGTGAATGAACAATTTTTGCAACACGACTATTATACCGACATCATCACCTTCGACTACAGCAATAGCCACCGCGTGAGTGGCGACATGGTGATTTCGCTGGACACCGTCAAGAGCAACGCCCAACTTTTCGGCCACGACTATGCCGAGGAACTGTTGCGAGTGGTGATTCACGGCGTGTTGCACCTGTGCGGAATAAATGACAAGGGACCTGGGGAGCGTGAAATCATGGAAAGCCATGAGGATGCGGCTCTCGCGATGTGTCCACCAAATGTTTGTTTGCCATGATTCGGGATTACGATGTCATAGTGATAGGCGCCGGCCATGCCGGTTGTGAGGCCGCTTGCGCAGCAGCACGACTGGGCTCCACTACCCTATTGGTCACCATCGATATGAACAAGGTGGCGCAAATGAGTTGTAACCCGGCTGTCGGAGGAATTGCTAAGGGACAGATTGTTAGGGAAATAGATGCGCTTGGCGGAATGATGGGAATTGTCACCGACCGTTCCACCATCCAGTTCCGTATGCTCAACCGCAGCAAGGGTCCCGCCATGTGGAGCCCACGAGCACAGGCCGATCGCATGCGGTATAGCGTGGAGTGGCGACGCATTCTGGAAAACACGCCCAACTTATACTTGTGGCAGGATTCGGTCAATGAGTTGGTCCTTGACAATGGGGTAGTTGTGGGTGTAAAAACGGCTCTGGGTGTGGAATTTGGGGCCAAGTCGGTGATACTGACAGCCGGCACCTTCCTCAACGGACTTATGCACGTCGGCCGTGCGCAAGTGCAAGGCGGCAGGGTGGCCGAACCGGCTTCGCACGGGTTGACCGAGCAACTCATCAACCTGGGTTTTACCTCCGGACGCATGAAAACGGGTACGCCGGTCCGTATCGACGGGCGTAGCATCGACTATTCCCAAGCCACGGTACAGGAGGGTGAGCATGATTTCCACCATTTTTCGTTCCTTCCCGATGTGCACACCGAGTTGCGTCAGCGAAATTGCTGGATTGTTTATACCAATGCCGAGGCTCACGACGTGTTGCGCGCGTCGCTCAACGACTCGCCGCTATATAATGGCCAGATTCAGAGTGTAGGCCCGCGTTATTGTCCTAGTATTGAGACCAAAATCGTTACGTTTGCCGACCGCGATTCGCACCAATTATTTATAGAACCCGAAGGGGAGGAAACGCATGAGATGTACCTGAATGGCTTCTCATCTTCGCTCCCGTGGGAGGCGCAGTTGGGCGCGTTGCAGAAGATTCCGGCATTGCGTCATGTGCAGATTTATCGACCTGGCTACGCCATTGAATACGACTTTTTCGATCCCACTCAACTGGAACACACGTTGGAAACCAAGTTGGTCAAGCGGCTATTTTTCGCTGGCCAGGTCAATGGCACCACAGGTTATGAGGAGGCTGCCGGACAAGGTTTGTTGGCTGGCATCAATGCACATCGCCAAGTGCACGACCTGCCGCCAGTCACTCTGGCGCGCGATGAGGCTTACATCGGCGTGTTGATTGACGATTTGGTAACAAAAGGCGTTGATGAGCCTTACCGTATGTTCACTTCACGGGCCGAACATCGCATTCTGCTGCGGCAGGACGATGCCGATATGCGTCTCACGCCTCTAGGCCGAAAATTAGGGCTTGTTGATGACCGTCGTTATGAATTGATGCAGCGCAAATCGCAGCAAATTGATGAAATCATTGATTTTGCAAAATCATTCTCGGTGAAGCCCGAGTCGGTTAACGCCTATTTGGAAGAACACGAAATTTCACCGCTCCGTCAGGGCGTGAAACTATACGATCTCATCCTCCGTCCACAACTGGGTTTGCTGGTTTTGGCGCAATTATTGCCTGAATTGTCTTCCGTTTTAGACCGGATAGAGGAGGAGCGCCGTGATGAAATCATCGAGGCGGCTGAAATCAAAATCAAATACAGCGGCTACATTGAGCGTGAAAAGTTGGTTGCCGACCGCATTTCGCGGCTTGATTCGGTGGTGCTGCGCGGCAAATTGGACTATGCCAATCTCACGCAAATCAGCATAGAAGCCCGCCAGAAATTGGAGAGAATAGACCCTGAAACGGTGGGGCAGGCGTCCCGCATACCCGGTATCTCGCCCAGCGACATCAATATTTTGTTGTTGCTGTTGGGAAGATGACGGGCCATTGTTCCACGTGAAACATTAACATCATACGATACAAATGGAAAAGAAAAAACTTGAAGCAGTAAAGGCGCTGGTGCGCAACATTCCCGATTTTCCCGTCAAGGGTATTCAGTTTAAGGACTTGACCACGGCGTTTAAGGACCCAGAGGCCTTGACCGTTATGGCCGACGCCATGGAGGAACTGTACAAGGACCGTGGTGTGACAAAGGTGGTGGGCATAGAGTCGCGCGGTTTTATCGGTGGCTCGCTATTGGCGGCATGTTTGGGCGCTGGTTTCGTGCCCATTCGCAAGCCTGGCAAACTGCCGGCCGAGACCATCAAGAAGTCTTATGAAAAGGAATATGGCACCGACACCATCGAAATTCACAGCGATGCCATCACCGCCGATGATGTGGTGGTCATCCACGACGACTTGCTGGCGACCGGTGGCACCATGCTTGCTGCCTACGAGCTGGTGAAGTCGATGAATCCGAAGATGATTTACATCAACTTCCTATGCGGCCTCACAGGACTGAATGGTCGTGCGGTGTTGCCTGCCGATATCGAGGTCACCACGCTGTTTGATTTCGATGGGGTGTGATGCTAGCGGCATCTTGCCTTGAAATTGTGAGGTCATGACCGACGAGCTGAAACTAAAAATAAGTTTGCTGCCCGAGTCGCCAGGTGTCTATCGCTATTACAGTCGTGATGGCGTCATCATCTATGTGGGCAAGGCGAAGAACTTGAAGCGTCGTGTCTCATCCTATTTCAACAAAGTGCACCAGGTGGTGCGGACCAATATCCTGGTCAAAAATATCCATGACCTTCAATACACGGTAGTCAACAACGAGGAGGAGGCGCTTGACCTCGAAAATAGCCTGATCAAGGAGTTCCAGCCTCGCTACAACGTGCTCCTGAAGGACGACAAGTCTTACCCCTGGATATGCGTCACCAAGGAGTTGTATCCCCGTGTGTTCATGACGCGCGACGCCTTACGCAAGGGGGCGAAATACTATGGACCTTATCCTAAGGCAGAGACCGCCCACGTCATCCTCGATACCATTGCGAGGATTTACCCGATACGCAACTGCTCGCACCATGTTTCACGTGAAACAATCGAGCAACAGAAGCACCGCCTTTGTCTGCAGTTTCACATCAAGCGTTGCGAGGGTTGTTGCCGTGGGTTGGTGGAGCCTGAGGTTTACGGCCGTTATATCGATGAGGTGAAGTCGATACTGAATGGCGACACCAAGTCGGTGAGCGACTACCTGAAATCCGAGATGGAACACATGGCTGCCGAGCTGCGTTTCGAAGAGGCTAACGAATTGAAACGCAAATATTTGGCTGTCGAGAAACTGCGAGTTCGCTCGGCGATAGTGAGCCCTACGATACACAATATAGACGTGTTCGGGTTGGTGCGTGACGAGGATTCGTCGGCTTGCATCCACTATATGCATGTGCGTAATGGCTCGGTGGTTCAGAGCTTTACGCTGGAATATAAGATGCGAGGGGTGGGGGAGACCGACGAAGAACTAATGTCGCTGGGCTTTCAGGAAATCCGTCACCGGTTTGCCGAGACTTACAAGGCCGACCGTGTTCGCGAAGTGGTGGTCAACGTCCTGCCCGACGTGGAGTTTGATGGTCTGGAGTTTGCCGTCCCCATGCGGGGCGACAAGCGTAAATTGCTCGACATCGCCGTCAAGAATGCGCGGCAGTACATCACCGACAAGTTGAACCGCATGGAGAAGCTCAACCCTGAGCAGCGGGTCACCCGCACCTTGACCACCATGCAACGCGATCTGCACCTCACCACGCTCCCGCGCCACATCGAATGCTTCGACAATTCCAATATTTCCGGTTCTTCGCCAGTGGCCAGTTGCGTGGTGTTTCGCAACGCCAAGCCTAGCAAAAAGGACTACCGCCATTTCAACATCAAGACCGTTGAAGGTGCCGACGATTATGCGTCGATGAGCGAGGTCATCACGCGGCGTTACTCCCGGCTGTTGCAGGAAGGGGAGGAGTTGCCGCAGTTGCTGGTAGTGGATGGCGGTAAGGGCCAACTGAGTGTGGCGGTAGAGGCGCTTCGTGGCCTGGGCGTGGAGAACCAGGTGGCCGCCATTGGCATCGCCAAGCAACTGAACGAGATTTATTTCCCTCACGACAGCGTGCCGCTGTATATCGACAAAAACAGCGAAACGCTTCGCGTGATTCAGCGCTTGCGCGACGAGGCGCACCGTTTTGCCATCACGCATCACCGCAAGCAGCGTGGGAAGAAGCAGGTGGCTTCGGTGCTCGACGGTATCAAGGGCGTCGGTCCAGCTACCAAGGTGTTGTTGCTCAAGCAGTTCAAGAGCGTAAAACGCATCCGTCAAGCCTCGGTCGATGAACTTGCAGCCGTCGTCGGGCCTGTGAAAGCAAAACTAATCATTAACGCATTAAATCAACAAGCATGAGACTGGTCATACAGCGTGTGAAACGGGCGTCGGTGAGCATCGGCGGCAAAATTTACAGTGAAATAGGGCAGGGATTGATGGTTCTGGTCGGAGTTCGTGAAGGCGACACCATCGATGACGTGAAGTGGCTGGCTGCCAAGACATCGACACTGCGCATCTTTGACGACGAGGCTGGTGTGATGAACCGCAGTGTGATGGATGTTGGTGGCGAAGTGTTGGCTGTGAGCCAGTTCACGCTGAATGCCAGCACCAAGAAGGGTAACCGTCCCAGTTACATCCATGCCGCCGGCCACGATTTAGCCGTTCCGCTCTATGACGGCTATTGCGCTCAATTACAGGAGTTGACAGGCGCCGAAGTGAAGAAAGGAGTGTTCGGTGCCAATATGCAAGTCGAACTCATTAACGACGGCCCGGTCACCATCATCATCGACTCCCGCCTTCGCGAATAACGACACTACACATTATAATGGATGAATAAAACAGGTGTGAATCCGTGATGGGACTCACACCTGTTTGCTGGTGGGTAGAGATGGATTCGAACCACCGAAGCGATGACGCAGCAGATTTACAGTCTGCCCCATTTGGCCACTCTGGAATCTACCCTCAGTGATGAAATGTGCCGCAAAGTTACAAAATATTTATGACTCGGCAATCATTGTAAGGTATATTTTTACTAATTTCGCACGATATTTACTGATAAGATGTTGTCTCCCACACTGGAATTGTCACGGCAGCGGCAGTTGCTTCAACTGGAATGGGACCACGAGCGCGAGGAGTTCCGCCGGCTCACCGAGTCTATCGGCATCGAGCGCAAGGTGCGTCGCGGCGACTGCTGGTATCCCATTGCTGTTGGGCGCAGTTACTATAACTCGCTCAACCAGTTTGTCGTGGAGATTCATCGCGGAGGTGCTACATTGGCCGACGATGACGACACGGTGGAACACAATTTTGAGTATGGTCGTCAGGTGATGTTCTTTCGCAAGAGCGGCATGGACGACATCACTTATTTTGAATTTACGGGAACGGTGAGTTATGCCGAAGCCACTCGCATGGTAGTGATTATGCCCGACGAGGCGGCGGTGTCGGCCATCGCCCAAGCCGACTTGGCTGGAGTGCAACTGGCGCTGGACGAGACCACTTACCGCCTGATGATGGATGCGCTCACACGGGTGGCGAACGCCAAGGGCAATCGTCTGGCCGAACTTCGTGATCTGTTTTACAATCCGGGCAAAACTCACAAATTCACTTTCGACCCCATGCGCTTTCCCTGGCTCAACGCTACACAAGAGCAGTCGGTGAACGAGGTGCTCTGGGCCAAGGATGTGGCGGTGGTGCACGGCCCGCCGGGAACGGGCAAGACTACCACGTTGGTCGAAGCCATCTACGAGACGTTGCGGCGCGAGAACCAAGTGCTGGTGTGCGCGCAGAGCAACATGGCGGTCGATTGGATCAGCGAGCGGCTCATGGAGCGGGGCATCGACGTGTTGCGCATCGGGAACCCCACACGGGTGAACGACAGGATGCTCTCGCAGACCTATGAACGGCGCTTCGAGGCGCACCCCGACTATCCGCAGTTATGGAGCATGCGCAAGGCGCTGCGCGAGGTGCGTGGCTCACGCCGAGGCTCGGAATCTTATCATCAGAAGGTGGACCGCCTCAAGGAGCGAATCACGGAACTGGAATTACGCATCCACAACGACATCTTCGGGCAGGCGAGGGTCTTCGCCTGCACCCTGGCGGGCAGCGCGAGCCGTGTGCTCGACGGCATGAAGTTCGCCACCTTGTTTATCGACGAGGCCGCCCAAGCGCTGGAGGCCGCCTGCTGGATAGCCATCCGCAAGGCCAACCGCGTGATATTTGCCGGCGACCACTGCCAGTTGCCGCCCACTGTGAAAAGTGTGGAGGCCCTGCGCGGAGGGCTGGGACATACGCTCATGGAACGCATCGTGGGCTCCAATCCGCAAGTGGTGACCCTGCTGAAAGTGCAGTATCGCATGAACGATGAAATCTTGCGGTTTTCCAGCGAGTGGTTTTATGGCGGACAGGTGGAGAGTGCGCCCGAGGTGAAACATCGTGGCATCCTGGATTTGGACACGCCCATCACTTGGATTGACACCAGCGAACTGGAAGGCAGCGAGGAAGAAGTGGTGGGGGAGAACGGCGGGCGCATCAATCGCGCCGAGGCGCAACTCACGCTGGACACGCTGGAGCAGTATTTCGAACGTGTGGGCCGTCAGCGTGTGCTGGACGAGCGCATCGACGTGGGCATCATTTCACCCTATCGCGCACAAGTGCAGTATTTGCGCCGTATGTTGCGCCGGAACGATTTCTTCAAGCCGTTGCGCCATGCCATCACCGTGAATACGGTCGATGGCTTCCAGGGCCAGGAGCGCGATGTGATTGTCATTTCGCTGGTGAGGGCCAACAGCGAGGGGCAGATTGGGTTCCTGCGCGACTTGCGCCGCATGAACGTAGCTATCACCCGCGCCCGCATGAAACTCCTCATACTGGGCGACACCGCCACGCTCACACGCCATCCGTTTTACGCCCGCCTGTATCGGTATGTGCATCAACTTCAACAATAGTGACAAGAGATGAGAACGATTATTAACTTCTTGAAAAACTGGACGTTGCCTTGCGCTATCGTGACGGGCACAGTGATGTATCAGATATTTGCCTACACGCCCGCACTCGACGACGCGGCACGTTTTTTCGATCCTATATTTGACACCATCTTTCCGTTTTTCATGGGCATGATACTGTTCACCACGTTTTGTAAGGTGGATTTTCACAAGATGCGGCCTGCGGCATGGCACTGGTGGATTACTTTGTTGCAGGTGCTGCTCGTTGCGCTGGTGGCGGGGCTGATTCTGTCGATGGACATCGCCGGCAACGACCTGATTCTCATGGAGGGAATTCTCACGTGCATCATCGCTCCGGGAGCGGCGGCCGCTGCGGTGGTCACCGCAAAGTTGGGTGGCGACCTTGAGACGATGACGACCTACACGTTCATCTCCAACTTTGTGACGGCCCTGCTGGTTCCCACGGTGTTTCCCATGATCGACCGTGGGGTGGACATCTCGTTTGTTCAGGCGTTTCTCACCATCCTCTACAAGGTGTGCATGGTGCTGCTGGTACCCATGGCTGCCGCCTATGTGGTGAAGCACTACCTGCGCCGGCTGCATGCATGGATTGTGAGCATCGAGGATTTGTCGTTCTACATGTGGGGCATTTCGCTTTCCATCGTCACCGGCTCGACGGTGAAGTACATCGTTCATGCCGGCACCACAACGGGCTTCGTGCTCACCATCGCGGCCATCTCGATGGTGCTGTGCTTGGTGCAGTTCGCGTTGGGGCGGTATGTGGGGCACTTTTTCGGCACCACCATCGAGAGCGGCCAGGGGCTGGGGCAGAAAAACACCGCCTTTGCCGTGTGGATTGCCTATACCTATCTCAACCCACTGTGTTCGGTGGGACCAGGCTGCTACATCCTGTGGCAGAACGCCATCAACAGCTTGGAAATATGGCATGAGCGCCGCGCCCGCGAGGCCCGGCAAGCACAGCATTAACCGAGGCGGAACACGATGCGCAGTTTGCCGTCCTGGTAGCGCGTGCTGCTGATGCGAAAGGCGCCAATCTCGCCGGTGTGGCTCACGTGGTCGCCAGCACACAAGCACTCATCGTAGTCGCCCACATGCACGATGCGCACGGTGTCGCTCGCCCCTTCTGGCAACCGTTCCAAGACAAATCGGTGTGCCACCTCGCTTTGAGTAGCGAATTCTTCGGTCACGGGCAGGTCGGCGGCAATCACCTCGTTCACCCGTGCCTCGATGTCGCGTTGCTCCTCATCGGTGAGGGGGCGCGTAAAATCGTAGTCCAGTTTCGACTTGGTGCGTTCCACGTGGGCGTTCACATGCCTACCGCAGCCGAACATCTTCACCATAGTCGCGTTCAAAATGTGCTCTGCCGTGTGCATCGGCGGAAACTCTCGTTTGTTGTGCTCGTTAATGACCGGTTCCATTATGGGTTGTTCTGATTGATTAAGCTGACAATTCTATTTCCTTCAATTTGAACTTGTAAGCATTCCTTTACAGTTGCTGATAATCATATGGTTACATCAAGGTTGTAAAACGGTACAGGTTTTTTAATCCCATTAACGTGTAAAAAATGCACGTTATTCTCAGTGGTGAGTTCTCTCTCTTTGAAAACATTTATGACATGTCGCCGAATGTTTGATTCTTCGCGATTAAACAGTATAGCCATTTGGTGAGTGTTTAGCCAAACGGTATCATTTTCCAGTTTCACTTGCAACTGGGTGTTGCCGTCCTCGGTGGTGAAAATTTCTATCGCCGAACTGGATGGTGTAGGCATATTCTTTCGTGATTCCATATTCAAGTGGGTTGATGGCACAAAAGTACAAAAAAAATGGCAAGAGCCCTTAGAGATTGCCTTATTTCAATCATTTTTACTATCTTTGCGGTGACATTCTTAACAACAGAAAAACAAAGAGACCCCATGGCAGACAACAAAAAGGAAATGGAAAGAGCAGAACTCCACAGGACCATCTGGGCGATTGCAGATGAGATGAGGGGCAGCGTGGATGGATGGGACTTTAAGTCTTATATCCTAGGTATGCTCTTCTACCGTTATATCAGCGAAAACATCACCAACTACATCAACAAGGGGGAGTGGGACAGTGGAAACCATGACTTCAACTTTGCTGACCTTGATGATTCCATTGCAGAGGATGCAAGAGAAGAGATGGTCAACGTGAAGGGTTTCTTCATTCTTCCAAGCCAACTGTTCGCCAATGTCTGCAAGGTCTGCGATAAGGATGATAACCTCAACGAAACCCTTGAACGCATATTCACGGCCATCGAAGCCAGTGCCAAAGGAACAGAGAGCGAGGACGACTTCAACGGGTTGTTTGCCGACCTTGATGTCAACTCCAACAAACTGGGTGCCACTGTTGTCAAGCGAAACGAGAAACTCGTCAAGTTGCTTCATGGCATCGAGCAAATGAATCTTGGGGACTACCAAGACAATACCATCGATGCTTTTGGTGATGCCTATGAGTACTTGATGACAATGTACGCCAGCAACGCGGGCAAGAGTGGTGGAGAATTCTATACTCCTCAAGAGGTGTCAGAATTGCTCACTAAACTGGCTACGTTGGGCAAGACTGAAGTCAACAAGGTATATGACCCTGCTTGTGGTTCGGGCTCTCTGTTGTTGAAAGCAGCCAAGATTCTGGGCAAGGAGAACGTGAGGCAAGGCTTTTTTGGCCAAGAAATCAACCTCACCACCTACAACCTTTGCCGCATCAATATGTTCCTCCACGACATTGACTACGACAAGTTCGACATTGCCTGTGAGGACACGCTTATATCCCCAATGCACTGGGATGACGAGCCTTTTGAGGTCATCGTCTCAAATCCACCTTACAGCATCAAGTGGAAAGGTGATGATGACATCACCCTCATCAACGACCCGCGATTTGCACCTGCTGGTGTGCTTGCGCCGAAGTCTAAGGCAGACCTCGCTTTCATCATGCACTCGCTCTCATGGCTTGCGACCAATGGCACGGCTGCCATTGTGTGTTTCCCAGGTGTGATGTATCGAGGTGGCGCAGAAAAGAAGATTCGCCAGTATCTCATTGACAACAACTATGTGGACTGTATCATCCAGTTGCCCGACAATCTTTTCTATGGAACCAGCATTGCCACTTGCATCATGGTGCTGAAGAAGTCAAAGAAGGACAACAATACACTTTTCGTCGATGCCAGCAAGGAGTGTGTCAAGATTACCAACAATAATAAACTCACACCCGACAACATTGAACACATTGTGCAGATGTTTGCCGACAGGGATGATGTGCAGTATCTATGCAAACTTGTGAGCAACGGCACCATAGCAGAAGGTGGTTACAACCTCTCTGTCTCTTCTTATGTTGAGCAAGAAGACACCAGAGAGAAGGTAGATATTGTTGAACTGAATGTCAGACTGGCTCAGATTGTGGCTCATGAGAATGAACTCAGGAAACAGATTGATGAAATCATTAAGGAGTTGTAAGCCATGAGCAAGATTGATGAACTGATACAGCAATACTGTCCAGACGGGGTGGAGTGGGTGAAATTAGTTGATGTGTGTGATAAGGTCTGTTCAGGTGGAACACCTTCAAGGGGGAAGGGAGACTATTTCACAGGCAATATCCCTTGGTTAAGAACTCAAGAAGTTGATTGGAAGGATGTATATGGTACTGAAATCAAGATAACAGAAGAGGCCGTAATAAACTCATCAGCAAAGATTATACCAGAGAACTGCGTTATTGTTGCAATGTATGGTGCAACTGCTGGAAAAGTTTGTATCAACAAGATTCCACTTACAACAAACCAAGCATGTTGCAATCTCCAAATAAATCCTCACAAGGCACATTATAAATTCGTGTATTATTGTGTTTGCAATGAGTATGAAAATATAAAATCTTTGGGACAAGGAAGTCAGAATAACATTAATGCTCAAATAGTAAAGAACTACCTTATTCCTGTTCCACCACTTCCCGTCCAAGAGGAGATAGTTAAGATATTAGACACATTCACCGAGCTGCAAGCGGAGCTGCAAGCGGAGCTGCAAGCGGAGCTGCAAGCAAGACAACAACAATATCAATATTATAGAGACAAACTGCTCTCATTCGAAGGTAGGAGCGATGTTAAATGGACAAAATTAGGAGATGTGACAGACTTATTGTCGGGGTTCCCTTTTAATAGCACTCAATTTACAGACTATGGAGTCAGACTTATGAGAGGTGTTAATATCAAAAGAGGGCAGTTGTGTTTCAATGACACTGATGACAGATTTTGGAAAAGTTCAGAAGGATTAGACAAATACATAGTCAATGAGAATGATATTGTGATTTCTATGGATGGTTCATTGGTGGGAAAGAGTTTTGGCATGGTTAAGGAGGAACATCTACCTCTTTTGCTCGTCCAGCGAGTCGCAAGAATAAGGTCTTCCGTTGTCAATATCAATTATATATTTCATTGTATTAATAATTGGTTTCCCAATTATGTTGATAAAAAAAAGACACATGGTGCCATACCACATATCAGCATGAAAGATATTGCTAATTTCACAGTGCCTATTCCCTCTATAAAAGAACAAGAAAGGATTGCATCCACCCTTGACCGATTTGACACCCTTGTCAATGACCTCTCTCAAGGCCTTCCAGCAGAGATAGAGGCAAGGAAGCAGCAATATGAGTATTACAGAGACAAACTATTATCCTTCAAGAAGAAAGCATAAGCATAACTATGGCATACAACATCATTGCTGAGAACGAAGAATATACCGTAGTCAGTGAGTTTGAAACTGAGTATGGCAGGCTTGACAAATTTCAGAGCGAAGCCATGCTCGAAAAGGACTTCATCAAGACCCTCACGGAACAAGGCTATGAGTATCTGCCCATCCACGAGGAAAAAGACCTCGTGGACAACCTCAGAGTGCAGTTACAGAAACTCAACAACTATGTCTTCACCGATGCTGAATGGGAAAGGTTTTTCAGAGAAAACCTAGCCAACAAGAATGATGGTATAGAAGCCAAAACCGCCAAAATTCAAGAGGACTATATTCAGGTGCTCAAACGCGATTCTGGCGAGAGCAAGAACATCTATCTGATTGACAAGAGAAATATCCACAACAACTATCTGCAAGTCATCAACCAATATGAAGAGAAAGCAGGGAGCCATGACACCAGATATGATGTCACCATTCTGGTGAACGGTCTGCCTTTGGTTCATGTGGAACTGAAAAGAAGGGGTGTTCAACTCAAAGAAGCATTCAATCAGATAAACCGATACCAGAGGGACAGTTTCTGGGCTGGATGCGGCCTGTATGAGTATGTGCAGATTTTCATCATCAGCAATGGCACAAACACCAAGTACTATTCCAACACCACCCGAGCCAATCACCTGAAAGAACAGCATCAAGGAAGCAAAAGCAAGTCAAAGAGAACAAGCAACTCCTTCGAGTTCTCATCATTCTGGACCGACAGCAACAACAAGCCCATCCTTGACCTCATTGACTTCGCCAAGACTTTCCTTTCCAAGCACAGTTTGCTGAACGTGCTCACAAAGTACTGCGTGTTTACGACAGAACGAATGTTGATGGTGATGCGGCCATACCAGATTGCAGCCACTGAAAGAATCATCCAACGAATCAACATCGCCAACAACTACAAGCAGTATGGCAAGATTGAGGGTGGTGGCTACATCTGGCACACGACAGGCAGTGGCAAGACGCTTACCTCTTTCAAGACCGCGCAACTGGCATCAAGGTTGGATTTCATTGACAAGGTACTGTTTGTCGTTGACAGGAAAGACCTCGACTACCAGACCATGAAAGAGTACAACAGGTTTGAGGAAGGGGCCGCTGACAGCAACTCATCCACGGCAGTGCTACAACGGCAGTTGGAGAATAAGGACAAGAACGGAGCCTACCACAACTATAAGATAATCATCACAACCATCCAGAAACTCTCTATCTTTGTGCAGAAGAACAAAGGGCATGAGGTATTCCAAAAAAGGGTTGTCATCATCTTTGATGAGTGCCACCGTAGCAATTTCGGTGAGATGCACACAGCAATAACAAAGTACTTTAAAAAGTACCACCTTTTTGGCTTCACTGGCACACCCATATTTGCGGCCAATGCCAGTAGTGGCGGCAACGTAAAACTGAAAACCACCCAACAGGCCTTTGGCGACAAACTGCACACCTACACCATTGTTGACGCCATCAACGATGAGAATGTGTTGCCGTTCAGAATCGATTATGTCAACACCCTAAAGCAGAAGGATGCGATTCAAGATAAGCAGATTTCAGCCATTGATAGGGAGAAGGTATTTTCGGCTCCAGAGCGAGTTGAGGCGGTCGTAAAGTATATCCTAGAGCACTTTGACCAGAAAACCAAGAGGACTTCATACTACTCGTTCAGAGCCACCCAAAACATTGGTGAGGTGGCAAGTGCTGGCCGAGGCAAGGAGGTAAAGGAGCAAAAGACTGTCCAGAAACTGCTTGGGTTCAACGCCATGTTTGCCGTGGCTTCCATTCCAATGGCAAAGGCATACTACAATGAGTTCAAGAAACAGCAAGCAGCACTACCAGAAGCCCAGAGATTGAAGATTGCTACAATCTACTCCTACGGAGCGAATGAGGAAGAGATAGATGGCATTCTGGCGGAGGAAAACCCTGAAAGTACCACCAGCCTTGACCAGCAGAGCAGAGACTTCCTCGATGGCGCCATCAAGGACTACAACCAGATGTTCAACACCAACTATGACACCAGCAATGACAAGTTCCAGAACTACTATAAGGACTTGTCGTTGAGGATGAAGAACAGGCAGGTTGACCTCTTGATTGTGGTGAATATGTTCCTCACTGGATTCGATGCGACTACGCTCAACACCCTGTTCGTAGATAAGAACCTCCGACAGCATGGACTCATCCAAGGATATAGCAGGACTAACAGAATTCTGAACTCCATCAAGACATTTGGCAACATCGTGTGTTTCCGAAATCTTCAAAAAGAGACTGATGATGCCATTGCATTGTTTGGCGACAAAGATGCCAGCAGTATTGTCCTTCTGAAAGACTTTAACTCTTACTATAATGGCTATGACACCACGAAGGGCAAACATTGCTATGGCTATACAGAGTTGGTACAACAACTGATAAACGAGTTTCCTGACGGAAAACCAGCAATGGGCGAACAAGAGGAAAGGCGGTTTATTGGACTGTTTGGTAGCCTGTTGAAGTCCATCAATGTGCTACAGTCATTTGACCAGTTTGAGGGCAAGGAGTTGCTCACAGATGGTCAGATGCAGGACTACCAGAGCCACTACCTTGATTTGCGCGACAAGTGGAGGAAGAAAAATAATACTGATAAGGAAATCATCAATGATGACCTAATCTTCGAGACAGAACTCATCAGACAAGTTGAAATCAACATCGACTACATCCTCATGTTGGTGAAGCAATACCATGACAGCAACTGCAAGAATAAAGAGTTGCTGGTAAGCATCAACAAGGCTGTTGGCGCAAGTATGAACCTGCGAAGCAAGAAAGAACTCATTGAGAGTTTCGTAGATGCTGTCAATATTGGCGAAGATGTCGATGGCGCATGGGAAGATTTCGTCAAACAGAAGAAGGAAGAAGACCTCTCCAACATCATTAAGGAAGAGAAGTTGAAGGAGTCGGAAACGAGGAAGTTTATTGAAAACGCTCTCAGAGACGGCCAGGTCAGAACCACAGGCACCGACATCGATAAGATTCTGCCGCCAATGTCAAGATTTGGTGGCGGTGGAAATAGGCATCAAAAGAAGTTGGCTGTCATTGAGAAGATACAAGCATTCTTTGAGAAGTACTTTGGCTTGTAAATAGGCGTGCTACATGGAACAGATGAGTACCATAAGCATGGCAGCCGAAGAGAGGGAAAGCCAAAAATAAGGAATTATAAAACCCAATATGGGTTAAAAGGAGGAGGATGTGTCAGCCCACTGGCACATCCTCCTCACTAGATAAGAATATTTGAAGTTCGTTTAGAACATCTTAATCAGTTCCTTGTTGGTGTAGGCGTCAGCGCCGTAGCAGGTCTTGAGGTAGGCAAGTCCACCCTGGTAGTCCTCCTCGGTGAAGGCGTTGGTGGCTTCCTTGGCGACGACGACGTCGTACCCCAGGCAGTAAGCGTCGGCCGAGGTGTGACGGCAGCACATGTGGGTGTGCAGACCGGAGATGATAACTGTTTGTACGCCGAGTTCTTTCAACAGAATGTCGAGGTCGGTTTGGAAGAAGCCGCTGTAACGACGTTTGGGCACCACATAGTCCTTGTCGCAGAGGTTGAGCTCGGGAATTACATCGGCACCGGGTGTGCCCTTGATGGCGTGGTCACCCCAGAGTTTCAACTCACGGTCAATGTCCTTGATGTGGCAGTCGTTGCAGAAGATCACGGGAACACCAGCCTCGCGAGCCGCGTCGAGCAGAGCAGCGGTAGCGGGAACGATTTCACGAGCTCGGTCGCAGCCAAGAGCACCAGTCACGAAGTCATTGAGCATGTCAACGACGAGAATTGCGGGTTTGTTAAGTTTGTTCATTTCTCTAATTAAGTTAGTTATTAGGTTGATAAAGTTCGTTGCTCATATTGCAAAAAACATGCCAAATTCATTCTGTCGAATCGGGCGTGCAAATGTACTCATATTTTTTGTTCCGTCAAGCACCGATGTGATGATAATTCGTGCAGTGCGTCAATTTCTCGTTGAAAACGGTCATTTGTCCTTCTTCTCGTCGGGGAAGCGGTCGGGATATTCAAGCGGTACGCGCGGGCGCCGCATGGCCCTGATGATGAGCCACACGCCCAGGATGATGAAGGGCAGGCTCAGGAGTTGACCCTGGTCGAGGCCCCATGTCTCTCGCATGGCGATTTCCCACGGTTCCTGCACGTTTTTGATGAACTCGATGAAGAAGCGTGGCACGAAGATGCCCAGCATGAACATGCCGAAGATGAGCCCTTCGCGCTCCTGTGCGCGACGCTTCCAGTACATCCACATGCAGATGCCGAAAGTGGCCAGGTAACACAGCGCTTCGTAAATCTGCGTGGGGTGCGACGGAGCGGTAAAGATGGGGTCGGCACCTTGCATCCATTGGGACACGTTTTGCACAAAATTGAAGGCCCACGGAAGGTCAGTGGCGCATCCGTAGATTTCGTGATTCATCAGGTTACCGATGCGAATCAGCGCCGCCACGAGTCCCACCGGCACCACCAGGCGGTCGAGTGTCCACAGCATGGGTCGCTTGGTGATGTGTTTGCTGAAAATCCACACGGCCAGCAGGATGCCCGCTGTGCCGCCGTGGCTCGCCAGTCCGCCTTCCCACACCTTGAAGATTTCTCCCAGGTGATCTTTGTAATAGGCCCAGTCGTAGAAGAACACATGGCCCAGTCTCGCGCCCACGATGGTGGCAATCACCACATAGATGAACAGGCTGCCCAGCCATCGCTCGGGGGCTCCTTCATGCTTGAAGATGCGGTAAACTACCTCATAGCCAATGAGAAAGCCGATGGCAAACATCAAGCCATACCAGCGCACGGTCACAAAACCGTCATATAAATTTGGACTCACGGTCCATGTGATAAAGTCGAGCATGATACTTCGTTGTGAAAGATAGTGTCGCAAAATTACAAAAAATAATTAAAGTGAGTTCCAAAAAATTGACTTGTATCTTAAACTTTGGCACAGATGTTGTAGTCTAAAGGTAGGTTCTATAAATTAAAAATTACGTAAAATAGGCTCTTGGCTGTTTTTGTTTCTTTTTCGGTATCTGCTGTGTTAAAGTCTTGCGACATAGCCCGCTATGCCACATCGACTTTAGCCACGCATCTGCTCGAAAACAAATCAAAAACATCTCAAGTTAATTTATAAAACCCACCTAAACCACAAATTCATTTGCGATTAACTATAGAAACAGAAGATGACCATCGTTATCAACCAACGCATTGTGCGCGTCACGCTCGCCGTGGTGGCGCTGGCCGGCCTCGTCTGGTGGGGGTGGCACAGTGTGGGCCAGGGCCGAACGGTAATTGACCAGGAGCGCCTCACGGCTCTTGATCCCGACAATGCCGGCATCAACATCACCGTGCGTCGCCCGTGGTTTTCCGATTCGGTGCTCGTGTTCGACATCGGACGTGCCGGAGAGCGCGACTTCGACCGTTTCGATGTCACGCGCTGTATGTTCCAGTGCGCCCAGGACTTGCGGCAGCAGCCGTTGCGCCGCATTTATCTGGCTAACAACGGCCAGCGGCTTTATTACATCGGCGGTGACGACTTCAAGCAGTTGGGGCGTGACTACCGCAAAGGCGAGCGGTTGTCCAACACCTTGTTGGCGACACGCATCCCCACGGTGACACACACACTTAACGACAGCGTGGCTTTCCCGTCGAACGGGGGCTTGTTGGGCACCGTGAACGATGCCGACGACTGGAACACGATGATGTCCACCTTGCTCAGGGACGACAGCAAGTCGCTCTTGGCGCGCGTCATCTCCTGGTTTTAATGAAGAAAGAATATGACTATAGAAGAATTACAACAGCGCGTAGATGAGTGGATTGGCACCGTCGGAGTACGCTACTTCAGCCCACTGACCAATATGGCCATCCTCACCGAAGAGGTGGGTGAGGTGGCGCGAATCATGGCCCGCCGCTATGGCGACCAGAGTGAAAAACCGTCGGATGCCGGGCGCGACCTTGGCGATGAGTTGGCCGATGTCATCTGGGTGGTTACTTGCCTCGCCAACCAGACGGGAGTGAATCTCACCGAAGCCATTGAACGCAACTTCGACAAGAAAACCCATCGCGACGCCACACGCCACCTCACCAATCCCAAGCTGCAACACTAGTCCCGTTGCCACATCATTAACGACTTGAGCTTTGAAACGTGTCGAGGTTCAAGTCTTATTGTGCCTCTGTCGATAGCCATCGGCGGGGGCAAAATTTCTTATAAATCATTAATTTAGTTGGCAGATAGAAAAATTATGCGTAAATTTGTCGGCGGTAATAATTAGTATGAGAAAAACCATTAGCCAATTTTATAGATAGCAATAATCCAATTATTTTATTAACTAATCCTTATGCGTATGAGACAAACAATCTTTTTACGACTATGCTTGTTGTTCTGCGTGCTGACTTCATTCATTGGAGCGAGGGCCGAGACCCTCACCGTGTATGACGGCACCACGACCAATGGGTTTGTACCAATCTATGGCTACTACGCCGATGCGTACTTGAAATGCGAGTACGTTATCCCGGCTGATGACCTAGCCGACATGGCCAATGGAACCATTTCTGGCCTAAAATGGTACCTCAACACTGCTTCTGCAGATTGGGGCGATGCCAATTTCCAAGTATTTGTAAAAGAAATCGAAGGCACCACGTTGAGTTCTTATCAAGGCACTGATGGAGCAACTGATGTTTATGAAGGAGCACTTTCGGTGTCTAGCAACGAATTGAACGTTACGTTCACCACGCCTTATGAATATGGCGGTGGAAACCTGCTCATTGGTGTATACAACACCGTGAAGGGTGGCTATGCGACTGTCAGTTTCTATGGTCAGACGGTGTCAGGTGCTTCGGTGCAAGGTCACAACACCAGTTCATTGTCTTCTGTTCCAGTCAACCAACGCAACTTCATTCCCAAGACCACGTTCACCTACACGCCGGGCGAGAAACCCGAATATGGGGCAAAAGTTTCGACAGAGAGTCTCGCTTTCGGCTCACAGGGAGTGAACACCAGCAACACGCTGAACGTGACGGTGAAAAACAATGGCCTACAGTCCATCACCCCCACGGTAAGCGGTCTGGCAGCCCCATTCAGCACCACTTATAGCTCAGCTGCGCTGGCTTCGGGAGAAACAGCCACTATTCCCGTGACGTTCCACCCCACTGAGGTGGGTGATTTCACGGGTGCGATGACCATCGACTGTGGCGGGGCAGGCACATTCAACGTGTCGCTCAGCGGTGCCGGTGAGATGGCGATTACCCTTTGCGACGGCACGACGGGTTCGTTGGCAACAAATGAAGGAGTCCCTGTCTATGGTTACTATTACGATAGTCAGGGTAAGACGAACCGTTTCGTTTATCCGTCATTCAAACTTGCTTCGCTGGTGGGTAAACAAATCACCGGTGTGACGTTCTACGCTACTAACGATATCACACTTTCTGGTGGTGACCTCTCGTTCTATGCTGGTATAGTTGAAAATGAGGGTGCGACTTCAGCGACTGTCACCGGCCTCACCGAAGTGTGGAGAGGTGCCTTGACCCCCGAAGGTAAAGAGTTGACCTTTGAGTTTAATACGCCAGTCATCTACAGTGGCGGCCACCTGGCTTTCGGAACTTATGTGAATACGGGCGGCAGTTATCAGACTCTGTATTGGTACGGCGAGTCGACGGACCATGCTTCGGCTTGTTACCAAGGCAGAAATGAAGTAACTGCTCAGTTCCTGCCCAAGGTGAAAATCACCTATGTCGAGCCTACGGGCACTGCCATGACCGTGGACTTGGAGGCACTTGAGTTCGGCACATTAATCGTGAATGGCACCAAGACGCTCAATGTGAAGGTGACCAATACCGGTGCAACGGCCGTCACCCCCACGGTGAGCGGCTTGACGGCTCCATTCAGCACCACTTACACCCCGGCTGAACTGGCATCGGGTCAATCGGTCAATATTCCAGTGACGTTTAATCCGTCGGCTGTTGGAAACTACACGGGCACTTTGACCATTGACGGCGGGTTTGGTGACGAAGGCGTTTTCAGCGTGTCATTGGCTGGTGTTTGTGACCGCTTGATAACAATCTGTGACGGCACGAGCACTAACTATAATCTGCCTGTTTATGGTGGTAGATATAACCAAACTGGTGCCAACACGCTCTTTGTGTATCCGGCAGAGAAACTTGCAGGTCTTACAGGACAAGACATCGTTCAACTCAAGTTCTTTGCCCAAGCCATTATGCATAGTGGCGGCAAACTCAAAGTGAAGTTGGCCGAGGTGGAATCCACCACGGTAAGCAGCCTCACTCAGTATTCCGATGACGTGTTCACTACAGTGGTGGAAGGCTATGTCGAGAATCAGAACGAGAATAACGAAATAGTTTGGGCCTTTGATGTGCCATTCCACTATAATGGTGGTAACTTGGCTATCGCCACCGAGGTTACTGAGGCTGGAACCAGCAGCTATTCTTCAAGATACTATGGCGAAACGCAAACCTACACTTCAGGTTATGCCTATAGTGCACAGCAATTCCTGCCCAAGGTGGAGATCAGGTATCAAGAGCCAGCTGCTTACGGCGCTGCCTTGACTCCCACGTCTTATGACTTCGGTACGGTGCTGGTAGGCGACAGCAAGGAGACCAATATCACCCTGCGTAATACGGGTTCAAATGCCTTCACCGCTGCGGTGACTGCCCTCAATGCTCCATTCTCGACCACAGCAACAGGTGGAGAGGTGGCTGCTAATGAAGCACTCACCATCCCCGTGACCTTTGCCCCCACTGCTGGTGGCAACTTCACCGCCACACTCACCGTCAACTGCGGTGAGGCCGGTGAGCAGACGGTGGAATTGACAGGTAAGGGTTTGGAAACACCCACCGGTTATCAAGAAAACTTCAACGGTATCACTATCGATGCCAAGATTCCTTCGGGATGGAAATCGGTGCGTACTTCAACAGTCACTCCCAGCATTGCTCCTACTTATCAGTATGCTTACGATGACGCCTTCTCGGTGATGAATGTGGACGGTAACAAGGCTATTGCCTTCGACCGCTCATCGTACAACAACTATTATTACTGGTTGATTTCACCGGCGGTGAAGGGCAACGTGTTCATTATGGGTCGTTATACTCAAAGTAGCACCTATGACTCATTCAAGGTTTATCCTGTCGGAGAAGATGGCACCATCCAAAGCGATGAAATCGCCGTTGAATGGGATCCCGCTTTGACGACCGATGGCACCTGGAGTTACGGCACATTCAACCTGGCTGAGACCAGCAAGGTGGCCATTTTGATGCGTTACGGCGCTATGGACTTCTTCGCCGCCGATGAGGTGAGCGCCGAGAAGGAAATCGCCATGGTATCGGCTACTAATGGAGCCGAGACGGTGGTTGCCGATGGCACTACTGCCCACTTTACCATTAACGCCAAGGTCAAGAACCAGGGCCTGAGCGCTGTTGACGCAGCCGATTATCAGCTCACTGTGGCCGATTACGATAATCCTACTGTGGTGATTGCCACCTTCGATGGTCAGGATATTGCAGTCGGTGCTGAAGTTGAGCAGGCACTGGAATTTGATTACACAATTCCCAACATCCAACCTTCGCAAATCATTCGCTTCACGGTGAAGGAAACGATGAAGAATACCGTTGCCAACACCAGTTATGTGACGGTGACAGCTGCCGTTCCCAAGCCCACGCTGTTCATGGAGAATGGCACTACAGCCTACACGAAGCAGGATATGGGTGTCTTCAAAGGCTCTCGTGACCTGAAGTTCAAGGTGGGTAACAAGAACGGTACTGCTGACCTCACCTATACGGTTGTTCCCGTCGATGGCGTCACCGTTGACGCTGCCAGTGGCACAGTTGCTGTGGGCGAAGTGAGTGATGTAATTACGCTTATCGTGACTGCTCCTGCCGAAATCGATGGTGTGATTGCCAATATCACCACCAATGGCGCAGCTCTGGCCGTTGAAGCTCGCGCAGCCGCTCTGGCCGAGACCACATTCCTTGAGGACTTTGAGGATGACCTTGACAATGGTTGGATTGTGGATGAGGGCGTTACTTTCCCATCGCGTCCCAATGCAACTGATTACAACCAGAAGGCTGCTTACGTTTATGCTGCGAGTGCTTCGGCCAATCCAGCAAGTTTGATTTCGCCTGCTATTGAATTTACTCAGGAAACAGGCCTGGATGTGCATTTCACCACTTATCGTCAACTCTACGCCGGTTCGGTACAGGCATATTATTCGACCGACCGCGCTACCTGGACTAGTCTGGGTGATGTGGCGACCGAGTCGAGCAAGTATGTCAATCATACCTTCGCTCTGCCCGAGGCTGGTACTTATTACTTCAAGTTTACCATGCTGGGGTGCTACCTCGACGACATCTATGGTGGCGAACGTGCAGTGATTGAACACGACGCGTTCTTCGAATCGTTCACTGGTCCTACCGAGGGTATGGTGAACAAGGAGAGTACCTTCACAGGAACGCTGCGCAACCTGATTGACGCAGAAGACTACGACATCGTGCTCACCGTTGATGGCGAGGATGTGGCTACCGTGACCAAGACTGTTGACGGCAGTGCCGACTTCGTGTTGACCTACATGCCGCATGCTGCTGGTACTATCGCTGTCCAAGCCGAAGCACGCATTGGTGACTATGTGGTGGCTTCGCAGGTTATCAACGTGACCGTGGCCGAGGAAAGCGCAGTCAGTGGCGTGATTGTTAACGAAGGAACTTCACTTACTGAAGCTATTTCTAGGAACGAAAGTGTCATCTCGAGTTATTATGAACATACCTTTACTCGTATGCTTTACACTGCCGAGCAACTTGCTGCCGCTGGTGTAAAACAGGGTGACAAGATTACGAAGATTGCCTTCTTGCTGAAGAGCAATGCTCGCACGAAAGATCTCGACTTCAACGTGTGGGCACGTAATACCGAGGCTACCGCTGTGAGCGGTCCCACGATTTACAGTTCGGACGAAGGCTTTAATAAGGTGTATGAGAATAGTAGCGTAATTAGTTTGATTCCCGCAGCTGGTGGAGAAATGTTGCTGGAACTCTCTTCGCCTATCATTTACAGTGGCAACAGCCTTGAATTCGTTACCGCAACTTATGGCGAATGGCAAACAAATTATATCCAATTCTATTATAATAGTGTTGCTGGCCAAATGCTGAGATTTGCTTCCGATGGTGAAGTCGACGATTATGAGACAACAATGGCTTCAGTTACAGGTGTGGCATCAAGCCAGTTGCCCAGTTTGAAGCTCTACATTGAAAGTGAGCTTGCTGTGGTGAGCGGTACCGTAACCGACGGCACCAATCCCGTGGAGGGTGCCAAGGTTGAGTTCACTCAGGACGGCAAACTCTATGAAGGCATGACCAATGCGGATGGTCAGTACAGTGTGAATATCATCCAAGCGGGTGAGGGTTACACTATGACTGTCACAGCCGAAGGTTATGACACTTACACCGAGACACTCGACATTACCGAAGACATGACCAAGGACGTTGTCCTCAGTGCTTCGGCGTTCGTTGTGACTCTGGCCGAGGCCCTGAATGGCGCAGTGGGTGTTGAGTACTTGATTAGTGACGAACTGATTGTGGCTGTCGTTGAAACCGATGGTACTGCAATTCTTACCGACAATCAGGGTAACTGGGTTGGCACAACGTTTACCGCCGAGATGCGTGACGCGTTGAACGGTGTGAACAGCGTGAAGAATGTGCGTGGTACGTTGACCGACCTCGACATTAATCCTGTGATTACACTCACGGCTACTCCAGTGGCGGGTGAAAGCAGCGAAGAGGCTGTGCTTGAAACCATCAATTTGTCAACGGCTACGTTCATCGATGTTCCTGGCAACTGCTTGGCCGAGGTGACTGGCTACTACAAGGATGGCCATCTGCAGGCCTTCTCCGGCACCACCGGCACCTGCGATCCTGGTCAAATCTTGATGATTGACAATAAGTACATCGGCGATGACTTGAACAATGACACATTTATTGGTCAGCAAGTAGTCCTCAAGGCTATTGTGATGCTCAAGGAGGCTTGGGAACCCGAGGTAGAGGAAGATCCTGCCGAGGGTGCTCCACGCCGTGTGAAGAAGAGCGACATGGACAGCGCATCCAACTACACCATCGTGCCTGTGAGCGGTTCGGTATCTAACGATATCACCACCGGCACTGCAGACTTGAAGGTGTACGGAAATGTGGAAAGTGTGGAATACTACAATGCTGCAGGCATGAAGAGCGACAAGCCCTTCGAAGGCATCAACATCGTAGTGACCCGCTACACCGATGGCACTGTTTCGACCAAGAAAGTCGTTAAGTGATGAACCTTTAGGCGACAAGCCTTAAGTGATAGGTGGCGCGACCCTCGCATGAGAGCCGCGCCACTATTTTTGAGTGGGTGGCAATACTGCAAGTGTGGCCTGGAGTCTTGGGCCGAGAGTAGTGTTGCCACAACCATAGAATGAACGCTGAAAAGTGAAAATTAATATTTTTTGATTTTTTTTGAGCGAAATAGTTGCGAATGTTTTATTTTTTAGTAATTTTGCAAAAAATCTTTTTTGAAACATTTTTATTCACTTAATTATTATTTGTTATGCAAGGAAATTATCAAGTGAAGCCCATGATGGGTTTTGTTGAAGCAATCAAGACCTGCTTCCAGAAGTATGCGAACTTTAAAGGACGCGCTCGTCGCTCTGAGTTCTGGTGGTTCTATCTGTTGGGTTGCATCGTCAATTGCATTTTCTACATCCCAATGAACTCATTGATGGCAAAGAAACAAGCGTTGATTAACGAAGGCATTGGTGTGGCTTTAGGTGGTGGTGACATCTCGGCCATTGAAGCACAAGATCCTACCAACACAATCATTCTGTTGTGCGTTGTTTGGAGTATCATTGCACTGATTCTGTTCATCCCTCAACTGGCAGCTATGGTTCGTCGTCTGCACGACACGGGCAAGAGCGGCAACTTGTGCTGGCTCTTCCTTGTCTGTGGTATTGGCGGTCTCATTCCTCTGTTGATGTGCATCCCCGATGGACAACCTCAGGCCAACCAATATGGTGAGTCGCCCAAGTACATCCCCAACCAAATGGGTCAAATGCCTCAACCGCAGATGCCCCCGCAGCAGATGCCTCCCCAAGTCTAAAACAGTAACATCAGTTTTTAGATGAAAAAAATATACTGGCGCATAGCTCTAGGGCTGTGCGCCAGTATTATGATGTTACCGAAAGTTCGGCGTTGTCAACGTGCCGTCGCGAGATAGGTCGTTACGGCTTTCTCGATGCGGCCTGCGAGGTCGGCGTCAATGGCCGGTTGGAACGGTTCGCCGGTAATATGCTCGTAAAGTTCAATGTACCGGTCGGCCACGCTTTGGCAGTATTCGTCGGTCATCTCGGGCACTTGTTGTCCGGCTTGTCCCATGAAGTTGTGGTCGATGAGCCACTGGCGCACAAATTCCTTGCTGAGTTGCCGTTGAGGTTCGCCCTTGGCGAAGCGTTCCTCATAGCCGTCGGCATAGAAATATCGGCTGGAGTCGGGGGTGTGAATCTCATCCATGAGCAGCACCTTGCCGTCGCGCTTGCCGAATTCATACTTGGTATCGACCAGAATAAGCCCTTTGCTGGCTGCAATCTCGCTGCCACGCGCGAAGAGGGCGCGGGTGTATCGCTCCATCACTTTGTAGTCTTCCTCGCTCACCAGTCCTTGCGCGATGATTTCCTCCCGTGAGATGTTCTCGTCGTGTCCCTCTTCAGCCTTGGTGGTGGGGGTGATGATGGGCTCGGGGAAGCGCTCGTTTTCCCGCATGCCGTCGGGTAGGGGAACACCGCACAGCAGGCGACATCCTTTTTTGTATTCGCGCCATGCACTGCCGGTGAGGTAACCGCGGATAATCATTTCGACAGGGAAACCTTCACACCGCAGTCCCACGGTCACCATGGGGTCGGGGGTGGCCAGTTTCCAGTTTGGCACGATGTCGGCGGTGGCATCAAGAAACTTGGCTGCAATCTGGTTGAGCACTTGCCCCTTGCCGGGAATACCTTTGGGAAGGATGACGTCGAAAGCGCTGATGCGGTCGGTCGCTACCATGACCAGCAGGTCGTCGTTAATGTTATACACGTCGCGCACTTTGCCATGATAGACACCGCGCTGACCTGGGAAATTGAAATCGGTTTTAGTGAGAGTCATTGTTAGGGAATTATGTGTGAAATGGGTTGATGGTTAAGAATTTTCGGTGTCGTTGTCATCCGTCTCATGGAATCGCTCATAGGCTTCCACGATGCGTTGTACGAGTTGGTGCCGCACAATGTCTTTTTTCTCAAATTCC
The DNA here is from genome assembly GCA_017619935.1 of Muribaculaceae bacterium. GTDB lineage: Bacteria > Bacteroidota > Bacteroidia > Bacteroidales > Muribaculaceae > Sodaliphilus. Next base: position 151,392 of record JAFZRJ010000014.1, on the reverse strand, counting down.
ACCTTGCCGATGCCTTTCACGCCTTTGAGCACACGCAGCGCGTGGATGAGTCCGCTGGCTGTTGAGCGGGGCAAGTCGATTTGTGTGGTATCGCCGGTGACAATCATTTTCGACCCCATACCCAGTCGGGTGAGGAACATCTTGATTTGGTGCACCGTAGTGTTCTGTGCTTCGTCAAGAACGACGATGGCGTCGTTGAGTGTGCGTCCGCGCATGAACGCCAAAGGGGCGATTTGGATGACGTTGTTTTCCATGTATTCCTTGAGTTTGGCTTGCGGAATCATGTCTTCCAATGCGTCGTAGAGGGGTTGCAGATAGGGGTCGATTTTGTCCTTCATGTCACCAGGCAGGAATCCAAGTTTCTCTCCGGCTTCCACAGCGGGTCGCGAAAGGATGATTTTACGCACCTCACGGTTTTTGAGTGCCCGTACGGCGAGCGCGACGGCCAGATAGGTCTTGCCGGTGCCAGCGGGTCCCAATGCGAAGGTGAGGTCGTTCATCCCGAAGGTTTTTACCAGCAGTTGTTGGTTGGGCGTGCGCCCCTGAATGGGTTTCCCGTTCACCCCGTAGATAATAACGCCGTCCATGTGTAAGGGTTTGGGGGGTGTGCCCTTGATGGTGTCGATAATCACGTCTTCGGGCAGGGCATTGAACTCGGCGCAATAGGCGGCCAGTTCCTTGATTTTGGTTTCGCAGGTCGCTGTTTCCTCATCATCGCCGATGACGGTGATGACGCTGCCACGCGCTGCCATGCGCAGTTTAGGGAAAAGGTTGCGGATCAGTGAGATGTTGCAGTTGTTCACGCCATAAAACGTGACGGGATCAACATTGTCAATAATGATGTGCCTTTCTATCATGTAATATGTTCTATACAAAATCTAGGCACAAAATTAATCAATATTTTTGACACTTCACCAATATCTTGAAAAATCGTTTCACCCGATTCAAGTTCAAGAGCCGTGAATGGCTTTTCAAGGCAAAACCGATGAACAAAAAATGGAAAAAATATACTATCTTTTTCAGTTTGTCGTTAAAATGGAGTAACTTTGCAAATTCAACGCAAAACGAGTTATGGTTGACCCGGCTTTATATCTCATTCCCGCACAGTTGAGCGACGGTGACCTCACGCAGGTGCTGCCGCAATACAATTTTGCGCTTGTGCGTGAAATCAAGCACTTTGTGGTGGAGAATGTGAGGTCGGCCCGTCGGTTTCTCAAGAAGTGTGATCGCGAGATAGACATCGATACGCTCACGTTTTACGAGTTGAACGAGCACACGCCAATAGAGCGGGTGGCGTCCTATCTGCAACCCTTGGAACAAGGGCACCCCATGGGCGTCATCAGCGAGGCGGGCTGTCCTGCCGTCGCCGACCCGGGGGCCGATTTGGTGGCCATCGCCCAGAGCAAAGGTCTGCTCGTGAAACCGCTCGTGGGCCCGTCAAGCATCTTGTTGGGGCTGATGGGGTCGGGCTTTAACGGACAGAGTTTTGCTTTTGTGGGTTACTTGCCCATTGATGCTTCAGCCCGTGTCCGAAAATTCAAGGAGATGGAGCATCGCATTTTGCACGAGAACCAAACACAGATATTTATAGAAACACCTTATCGCAACAACACCCTCATAGCCGATATGCTCAAGCATTTGCCGCCGGGTTTGAAGTTGTGTGTGGCGAGCGATATCACGGGAGCCGGTGAGCACATCGTGACTCGCACCATCAAGCAATGGGCCGCTCAACCACCTGTGCTGGCAAAGGTGCCGACCATCTATCTGCTTTACAAATGAAAAACACACGCAATTTCAATACCATTGGCAATGAACAGAGACTATCAAAAACATAAACATCACGCAAGTGAATATATAAAATTTGACTTTGACGACACAGCGGTAGAACCCATGAAGTCGGCTGCGCCCGAAACGAGCCGCGAGGGCGAACGCCCTACCGATTTCATCTTTATGAGTTTCGGCAGTGGCAGCAGCGGCAATAGCGCCTATTTGGGAACATTCAAGAGCGGTATTCTCATTGATGCCGGCGTTGACATCGACCATGTGTTCGATGACTTGCAACGAAACGGCGTGTCACCGCAGTCGGTGAAGGGCGTCATCCTCACCCACGACCATCAGGATCATGTGCGATATGTTTACGCTTATGTGCGTAAGTACAAACATCTGCGTGTGTTTTGCACGCCCAAGTTGCTCCTCGGCCTGCTGCGCCGTCACAGCATCTCGTCACGTCTCAAGGAATTTCATGACCCCATTTATAAAGAAATCCCGTTCAAGTTGGCGGGTATGACCATCACCGCCTTCGACACCTCGCACGACGGCACCGACAACATGGGGTTCAATATCGTGATAGGGGAGCGCAACTTTGTTGTGGCGACCGATATGGGAGTCATCACCAGCCGTGCCGAGTTTTATATGCAGCAAGCTCATTACTTGATGGTCGAGAGCAACTATGACAGCGAGATGCTGCGTTGCGGCACCTATCCTGAGTACCTGAAAAATCGTGTGCGCGGTGAACGTGGGCACCTCGACAACGCCGTAACTGCCCAATTTGTGGCGAGCCATTATCACGAAGGGTTACGCTATGTGTTTTTGTGCCACTTGAGCAACGACAACAACCGACCCGAAATAGCCTGTTACGCCATGACAAGGGCCCTGCAAGACCAGGGACTCACGGTGGGCGACGGCAGCAATGCTCCCGACCAGCGTGGCCGTGACGTGCAGGTCTATGCCTTGCCACGTTTCACCACCTCACAGATGTTTGTCCTGTAACACAAGGGTATCCGTTGGCGGCGGTATCGCTGTCAAGCGTTTTTTGCGGATTTTTTTGAGGAATCAGTCGATGGTGACGTGCTTGTAGTCCCAGAATCCCGTGTTTTCGGCGACGAGCCGCTTGAAACTGGTGGTCAAAGCGGGCTTAATTTTGGGGTAATCCACGAAAACTTCAATCGGGCCTTCGTTGGGCGCGGCAATGATGCCAGTGGGGAAGTGGAAACTGATGCCCTTGGCTTTGGCCTGGAACTCGGGCATGGTGGAGGCGTGTTGCAGTTGTGAGCCTTTTTCCCGATTCAGTTGGTCAATTTTGGCGTTGATGATGCCCAGAATCACGACATCTTTCTCGGCAAAAATGTCTTTCTTTTCCAGCAAGCGGTGCGTGCCTCGGTCGTAGTGGACGTAGGCGGTGCTCGTGATGGTTTCAATGCCATTGAAAACGTATTTCTCAATGCCCATGACCAACAGCCTCATCGAGGTCATCACGGGGAACGCGACAATATCGCTCCGGTTGCTGTAGGATGACGCCGATGCGGGCAGGAAATCAATTTTATTATAAGCCAGTTCGTGGGTCGAGTTAAAGGATGGCTGTCCTAAAAACATGTTGATGGACTGTTCCAGGTCATTACCCACCATGGGGAACATTTTCTCCAGCATGGCGTGCTCGAGTTGTCCCATCCGAGAACTGCCGTTCACACTCTTGGGCCAGCGCACCTTTACCCGTTTGACGCAATAAAAGTAAGTGCTGTTGTCACCCTTGATGGCGGGTTGCTGACTCACGTAGTAGGCGTGTTGCTCTGCCATCATGAACGAGTCGGGCACATTGGTCTCGGTGAGGGTGTCGGCCATCTCGGCCACTGTGGTGTCGGGCACAATCTCGAAGATGTCACGGCTACTGCCGCTGGCCTCGATGCGTGCTGCCAGATACCAGAAAGCGGCCACAATATCAACTATTGTGAGCAGGAGGATGATAATGAGTAGTGAACGCTTGCTCATAAAAAGTTACACTGGTTTGACGTGCGAAGTTAGCCATTTCGGCTGAAATGACAAAATTTTTTGGTCGTTTCATGCGAAAGCATTAATTTTGCTTGCTTATATCAAAACGATATGGAATTCAGGACGACCATAAGGATGGCTGAGAATCAGGGTTTGCTGCACCACAGTGATGAGGTGGTGTTGGTGGGCTCGTGTTTCAGCGACAACATCGGCATGAAGATGCGTAATGCCATGATGCAGGTTGATGTGAACCCGTTCGGCACATTGTTCAACCCGTTCAGCATCGCTGCCGGAGTGTCGCGCCTGATTGCCGCTGAGCCTATAGCCGGTAACACCTTGTTCTCGCAAAACGGCGTGTGGAACAGTTATGCTTTCCATTCGCGCTATTCCTTGCCCGACAAGCAAGCGACGCTGGAGCGGATGAATGCCCGCATCAACGCGTCGCACCAGCGTCTGCAATCGTGCCAAGTGCTGATTGTGACACTGGGCACTGCCATGGTCTATCGGTTGAAAACCACGGGCGAGGTGGTGGCTAACTGCCACAAGGTGCCGCAGCATGAATTCTCGCGAAGTATGGCAAGTGTGGAGGAAATGGCCCGCGAACTGTGTGGCATGGTGGAGGCTTTTCACCGTTTTAATCCAGCAGCGCACGTCATTTTCACGGTGAGCCCTATACGTCACATTGCCGATGGCTTGGACGTCAATTCGCTCAGCAAGGCGGCGCTGCGAGTGGCGGTGAATGAGGTGGTGACCGCTTTCCCTGAATTTACCAGTTATTTTCCGTCCTATGAGATTATGCTCGATGACTTGCGCGACTATCGTTTTTATGCCACCGACATGGTGCATCCCAGCGAAGTGGCGGTGGAATATATTTGGCAGTCATTCCAGGCTACTTATTTTGACGACCGCTCGGCACAGGCCATCGCCCGATGCGAACGAGTGAACAAGCGCTTGCAGCACCGCCCCATGAGTGCGTCGCGTGAGGCTGTGGAGCGATTTAATGCCGACACGCAAGCGGTATTGCGTAACTTGAAGAAGGAGTACCCCTATCTCCGTTTGGATACGGACTAACAGGATTGACATCCAAAATTTTAATGAAGTAACACCTCACGAGACATGAAATATACGATAAAAGAAATAGCAGGCGCCTTGCGCATCGATGAGTCGAGGCTCTACGACGGGGAAGCCGTCATCAGTCAGTTGCTGACCGACTCGCGCTCGCTCACCTACGCGCAAGAGTCCCTCTTCTTTGCGCTGCGCACGACCAACAACGACGGCCACCACTATGTGCAGCCGCTTTACGAGCAGGGTGTGCGTAACTTTGTCGTTGAAAGCATGCACGACATCCCATCGGGCTTGGTGGGATTGGCCAATTTCTTGTTGGTCGACAACACGATGGATGCGTTGCAGACGGTGGCCACCTATCACCGCCGTCGATTCGACATCCCCGTGATAGGCATCACCGGCAGCCGAGGAAAGACTACCGTCAAGGAGTGGCTCTACCAGTTGTTGAAGAGCGACTATCGCATCGTGCGCTCGCCGCGCAGTTATAACTCACAAATCGGAGTACCCCTGTCGTTGTGGGATATTGAAGACTCCACCACGCTGGCTATCATTGAGGCGGGTATTTCGACCACTGGCGAGATGGCGCGTTTGCAGGCCATGATACGTCCCACAATAGGTGTGATTACCAACATTGGCTCGGAGCACGACGACGGCTTTGCTTCCATGACCGAAAAGGCTCAGGAAAAAGCCAAAATCCTCTATAGCTGCGAGAGCATCGTTTATCCGGCCGACGACCACTTGGTCACCAATGCCATCGCGCCATTGTTGGAGGTGGATGTGGCGCAGGAACTGGCTTGGAGCACCAAGGGGCAAAAGGCCGCCTTGCAGGTGGAAGAAATCCGTCGCGATGACCACCGCACCACTATTCAGTACACCTTCCAGTCGCATCAAGGAACGGTTGTGGTGCCTTTTGACGCCGATCGTGATGTGGAAAACGCCATCACCTGTCTGGCGGTGATGCTCCTGATGGGTGTGGACCCGACCGATATCGAGGAGCGTATGCGCGAGCTGACGCCGGTGGGCACCCGTATCAACGTGATTGAGGGTATCAACGACTGTACCATCATCGCTGACGGCTACAGCAGCGACTATAATTCGCTTACTCCTGCATTGAACTTTATGATGCGCCGTGCAGGGTCGCGGGGCAGCACGGTCATCCTGAGTGACCTCAAGCCCGAGGCCTACACTGGCGATGAACTCTATATCCGCACCAGTGAACTGTTGCGTGGCAAAGGCGTGCGGCGCTTGTTGGGCGTGGGAGCCGAAATGTGTCATTATGCCAAGTATTTTGACTCGTTGCCCACGTCACGCTTTTTTGCCACTACGCAAGAATTGATAGCCGCCATGACGCAAGGCGACTTCGACAATGAGACAGTGTTGGTCAAGGGTGCGCCCGAATTTGAATTTGACCAAATCATCGATATGCTGGAGGCCAAACGCCACCAAACGGTGATGGAGGTTGACCTGAATGCGCTGGCGCACAACTTCAAGTTCTTCAAGTCGCTGGTCAAACCCACCACCCGCACGATGGCGATGGTGAAAGCCAGTGGCTACGGAACCGGAAGCTATGAAGTGGCGAAGACCCTTCAGGACCGTGGCGCCGACTATCTGGCCGTGGCCGTTCACGACGAGGGCGTTGCCCTGCGCCGGGCGGGCATCGCCATGCCCATTGTGGTGCTCAATCCCAGTGCGGTCAATTACAAAGCCATGTTTGTGCATCGGCTGGAACCGGAAGTGTACAGCCTGGAGGAATGTCAGGGTTTGATTCGTGAAGGCCGCAAGTGCGGTGTGCGCGATTTCCCAGTGCATCTCAAGATTGATTCGGGTATGCATCGTTTGGGCTTCAGGCGTGAGCAACTGCCCGAGCTGATTGCTTTGCTCAAGGGGCAGGATGTGTTGTGTCCCGTATCGGTGTTCTCTCACTTGTGCGTTGCCGATGAACCCGGACAGGATGCTTACACACAGGAGCAGTTTGACTATTTCGACGAGTGCTGCGAAGTGTTGCAAGCTGCCTACGAACACCATCTGTTGCGCCACATCCTCAACACGAGCGGCATCGTGCGCTTCCCCGAGCACCAGTACGACATGGTGCGCATTGGTATCGGGCTTTACGGCATAGCCACGCTCTTCGATGGCAGCGAGGCCGCATTGCAACCCGTGGCATCGCTCCACTCGGTGATTATTTCCCTCAAGGAGTTGCCGGCGGGCACCACCATCGGTTATGGCCGCAAGGGAGTGCTTACCCGTGATTCGCGCATTGCTACGGTTACGCTGGGATATGCCGATGGCTTTGACCGTCACTTCGGCAACGGGCGCACCAGCATGTGGGTCAACGGCGCGTTGTGTCCCACGGTGGGCAATGTGTGCATGGATGCCGTGATGATTGATGTGACCGATGTGGAATGCGCCGTGGGCGACCATGTGGAAATCTTCGGCGAACACATTCCTGTTGAGAATCTCAGCAATGTTCGGGGAACGATTCCTTACGAGATACTCACAAGCATCTCGCCACGGGTCAAAAGAGTTTATTATCGCGAATAGGAAACAACAATGAAAACGATGATACATAGATGGATGATGGGCTTGGCCATGGCATTGCCGCTGATGGCGCAAGCATGGGATTTCACCAGTGGAGGTTTTTACTACGATATCGTGAACGACTACGAAGTGGCCGTGGCGCCCGCTTGGGACGGGATGGAAAGCGTCTATGAAGGCGTCCAACTCATTCCCGAGCAGGTTTATTGCGACGGGGCCAACTATACCGTGGCCGCTATTGCCGATGGCGCGTTCAGCCAGTCGCGGGTGACCCAGGTGCAGATTCCCAACACCGTGACCCGCATCGGAGCCGAGGCGTTTGCTGGTTGTGACCAGCTCACGAGCGTCACTTTGCCGTTATACCTGCAGGAGGTCTCGCCACGCATGCTGGCAGGTACAGCCATCGCCAACATAGCCATCCCCGAGGGGGTGACCGAGATAGGCGAAGGGGCGTTCCACGAGTGCGTGCAGTTGCACACCGTTTACTTGCCGACATCGCTGCTCATGGTGGGAGAGGACGCTTTTGAAGATTGTTTCAATCTCTTTGAAATCTATTGTGCCGCCCCCGAGCCACCCGAAGTGTTGGGTGAAAAGAATTTCTTGGCGATGAGTGGAATTGATCTCATTGTGAGCGATAATCATGCCGTCAAAGCCTACACCTCCAGCGAGGTGTGGGGTGACAGCGACACTTTCTCGCTGTGGACCAACGATGACATCTATCTTGACCGCTCGTCGCTGGAAATGGAAACGTTGGACGATGGTTGGACGCGTGTACGCTTGAGCGACAACATGGCTTTTAGCGTTTATGACCATTACGGTTATCTGATGGCGCTCACCGCCGCCGACAATTACTTTTTTGCTACGCCCGAGGTGGAACAGCAATGCGCCATTGCCGCCACCAATATGATTGCCGAGAGCGAAGATGTTTTGGCCTGCAATTTGGCACCCGCCGCACCCGCCGATGAGATGCTTGCTGAGAAATGGCATCCCACTATCATTGCCGAAGGCGGTGCCATCTATATCAGTGGCGACAACAATGGGACATGGACCTCGGTTTACGATGGTGCAGGCCGGCTCTACTACCAGCATCCCACGCTTGACTGCTTCATCGACGGCTTGCCCACCAATCGTGTCTACATCGTCATCGTAGGCGACTACGTCCAGAAAGTGCGACTATGACGAAATGCAAAACCTGTCATTAATGAAACAATGGATAATCTTCGGCCTGCATATGATAAAACGAGTATTGCCTCAATTTTTGAATACAGCAAAAAATTGATTGGCCATTCATTGCGTGAAATTGTAGGTGACGACATTGTGCAAGCGTCACGTCTTCAAGGTCAAGGTAAGGGTGGGTTGGAACAAATGTTGGAGGAATTATTTTTCCAATACCCTATTAATTCTGACCCTGGCCCTGATTTTAAAGAAGCCGGATTAGAGTTGAAAGGCACAGGATTAAAACGGTTGATTTCCGGCGAATTGCAAATCAAAGAGCGTCTGGTTTGCGATATGATTGATTATGAAACGGTTGTAAATGAGACTTTTGAAACCTCATTGTTTTATATCAAGTGTCAAATCATGTTGCTCATTTTTTACCTCTATGAAAAAGATGTCAGCAAGTGGGACTTAAAATTCATTTATACCGTTATTTGGAAAATACCCGAAAAAGATTTGCAAATTATTCGCCACGATTTTGAAAGAATTGTGGAAAAAATCCGTCGTGGAGAAGCCCACCTTCTTTCTGAAGGCGACACTGATTATCTTGCGGCCTGTAGAAAGGGGCAAAAAAACGAAAATCCGCGTAAACAACCCTTTTCATGTGTCTTGGCCCCTAGGCGTGCTTTTTCTTTGAAGCCTGCCTATATGCGTACAGTTTTGGCTTTTGTTAAACAACAAGGAGAGAGTGCTGTCAGTAATATTGATTTATCCCAACCAACACAGAGCCTGGTTGATATTGAGGAATTAAAGACTGGTTCTTTTGAAGAAGTTATAATAGGGCGCTTTCGTCCATTTATAGGGCTTAGTTATTTGGAAATATGCAATAGGTTGGGAGTTCAGCCGTCAAAAGCTAAAAATAGGATAGCCATAATAGCCAATAAAATTGCTGCGGGAAAAAGTGCAAAAACCATTGAGAACAATGTAAACAATTCAGAGGAGTTTCAGAAGTCGGGTATCAGACTGAAAACCGTAACAAGTTATTCTAATGGCCGAGTAAAGGAAGACACATCATTTGAAAATATTGATTACGAAGAGGTTTTTGATAACGATGAATGGCTTGATTCTCGTTTATATGAAATTTTTACCAGCAGATTTTTGTTTGTTCAATTCCAACAGCCAAATGGACAACGACAAAATGAATTTGATTTGGACAATTTGGAATTAAAAACTGCATTTTTCTGGACGATGCCGCCCCAAGATATTGATACTGCAGAAATGTATTGGGATAATATCCGTGAACATGTTCTTAATAATGAGATTTCACCACGATATTTTTGGAATAAACGTATGCATCGTAAATTTCATGTTCGCCCAAAAGGAAGAAATGCCAAGGATCTTGCATATAATCCGAATGGTGGAATGGTTCAAAAATATTGTTATTGGTTCAATTCCGAGTATGTAACTGAAATTATTCAGCAACACAACAATTTTTAATCTATGAAAAACAAGGGAAACAAGCAGATAAAACCATATACTGACGCTTCTTCAGAGGGCTATGTCCTTTGTGAGGCTATTGCAGATTATTGCAGAAAAACAGTTCCGCATTATAGGCAATTGGAACTTTTTTCACCTGAAGCAGTTACAGCAAAACGAGGCGATATCAGAGTGGTTGAATTATTTGCAGGAGTAGGTGGCTTTCGTATCGGTTTAGAGCGAGCATCCAAACGGTATTGTACTGTTTGGAACAACCAGTGGGAGCCTTCAACAAAACGACAAGATGCAAGCATTGTTTATTGTAAGCGTTTTGGCTCAGAGGGACATTCCAATGTGGATATTGCCACTGTTGATGTGTCGGAAATTCCCGATTGTGATTTGCTTGTAGGTGGATTCCCTTGTCAAGACTACTCAGTTGCAACTACACTAAATCGGTCAGGTGGTATTGAGGGGAAAAAGGGTGTTTTGTGGTGGCAGATTTATCGCATTTTGCATGATTGCAAGCATCAACCTGATTATTTGTTTTTTGAAAATGTTGATCGTTTGCTGAAATCACCTGCGACACAACGTGGTCGTGATTTTGCCATTATTTTGGCCTCTTTGTCCGATTTAGGTTACATCGTGGAGTGGAGAGTTGTTAATGCTGCCGAATACGGCATGCCACAAAGACGGAAAAGAACCTATATTTTGGGTTATAAAGCAAGTTCCACAATCGGCCAAAGAATTAGTGACCCAAAGGACTGGTTGTTATTTAATGGAACTATTGCTGATGCCTTGCCTATTTACATCAACTATTCAGATAAATGGCACACGTTCACCATAGATGGAGATTTACCGACGGTTTCAGCCAATTTCAATAAAGGGGTAAAAAATAGCCCGTTTGAGAATACTGGAATCATAATTAATAGACAAGTTTATTCCATCAATACTAGTGCAAAATACAATGGTCCCAAACTGACTTTAGGCCAAATCTTAGAAAGTGAAAAGAATATTCCTAAAGAGTTTTTTATTGATGATAAAGAAATAGAAAAATGGGAATATCTCAAAAGTAGTAAAAAAATAAAGCGAGTTAATAAAGCAACTGGTTATGAATATGATTACAGCGAAGGCAGTATGGCTTTCCCTGATTACCTTAATAAACCATCTAGAACAATAATAACTGGAGAAGGAGGTAACAGCCCCTCTCGATTCAAGCATATAGTTATCACACCTTCGGGTCGCTATCGCCGATTGATTCCGATTGAACTGGAACGATTAAACATGTTCCCCGATAATCACACATTTGGTGTAAGTGACACAAGAAGGGCCTTTCTGATGGGCAATGCTCTAGTAACTGGCATTGTTGAGAAGATTGGGGTGTCTCTTATTAAAGAGACCTTAGAAATATGATAGAAACTATGACGAAGGAGGATGAACGGTGGATGCGGGTGGCGCTCGATGAGGCGCACAAGGCGATGGAGTGCGACGAAGTGCCCATCGGGGCGGTTGTGGTGTGCCGTGGCCGCATCGTGGCGAGGGGACACAACCTGACCGAACGGCTCACCGATGTCACCGCTCATGCCGAGATGCAGGCCATCACTGCCGCAGCGGGGACCCTGGGTGGTAAATACCTCACCGACTGCACACTATATGTGACCGTTGAGCCGTGCCTGATGTGTGCTGGCGCTCTAGGGTGGAGCCAAGTGAGCCGCGTGGTGTATGGGGCTGCTGACGACAAACGTGGCTACCACATCTTCTGCGACCAACCATTCCACAAGAAAACCGTGGTTGAGGGTGGGGTGTTGGCCAATGAGTGCGTCCAACTGATGACGGATTTTTTTAAGAACAAAAGATAATGAAAAGATTCAACTTGCTATTTTCGGCTCTGCTGTTGGGCTGCGTTGCGATGTGGGCGGCAACCCCGGTGTGTGACCACCATTGTTGTAAAACGAAGCCACAGGCCGACACCGTTCAGGTGAATGCTGCCAAGATGGGGCGCGACATCACCACCGTGGTGATTGTCCCCCAACAATATTTCGATACCTCCAAACCTGATGAACGCTATCCGGTGCTGTATCTGCTTCACGGCGCTTACGGGAGTTACCGCGACTGGCCCAAGAAAGCCAACCTCGACAGTCTTGCTAGCCATTATGCCACGTTTATCGTTTGTCCCGACGGGCAGGACAGTTGGTACTTTGACTCTCCTGTCGACCCCACGTTCCAATTTGAGACCTTCATTTCCAAGGAACTGGTCGATTATGTCGATGCTCACTACCGCACTGTTGCCACTCCGGCCATGCGTGCGATAACGGGACTGAGTATGGGCGGCCACGGAGCGTTGTGGAATGGCTGGCGGCATCCCGATGTGTTCGGCTCGTGTGGTAGCATGAGCGGTGGGGTGGATATCTCCAGATATCCCGGGAAATGGCACATTGATGAACGGTTGGGCAGCTACGACGGTAACGAGCAGGTGTGGCAGTCGCATTCGGTCATTAGCTTGGTGCCCACGTTGAAACCGGGGCAACATATCATTATCGATGATGGGACCGACGACTTTTTCTATGAAATCAACATCAATTTGCATGAGGCCCTGCTCCAGCATGGCATTCAGCACGATTTCATCATTCGTCCCGGCGCCCACACCTGGACCTACTGGGTCAATGCGTTGGACTATCATTTGCTCTTCTTCAGCAAGGCCTTCAAACAGTGAGAAAGGGCATTCGGTGGAAGAATTGCGCGAGATGACCAAGGCCGATATTGACGGAGCGTGGCGGTTGATGATGGACCATCAGGTGAGCATCAAAAAATAAAAATTGTTATCAATGGCACAATGCTATGTGATTTTCAAGATTTTTGTTTAATTTTGTGGCTGCAAATATTATTACTAGTTAACCTACTATTTACTCTATGACTACTAAATTACGTCCTCGCATTCTTATTATATATACTGGCGGAACGATTGGCATGATTGAAAATGCTTCAACTCATGCGCTTCAACCGTTTGACTTTTCACACCTGATTGACAATGTGCCCAAGGTGAAAAAACTGGGCTATGACATCGACAACATCCAGTTCAACCCGCCCATCGACAGCGCCAACATGAGCCCCAAGCACTGGAGCGAGATTGCTCAGGCCATTGAGAAAAACTACGACAGTTACGACGGCTTTGTGGTGCTGCACGGAACCGACACGATGGCTTTTACGGCGTCGGCCCTCAGTTTTATGCTTGAAAACTTGCGTAAGCCTGTCATTATCACTGGTTCGCAATTGCCTATTGGCGAAGTTCGTACCGATGGCGAGGAAAACCTGATTACGGCTCTGCAAGTGGCTGCCGCCATCGACGACAAGGGCGATGCCATGGTGCAGGAAGTGGCTATTTTGTTCAACAACTCACTATGGCGTGGCAATCGCAGCACCAAGATGAGCGCCGACAACTTCAACGCGTTCAAGAGCAATAATTTCCCTCCGTTGGCACGCATCGGGCTGTCGGTCACTTTCCAAACCGATTGCCTCTATCGCCCTGCTCAGAGCGAACCGCTTGTGGTGCGCACCTCGCTCGACCCCAATGTCATGTTTCTGGAACTGCATCCGGGCATCACTCAGAGCACCTTGCGCCACCTGTTGCAGACGCCCGGCATCAAGGGTATCGTGCTGAAAACTTTCGGAGCGGGCAACGGGCCCAGTGATAGTTGGTTTACCGACTTGATTCGTGAAGCCGTAGGCCGCGGCATTTTGATACTGAACGTGACCCAATGCGTGGATGGTGGTGTGAACGACACCCTTTACGAGACTGGAAATAGCCTTACTGCCGCTGGAGTCATCAGCGGTCATGACATTACCAGCGAAGCTGCCATCACCAAGTTGATGTACCTCTTCGGCGCAGGGCTGGACGTGACGGCTGTCAAGCGTGAACTGGAGCATGCTCTGCGAGGCGAGGTGACCATCCGCCGATAGTTCCCTGACATTTTTGCCGATTATCCATGAAAAATTTGTAACTTTGCAAGTTGAAATAAATTGTAAAGCAGATGGCAATACCTAACGAAATACAGCGCGTGAAACAGCGCTTTTCTATCATTGGCGACTCGCAGGCCTTGATTTCGGCCGTGGGTCGTGCTTTGCGCGTCGCTCCCCACGACCTCTCGGTGCTGGTGGTGGGCGAGAGTGGCACGGGTAAGGAATTCTTCCCGAAAATCATCCATGAAAACAGCCCGCGCAAGCATGGCAAATACATTGCCGTGAACTGTGGCGCGATACCTGAAGGCACTATTGACAGCGAACTCTTCGGCCATGTCAAAGGCTCATTTACCGGAGCAACAAACGACCACAAGGGCTACTTTGAGGAGGCCAATGGTGGGACGATATTCTTGGACGAAGTGGGCGAGATGCCGCTCAGCACCCAGGCACGTCTGTTGCGTGTGTTGGAAAGTGGTGAATTTATGAAGGTGGGCAGCAGCACGGTGCAGAAAACCAATATCCGTATTGTGGCAGCCACCAACAAAAATATGGAGGATGCCGTGAAGGACGGTCGTTTCCGTGAGGACTTGTATTACCGCTTGTCGACGGTGCTCATCAATGTGCCGTCGTTGCGTGATCGCGGACGCGACATCCTGTTGCTCACACGCAAGTTTATGCACGACTTTGCCGATACCACCCATTCGCCCGAAGTGGAACTGACCGAGGACGCACGTCAGGCGTTAATGGAATATCGTTGGCCGGGCAATGTGCGTGAATTGAAGAGTGTGGTGCAGCAAGTGGCCCTGTTTGAAGCTGGCAACACTGTCGATCGTGAGACGCTGAACCAGTACCTTCCTAATGCCGGAAAGCGAAGTCTGCCTGTCACCGTCGATAAGGGGCAGTTTAACTACACGCAGGAGCGAGAGGTCCTCTTCATGCTCATCAAACAACTGCAGCAAGAGATTGATGAGGTGAAGGCCGCCATTGGCGGTGACACTCGTGCCGCCACGCGGGTGTCGGCCAACTTGAACGACCTGCAACGTGAAGTGCATCAGTTGGATTATCGCCGCGATACGGCTCCTACCATCATGCACGATACACCTCATTCTGCCGCTATGCGGATGGCTGAACCGCAAGACTTGGGTCACGTCGATGAGGTGCATGCCTACGAAGTGCACCCTAACCAGGACCCACAAGGGAAAACATTGGAGGAAACCGAGCGCGAAGCCATTGTTGACGCCTTGTGTCGCAACGGTGGCCGTCGCAAGAAAACTGCCGAACAGCTGAAAATCAGCGAACGTACGTTATATCGCAAAATCAAGCAATACGGTTTGGAACGGCGATGAAACGGGCTTCGGTCATAGCGACCCTCGTGGTGTTGCTGCTGGTGGTGCCGGCCTGCATACCCAAGTACACGTTCAATGGTGCGTCCATTGACTATAGCGTGTACAAGACCATCTCATTTGGCGACTTCCCCATTCGGGCCGCGCTGGTTTATCCGCCTTTGCAGCAACTTTTTGAGAACAAGTTGATTGATATGGTCGATCAGCAGACACGATTGCGTGTAATCGACAACAACAATACCGACTTACGCATGGAAGGCGAGATTACCGGCTACAACCTCTCGCCACAAGCCGTGGGCGAGGATGCTTATGCAAGTCAGACGCGTCTCACCATTACTGTGCGTGTGAGGTATATCAATAACAAGAACCCCAATTTGTCGAAAGATGAGTCCTTCTCGGCCTATCGCGACTTCTCAAGCAGCGAGATGCTCACCGATGTGCAGGACGAGTTGTGCAATCAGATTTGCAAGGACCTTACCGACCTGATTTTTAACGCGACACTCGGTGACTGGTAATGAACTATGGCAGGCGAAACGATGACATTCAAGGAGGAGATAAGGCAGTTGCTGGATGATGAGAATCGTCCCGTAACCCGTGAATGGCTGCAGCAAGTCATGGAACAATACCCCTATTTTAATGTGCCCTTGCTGCTCTACTTGAAGCGAAATCCCGATGCGCCCGACCGTGAAGATGTGTTGGCGCGGCTGGCCATCTCCAGCCCCGACCGTCGCGCGCTGGCCACGCAGCTGGGCGAAAACATGGAAAGTTTCGCTCATTTCTATCCCGAGGAAACTGTGCCCGACACTCCTGATACCGACACGACCATCGACCGCTTTCTCAACAATTATGGCAGTACAAGCCCCAAGGAGATTGCGGCGCTGGAACAGGCCATCTTTAACCCGACGCCCGACTATGCCGATGTGCTAGCCGCTCAGGAAAGCGAGCAGGGGCAACCCGACATGAGCGCGACCAGTGAGCAGGATGAGCTCATCAACCAGTTCATTGCTCAGCATCAAGTGCAGGAATTGCAGGCCGACCAAGACCCGTCGCGCCGTCATGTTGATGAAGAAGAAAAGCAGGAAATTGCCAACGATCAAGTGCAAAAACCAGAGCTTGTCGATAGCTCTATGCTCACCGAAAGTTTGGCAAAAATGTATATCTCCAGAAAAAAATATTCGCAGGCACTTGAAATTATTGAAACTTTAAGTTTGCAGTTTCCAGAAAAAAGTATTTACTTTGCAGACCAAATTCGATTTTTGCGAAAATTGGTGTTAATTCAAAAGAAAAATAACATTTAACAAATAATTTGTATCGATGTACACTGTATTTGCAATTTTGATTCTTATCGCCTCAATTTTGTTGGTGGGCGTTGTCCTGATCCAAAAATCAAAAGGTGGAGGTTTGGCTTCTAACATGAGTGGTTACAACCAGTTTGCTGGTGTAAAGCAGACCACCGACTTTGTGGAGAAAGCCACATGGGGTCTCGCCATTTTTATCTGTGTGTTGAGCATCATGTGCGCATTTGTGAAATCGCCCACTATGATTGAGGGTGCACCACAAGTGAAGAAACTCCCAACTCAGACCGAGACTCAGGCTCCTTCCTTCCCCACGGGTGGTGAGGCTCAGCAAGCCGCTCCCGCTCAAGAGGCTCCGACTCAGAAGTAATAGTAGAATCGTTTCATAATTGGTAGTTTGCACGCACACACGCACCTGTTGCTCGTGTGCGTGCTATTTTGGTTTAATGCCCCATGCTGATGAAAATGACTTTGTTCTTGGCCAACATGGCTTTCGTTGCGATGACATTGTCGTGCAATGGACGCACAGTGAACACAAATTCCGGGTCTTCGGATAACGGTGCGGCTCAACAATTTGTGGAGTTTGTCGCCGACAGCGCTTATCATTTTTTGCAAGCGCAATGCGAGTTCGGTCCGCGTGTGCCGCAGACCCCCGCTCATACCGCATGCGCTCAATATATTCAGTCACGCCTGAACCAGTTTTGCGACACGGTGCATGTGCAGCAGGTGAATGTAACCACCTTTGACGGCAAAAATCTGACGGCGCAAAACATGGTAGGTGTCATCAATCCCGACGCCACCCAGCGCATCTTGTTGCTGGCTCACTGGGATTGCCGTCCATGGGCCGATAAGGACGAGGACCCAACCAAGCATAAAGAGTCTGTCATGGGGGCTAATGATGCCGCCAGTGGAACGGCTGTCATTCTTGAGTTGGCGCGAATCATGCACGAGAACCGCCCCGCCATAGGCGTGGATTTGCTGCTGGTGGATGTCGAGGACTGGGGCGATTACGACAATGAGGACAGTTGGGCGCTGGGTACACAGGCTTGGGCACGTGATTTCAGGTCGTTCATGGGCGACAGTTATGCTCCGTCATTCGGCATTTTGCTCGACATGGTGGGGGCACATGGTGCACGGTTCGCTCCTGAATACTACTCACAGTATAATGCTCCCAGTGTGGTGACTCTGGTGTGGGAAACCGCACAAGATGCAGGTTTTGGGCAGTTCTTCGTTCAGGATGGCGGCGGTGGTGTGACCGACGACCATGTGGTGGTGAACAAGGCTGGCATCCCTTGCATTGACATCATCGACATGCGTGGCGATGGATTCTTTGACGGATGGCACACCACACACGACACCCTCGATGCCATCGACCCCGTAACTCTCAAAGCCGTTGGGCAAACGCTCTCCAATATCATTTACAACTTCTAGTGACGGGGCCAGTACTTTTCTCGGAGCTCTCGGAGAACTCAGAGGTCTCAGAGAGCTCCGAGAATCTGTTTACTGCAAGATGATGTTGATGATAGCATTCACGTCGCTGATGTCCACCACGCCATCGCCGTTAAGGTCGGCGAGCGCCTTGACATCGGGATTGTTGTTCAATTCCAGAATGATGTTGATGCAGATGTTGACGTCGGCCACATCCACCACGCCGTCGCCATTGAGGTCGCCGGTTACGGCAGGGGGAGTATAACCTGTGTAGAATTTGCCCCAGTTACGGTCGGCTTTGTAGGCATTTTCGCTACCGGCAGGAACCACAAGTTTATCCTTTAAGGCTTCATAGACGGCATCTTCAAATACACCGCCAGCGGGAGGATTCACTGCATTGACCGTGAGGCTAGTGAGTGTGGTCACCCCCTTGAAGGCGTCGGTGCCAATTTCGGTAAGTTGTGCCGGAAGGACAAGCGTCTGCAAGGCAGTCATGCCCGCCAGAGCTTCTTGTCCAATCTTTGAGGCACCCTCGATGGTGACACTAGTCAGGTTTTCGTTGTCGGCAAGTGCATAAGCACCGATTTCGTCATAGTTGAATGTCCAGGCTGTTGTGATGCTCATATTGCCGTTCATCCAAGCGTTGGTGCGGCGGTCTCCGCCCCATCCCCACAGCACTTTCTTGCCATCTACCATCTTGTAGATGTCGCCGCTCATGGCACTGCCGTTGTAGTTGCCGTTGTTGTCGGGCGAGTAGCCGAAGTCGCCACCGAAAATGGTCATGCGGTTAATCTTGTTTCCGCGGAAGGCTGTGGGGTCGACATCAGTGATGGAGTTCAATCCCAGCCAGTTGATGTGCCACCCACTGAAGGCATTGGCCTTGATGGTCTGCACATTGTTGAGCCAAATCAGGTTGGTGTAGTCATTTCCACCATGGATGGTGGCATCTTTGAAAGCGCCTTCGCCCACAGTGGTCACGCGATAAGTCTTGTCATTGTATTCTACTGTCTCGGGGGTCTCATATCGGTAAACACCGCTGTAGGGACCTAGGTCGGGGTCATAGTCGCTCGGAGCGATGTATTCCACCTCATCGTCGGCGATGACGCGGAAGTAGAACGTGTAGTTGTTTTCCACGACGTATGGGAACTTGGTAGTCGAATCCACCGGAACCACGTCGCTTTCTAAGTCCTGAATGTTTTTGAAGCGCCCCCAAATGATATGGTTGCGGTAGGTGTCAATGGCTTCTTGGGGAACAAAGAGCGTGGCATCGTTGAACACGTCTTCCTCGAAGATATAGTTGCCGTTCTCAATGTCGCCACCACTGGGAGGTGTGAGAGCTTTGCAAGTCACTTTCTTGAGTGTGTAAACGTCACCAAAGGCAAAGTCGCGGATAGCGGTGAGGGTCGAGGGCAGTGAGATGCGTGTCAGCTCCACTTCTCGCACCGACTGTTTTCCCAGCGTTGTAACACCCTCGGGCACGTCAAGCGTTTTCTTGGCGATGGCCGATGGTACCGATACCAATGCGGTGGGTTGGTCGGGGTCACCGTTAGCGTTGGGTGCCACACCCACGTCGATAGATCCTCGCGTGGCGTACAGGGCGCCGTCAATAATTTTGAAATACGGACTACCACTGGCCACGTTCAACGTGCTTAGTTGCTCACAACCTGTGACAGGATTCACTCCGATGCACTGTAGTGAGGTGGGCAAGGTGAGGCTCCGCAGCGAGGCACAACGGAAGAAGGTGTTGCCGAAGAAGGTTTTTACACCCTCGGGAAAGTTGACGTTGGTCAGCGCATCACAGCGTACAAAGGCGGCATTGTCGATGAAATCAAGTTGACTTCCGCCTGTGATGGTGGTGAGACTTTCACAACGGGCAAAACTCATATAGGCCAATGTCTTCACGTTTTTGAGGTCAATGCTGGTGATGGGGTCGCCCATGAAACAACTTTGTCCAATATCCTCGACAGTGCTTGACAGATTGATGGCGCTGAGTTGTTCGCAGCTGGCGAATGCATTCTCGCCGATGGTTTTCACCCCTTCGGGAATCGTCACTGATTTCAGCGATACCAGGCAAAAGAAAGCGTTACTTGGAATGACGGTGAGCTGACGGGTGTTGAAAGTCAGACGCGTACAGTTCACGCAACCTTGGAAAGCCGCGTCGTCCAGTTTGGTGACCGAGGCAGGAATGGTGATGCTGGAATAATCAAGACACTCCAGAAATGCAGCGCGACCTATGCGGGTGACGCCGTTAGGAATTGTGATAGTTGACAATCCCTCGTTGCGATAAAAGGCAAAGTCTCCAATCTCAGTAATGAAGCTGGGTATGGTATAACTCGACAGGGCGGTGGTGCCACTCCAACTGGATTGCTTTTTTCCGCCAGGGAAAGTGAGCAAGGTTTTCTTGTCCTTGGTCACCAGTACACCATTGGAATTGGTGCCGTCGCTATCGGTGAGGTTGGCGTAGGAGGGGTTGGAGGCGTTGACGAAGACGCCTTGCGAGAACTTGTTGCCGGCAAAGGCGTTTTCAGCGATAGAGGTGACGTTCTCGCCTAGAGTCACTCCTTCGCCGGTGGCTGCATAAAAAGCAAATTGCCCGATAGTAGTGACCGTTGCGGGCAATGTAATGCGACCATTGAATGAAGCTTTGTTGAACGCTTGGTCATAAACACCGGCCACAGTATAGGTTTTTCCATTGTACTCAACCATTTCACTGAAATTGCTGGTGGTGAGGCCACTGTAGGTCGTGCCGTCGTCGGCTGGCATGATGGCCACGGTATTGGTCGTCCATACACTGTAATTCAGTCCATTGTAACTGAAGTTGGTGGCATTGGTGCTGATGATGCACAGCAGTATGAAGCCTATGAGGTGAATGGTTCTGTTCATGGGTGAATATTGGATGTTAATGATTAATGGTAGGATAATTATGGTTTGTTGATTCAGATGGGCGTCAGTTGACTTGGACGGGTATGCCGGTGCTGTCTTGAATGTGTTGTCCGATAGCTTTGAGTTCATCCATTTCAATCTTGATGAGGCCTTCGGCCGGTGTCTTGCGGTCGATGGAGTAGAGCATGATTTCGCGTGGCTCAATCTCGCGATATGCCTCGATGAGCGCCTCCACTTCGGCGGGCGTGGTGTTGTCAATGTGGTGGCCGTCGTAGTCGCCACGGAGCATCATGGTCTGCACGATGCATTGTCCCTGGTATTGCTTGAGGTCGACAATGACACCTTGCGGAATCACATGGGGTGAGGTGGGGCGGTTGAGCGCTGTCATTGTCGCTGCAACGGCCGAATCCAGTTTGAGGATGTTGTTGTCAACGAGTTTGAGGGCTTCCATCACACTCTTTTTCCCTGCCATGGTGGCGTTGCTCAGTACGCTCACCTTGGCCTCGGGGTAGTATCGGTCGCGTAACATGATGACATCATGCACCACCTCGTTGAAATGCGGGTGAAGAGTGGGCTCGCCATTGCCCGAGAACGTGATGACATCCAACCCTTCGCCGGCTTCTTTCATAGTTTCAAGTTTCTTTTTGAGTTGCCGTTTCACACTCTCGCGGCTGGGAATGCTGTCGTGGCCGTGCCCCTGTGCGTTAAATCCGGCCTCACAGTAGAGACAGTCGAACGAACACACTTTCCCGTCGTTAGGCATAAGGTTGATTCCTAGTGAGATACCCAACCGTCGGCTATGGATGGGTCCAAAGATGGTGCTATGAAAAAGTACGGTCTGCATGATGTGATTGATTCAATTATTAGGTTAATTTTTTGTCGAGAAGTGATGTGTACAGGTCCAGGTGCTGCCGGGCAATCTTGGAGGCGGCAAACTTGCGCGCGACCTCCTCGTGCAACATCTGGCGTGAAATGTTGGTGTCGATGGCCCACTCAATGCCACTTGCGAAACTTTCGGGGTCCAGATATTGGGCGATATAGCCTGTCGTCATGTGGTCCACGATGTCGGCCTGTCCGCCTTCGCCGAAAGTCACTGGCACGCATCCGCTGGCCTGGCCCTCGATGAGTGTGCCCGGCAGCGTCTCGTAGAGCGATGTGGAGAGCACCACATCGGCGTGAGCATAGACTTCGGCAGCATTGTCCACCTTGCCTAGGTAGGTGTAGGGCAATGCGATGTCGTTGAGCAGGTTTTTATCCCTGATGGCGCCAAAGAGCAGCAAGTGCAGTTTGTCGGCCAACAGTGGCTTGTGTTGGGCAATATGCTGCGTGACGGCAATGAGTTGGTCAAATCCTTTGACCGAGTCATCAAGCCGTGCGGCACCCATTACCAGCAATTTTTTTTCGGGATTAATGCCATAATCGGCATTCGGCAAGCGTTGGGGCGAAAAATCTTCGACGGGAAATGCGTTGGCAATCACACTGATGTCGCATTTGCTCATCGCGCTGCTCTCACGGCACTTGCGGGCCAACCAGTTGCTTACCGCCACAAAGTGGATGTTGGCCTTGTCGTAGAGCGCCTGTTTGCGCCTTTGTGTGACGGTGGAGATGTCGCGACCCTGTTTACCCGTGAGCGGGCACTTGCCACAAGTGTTTTCATAGGCGTGGCACTGACCTGCATGGTGGCAGATGCCGGTACCGTTCCACATGTCGTGCATGACCCACACGAGCGGTTTGCCCAGGTTGGCAAGTTGCTCCACGTTTTTTAGCGAAAGCATACCTTGATTCACCCAACCGAGCACGATGATGTCGGCCTGTTTCACCCAGGGGTGTCGGGCGAGATTCAGTCCGTGGGTGGCGGTGTCTATTTTAAAAAGGGTGTTTCGGTTGAAGCCGTTTTGACAAAAAATGGCCAGCCTCTCGGCCAAAAAATGGTAACGGTTCGCCCACTTGCTTCCAGCGACGGCCACATGGTCGTCGTCGCCCAACTTGTTGATGACCAGCATTCGGGCTTGAGCCCCCAAGTCGTTGAGGCCTTTCATAAGCCGAGAGGTGACAATAGCCGCACCCCCCAACCTATCGCTCCGATTCACCACCAGAATGTTCATCTAAAAGAGTAGAATGATTTATTTGCGCCCAAAATCGGCGGGAATTTCACCCCATTTGCTGGTTTCCCACTTAATGATGCGGTTTTGCCAAGTGTGTGTGCTCAGCCAAACTTCGGCGCGCCCTATCAGTTCAAAGACCTTTTCGTTATGGTCGGTGCGGTCAAGTTTGCTTTTGCATTTGCGGTCACGCACCCAAGCGATGGCTGTGCGGCTGTCGCTATAGATGGCGGTGTGGTCGTTGGCGGTGTTATAGAAGAATGCTAGGGCATGCACAAGTGCCAGAAACTCGCCCACGTTGTTGGTGGCGTCACGGAACGGCCCTTGTCTGAAGATTTCGGCTCCGGTCATGACATCCACACCGCGATACTCCATCAGGCCCGGGTTTCCACTGCAAGCACCATCGACAGCGATGCTGTCGCGCACAATTTCGGGGAAGGCTTCGTAGTTGACAAAGGCTTTAGGCGCCCGTGCTATGGAACGAATCAAGCCACGGTCGGCGTTACCCTCGCGAAAAGCCATAACGGCCTCTTCTTGGGTATTGAACGACTTATACTGTGCGTTAGGAAATCCCTTGACGCGCGATTCGCACTCGGCCCAAGAGTCGCAAACGCCCGTTTCGGTGCCGTTCCACACTACATACCATTTCCTACGAGCCATGATGGTAGTTGAGGCCTAAGAATTAATCCAACTTCTTTTGAGCCTTTTCAATGTTCTTGTTGCACTTCTCAATTTTTTTGTTGAGTTTGTCAATCTTCTTTTGCTGCTTGACTTGCTCATTGAGGGTGCCCATGGTGTGTAGTTTGGCCTGCTCTTCGGACAATTCGCGGCGATACTGCTCTATGTTTTTGCTTTCGCTTTCAATGGTCTTGCGGGCATCTTCGCGCTTTTTCGCTTCCTTGCGGGCTTTCTCGGCCTCTTTGGCTTGTTTTTTTGCTTCTTTCTCAGCTTTTTTAGCCTCTTTGGCCTGTTTTTTGGCTTCCTTTTCGGCCTCTTTGCGCGCTTTCTCAACCTCCTTGCGTTGTTTCATAGCGGCCTTCTCGGCTTCTTTCTGCTGTTTAAGCAGTTTTTCCTGTTCCTTGAGGGCTTTCTTTTGGGCGTCAATTTGCTCTTGTGTGAGCACGACGTGTTGAGGAGTTGCCACAGCGGTGGCCTGGGCTGTTATAGCACTGCCACAAAGCAGAGCGGCGCATGCCAATAAGGTGATCATTTTTTTCATAGCAAATTGTTTTTTAGTGATGATGTCGCAAAGTTACAACGAAAAGATGATATCGTTGCCGATATTGCGACATAATTATTAATTGACTTGTTTATTTTTAAAAAGTTGCGTGAACAAATGCTTGCCCATGTATGAGGCGAGAATGCCCATTTTGTTCTTCATTCTCACGTTTTTGTCGGTCAGGCACCGCCAGCGCAATTGCTTGATGACGTGCCAGCATCGGTCGGTCACGTCGCGGTATTCGGCGGTTTGCGGACTCAGGAGCAGGATGTTGAAGTGGGCACTCAGGCGGCGGCTGTCCACAGCGGGCAGCAGTTGTGGCTCTTGGGTGGCCACTTGCCGCTCCAGCGCGTCGAGAATGTCCAGCACGTCGGTGCGCTGACGCGTGAAGGTTCCCAAAATGCTGGACGGACGGTGCATGTAGTTATATAGGGGTTCGGTACTTTGCACCACCCGAGAGGTCTTGCCGTAAAGCGGATAGGCGATGGCGAGGTCTTCGTAAAGTTTCCCCACCGGATAACGAATGTCGTCGAAAAACGAGGCCTTGAACAGCCGGCCACAGGAGGAATGGTTCAGCGACTTCTGGTAGAAGATGTCCTGCAGGGTCTGTTGTCGGTCATAGACTTTGAACGAATGTTGTCCAATCTCGGTCAGTGGCGTCGTTGTCCGTGCCGGGGTGGCGGGGTCGTTATTGAGTTCGGTCCATTCGCCCACGGCGATGTCGGCATCGGTTGTGCGCATCAGTTTATACAAGTGCTCGATGGCGCTGGTGTGCAGCCAGTCGTCGCTGTCCACCATCATCACCAGCGTTCCCGTCATGACATCAAGGGCGGCGTTGCGTGCGTCGCTGAGTCCGCCGTTGTTCTTGTGTATGACACGGATGCGCGGGTCGCGTTCGGCCCACTGGTCGCACAATTTTCCACTGCCGTCGGTGCTGCCGTCGTCCACCACGATAATTTCCAGATGGCGATAAGTCTGGTTCACGACGCTTTCCAAGCATCGCGAAAGATATTGTTCCACGTTATATACAGGTACAATTACCGTTACCAGTTGTTCAGCCATCTAGAAATCATCGTTATGAGTTAGCGCACTTTCCACTCCACACCGTCCTTGGTGTCCTTGATGTCGAAGCCAGCTTCGGCAAGTCGGTCACGAATGAGGTCGCTGGTGCCCCAGTCCTTGGCGGCTTTAGCGTTGCGCCTCACCTCCAGCAGCAGTTCCACGGCTTTTTGGTAAGGGGTGAGGTCGATGCCGTTACCCTCGCCACTGGCATTGTCGCGCAATCCGAGCACGTTGAACAGATAGGTGGTGAACAGTTGCTTGAGCGAGTCAATGTCGGCTTGTGAAAGCGTGGCGCTTCCGTCATTGACCTGATTGATGACACGGCAGGCGTCGAACAGCGTGGCAATCACCACCGGGGTGTTCAGATCGTCGTTCATCGCTTCGGCGCAGCGTGTTGCGTAGTCTTCAAGTGTGATGCTGGAAGACGGAGCGGCTTTCAGCGCCAGCAGTCGGTGCCATCCGTCCATCATGCGCTCGTAAGCCTTTTCGGCGGCTTGCAGGGCATCGTTTGAGAAATCGGCGGTGCCACGATAATGCGCTTGAAGAATGAAAAAGCGTATGGTCATCGGGCTATAGGCCTGCGTGAGCGCAGCATGGTCGCCGTTGAAGAATTGCTCCAGGGTGATGAAATTTCCGAGCGACTTGCCCATCTTCTGCCCGTTGATGGTAATCATGTTGTTGTGCATCCAGTAGTGGACCATGTCATCGCCTTGACTGGCGACGGCTTGCGCTATTTCACACTCATGGTGGGGGAATACCAAGTCCATGCCACCGCCGTGGATGTCGAAGTGGTTGCCCAGATACTTGCGCCCCATGGCGGTGCACTCGCAGTGCCAACCGGGGAATCCGTCGCTCCAGGGCGATGGCCAGCGCATGATGTGTTCGGGTTGCGCTTTCTTCCACAGGGCAAAGTCGGCCTGGTTGTGCTTTTCTCCAACGCCGTCCAACTCCCGGCTGGCGTTTTTCACTTCCTCAAGGTTGCGCCCGCTGAGTTTGCCGTAGTGGTGGTCACGGTTGTATTTTTCCACGTCAAAGTACACGCTGCCGTTGCTCTCGTAGGCGTAGCCGTTGGCCAAAATTTCCTTGACCAGCTCTTCCTGCTCAATGATGTGTCCTGTGGCATGAGGCTCGATGCTGGGAGGCAGCACGTTGAGCGCATCCATTGCCATGTGGTAACGCCGGGTGTAGAACTGGGCGATTTCCATAGGCTCAAGTTGTTCCAGACGCGCCTTTTTGGCAATCTTGTCTTCTCCTTCGTCGGCATCATGCTCCAGATGTCCCACATCGGTAATGTTGCGCACATATCTCACTTTGTAACCCAGTTGCTGGAGATAGCGGAACAGGATGTCGAAAGTGATGGAGGGACGGGCGTGGCCCAAATGTGGGTCACCATAGACGGTGGGTCCGCAAACGTACATGCCCACGCGGTCCTCGTTCAGAGGCACGAAGTGCTCCTTGCGCCGGGTGAGCGTGTTATAGATGAATAAAGGATGTTTCATCGCTGATAATGATTGTGTTTAGGCTTGTCCTTTGGGCAAGGGGAAGTCCATGATTTGAGGATTGGCTCCGGCGGGTTTGCGTTGCTTGATTTCGCCGAATGTCTGTTCATACTTGCTGATGTTCTCGTTGAGGGCGATGAGCAGTTGCTTGGCATTCTCCGGAGTCATGATGATGCGGCTCTGCACACGGGCCTTGGGGGTGTTGGGAGCCATGAGAATCATGTCGAGGAAAAAGTCGTTGGGTCCGTGAGTGATAACGGCGAGGTTAGCGTAGCGTCCCTGCATCTGGTCGGCAGGCACCTCGATTTGGATTTGTTGGTTTTGTTTTTCGTTTGCCATAATACGTTGGTTTTAAATGTAAATCATTGGGTTGTTTTTGCGAAGTCACGATAAGTGACGTCGGGGCGCAAAACGTCGTTGATGTGTACCCTCAGCACTTGTTTGGGATTCCTTTTCCACAGTGAGCCCACGTAGAACGAGGCATAGAAATCCCGCCAGTGATAGGTGGTATCGTTGAACACGTTGTGCACCAGGTAACAATGTACCGTGTCGCGTTTCCAGGTGGTGCTGTCGACAAGCAGATAGAAATGTCGCTGCCGTCCGGTGTATTCCAACTGGCCGCGCATATTCAGGTAGTCTCCTGTGCGCCACACCGAGCGCAACTTCACAGGAGTGTTGTTTTGCAAATATTGTGCCACGGGCTTGATGGTGTAGCGCATGGAGTCGCTGATGATGGCAGTGCTTGCATAAACGACGATGTTGCGAATGGTGTCGCGGCTGTCGTCGGCGAAGTCATAGCGCAGCAGCATGCGACGGCCGATGTAACTGTCTTCGGGCGCATTGGTGCCCGCCGAAAGCAGCGTGAGGCGTTGGGCGTCGTCGCGTTGGTCCAGAATGTACTTTTCGCCTCCCGCATCGGTAGTACCCATGTATGTCACGATGTCATAAAGATAGTCGGTGTAGGCGCGATCCACGTCTTTCGAGTCATCGCACGCCGTGACCGCTGCCATCAAGGCCGTCAGCGCGAGGGCTATATGTAGCAGTCGTGGGTTCATGAAATAAAGTTGCCGTCTTTCATATGCAAGATACGGTCGGCCTGCTCGGCGAGCATTTCATCGTGTGTGACGATGACAAAGGTTTGCTGCATCTCATCGCGCAACTTGAAAAACAACTGGTGCAGTTCTTGTTTGTTGGCCGTATCCAGACTGCCGCTGGGCTCGTCGGCCAAGATGACTTTGGGCTTGTTGATGAGTGCCCGCGCCACCGCTACTCGTTGCCGCTCGCCGCCGCTGAGTTGCGCGGGCTTGTGGTTGAGTCGGTCGCCTAGCCCCATGTATTCAAGCAGTTCTTTGGCCCGGCGATAAGCGGTTTCACGGTTTTCGCCGCCAATGAGTGCTGGAATGGCGACATTCTCGATGCTGGTGAACTCGGGCAGCAACTGGTGAAACTGGAAAACGAAACCGATGTTCTTGTTGCGGAAATGTGCCAGTTCGTTGTCGCTCATGTGGGTCATGTCCACGCCGTCGTAGGTCACCGTTCCGCCATCGGGGCGGTCGAGTGTGCCCAGGATTTGCAGCAGTGTGGTTTTTCCTGCGCCGCTAGGCCCGACGATTGACACAACTTCGCCTTGAGAGATGGAGACATCCACTCCTCGCAACACTTCTAACGAGCCATAGCGTTTGATGATATTTTTTGCTTGAATCATGCGCTTTGTGAATTTGTGAGTACAAAATTAATGAATATTTTGCTCAATCGTGCAGTTTGTTTGAAAAAAAAGTTGTAATTTTACAAACTTGTTAATGATGTCATCATCATAATACCCAAATATTATGCGTGCGAGAGTCGTCATATCGCTCCTGATGTTTTGCGTGTTCTGTGGTTTAGACATGCAAGGCCAGGACTTGTGGGATGACGATGTGACATTGCCCGATTTTGCTCCCCCAGCAAGGATTTATGGCGACGCGTCGGTGGTGCCCAACGGCACGCTGTATTTGCCCGCTCCGGTCGATACCACGAAGTTGGAATTTGCGGGCGATTTCGCGCGTTGGCAGTGGGGCAAAAGAATCAGGCAAACCAAGTACGGCACACGAACGGCCCGTGGCAACCAGGCCTACTATGAGTCGCAATATGGGCTGAACCGTTGGTGCGTCATTTTGCCCAAAGCCATAGGCGTTTCCATCACAGGCACCAACACGCCCCGTAACGTATCGTTTATTTATCAAGTGGGTGAGACAGGTTCTCGCAGCACCGAGAAGGCGAAGTTGAAATACAATCGCCGCCGCCCGTTCGACCAGATGAACGAAACGACGTGGGGATACTACGACGACGCTGCCAGCCTGCTGCGCTCGGGTTCTTTCCCTTCGAGTCATGCCGCTTTTGGCTGGGCGGTGGCGCTGGCCTACGCCGAGATGGTACCCGAACGTCAGGACACCATTATGCGTCATGGATATATGTACGGCGAAAGCCGCGAGATTGTGGGCGCGCACTGGCATAGCGATGTGCTGACGGCGTTCTTGACGGCCTCGGCGGCATGGGCCTATATGCATACCCGTGACGACTTCCACCAAGGCCTTGAGTCGGCTCGCGAGGAGTATTATCAAATCAAGGGAGGTGAACCCGACACCAGCGTGGGTTGGCCCCGTGGGCGGAAAATTCAGGATGCCCCAGTGGATTCGACCAGTCTTCTCTACTATGACGACGTGATGGGTTACTGGCAGGCGAAGGCCTTGCGCGATACTGAACGGGGGTTGCAGGCTATTGACGACGCCGATGACTCGGAAACATATTTCCTGCGAATGTTTTCCGATGCCATCAAAGACACGTTGACCCAAGGTAAATATCCCATGTTCACCGAACTGTTCTCGGTGACCTACGATGCTCTCAAGGAGTCGGCCCTTGAACTTCGTTCCACCGCCTTCCGCAAACGCCCGTTTGTGCAGTTCGATGAACCGACACTCGTCCCTGGTGAAGAGGCGCGTTACGCCGACCAGTCGAGTTATCCGTCGGTGAAGGCTCAGTTGGGGTGGGGATTGTCGTTGCTCATGGTGGAAATGTTCCCCAAGTACATGAATGCAGTGCTCAAAAGTGGCTATGACTATGGCTATAGCCGTGTGGTGGCTGGTTACAACTATCCCAGCGATGTGATGGCGGGGCGCATTCATGCTTCATGTGTGATGGCGCGTTTGCACGCCAATCCGGAGTATAACGAATTGATAGAGCTGGCACGTGAAGAATGTGCTTTCCGACCGCACCTCGTGACCAGCCTTGAGGATATAAGCAACACGCCGGGCAAGAGCGACGGCTACTGGTACACGACCACTGGCTTGATGCTGAAACAACGGCCTACCGAGCCGGGCATTTACATCCACGCCGGCAAAAAGATAGTGGTGGGTGGCGTGAGAAGCGATTGAAACTATGAGATTATTCCTTAATGACATATTTGAATATATAAAAACAATTTTTTTCTTGCCTGCGCAAATTAACAATAAGAATATGTCATGTGAAATTGATTTATATTTGCACATTAATCCTTATGGATTAGGCAATTTTGGCTGGGACGAGCGCGACCATCAGGGCTCAGTTCGCATGGTGAGGGACAATGGTTTCGGCGTTGCGCAGTCTATTGCCTATACGGCCAGCGGCCTACCGGTGACGAGGACCTATTCTGGCACGGGTGACTGGCATTTGCACACGGGCAAGGCGTGGCAGAACACTGGCGGGCTGGCATGGTACGACAACCGCGCCCGCTGGTATGACCCCGTCACCATGCGGTTCTTGTCGCCCGACCCCCTAGCCGACAAGTGCCACGACATCTCCCCGTGGGCTTGGTGCTGCAACAACCCCCTCCGCTATTCCGACCCCACAGGAAAAATAATTCAAGTAAATTCACAAGATGGTCTGAGGCTTATTAAAGATATTGTAAAACCTGTTGAACGGGATTTCATAAATAGTTTGTATAATGGTTTCATTGATGGTGATTTGATGAGATTAGGTGTAGATTTATTGGATAAGGTAAGTGACAACTATAAATATCTCTATGAAATTGTAAATGATAAAAGAGTGGTGGAATTTTCATTGTTAGAAGAAAAAAAAGCAAAGCTTATTTCTGGTATCATAGTAGATAAAGATGAAATTCCTTTTCAATTTAAAGATGTTATACCTCCTGATGAATATGAGAGCCATTACTCATTGGTGGGATCGATTGGATGGACTTTAGCTCCTTTAAGCCATAAATGGACAAATAATGATTTAAATATTAGAAATCAAAATCCAATAAATAAACAATTCTATTCGACTTCAGATAATTACCAAATACAATTAAACGCTTATGGAACTGCTTTTAAGAGTACTTACCTACAGCTGGTTGAAACAACAGCTCATGAGCTGCTTGGACATTTATATCTTATGTTTATTGGGTCGGATTCTTTACATGGGTCTAGTTTTGTGGTTGATCCTTTTATTATAGATCGTTCAATTGAAGCAATAAGAAATTATGAGATTGTTCCTTAATTATATATTAATTCCCATAGTTTTTCTATACAATAGTTCGTGTCATAGTATTAGTGAAGCGAATCTTAGTTTAGTGAGTACAGATGAAAATAGATACAATAATAATTATGAATTACCTAAAATATTATATAAAGGAGAATTTAAATATGTCATACCTCAAAAAAGATGGGTTGCAGGAAAAGTGTTCTTCTCTGTTGACACTCTCC
This sequence comes from Muribaculaceae bacterium, assembly GCA_017619935.1. GTDB lineage: Bacteria > Bacteroidota > Bacteroidia > Bacteroidales > Muribaculaceae > Sodaliphilus. Next base: position 119,896 of record JAFZRJ010000014.1, on the reverse strand, counting down.
TAAGTCGTCTTATTGAGAATCATATTAGAGATACACGTAGATTTGCCGTAGATGCAATTTATAAGTTTCATGTCCGCCTTAAAATCGATGATAAGGGAAACGTGTTTAGTGTTAACGAAATTGGAGATGACCTCAGTTTCATTTTTAATGATAAAGAACTAAAAAAAGTATTTATTAATGACATATTTGAATATATAAAAACAATCTCTTTCTTGCCTGCGCAAATTAACAATAAGAATGTGTCATGTGAAATTGATTTATATTTACATATTAACCCTTATGGATTAGCCAATTCGAAGTATTCCGAGCGCGACCATCAGGGCTCAGTTCGCATGGTGAGGAACAATAGTTTCGGCGTTGCACAGTCGACGGCCTATACCGCCAGCGGCCTGCCCGTGACGCACATATACTCAGGCACTGGCGACTGGCATTTGCACACTGGCAAGCCGTGGCAGGACATTGGTGGCCTCGCGTGGTACGACAACCGCGCGCGCTGGTACGACCCCATCACCATGCGATTCCTTGCTCCCGACCCGCTTGCCGACAAGTTCCACGACATCTCCCCTTGGACTTGGTGCGGCAATAACCCCCTCCGATACTCCGACCCTACAGGGAAAGAAATAAATTATCCCAATGATGTTGGATTTAATTTAAGATTAAAAGATGCTATTAATTATATTGGAAAAGAATCATTTGATGCATTTATGAACCCAATGAGAGAATCAGAAAATGTATATAAAGTCGTTGATGGACGAAAAAATGGAAAACATTTTGCGGTGGATACAAAAATTGGATATAACACTGAAGGAAATAAAATTCTTGTGGTTGAGATAAGTATTGATTTGTATAGTGCTATAAAATTGGATGATGACAATATCATATCACCTGCTTTGTCTGTTTACCATGAATTCGGGCATGCAGCCAGGACAGTTAACGATATAGAAGGGTACACGAAGGATATCAGAACAACGGATTCTGAATATGATACGAAAAAAGAAAGGAGAGTTATAACAACGATTGAAAACATAAAAGCTAAGGAATTAAAAGAGCCACTTAGAAATAATCATAGGTTTTTGGATTATTGGCAAACAAAATTTGTTAATTATCATATGACTCAGGGTAAAGAATTTGTTCCTTAAATATGTCTAATTATGTATAAAAGTTTTTTTGTTTTATTATTGTTAATATGTTCAATAAAAACATATTCACAAAATTTTGAAATATCATTATGCCCCGCATCAGTTGATAGTGTGGTAATTAAAATGATTGCTCCACTTCTTCAAACTATTGGAGGAGTATCCTTTGATAGGGTGCATTTTGATGAGATATATGATTATTATAATAGAAATGATACAATAGATGGAACATATGAAACATTTAAATGTAAACTCTGTAATTGGAATGAAATTGTGATGTTCACTTCTATTCTCAATGGTTTAATACCGTTTCCAGAAGAAGAAATTAAAGTTTACCCTAATGAAGTGAAAACTAAAGAAGGGTTTAATTGGCTTCAACCTCTTATAATGAATGATGTTATTACAAATGATCCAATTGAAACTAGAATAAAGATTAGTATTTATTGTAAATCGGGAATAATTTTGCCTGCATTTATGTCCCTTACAGCAATTGATGTTTTTAATTACAGGTATAAAAGTGGTGCATTAGGATTGTTTGTTTTATTTTATGTTTTAGGACCAGGTTTATAGAAGATTAATATCAATGATTTCCATTTTTAATTTGGAATGTTATGGAAAAAAGGTTATTATACAATGAAGTATAACTATTACGAGCGCGACCATCAACGTTCGGAGTGTATGATAAGGGATTCAAGTTTTGGAGTTTTTCAGTCGACGGCCTATACCGCCAGCGGCCTGCCCGTGACGCACATATACTCAGGCACTGGCGACTGGCATTTGCACACTGGCAAGCCGTGGCAGGACACTGTCGGGCTGGCGTGTTGCTGAAACAGCGGCCACCGCGCCGGGCATCTATATCCATGCTGGCAAAAAGATAGTGGAGGGTGACGCAAGTCAGGTAATGAGAGTAAATCATTTTGGAACACCATATAAAGTTCCCAGTCCAGACTCCGATGAAATTGAAACAGTAATAATTTTTGATTATGTTGAATAAATATTGTGTTTTTGTGTTGCTTTTTGTATTTACTTTTTTCTTAGATGTTCATTCGATGACATGTTATGATGATGACATCTCAACAGAAAGAGGCTTGTTGTATGTACCGAACATACATATTGATAGTGTATTAATCCAGACAATTCCTAGCAATATTTTTACATCAAGGTCAATTACAAGAGAGTTATTTAGTGATGTCGTTCATCAGGTTGGTTCGCAAATCCATATTGAGGATTCAGTGGAAATATCAGCAGTTAGGTCAATGCTGTTATCTTTGGCTTCAAATAAAAAAATGCAATTTGACAGCAAACATATTGTTAAGCACGCTTTACTATTTCCGAAAATAACTAGAAATCGCATTGCATGGTTTAATGATGATGTTGAGAATATATCATCCCTTATTGTGATTTTTGCTGGTGATGAGTTTGAACTTATATGGATTTCAGAATTATACGTATATTATGGTTCCTATCAGTATTTAATTAATGATGAATTGAAGAATTATATTAATGACCTTCCCATTGTAGAAATTAAGAAATCAGAATAATGCATGCAGAAAGTTGCACATATCACAAATTATGCGTAATTTAGTGGTGTGAATGAAAACAACTGAAATAACTACTATGCGCTACCACGAAATCTGCCCGTGGGCGTGATGCTGAAACAACGGCCTACCGAGCCGGGCATTTACATCCACGCCGGCAAAAAGATAGTGGTGGGTGGCGCGAGAAGCGATTGAAACCATAAAGAAAAATACTAACACTATAAAAAACTAAAGAACTAACGCTATGAGAGGAAAAATGAAATTCGGCCTGAACATCCCCACCCGATTGGTATTCGGTGCTGGGGAGTTGAAAAACATTCACGAGATGGCACTGCCCGGCAAGCATGCCTTGGTGGTGATTTCATCGGGAACATCCATGAAGAGCCACGGCTACTTGGATGTATTGTTGTCGGGCCTTCGTCGCGCGAATATCGAAGCGACCGTATTTGATCGAGTGATGCCGAACCCCATCAAGGGGCATGTCATGGAAGGGGCGCGGTTGTGCGTGAGCGCTGGTTGCGATTTTGTCATCGGCTTGGGTGGCGGCAGTTCCATCGACACGGCTAAGGCCATTGCCGTTACCGTGGCTATGGGAGGCGATTTTTGGGAGTATGTGCATGGAGGTACCGGTGGTGGCAAGCCCATTACCAAGGCGCTGCCCATTGTGGCCATTCCATCGACCGCTGGAACGGGCACCGAAATTGACCTTTGGGGTGTCATCACCAACGAAGAAACGCAAGAGAAGATGGGCTTCGGCTCTCCCGCCATTTACCCCAAATTGGCCATCGTTGACCCAGAGTTGATGCTCACGGTGCCGCCCATGCTCACAGCGTACCAAGGCTTTGACGCTTTCTTCCATGCCGCCGAAGGGTATATTAGTCTGGCACATTCACCCATCAGCGACCTCTATGCCTTGGAATCCATTCGCCTGCTTTATAAGTATCTGCCTGTGGCTGTGGCCGACGGCAATAATATGTGGGCGCGCATCAAGGTGGCATGGGCTAGCACGCTGGCTGGAATGGTCGAGAGCACGAGCGGCTGTACGGGCGAACACGCACTGGAACACGCCATGAGCGCTTTCTATCCCAAGTTGCCGCATGGCGCCGGCCTGATTGCCATCAGTGGGGCTTACTTTAAGACGTTCAAAAACGACGTCATGAAACGCTACATGAAGATGGCCGAGAAAATGCGTCAAGTGAAGAGCGCCCGACCCAGCGATTTCCTCGATGCCCTTGAGGTGATGAAACGTTCGTGCGGTGTCGATAATATCAAACTGAGCGACTGGGGCATCACCATGGCCGATTTCGACCGCTTTGCCGATAATGCCATCGCCACGGGCGGCTCCATGCTGGACCAAGACCCACGTTTCTTGAACCGGGAGGAACTGATAGGTATCTACATGGACAGTTACAAGTAGAATCATGAGATGCGAAGTTCAAGCCTGTCTTGAATCTCGCATCTTGTTCTATGAATGAAATCGATACAGACAGATGATAGCTGAATTGAAATTCCACGACGTGCCATCGATGAGCGACACGATACGTTATTACGACGGGGAGTTACTCTTTGCCGATAACATCACCAGTGTGCCCAAACTGATGCGGGTCTTCAAGTTGGAGTTCATCGCCTTTGTGTTTTGCTTGGGCGGAGAGCTGGAACTGAAACTCAACACGGTGCCATGCAGACTGAAACGCAACGACGCGCTCTTTGTCAACGCATCGACAGTCGTGGACCTGGTCAGTCGCAGTGATGATTTTTCGTGCAAGGTCTGCGCCATTACGCCCGAAAGTGGTTTGACATTCATCAACAAGAGCATCTTCGACGCGGTAATGCGGGTTTATGAGCACCCTGTGGTTCACTTGACCGATGAGGAAGTGACCCTGGTGTTGAAGTATTATGGTCTGGCCGATTTCAAAATGGCGCATCCGGGCATGAGCTATGACAAGGAATCCATCAGTTTGATTGTCAAGGCGTGCGCCTACGACCTGCTGGCTTGCGTGGCTCGCCACATGGAAGTGGAGAACCAAGGCATTCTGCGGCAGGGCGACAAACTCTTCCGTCGTTTCCTCTCGCTTTTGTCCGAAAATAAAGACTGTTCGCGCAGCGTGAGCTCGTTTGCCGATGATTTGTGCGTTTCACCCAAGTATCTGACCACCATCTGCCGCCAGCACAGCGGCAAGACGGCCAGTGAACTCATAGCGTTGAGCATGGTGGGGCGCATTAAGCAGATGCTGCTATACAGCGACTTGTCGATTAAGGAGATTTCAGCCCAACTGGGTTTCAACAATCTGTCGTTTTTTGGAAAATATGTAAAAAAACACCTGGGCCAGTCACCCAACACTTACCGCCGTCTCAAAGGCTACGGCCGTTAAGCGTCGTGGACGACTGGTGACCATCATCAATATTCATCATCATGAAAAAGAAAAAACAGCAGTTGGCCATCATCAAGGATGACCCTTGGCTAGAACCTTATGCCGAAGCGATTGAAGGTCGGCATCTCGACGCCGTTAAAAAAATAGATGAGTTGACAGGCGGTACGGGTCGCCTGAACGACTTTGCCAATGCCTACAACTATTACGGCTTGCACCACACCGCCGACGGCTGGGTGTTGCGCGAGTGGGCACCAGGCGCCACCGACATCTATGTGATAGGGCCTTTTAATGGTTGGCGTGAGTGCGCCCCCTATCGTATGCAGCCTGTGGGCGACGGCAACTGGGAGTTGCGGTTGCCCGAACGTGGCATGTCGCATGGTGACTTGTTCAAGTTGATGATGCACTGGCCCGGTGGTCAAGGCGAACGCATCCCGGCTTACGCCACTCGTGTGGTGCAAGATGATGTCACCAAGATATTCTCGGCTCAAGTGTGGGCGCCCGAAACACCTTATGAGTTCAAGGTGAAATCGTTTGTGCCCAACACCTCGCCGCTACTTATTTATGAGTGCCATATCGGAATGGCGCAAGACAAGGAAGCGGTGGGCACCTATGAGGAGTTTCGCGTGAATGTATTGCCACGAGTGATAGAGGGCGGTTACAATGCCATCCAGATTATGGCCATTCAGGAACACCCTTACTATGGTTCGTTCGGCTACCACGTCTCCAGTTTCTATGCCGCGTCGAGCCGTTTCGGCACACCCGATGAACTGAAGCACCTCATCGATGATGCCCATGCCGCCGGCATCGCTGTCATCATGGACATCGTGCATAGCCACGCTGTGAAAAACGAGGTGGAGGGACTGGGTCGGTTCGATGGCACCCCCGACCTCTATTTCTATGGCGACGGCCGTCGTGAGCACCCGGCATGGGACTCGCTGTGTTTTGACTATGGGAAAAACGCCGTGCTCAACTTCCTGCTGAGCAACTGCAAGTTTTGGCTGGAACAATACCATTTCGACGGATTCCGCTTTGACGGCGTGACGTCGATGCTTTATTATAGCCACGGACTGGGACAGGCATTCGGGTCGTACGATGACTATTACAATGGTGGCGAGGATACCAATGCTATCACTTACCTGACCATGGCCAACGTCCTCATCCACGAAGTGAATCCACACGCCATCACCATTGCCGAGGAAATGAGCGGTATGCCTGGCTTGGCGCGCTCTTTCAAGGATGGTGGCATAGGCTTTGACTATCGTATGGCGATGGGTATTCCCGACTACTGGATCAAGACCATCAAGGAACTCAAAGATGAGGATTGGAAACCGTCGTCCATCATTTGGGAACTCACCAACCGCCGTGCCGATGAAAAGACCATCAGTTATGCCGAGAGCCACGACCAGGCGCTTGTGGGCGACAAAACCATCATTTTCCGCTTGATAGACAAGGAGATGTATTGGCACATGATGACGGGTGACGACAACGATGTGGTGGCACGCGGCATGGCGTTGCACAAGATGATCAGACTGGTGACGGCAGCCACCATCAATGGCGGTTACCTCAACTTCATGGGCAACGAGTGGGGACATCCCGAGTGGATTGATTTCCCGCGCGAGGGCAACGGCTGGAGCCACAAGTATGCACGCAGGCAATGGGAACTGGTCGATCGTGAAGACTTGAAGTATCAGTTCCTCAATAATTGGGACCACGATATCATGCACCTGATAGGAGGAATCAACAATTACCAGTCACTGCCCATACGCAAGTTGTGGGACAAGGACGACGACCAGGTGCTCGCGTTCATGCGTGGCAACCTGGTGATGGTGTTCAACTTCAACCCCACACATTCGTTTGTCGATTATGGTATGTTGGCTCCCGAAGGGGAATATGAAGGAGTGATGGACAGCGACGCGCTGCGCTATGGCGGACATGGCAACATCGATGAGGATGTGCATCACTTCACTCAGCACGACGACCTCTACGCCCCGTCACATCTGGGCTGGCTCAAGCTGTATCTGCCGGCTCGCTCGGTCCAGGTCTTGCGCCTGTGCCCCGCTCGCCGCACCAAGAAGGCGAAGAAATAACTCATTCAGACTGATTTCACAGATGGATTGAAAAAACTGCTTTACATATTGTTGGGTGCGATGGTGGTGTGCGTGGCGACGTGCTGCCACCGAGTGAGCGACACCGAGGCGAGGCTCATCGCCATCGACTCGCTGGTGTGCGACCAACCCGACAGCGCCCTGTCGCTGCTGGCCGACATCAACGGCGACTCGCTGCCCACCGACTTGCAAGCCTACCACTCGCTGCTCACCGTGCAGGCGCTCTACAAGGCGTACATCCCCGCCACGAGCGACACGCTTATCCGCCGCGCGTGGGACTACTACCGCGACCACGGCCCCTACAACCGTCGCATCCGCGCCATGCTCTACATGGGCACCGTCGCCGAGGAACTCGGCCGCCCCGACTCCGCCATGCGCTGGTACAAGCGCACCGAACTAGAATCCCGCCCCGACGACCACTACCACCGCGGCTACGCACTTGAAAAAATGGCCATTCTTTATCAGAACGCATTTGAGACCAAACAGGCAATCGATAAATATCGCAATTCAATAAAGGAGTTTGATATAATCCATGACACTACAAATGTCATCTATTGCTCTTACCAACTATCCAGAATATATCAACTAGTCACACCTGACAGTTCAGCCTTTTTCCTAGAGATAGTTGATCGTTTAGCGCAAATAAAATGCGATACCACTTATATTATTGCCGCAAAATCGTGTCTATCTGCCAAATTGTTTTATAATGATAATTTTGAATGCTCCAAAAACACTGCGGTAGATGTCATCAATCGATTTGCGGATTTGGCTCCATGCGAGTGTTGGCATTTTGCATCATATTCATATTCCAAACTTGGATTAAAAGACTCAGCATTATATTATTTCAACAAAGCTCCCGTCCCTTCATGTGCAAAAGATTCGGTTCTGTACTTCAAGTCCCTCAAAGCATTAGATGAACTCAATAACAATTGGGCTGGCGTTTATGAAAATGATAGTATTTCCACAGAAATTGTCGATAAAAAAATTGAAGTCGTTTTCTCAAATACGTTTTCATTAGTCGAAAATGACGTGGAAAAAGAATGGATAAAATCAAACAGACATGGCTGGATGACTATAATCTTGTCATTTCTTTTATCATCATTTATACTAATAAGTTGCATTTTATTGGTTAAGAATTGGCGTAAAAATCAGGAATTCAAAAGATTTAATTCATTTGCGAACCAACTCGAAGAAATCAGCAATATTCTAAAAGGCAAAAATGACATTCATGTTTCTTCTGACATTTCAAATTACTCTGTTAATCAAAAAATTGCATACTGCTCAACATTGCTAAAAAGCCTTCAATCCTATTCAGCCAAGTTGATTGACGAAAAAGGTTTTATTACAAAATCATTCATAGGGAGAGTCAATGAACTTCAGGCTTCAAAATTAGAGGCTCTGAAAACCATTAAACTTCTTGAAAATGAAATATTGTCTTTGAAATCTCAACTAAATAAGACTGAATCGAGCAATGAAAAGCAGAATCTGTTGGAACAAGTGGATGAACTGGAGCAAGAAAGAACCACTTTGACAAGTAATTGCAAGTTGCTGGAAAATGAAGTGACGAATCTACAAAACTCAATAGCCCCCTTGTCGGATGTTTTCAGAGCCATTCTCACAGCTACACGAAAAAAAGACAGCAGGATTTTAGATGAGGCCATTAAAGGAATCATGACTGATAGTTTCTTTAATCATATCCATGAATACGTCAGTTTAACACAGCCGCAATTGCTGACTGAAATGCGACAAACTAAATCATTGTCGAAAAACGACATCAATATCGTTTGCATGTACTTATGCCACCTGCCAGACACCGTCATTCAAATCTATGCCAATCTCACCAACACACGCAGTGTAAACAAACTCAAAAAAACTATTGCCCAAAAACTCAAATCCGATCCCCGAGCTTCCATTGAACAATTACGAAAATTCTGAACTGTATCCTAGTTTAAGCCTATTTTCAAACGGATTTAAAACCACTGATGCCAAAGATGGGTATGCGGTTTTATAATTGTTTGAACACCAGACTGTTTTATGGTGCAAATATGGGTATTCATTTTTTTGCCAAAATTTATTTCATTTGTAATTTTGCGATTAAAATATTATCAAAAAATTACATTATATGAAAGCAAAATTAATTTTAATCATTTTATTACTGTCATTTTTTCCAAGTCTGTTTGCATCGGATGAGATTAATGAAAATAAAAAGAATGTAGTTCTATCTAGCAGCAGTGTTCCCGCCCCACATATGATTGATGTTGACGAGCCGGAGGCGTATTACACGATTTCGACCGCTACACTCTCCATTGAGCTAGACCCCGTGGAATACGCTGAATTCACCATTATCCTTTCGACGGCCTACGCCTGCATTGACTATGTGGCCACGTCAGCAACCGTCAATATCCCGGTGGGCGCTCTCGACGATGTGATTGAAATCTACATCGAGAGCGATGACTGCGGCTGCTACTACGGCGTCCTCGACCAAAGCGCCTATACTAATACATATTGATAATAAGTCTTTGTTTAAAACAGCTATTATAAGAGGAGAAGAAAATCAACCATTTATAACAACATTAAAACATTTTTAATCATGAAGAAATTTTTACTTTGTGTGATATTGGTTTGCTGTACGATGATTTGTGTGAACGCTCAACTGAAAGTTTACTCAAATGGAAGAGCACGCATTGGTGACGACTATTATGAGCGACACGGCATGTTTGATCCCGAGTTCATGGATACCACGACACAATTAAGGGTGCTCGGTCCTGGGTATATGGGAGCCAATCCACGATTGTCACTTGGCGCCCAATATTTTAAGAATGCCAAAACAGTTATGATTGGCGAAGTGTATTCCACCGACAATATAAATAGTGATGTCTTGTGGCTGCATGGTGCCAATGGTTTTGCTTTCACCCAAAATTCCTATGCAAACGACACAATCTTCAAATTTGACAATGATGAAAGCGAGTTTTCTTTCAAGTACCCAGTCAAAGCTGAAGGGATTCTGCTTACGAGTGACGAACGTCTCAAAGAAAACGTAAACAAGGTGGAAGGTGCGCTTGAAAGTATTGCCGGACTTAATGGCGTGACATATAATTATATTGCAAGGAAGTCCCCAATGGATGACTTTGTCCCACAATGTGAATATGAACAAAAATACAAGGATTATTACGATAAGTATTATGCTGATTTGGAGGAAAAGAGGATCAATGAGATTCATTATGGCTTTATAGCGCAACAGGTGCAGGCTGTATTGCCCGATCTTGTGCATGCCGACAAAGACGGGAATCTTTCGGTTGACTACATAGGTGTTATCCCATTGTTGGTCAATGCCATCCAAGAGTTGAAAAATCGTCTTGAAGTATTGGAGAACTGTGAGGATAGTCCGACTCCCACTTCGAACAACGCCCCTACGGACAACGGCATCGAAGGCAGCGCTCTGTTAGGTGAACGCGTCGCCGAGGTGCTGAGCCAGAACGACCCCAACCCGTTCAGCAGCGACACGCGCATCGGTTACAATCTGCCCGATGGCACCCAGCAGGCCGCCATCTACATCTATGACTTACAAGGAAAGCAAGTAAAACGGCTCAACGTGGACGCCCGCGACAACGGCGTGACGCTCCAAGGCGGTGACCTGCAGGCCGGCATGTATATCTACAGCCTCATTGCCGACGGCAAGGAACTGGCCAGCAAGAAGATGATACTCACCAAGTAAATCCCGATGCAATGAAAAAAATAACATTAATGATTTTTTCGTTGATCACTCTTTGTTCGTGGGGTGTTCAACGGAATGATACCATCCAACTGACTTTCAATGTAGGGGATTTCCAACTAACACAAGTTGATGGGGAAACGCATATTTCGTCAGTTGTCCATGACTTATATTTTGACGAGACAGACACATTGCCTGCACTTCCTCATATTGCAGTCAATGTACTAATAGGACCAAATGAGCAATTTGAAAATCTTGTTGTCAATTATTCTAATGATACGACATGGACAAATGTGGTATTAGCCAACTGTATTTTACCATCAACCACAGATTCAACTTTATTCTATGAGCCTTATATATTAAACAATCCTCGTCAAGTCAGTTATCAATGTAAAGCAGAATACAGTGCTGTATATGAAATGGATGGATATAGGTTTTTGACATTTGATGTTATGCCTTTCTCATATAATAAAATATTAGAAAATTTGGTTTTATCAAAAACCTTGTCTTTAGTCATTACCATTGGCACTGGTCAATTAGGTGAAGGAGGTAATTCCATCATTTATGAACAAATGCCTCCTGGAGCGGTTATGCGTGAATATGTAGAATCAATTGTTACAAACAACGAACAAATTCAAGATTTATATGGAGAAATTGGAGGGAATGGCATGACTGGTCAAGTAAATGGTGGAATGGGTAATGGAAATACCTTAGATTCTACAAATGAAAACCAACAACCCATCAGCTATATAATTGTAACAAACAATGCGCTCAAATCTGTTTTTCAGGAATTAGCCAATTGGAAAACCATTAAAGGAGTAAAAGCAAAGGTTTTGACCACAGAAAACATATATGCCCAATATGAAGGTATTACAAAGCAAGTCAAGATTAAAAAAGCACTTAATGATTATTACCGAGGCTGCTATTCTGGACTGAAATACGTTTTGCTTGGAGGTGATACCACTGTTGTACCCACCATGTACTGCGACGTGAAAGCATTGGCAACGGATGGGATGAAATACGACAGGACACCAAGTGACTTATTTTTTGCAAGTCTGAAAAAAATGGACTGGGATACTAACGGAAACGGAGTATATGATACGTTGGACGTTCAAGTTGATTTGGCACCCGACATCTTCGTAACAAGAGTCCCAATCACTAATAATTCTGATGCATTGACATTTGTCAATCGTGTGATTAGTTATGAACGAAGTCCTGATGTGACGAACTGGAAAAACAACATTCTTTTGGCTGGTACAAAGACACATAAATACCATAATGATGGACTCAGCGATGCACAACATAACGGAGATAATTTATACAGAAATTATATATTGGGTAAATGGCAATGTGAAGCTATTAAATTTTTTGATACGGGAACCGATATGCCTGGAGGTGCCAGCTATGATTTTACGGCCAGTAATCTTCAATTAGAATTATCAAAAGGTTATAAATTTGTTCATATCGATACTCACGGATTGCCTATTTACTGGGCCATGGAGAAAGGTTGTGCTTATTATGATTATGATGCAGACTCTTTACATAATTGTAATTATACTATATTGCTTACAACAGCTTGTCACACCAACGCTTTTGACCGTACGTCTTGTCTAAGCAAATCATTTATCAAAAATCCTAATAGTGGAATTCTTGCTTATTATGGCTCTTCTCGTTATGGGTGGAATCCGACTTCATCAACGTTAAATGGAAAGTTTTTAAGAATGTTGTTTTATGATAAGTTTCATAGGTTTGGAGAGGCTGCAATTAATGCAAAAAAGACATTTTTGGGGACTGACATTCAACGTTGGCTTGAGTTGACGCAAAACCCAATAGGAGACCCTGAAATGCCTGTTTTTCTGACACGTCCCGAAGTACTTACCTCATTCACATTCTTAATTCATGGAAATGAGTTTGATGTTGCTGGAACTGGTTCAGATTGTTACATTGCGGTTAGTGATGTAAACAATCACGGGGAATCCTATTGCGTAAAGAAAAGTTTGCAAAATTCTGTTACCGCTTTCTCTGGATTTCCTGATTCCTGCAACGTGTGCATTACTCGGCCTGACTATATTCCTTTTGTCGCAAAGCTTTACAAAACGGCATATATTCAGAATGAAACACTCAATACCGACAATGAAATCATTGCAGAAAATATGTTTGTGGGTCGAAATGTTACCAGCGAAAAAGAAGTTGGTGATGTCATTTTTGAATCAGGGTGCAACGTCATTCATTATTCCGATGCTGTTTTGGTCGCGCCGGGAGTTGAGGTGAAAAACGGAGCGATGCTTGAGATAAAAAACAAATAGCGGAATTTTATCTTGTAATCCGTTTTTTTATTATTTTTGCAAAAAATATGTAAACTATGAAACAGTTTAAATTAACAATCATATTATTAATGGTGCTTTTCGCCTCGGCACTCGCCAAAGCGCATGTCTATGATCCTATTTCTACAGAAGGTAGGCTTTGGGAGATTGTGTATAATGATGGAAGTGTGGCAACTTACACCATTCAAGGAGATTCTATTATTAATAAAGTGGCATACAAAAAGGTGATGGCTACCGATTCATACATATTTGGTGACAATAAGTGGCATTATTTTGCCTCCGTGAGAGATTCACAACGCAAGACAAATATTCTTTACAGTGCCAACGTCAATTTTCCCATTGAGTGCAGTATTGATTTTGACATCAGCCGAGAAGTAGTCCTCTATGATTTCGGGTTGGGAGGTATGGAGCATAATAGTCGGTTTTGTGATAAGTTTATCTACTGCAATTATGCATGGAACAATTTGTTGCGGAATCACGAGCGCAGGATTATTACATTTTGGACGGACAATTCTAATTACCCCGACGATGAACTTTCGATTATTGACATGTTTGAAGCAGTTGAAGGAATAGGGAAAGTAGGCCCAAATGGAAATCCATTTTTCCCATATTACTGGACAAATGGTAGCCTTGTTGAATGTAGAGATGGGAATGAAGTTTTGTACAAGGTTGGTGACTATTTTTATATTGAAGCTGACTCGACTGGTGATGTAAATGGTGATGAGCGTGTTGATGTGGAAGACGTGAATGCTGCTATCAGTTTCATCTTAGGCGAGTCCAAATCAGAATGGGATGATGTTTCGGCCGACTTAAATCATGATTATAAAATCGATGTGGCTGACGTGAACGCCATCATCAATATCATCTTATCTAATTGATAATTAATAATTCAGAACGAACAGTAGCCGCGATGCGCTGATGGCATGTCGCAGCTATTGTTCATTGTTAATAGAGAGCCAGCGGGCGACGCTGTCGCTGGTGTTGGGTCCGATGATGATGTCGGCCACGGCTTTGATTTCAGGCACTGCATTCTCAACGGCGATGGCCGTATGGGCGGCTTGGAACATGGCCAAGTCGTTGCGGTTGTCGCCGAATACTACGATGCGCTCGGCCCCTACCTTAGTGGCGAGTCGACGAATGGCGGCTGCCTTCGAGCATCCTTGTGCATACACTTCGAGTAACGCCACGCTGGGGTCGCAACTGTCGCAATAGAGCATGGGTGAGCAAGGGATGCTTTCGGCAATTTCGTTGTAAACGCGCTCCAGAGTGGGGTAGTCGTTCATGGCAAAGATGAGCATGGCCTCGTCGGGGCTGTGCCTGTAATCGGAATCATCGAGGATGAATCGCTTGAAGGGCAGGTGCTGTCGCTCGGCAACGAATTTTGCTTCGGAAGCCGAAAGCTGGCCGCAGTGATGAGTGTAGATCATGGTGTCGGCATGGTTGCGGTAGATGAGGGGGTGCAACCCGTGCCGCTCAAAGACATCGGTCACCCTATCAACCACCTCGGCGGGGATGGCATGCACTTGTTCGAAACGATTCTCTTGCACGTTCCACAAAGCAGCCCCCGACAGCACGATGAACGGCAGTTGTGCCCGCACTTGCTGCATGAGCGGCACCACAGTGGCGGGTGTACGCGCGGTGGCCACGGTGAAAAGCAGGCCATTTTGCGTCATCAGCCTGTTGAGAATGGAGGCGGTGGTGGCGCTTACTTGGGAATCATCGCCAAGCAGCGTGCCGTCCATATCGCTAACGTAAAGATTCATGTCATTGAGGCGGTTGCAATGAGCGGAAAGCATCAGAGCCATCCGGCTTCGCGGTACCAAGCTATGGCTTCGCGCAATCCTTGTTCAAGGCTGTATTTTGCGGTGAAGCCAAAGTCGCGCTTTGCTTCGCTGGTATCGCACATCCAGTTGCGCTGCTTGAGAATCTTGAACTTGTCGCCATTGAGCGTGCTGGCTTTCAGGGTGACTTTTCCCCACCACTCGGCCACGGCACACACGGCTCTGACCACCCACAACGGGCAGGTGACAGGAATCACCAGTTTCTTCCCCAGTTCGTTGCACACCATCTGACGGAACTGTTGCTGGGTGTAACCCTGGTCCTCGCTGATGAAATAGGCTTTGCGCATCGGGCCTTGCGCCAACGCGTCCATGACGGCATTGGCCACATCTTTCACATAGATGAAGGTGAGCATCTGCTTGCGGAATCCCACACTGAAGTCAAAACCGCGCTTGATGCTCTTCATCATCAGGTAGTAGTCCCGCTCGTGAGGACCATAGACGCCGGTGAGTCGCAGAATAGTGTAGGGCACATCGGGTTGCATCTGTAAGTAGGTCTCGGCTTTCAGTTTCGACACCCCATAGCGGGTGTTGGGCTGTGGCACGTCGGTGGCCTTGAACGGGGTGTAGTTGACTTCGTCGCCCGGCCCCATCACGCTCAGGCTGGAAATGAGCAGCAAACAATCGGGGATGGCTTCAATGGCACGAAGCGCTTCGACCAATGCACGCAAGTAGCCGTGGTTAATGCGTTCAAAATCAAGATAGTTGGTGCACTTGGTGGCCCCCAAATTGTGCACAACGTGGTCCCACTTGCCATGTTGCTGAACGTGCTCGCGCAGGGTGGCGGTGAGTTTTTCTTCGTCGGTGAAATCGAGTTCAATGAAGTGTATGCGCTCGTCTTGCAGAAACTCCCGGCTGGTGCTGTGCCGCACGGCAGCCCATGTCTCATAGCCGCGATTGAGCGCTTCGGCCACGAGATAACCCCCTATGAATCCGCCAGCTCCAGTGATTAATATGCGTTTTTGTGCCATAAAAGATAATTCATAAATTCAGATTGCGAAATTACAAAATAATTGCGAATAATTTTGTAATTTTGCACGCTGAAAGGCTTGTTTTATTTTTAGGTTAAACTTTGAAGCCACAAAGTAGTCTAGAAATAAAAAACTATTCACATCTAAAATTTTATAGCTATGAAGACTTTGAAATATCTGACGATGCTCCTGCTCATGACGTTTGCAGTGAACAGTTGTGGCTTTGAAGAAGATGATTTCTTGGGCACTTGGGAAAGTTATGCTGAGTATAACGGATATGAAGAATATGAACTGTACGACTACGAGCGCGTAATCTATGCGTTCTACAACGATGGTACGGGTTTTTATACTCAGAGCGGCCGACGCACCCAGTTTTATTGGGATGAACTGAGCCGTGGCCACTTGTATCTGCGCCACAGCGACGGTTTGACCGAGGATTTCTTCTACCGTTTCGACCGCGGTGACATGCTGGTAAGCACCGACCGTTCGTTCAGAACTTATCAGGTGTTTGCTTACATCGGGCGTTATTGATGCCCATTAATATAATAAAAGGTAATGCGAAAGATTGTAGCGATAGGTGAATCGGTATTGGACACGCTCTTTAGCGGAGGGCAACCCGTCAAGTCGTTTGTGGGTGGCCGAGTGACCAATGCTGCGGCTTCACTGGCAATGGCGGGAGTGCCTTGCTCGATGGTGAGTGAGTGCACGACCGACAGTGTGGGTGACATCATTATCAACTTCCTCACAAGCCACGGTGTGGACGTGAGTTCGGTTGACAGGTATCCCGATGGTTGCACACGGCTGTCGGCCATCTTTACCGACGTCACACCGCCGCAAATAGTGAATTACGGGGCTTACCCCGATGAGCGTTTCGATGTGGTGTGGCCTCGCATCAACGAGGACGATATCGTGCTCATGGGTTCACTGTATGCCGTAGATTTGCCTCAACGCAGCCGCTTGTTTGACTTGCTCAAGCACGCCATGGAGCGGAAAGCCACCATCGTGTATCTTCCAGGCCTGCAGCATGGCATCCAATTCCGCATTACCCACGTCATGCCACATTTGTTGGAGAACTTTGAACTGTCGCAACTGGTGATAGCCACCCGCCACGACCTTGACACCATTTTCCCGGGCGAGACCAGCGAGGAGTGCTATCAGCGCCACATCCGATATTATGACAACACATTCGTGTTTATTGACGACAACCGGTGTGAAACCGTATATTGTGGCGACCGGTCGTTCAAGATGACAAACCGTGAGGTTGCCGATGGAAAGGTGGATTTGTTCGGTTGGCAGTCAGGCCTCACGGCAGGCATTATTTTCCAGTTGCTGGTTCGTGGCGTGTTGCACCATCAGTTGGGCGACCTGGATGCCGCCACATGGCAGAGCATCATGGACGAGGCGCATCGCTGGGCCATGAGTGCCGCCGGCAATGAGGATCATTGCATCGGGCAGGAGTTGGCCGCTCAATGTGGTGAAGCATGGCGGAGCTGTGCATCGGCGAATGAACAGGAACAATCTTAAATCTGAAGGACTCAACATGGAACCGCTGCATATCGAAGCATCTTTTCCCCGACTCAACAACGACATGACCATAGCCAAGGCGCAGATTGAATCCACTGGACAACTGCCGCCGGCCGAAGGCTTGAGCCGTGAAGTGGTGCTGGACATGACCATGACTTATGTCTTGTATCTGCTCAAGGACAACCGCACGGTACAGGCCTCTCAGGTGGTTGACTACTTGGTCTATGGCGATGATGCCGAGTTGATGCCGTTGCTTTACAGTGCTTGGCTATGGCTGGCGCGTATGTGCATCTTCATCGGTGAGGAGCAGTATTCCATTGCGCTCAGTTGTGCGGAGACCGCCTTGCAGCAACTCACGGAATATTCTAACAAACGCAGCGAGGATTTTTTGGCGCAAGTGGCTTCGGTTCTTTATAATTTGGCATTGGTGCACCACAAAACGGGTGACAATAGCCGTGCCTCGAAAGAGCTAACGCACGCCCAGAAACTGCTCGAACGATTGACAAAGAAAAACGAGCAACGCTTCTCGGCTTTGCTTCTCTACGCCGTGCAGGCTTCGACCATCATCATCCAGTCGCGCACCAAACAGATGAATGTGCTGGAGCATTACCAGCAGGCGGCTGAGTTGTATATGTCCCAACTTGAAAGCGGTGATGAGAATCTCACGCGCGATGCTATGAACCAACTAGTGGACACCCTCAAAAAAGAGGGCGACATCATGCTGGAAATGGGCAACAGTAGGAATGCCGTGAAATATTACACCAAGGCCTTGCGCTACCAGAAGAAACTCAACGAACCAATGGGTGTGCGCGAATTACAACTTTCCATAGGCTTGTCGAAGGCTCTTATGCGCCTCATCAATCGTCGCACCGCCGCCGAACAGTTGCTCACTTCGCTATTGCCGTTGGCTCGCAGGCTAGGCGCCTCCACCGAGGTAATTGAGATAGAAAATCTGCTTGCCGGCAAGAGCCGTAACTTCAACATCATGTCGCTGCTCAAAGGCATTTTCTGATTCCTCCGAGAACTTAGATGCCTCGGAGAAATCAGAGTTTTCTAAACCACTCGTCAATTCGTGAGGATAATGTTGATGATGGCGTTCACGTCTTCAATGTCAATTTTGTTGTCACCGTTCACGTCGGCATTGACGGGGTAGTAACTTGCGGGCTTGAGTTCAAGGATGATATTGATCGCGGCGTTCACATCTTCAACGTCGACTTTTTCATCACCGTTTACGTCGCCTTTAATTCCGGTTACAAGATCGTCAACGATTTTCACATATTCAATGTTGTTAAATTTACCGGATGGGTTGTACAATTCCAGATATGCTCCTCCACCTCTTATCTTGCTCGTGGCATGGTAGAAATCACCATCAGAGCCCACAGGGAGTATGTAATATCGGTAATTGCTTCCATCATCCGGTGAATAGGCGGAGACGAAATTAGGCCTAATGATGCCATTGAAGTAGTTGGGGGCATTATCGTCGCGGTCCATGTAGTATCGAGTGTTGGTATTTCCGTAGAGGAGATAGCCGTTGCCGGGGTTGACAGCATCTAAGCTCTCACCATTCACATAGAGGGTGTTGCCCTTGATTTGATAGTTCTTTTCCGCCCCATTGTCAATGATTTTGGCATTAACGGCCTTTAATCCTTGGCCTTTTGGCAATTTTAGAGGTATATAGCAAGAGAAATCCTGCACACCAAAATCAGCGAAGGAAACATAGGCATTGAGATATTTCATGGGAGTGGAGGTCCATTTGGATATTGTGTCGCACCAAGCCTTTGCCTGTCGCCAACTGATGTACACTTTCAGGTCGGCATTGGGGTTGGTCACACCATAAGCGTTGGTATAGGCGGTGGTGCTGGTGGTGCGTTCAAAAACGAGCCTTTTCAGTTGCGGGCAGTTGTCAAAGGCCTCCTTTTGGATGACCTTGGCTGTAGAGGGCACGTTGAAACTCTCGATGCCTGAACCCCAGAAGGCGCGGTATCCTACGCTCGAAGGCTCATAACCTTCAGCCCATGTCACATTTTTGAGGCTGGAGCAATCTTGGAAAGCCCAGCGCGGCAAGTTGGTGATTTGATTCGGAATTTCCAGTGACGTAATTTTTTTATTGTCAACGAACACGCTGTCGCCTAGACTGACCACGTCGTAAGTCAAGCCTCTGATATCAGCCACTGTGGTCGGAATATGAGTGGCATCTTGAGTGTGAAACCCATATACCATAGATACTTGGCCATTCTCGCTTTCGGTGGCTGCCTTCTTGACAATAAAATTGCCGTAATTTTTATTCTTGAAGCTTACAAAATCGCAGCCACTAGCAGTAATAATCCCGAACGATTTCCAGTAATTGGCCGAAGCATACTTGTCCCGTGAGTTGACAGGCACGCGAAGGAAACTTTTTGTTATGCCGCTGAACACATCGGTGGTAAGATTCAGTGGTGTACTTGCTCCCACATAAACAATTTTGAAAGATGCATTATAAAATGCGTATTGGTCAATCCTGGTTATACTGCTGGGAATGAAAATGGACCCCACACCTTTTAAGTTTTCGAAGGCGTAACCGCCAATGGTGTTGATGCCGTAGGGGATAGGAAGCATAGCATTGCCTGTTGCAATATTGTTGGCACAAGCTCCAGAGCGAATGTGGGTACATGTGGTAGGAATGGCTTGGAACCACTCGTAGGGATCTTTCGCGACAGGAACTCGAATCAGTTCCGTCAGGTCTTTATTGAACAATAATCCTTCATTGGTACTGTAATCAGAACTGGTTGATTTCACTTTATATTCCACAAAATTAGGACAGTCGTTGCAAGCGTCCACAACATAGCTGTAATCACGAAGTGTGGCTGGAAGCTCAAGCGATGTGATGGCGGTGCCAGCGAAAGCGCGCGTGTCTATACGGTTGACATTCTCCTTGAGTGTGATGGTGGAAAGGTTACTGCAGCCTTCAAAAGCGCTTGCGCCGATAGTGTCGCAGGAGATGGTGACGCTGTTCAAGGCGGTGCAACCAGCAAAGGCCGCCTTGCCGATAGTGCGAACACTACCAAAGACTATTTCGGTGAGTCCAGTCCTTCCGGCAAAAGCACTGTCGGCGATTACTCGGGGATAATGTTTCATTCCATCGTAAGACGCCCCCCTCATCTTAACTGGCCCGTCCTTGTCGGCATAGCCTGTGACAATCAGATCCACTATTGGGTAGTCGCTAGCGCTAGCGGGCACTTTTCCGTAGGGGGTGGTAGAATAAATGCATTCGCCTATGGCTCCGCTGTTATAGTCGGTTGCTTGAAAACACTCGTTGCTGGTTTCCATGGTTTTAAAAGCTTTCCAAGCCGTTGCTTTATAGCGGGGTATAATGCCACTGAAAGGTGGTAAATATAGGGTGACGCCAGCCGTCGGGGTGGCAGAATTAGGGGTGTATTTTGGGGGAAAATAAGTTCGCAGGGATATTCTTTGCAGACTACTGCAACCCTCAAAAGCATCGCTAGCGATAGTCTCCATTGCCGACATCTCCACTTTGAAGAGCGATGTACAACCCTTAAATGCGCCGGCGCTTATTCGCGATATGGGAGAATAGAGATATGCCAGTCGGATTCGGGGGTTGTTGGCAAACGCATTGGCTGCTATTTCCTTGAGATAATACCTCTCACCGTTGTAAGATACGAGGTGAGGCAGCACGACGTCAGTGAGTTGTTTTTCAGTCCCTTCGGCGCTGAGACCAATACAACTGACCCAGTCGTTGCTAGTGTCCAAAGAGTACTTGTAGTTACCAACTTCAAAGGTGATATTAGCCTGAACGGCAAGTGCCACCAGTGCAGATGTCAGGATGAGATAAATCTTTTTCATAGCGGTTGCTTTAGGGTTAATAATGGGTTGTCGGTTGAATGCCACAAAATTAAATAAAAAAAACCAAATATACCGAATAAGGTGTGAAAAAATTGCCGTGAAAGATTCAACAGCGCATTTTTTGACGGTTTTCTTTGGTTATTGCTTAATTTGCAGTAAATTTGCACGTTATTTATACTAATGAAGATGAAAAAGACTCTCTTTGTGGCCGTTGCCTTAGTGGCGATGAGCCTTATTTCGTGCGACAGCACCAATCAGAAAAATGGGAATGAAACAACTTCGCCAACAACTGAACAACCTGCCGAAAAAGAGCAAGTTGTGGTCAGTGACAACGTGCCTGCGGGCTTGACCGGCGACATGGAAAAAGATGCCGAAACCATTGTAAAAGCAAGTCTGGACTTGTCGTTGCAAATGGCTGGCGGCAGTGAAGACCACGAAGCGCAGCAGAAGGCCCAAAAACTTATGGATGAAGCCCGGGATTATTACGGCAAGCAGGGCAAGAGTGAAGAGTTTGCCAAATTGGTGGCTGATAAAATGAGCAAAGGCATAGTTGATGTCGCTGCACAAATGAAAAAGAAGTAAGTCCTGCAAATCAATCCGCACACATAAAAATGAATATATTAGAACTGAGTGAACAAGAGATAGTGCGTCGCAACAGTCTGAACCAGTTGCGTGAAATGGGCATCAATCCATATCCTGCCGAGGAATTTGTGGTGAATGCCTACAGCGATGATATCCGTGAGCAGTTCGCCGATGACGGTGACCCTCGCCAGGTGAGCATAGCAGGCCGTATCATGAGCCGTCGCATCATGGGCAAAGCATCGTTCATGGAACTTCAGGATTCGCACGGCCGCATCCAGGTCTATATCAGTCGTGATGACTTGTGTCCTGAGGAGAATAAGGACCTTTACAATGTGGTGTTCAAGAAGTTGCTTGACATGGGCGACTTCGTGGGTATCACAGGTTATGTGTTCCGCACGCAGACGGGCGAAATCAGTGTCCATGCACAGTCGCTCAAGCTGTTGAGCAAGTCATTGCGGCCACTACCGGTGGTTAAAGTGAAAGACGGTGTTACCTACGATGCCTTTGACGATCCTGAGTTGCGCTATCGTCAGCGTTATGTCGACCTCATTGTCAATGAAGGGGTGAAGGAGACGTTCCTCAAGCGGGCTGTTGTGCTCAAGACTCTGCGCCAAGTGCTGGACGACGCTGGCTATACCGAGGTGGAAACCCCCACCTTGCAGAGCATTGCTGGCGGTGCCACGGCACGCCCGTTCATCACCCATTTCAATGCCCTGAATGTGGACATGTATATGCGAATTGCCACCGAACTGTATCTCAAGCGACTCATCGTGGGTGGCTTTGAGGGCGTGTATGAAATTGGCAAGAATTTCCGCAACGAGGGCATGGATCGTAACCACAATCCCGAGTTCACTTGCATGGAGTTGTATGTCCAGTACAAGGACTACAACTGGATGATGGACTTCACCGAGCGTCTGTTGGAAACCATCTGCATTGCGGTCAACGGCAAGCCTGAAGCCGAAATTGATGGCAAGGTCATCAGTTTCAAGGCTCCTTACCGTCGTCTGCCCATCCTTGATGCTATCAAAGAGAAGACTGGTTATGACCTTTCCGATATGGATGAGAGCCAGATTAGAGGCGTGTGCCGAGAGTTGAACCTTGAAATCGACGAAACGATGGGCAAAGGCAAACTCATAGATGAGATATTCGGAGAGTATTGTGAGAACTCTTATATCCAGCCCACGTTCATCATTGATTATCCAGTGGAAATGTCGCCATTGACCAAGATGCACCGCAGCAAGGCGGGCTTGACCGAGCGTTTTGAGTTGATGGTGAACGGTAAGGAACTCGCCAATGCCTACAGCGAGCTGAATGACCCCATCGACCAGGAAGAGCGCTTCAAGGAGCAAATGCGTTTGGCCGATAAGGGAGATGATGAGGCGATGATTATCGACCAAGACTTCTTGCGTGCCTTGCAATATGGCATGCCACCTACCAGTGGTATTGGAATCGGCATTGACCGTTTGGTTATGCTCATGACGGGCAACAGTTACATTCAGGACGTGCTCTTGTTCCCACAGATGCGTCCCGAAAAAGTGGCTCATCGCGACAAGGAAGAGGCATTCACCGCGCTGGGTATTCCCGCCGAGTGGGTGGCACCCATACAGAAGGCTGGAGTGCTCACCGTCGAAGCGCTTGCCGCATTGGAGCGTCCCGGAAAACTTTTCCAGGACTTGCTGGACATCAACAAGAAGTATAAACTGGGTTATCAAACCCCCACGGTGGATGAAGTGAAACAGTGGGTGGAAAAAGCCCAGGTCGCCAATACTTGAATTAATTATCGTGCAACGTCTTATTACACAATAAATGAAGACGTTGCACGTTATTATCATACGACAAAAAACGATTATTGATTTTTCCATCATGATGAAGAAAATTCTTATAGCTCTTATGCTGCTATTGCCCACCGTGCTGCAAGCCGAAATTTGGCGGGAACATCCGCAATTTTTGGCTGCAGGCATCAAAAATTGCATCGATGCCGGTGATTGTGTCTATATGTTGGTAAATAATAATATCAACCGCTTCGACAAAGCAACGAATGAAATCCAACTCATCAAAAGTTCGAAGGGATTGAGCGCGGACGTTATCGTTCAGCAGATTTATTATAACTACGACAAGCAATACCTGGTGGTGGCCTATCTCAATTCCAACATTGATGTTGTGATGAGTGATGGTAGCGTGAAGAACGTTTCGGCATTGAGCGACATGGTGTATGCTGGTAGCAAGAGCATCAACGACATCACCTTTGGCCCTGGTTCTATCTATGTCACTACAGGCTTTGGTTATCTCGAGATTGATGATACCACCTTGGAAATGAAGCGGTATCGCAACTACGGCAAATCACTTCATTCGATGGTGCCTGTCAATGGCGGCTTGGCTTTGGCAATGGGCGACAGCTTGTACTTTAGCCGTACGACAACCCCTGAGAGCCTCAGCGACTTTGAGGTTGTATCCCCGTTGGGAAATCGCGCCAAGACTGTGACCAAGGCGGTGTTATACCGAATCAATGACAACCGCTTCTTTTTGAATACAACTGCCGACAGTACCTACATGAAGCGGGTGGAGATTCAGACCATAGGCGACAGCCTCGCTGTGGATAAATACCAATACGGACGTTATACTACCGCTCAGCCAGTTTATAATATTCAGAAGTTTCCTTCGGGATACCTCTGGAATGTGCTGACTACGAGTTCATATTACTACACTACCGACGCTGCGGGCAATAATTACAAAAGACTTACAGGAAAAGGCGCGGGCATTTACTCGTGCTATCCTACCGGCGACGGCATACCATGGGCGTTGGGCGAGAATGGCTTGTTCAAAAATAATGCCGCGACTACATATTATAAATTCAACGCTATTGGACTGGATGTTCCATATTATGCTACTTACCAGCCTGTTACAGGTAAACTTTACTTGATATCTCCAGGACCGAATGCTGTATTACCCAAAGCAGGTTCTTATAAGTACGCACTTGTGGCTTACACCTATGATGGTGAACAATGGTCTGGCAATGGTTGCGTGTGGGCTTCAACAAGCCCAACTGCATTGAAGAATAGTACTGGTGGTTATTTCCCCCAGTTTGACCCACGCCATCCCGATACTTACTATGTAGGTACATGGTTCAGTGGCCTTATCAAGGTGGTGAATGACACAGTTGCGGTGGTATTTGATGAGCGAAATTCCTCGGTAAAGGGTGCCGCAAACGACTATTATCGTTGTATCAAGGGTTTCGACTTTGATTCGCAAGGCAATTTATGGTTCGTGCAAAACGACGACAACAATACCGCCATTACCAACCCCGTGAGTGTTTTGACGGTTGACAAACTTGACAACGAAAGCTTTACGGAAGAAGATTTTTTGACCTATAATGTTCCGGGCACTCGTGGTATCGGATCCAAGTTCAACACGTTTGCCATAGGCAAGGACGATGTGAAGGTGTTCAGCATTGGTGGTTATAATCTGCCCATCGTTATTTGGCGTGGCGATATCCATGGCGAACAGGAGTCAAAGAGCTTCACGCAGATTAAAGACCAGAGAAACAATCAGCTGACATTCGCTCCTAATGGTACTAATCCTTTCATTACCAGTGACTCCACTGGTATGGTGTGGGTGGCTGCTTCGTGCTTGTTCTACTTCGACCCCACCACAGCATTCGGTGACGAACTTCGTGTCATTCGCCCTGTGAACTCGAGCGGAAATTTCATGTTGAGCGGTGTGGGTATTCGGCACATCGGAGTGGATTATCTGAATCGCAAATGGGTGAGCACGAGCACCGAAGGCGTATATTTGCTGAGTCCTGACGGTTCGGAAATTCTGAAGCATTTTGACACCGACAACAGCATCATGCCATCCAACTTGGTGTACTCGACATGTGTCATGGGCAATACCGGGCGCGTGATGATTATTACCAGCAGTGGTGTGGTCGAATACATTGAGAATGGCGAGGAACAGGCTGTGTTGGGTGAACTTGAAGCTTACCCCAATCCCGTCCTTCCTGATTTTACGGGCTTGGTGGCCATTAGCGGTGTAGCTCAAGGTTGCCAGGTGAAAATTTGCAACATGCAAGGTGACGTGGTCAAAGAGTTTATACATGATTCTAATGTGGCGACGTGGGATTGCTGCGATGCCGATGGTGAGCGTGTGGAGACTGGTGTCTATCCCGTCTATATCAGCGCAGCCGATGGCACCTATCCCGAAGCGCCGCAGATCTACCTGAGGGTCGTCAAGTAATCATCCTTTTTACTGCTGATGGAAATTAACTCTATAGAGTTTTATGTGCTGGCCTTGTTTGTGGCATTCGCACTCATCGGACTTATCTTTGGCCGCATCGACCGCTCTCCGGCCCGCACTCAGATTGAGGCGATGACGTTGAGCGAAGAACAGCCTGATGCCGAACATCAGGTTACATTTGTGACCAACAACGATGGCACGGTGACCATCACGCAGCAGGGATTGGAACTCAAACCGGGTGACACGGTGAATCTCATAGCCACCATCATTGACGACAAAGTAAAACTGGTGTCAAAGCGTGGAGTGGACAGCCGTCAAGGCGACCCTGTCGCTATGAGCGCAAGTGCCACTGTCAAGTTCTTGCCCAATGAGCGCATCCACATTCGATACGAAAGTGAAATTACAGGCGAGTGGTGTGTGTGCAGTTTTGTGAATCGTGAAGACGCGAGCCGCGTGTGTGAATTACGGCGGTGAAAACGGCTTTTTTAACGTAATAAGCAATTTAGAGGCTCAAATTCCGTTATTATTAGGAATGAACATTTTATAAGACAACAAATATTTCAGAACTATGATAAAGAAAGCCATTATCTTTGTGTTGATGTTGCTGCCTGTTGTGGCCAGTGCTCAGATTTCAGGAGGTAGCTGGAAAATACACCCCTATTCGGCTATTACTCAGGCGAAAGAACTTATCGACACCGATGAGAAAGTGTATTTCTTGTTGAGCAAGAATGTTTTCAGCTTTGACAAGGACACAGAAGAGATTGAGTCCATTGACAAAAGTAATTACCTCTCTGATGTGCTGGTGAGTAATATCTATTACAACAGCAACAAGAATTACTTGGTCGTTGTTTACAACAACTCGAATATTGATGTGATTCTGTCAAGTGGCAAAGTCATTAATATGCCCGAAATCAAGGACGCCATTATCACATCGGGCAAAGCCATCAATGATGTGAATTTCACCGATGACGGGACTATGCTCGTGGCTACCGAATTTGGTTATGTCGTGATTGATGATGAGAATTTTGTCATCAAGGAGTCGCACATCTATTACAAAAACATAGCTTCAATAGCCCAAGTGGGCATTACGCTTGTAGCTATCATTGACAATACCATCTATTGTTCGCAAGTCTCGGAACCCCACGACGCCGTTTCTTCTTTCAAGTCAACAAGTAAGAAGGTGACCAATGGTCGTATCTATCCGGTCAATAGTTCAACGGTGATGGTTAACGCTGCCAGCAATTTATATGTAGGCGCTTTGGGCGGTAGTGCAGCCAAACCCACCATTACCTTGAGGTCGGTGGTCGCTAGCCGAGCCGACAATGTGCAGGCGACGCCAACAGGTTTTATTGCCAATTTCATGTCGGAAGGGTTCTACTATACGTTTGACAATAATGGAAACAATGAACAGCGCATTGATGGCGGAAACGAGATGTACTCTTGCTATGCACATGGAAACGGCACCATGTGGGCCCTAGGACCTAACGGCCTTCACATGGGTGGAGACGAGTCCGATTTCTTCCTTCCCAATGGAATGACATTGAAGGAACTGGCTTTCTGGATGATATACAATGAACCACTTGATAAACTCTATGTGCATACGACAGCTGACAATGCTGTATTGACTTCAAGCAAGTCCTGCCGATTGATGGAAGTGAGCGTATATGATGGAGAAAGATGGTATGATGAAACTCCTGATCGACTCGGTACCGACAGAATAGATTACAGCGCTTATCCAATTTGTGTGAGTCCAAAGGATCCTCACACCTATGTGTTCAGCATTAGAGGCATTATGTCTAGTGAGGCTTCACGGGTTTATAAAGTGACCGATGGCAAAACGGTAGACATTTATACCAAAAGCAATGCACCGGGTGGTTTATTCCGTGGTGCAACGGCGTTCGATAGTGAGGGCAACCTTTGGATTGTGTATGGACATGGAAAACCATCTGGCGGGTCAAATGTCATTGCATTGCCCAGTGCTAAGTTCCACAGTACTGCAACCGCCACCAAGGCTGACTGGAAGAAAATAAACGTGCCAAACATTGAGACGGGTCAGTTTAAGCGCGCCTCCTTCTGCATCAACAAGAATGACGTTAAAATTTACAGTGATGGAGGCAACAATAGTCCAATATTCTTCTGGAAGGACGGTATCAACAACACCGACCCCGTCACCCGCACCTATGTCGATTTTACGGACCAGGACGGCAAAAAGGTTTCATGGACTTATCTGAAATGTATTACTGTTGATAAGAACGGCTTGCTGTGGTTCCCCACTTCATCGGGTATTGTCTACATGAATCCTGATGACGCGCTCACCGACAATTGTGTGGTGAATCACATCAAAGTGCCTCGCAACGATGGCACCGACCTCGCCGATTATCTGCTTGAGGGCATTGGCATCAACTGCATCGCTGTGGATGGCCAAAACCGTAAATGGATTGCCACGACTACGGCGGGAGTGTATCAAGTGAGTGAAGACGGTACACAAATTCTGCATCAGTTCAATACGAGCAACAGTATGTTGCCCAGTAACAATGTCTATACCGTTGCATGCAACACCAAGAATAATTCGGTGTTTATTCTCACCGACAGCGGCTTGGTGGAATATGCTCAAGGCAGCGGCTCGACATCCAACGACCTGAGCAATGTTTACTGCTATCCCAATCCCGTTCGTCCCGATTTCACCGGCTTGTTGACTATTGCTGGTTTGACCGAGAATGCTTTGGTGAAGATTGCCGATTCGAGCGGTAATGTCATCAAGCAACTCAAGAGTTCTGGTGGCGTGGCCACATGGGACTGCTGTGACAGCGACGGCGACAGGGTAGCCACGGGTGTTTATTACGTTATTGCATCCACGAGTGGCGACGGGTCAAGCAGCAATATTGTATCGAAATTCCTTGTGGTAAAATAATTAATCAACTATTTTCAAACCAAGATTTAGCATGGTAATGTGTCATCGCGCATTGCCATGCTAAATATGTTAAAAGTGTTTCGCCATTTAGGCGCTGGAGAGTAATGAAGGAATTGTTCAAGAGTGTCAGCACCATTATCAATTACATAGTCAAGCCAGTTGTTGGCCAATTACCGTTTTTTGTGGCGACATTCTTGATGTGGGTGCCGCTTTCCTGCTTGGAAGTGAAGGATGCCATAACCGACATGCGTTATGAGCGCATCCTTGATTTTATCCAATATTTCGGGATTGCCGCCATCTATTCTTACTTATTGACTTGTATCGTTTTTGCGTTGAAGCGCCGATGGGTGAAAATTTTGTTCTATGTCTTGTCGTTGAGCGTGTTTTTTGTCACCATTGCCGTTCGCAAGGTGTTTCAAACAGCCATCACTCCCGACATCATGCTGCTGGTGGCCGAGACCAATGCTGGCGAGGCGGGCGAATTTCTCAAGAATTATCTTTTCTCCAGAGGCAGTCTTATTTCTTTAGCGGCAGTCGTTGTGATGGGAGCACTTATCGCCGTCGCGGAGTATTACTACCATCACAAACCAGCAAGAAACGGGAATGCTTGGCTGAATGGCGCGTTGGTCGTGCTATTGTTGGTGTGCTTGCCGTGTGTGGGCGTTTATGTGAAACTGTTTTCCGCCAAGACCATGCCCGACATTGAGCGCTTTGTCGTTCAGGAGGGAGACCGTGGTATGGACAATCTCACGTCGGTGCTTTATTCCATACGCTCTTTGGCTCTGACATCAGGCGAAGTCAATTCGTTGATTGGGGCTACCACGCGCGAGTACAAGTCGGGCGACGCTTATTGCAGCTATCAGGATTCTATCAGTGTGATTGTGGTGATAGGCGAATCCTATAACAAAAGGCATGCGGGCATCTATGGCTATCAGTTAAATACCACACCGCGTATGGATGAGGAGGTGCAACGTGGCAACCTCATCGTTTTTGATGATGTCATTTCCCCGTATAATACAACAAGCCGGACGCTGAAGAAGGTGTTCTCGACCTATTTGCGCGAGCGTGGTGAGAATTGGAATGAGCATCCTATGCTTATGTCCGTTTTCAAGCGTGCGGGTTACGATGTCACTTGGTGGGACAATCAATTGGGGCTGAAAAAGCAGAAAAATGTTTTCTCTTTTTCGTTAAACTCCATCCTGTTCAATAAAGACATTCTGGATTGCTGTTACACTCATCGAAACGAACAGAGTTTCCCTTACGACGGCGAACTGGTGGACGATTTTATCAATTCACACGCGATGGAAAACTCACACAGCGCCAAAAAACTGCACGTTTTCCACCTTATGGGTCAGCATGTCATGGCGGTGTTGCGCTACCCTCAAGACGCGTCACACATCCATTTTACAAAGGATAGTGTGCTCATGAAGGCTGCTTATATCGACGATGCCGCTCGGGTGCAGATTGCCCAATACGACAACGCGACGTTATATCATGATGAAGTGATAGGGCGCTTGTTGGACTTGTTCCACAATCAAAATGCCGTACTCGTTTATTTCAGCGACCACGGCGAGGAGGTTTACGACTACCGTTACAGTTTGGGTCGCAGCCACTCGGAACACAAATCGGCGGCCTATCTGAAAAGCCAGAATGATATCCCGTTCATGGTGTGGTGTTCCGACAAGTACAAGCAGACACATCCCGAGGTGATGACACGTCTCAGAAATGCGGTTCACAGGCCGTTTATGAACACTGATGTGGCTCAAATCCTGCTTGATTTGGGCGAAATCCGTTCATCTCATCGGGTGGAGCAGTACAATCCCATTTCTGAGTCCTATCAAGGCAGTCCCCGTATCGTGTACGACAATCTGGATTATGACTTGGTAGTGGGTCGTTAATGCTGCTGGTATGGCCGTCTTACTGTATGGGGTGCTGGACGGTGGTGGTGGGATGCACCTCTTTCCAAAGGAAGAGTTTGTCGCTGGGCCTGATTTTGGTGCCGGTCTTGATGGAGAAACTGTCGCCTTTGACGGCTTTGTCCACTGGTTTCAGCCCCACTCTGATTTCATCCACGGTGAGGAACAGCGCGCCCGTGGTGGGGCCGGTGATGACCACCTCGTCGCCCACGTGCAGTTCGCCGGCTTCCATGAGGAATTCGGCCACCCCGATGTTGCTGAAGTACCGCACGCCCTTTGCCGCATATTCTTTGACGCGGGTGGCGCTGGAGCCATATTTGTTGTTCCACTCGCCGAGGCGTTGCCCCAGGTAATACCCGTCCCAGAAACCACGGTTGAACACTTGTGCCAGTCGCTCGTCGAGGCTGGCGATAAGCCCGTCGTCGTAGGTCCCGTCGATAATCGCGTTCAAGGCTTCGTTATAGCAGCTGACTACCATTCGCACATATTCGGGTCCACGGGCGCGGCCTTCAATCTTGAACACCGTCACGCCGGCGTCCACCATCTTGTTGAGGAAATGGATGGTTTTCAGGTCTTTGGGCGACATGATGTATTTGTCCTGCACTGCCAGTTCATAGCCCGTTTCGCGGTCGGTGACGGTGTAACCCCGGCGGCAAATCTGCCGACATGCGCCACGGTTAGCGCTGGACCATGCTTCGTGCAGACTCATGTAGCACTTCCCGCTCACGGCCATGCACAGGGCGCCGTGGCAGAACATCTCGATGCGGACAAGTTCGCCATGCGGCCCTCGTATGTCGTCGCGCTTGATGGCTTCGTGTATCTGATAGACTTGTTCCAGATTCAGTTCGCGCGCCATGACCATCACGTCGGCCCACTGGGCGTAGAACCGCACCGCCTCGGTGTTGCTCACGTTCACTTGTGTGGAAATGTGCACTTCCACCCCGATGGAACGGGCGTAAAGGATTGTGGCCATGTCGCTGGCGATGATGGCGGTCACTTGCGCCTCCCGCGCAGCGTCCACGATGCGGTGCATATAGTCGATGTCTTCATCATAGATGATGGTGTTCACCGTCAGGTAGGTCTTGATGTCGCGCTCTCGGCACCATGTGGCGATGGTGTGAAGGTCGTCGAGCGTGAAATTTA
Source organism: Muribaculaceae bacterium (assembly GCA_017619935.1). Taxonomy (GTDB): domain Bacteria; phylum Bacteroidota; class Bacteroidia; order Bacteroidales; family Muribaculaceae; genus Sodaliphilus. The sequence goes on along the minus strand of JAFZRJ010000014.1, from coordinate 87,751 downwards.
CACTCGATTTTGAACGCATGTTCAGGTTCTCTATGCCGAAGTAGATGGCGTCGGCGCCACTCTGCCAGGCGGCGGTGAGCGAATCCCACGACCCTACGGGCGCCATAATCTCAAAGTCTTTCCTAGTCATTAATTTCAAGAAACGAATCGTAAATAACTAATACACAGAAATTTCCATAATGTGGAATTTTCCGTGCGAAATTTTTCGCAAAGGTAGTGCAAGTTGAGCGCAATACAAAAAGAAAGATGAAATTTTTCTTTTTTAGTGCCAAAACGCCGCCTACCTTCGACCGTTCAACGGCCATATCTCTTGCTTTCCGCACTTTTTGTTTTTGGGGTGATTCTCTAGGGGATTTTTTTTCGAAGGCGGAACTTTTATATCATTTTCTTCCGTAAATTTGCTTTTATTCCTAGTTTTTTCGTACCTTTGCACAAAATAACGTGTAATCGCACATCAGTAAAAGACGTGCAAAAGAACATTAGCAAAAGACGTGCGACTTCACTACAAGAAACAACGTGTAATAAAACATAAGTCAATATGTCAACACTAGCAGAAAAGGTAGCAGAGTCTCTTGAGCAATTGAAGCTACTTCAAGATACAGAGAACTTTGTCGTACTTCACGGAACAGAACAACTTAACAGAACACACTTGACTCGCCTGTTGCGTGAGGGATGGCTGAAAGAAGTTGTTAGGGGGTGGTACATAGCCTCACGTCCTGGCATGGAAGGCGATACCACAGACTGGTATACCTCCTACTGGGCGTTCTTGTCTAAGTATTGTGCTTCACGTTTTGGCGACAATTGGAGTCTGACTGCAGAACAGTCACTTGACCTTCATTCGGGCAACACGACAGTTCCTATACAGATCATCATACGTAATCCTGACGGGAACAACAACGTCACATCGTTACTATATGGCACAAGTTTGTTCAACCTGAAAGCCAAATTGCCGTCCTCCATATACACCCATCCTGAATATGGTGTACAAATGTACACTTTAGCGGAAGCATTGGTATTTGCGTCACCTACTTATTTCCGTCAGGATCCAATTTCTGCGAGAACCTGCCTTCAAATGGTGAAAGACGAATCGGAGATTCACGGAATTCTTGCTGATAAGGGAGCAAGTACCCGTGCAGGGCGTCTTGTTGGGGCTTTTCGAAATATAGGCAGAGATAAGACAGCAGACAACATTCTGAGGCTCATGAAGCGTCTGGGATATGATGTGCGTGAGGAAGACCCGTTTGAAGATAAGGTAGAGAGCATTGCCCCCTTCCCTGTTTCCCCATATGTTGCACGATTATCGTTGATGTGGAGTAAAATGCGAAAAACGGTTATCGACAATTTCCCTTCTCCGTCTTCAAGGCCTATTGAGATCGACCAACTGATTAAGCAACTGGATGACAAATATACAGAGGATGCCTATCATTCTTTGTCTATCGAAGGTTATAAGGTATCTGACGAGTTGATAGAGAAAGTAAAAAGTGGCAACTGGAATCCTAAAGAAGAAGATAGAGAGGCCCATAATGCATTGGTGGCTAGAGGTTACTATCAGGCATTCCTGGCTGTAAAGAACACCATCGCCAAAATTGTGAAAGGTACAAATGCCGGAACTGCTGTTGATGACGACCATGGAAACTGGTATTTTGAAATGTGGCAACCAATGGTAGCCGCAGGTCTTTATCAACCGTCTGCTATTGTTGGCTACCGCAACCGCCCTGTCTATATCCGCGGTTCACGACATACGCCAATGAATTACGAGGCCGTTCGTGATGCTATGCCTGCATATTTCCGCTTATTACAAAAAGAAAAGCATCCAGCAGTCAGAGCTATCCTTGGACATTTCTTATTTAGTTTCATACACCCTTATAATGACGGGAATGGCAGAATGAGTCGTTTCATCATGAACACGATGCTTTCCACGGGGGGGTATTCATGGACTATAATTCCTGTAGAAAGACGAGACGCTTATATGCAAGCACTGGAGAAAGCCAGTATAGAGGGCGACATTGTGGACTTCACAAAACTAATAGCCGATTTACTTGCTTAATCGGTGATTGCAATATCTTGTAAAAGTTTTCCAATCATAGACTGTTTTTGGAAATATATAAAAATCGCAAACACTTAGGTCACTTCGGAGCCGACTCGAACGCTGACGGTAAGGTGGATGTAGAAGGCGTGAACACCCTTATCAACCTTATCCTCTCGGAGTAAAACATCATCGAAGCTGTAAAGCATGACATAGTATAGGCTGGGGTGAAGCGAGAGCGGAGCCCCGTTTTTCATTATGTGATAACAAGTTGCTAACTCTGTGGGCTAAGAGGACCCCTAATCATATTTACCGGTGATGATGCCCTTGATGCCGTTGAGCTTGTTGAGGGCTTCCATGGGGGTGAGGTTGTTGATGTCGATGTGCAAGATTTCGTCACGCACTTGCGTGAGGACGGGGTCGTCGAGTTGGAAGATAGAGAGTTGGTACCCGCTGCGGGTGCTCGCCACGTCGTCCAGATCTCGGGTGAGCGCGTCGCCGTTATGGCTGTTGGCTTCCAACTGCTTGAGCACGTCATCGGCACGGTTGACGATGGTGGCTGGCATACCCGCCAGTTTGGCGACGTGGATGCCGAAGCTGTGCGCGCTGCCGCCCTTGACCAGTTTGCGTACGAATACTACCTTTCCGTCGAGTTCTTTCACGCTCACGTTGTAGTTGACGATGCGCTTGAACGAGCGTTCCATTTCGTTCAGTTCGTGGTAGTGCGTGGCGAAGAGCGTCTTGGCGTGCGAACTGTGTTCGTGAATGTATTCCACAATCGACCATGCGATGGAGATGCCGTCGTAGGTGCTTGTGCCGCGTCCTAGTTCATCGAAGAGCACCAGCGAGCGTTCGCTCAGGTTGTTTAGGATGGAGGCGGCTTCGGTCATTTCGACCATGAAGGTGGACTCGCCCAACGAGATGTTGTCGCTGGCCCCTACACGGGTAAAAATCTTGTCCACCACACCGATGCGGGCACGCTGTGCCGGCACGAAACAACCAATCTGCGCCATGAGGGTGATGAGCGCCGTCTGGCGGAGCAGGGCGCTCTTTCCGGCCATGTTGGGGCCGGTGATGATTATGATTTGTTGTCCATCGTTGCTCAGTTGGATGCTGTTGGGCACATATTCCTCGCCGATGGGAAGTTGGCGCTCGATGACGGGATGTCGGCCGTCGGTGATGTCGATGTCCAGCGTTTCATCCACTTCGGGGCGGTTGTATTTATAGTCAAGCGACACGTGGGTGAAAGCGTTCAGGCAGTCGAGTTGTGCAATGACGGTGGCATCGGCCTGAATGGCGGGGATGTATTCCATCAAAGCTGCCACGAGTTCGCCGAAGAGCCTGTTCTCGATCATCTGAATTTTCTCCTCAGCCCCTAGGATGCGCTCCTCGTATTCTTTAAGTTCTTGGGTGACATAGCGCTCGGCATTGACCAGTGTCTGCTTGCGAATCCAGTCGTTGGGCACTTTGTCCTTGTGGGTGTTACGTACTTCGATGTAGTAACCGAACACATTGTTGAAGGCGATTTTCAGGCTTGGGATGCCAGTCTTCTCTATTTCGCGCCGTTGGATTTTCAGCAGATAATCCTTGCTGGAATGTGCCAGTTCACGCAACTCGTCGAGTTGTTCATCCACTCCACGCATGATGATGTTGCCTTTCCCTAGTTGGTTGGGTGCATCGGGGTTCACCTCGCGGTCGATGCGGTCGCGAATCACCACGCACGGGTTCAGCCGGTCTCCCAGAGTGCGCAGCACGTCGTTTTCGCTGTTCTCGCACATCACCTTGACAGGCTCGATGGCTTGCAGCGCACACTTGAGCTGGACCAGTTCGCGGGGTGTGATGCGTCCCACGGCCACGCGCGAGACAAGGCGCTCCAGGTCGCCTATCATCTCCAGTTGCCGTTTGAGCAACTCGCGTCCGTCGGTGTCGCGCATGAATTGTTCCACCACATCGAGCCGTCGCGTAATGGCCTTCACGTCCTTGAGGGGGAACAACAGCCAACGGTGCATCATGCGGCCGCCCATAGGAGAGATGGTTTTGTCGAGTACGTCAAGCAGCGATTTGCCCCCTTCGCCCATTGGGGCCACCAGTTCCAGGTTACGCACGGTGAACTTGTCGAGCCGCACATACCGCTCTGCTTCAATGCGGGCTAGGGTGGTGATATGCTTGATCTGTGTGTGCTGGGTGATGTCGAGGTACTGCAGGATGACGCCCGAAGCGACGATGGCATACTCCATGCCTGCCACTCCAAATCCTTTCAGGTTTTTGGTCTCAAAATGCTTGAGCAAGCGGTCGCTGGCAGCTTCGTAAGTGAACGCCCAGTCGTCCATTTCGAAGGTCAGATAGTGGGCCGTGAACGACTCTTCAAATCGTTTGCGGTTGCTGCGCTCGATGAGCACTTCCTTAGGCGAGAAATTGCCCAGCAACTTGTCGATGTACTCAACATTTCCCTCGGCAGTGAGGAACTCGCCGGTGCTGATGTCGAGGAATGCCACTCCCAGCAGTTTTTTTCCGAAATGCACGGCGGCGAGGAAGTTGTTCTCCTTCCGGTCCAGAATGTTGCTGCCCACCACCACGCCAGGGGTCACCAGTTCGGTGATGCCGCGTTTGACCAGTTTTTTGGTCATTTTCGGGTCTTCCAGCTGGTCACAGATGGCGACACGTTTGCCAGCCCTCACCAGTTTGGGCAGATAGGTGTCTAACGCGTGGTGTGGGAACCCTGCCATTTCATCCGACCCCGCCGCGCCGTTTGACCGTCGGGTGAGGGTGATGCCCAGAATCTCGGAAGCGGTAATGGCATCTTGCAAATAGGTCTCATAAAAGTCACCTACACGAAACAGCAGGATAGCGTCGGGATGCTTCGCTTTCATTTCCATGAACTGTTTCATCATGGGTGTCAATGCTTTGTTCTGAGCCATATTATTAGGTGGGTTCGTTCAATTAAATTATAACGAGAACACCTGCCATCGTGAGGTGCAGCCTGTCATTTCAACAGCGCTTGGTCGTTGATACCGCAAAGTTACTATTTTTTTTCACCACCCCCAAGCCGAGGTCCCACTTTTTCTTTTTTAGTGCCGAAATGAACGGCGATGAAAACGCTACGGAGCAGCCTGGGAGCCACTCCGTAGTTAAAACCCGAGAAGGTCTTTAGAGATAAAGTGTGTGTTTTTCGGGTTTAAGTTGGGTCTTCGTCATAGTACCCCATGCTTCCGCTACGCATTTTTTCGCGAGCGATTTCTTCATCTTCGTTTTCCGACATCGCCTTCTTCATTCGTGACATCCATTTCGCCTTGCTGCGTTGCTCGCGGTGGAACATGTCTTGAGTGCCTTGTGGAGTCTTTTCAAACGACATGAAGTTGTCGATGGAAATCTGTTTGGAGACTCTGATTACGTCATGGTCGGCGCCGATGTAGGCAAACATCCAGCCCTCTTCCTTATATTGGTCAATGAGGCGCTTGATGTCCATGGCGGAGAACTCCTTAGAATCGTTCTCGTAACCATCGGTAATGATGGTCACGGCGACGGCCACCAGTTGGTCTTGGGTGGCTTTGTGAACGCGGGTGATGGTTTGGCCGATTGCATCATAGAGCGGAGTGAGGCAGCAGGGAATGTAGTCATCTTTGGTGATGTCGCGCACGTCGGCAATGGGCGTCATGTCGTAGAGTCGTTTCATCTCACAGCCACAGAATGACACCAGCGTGACACGGTTGTCCAGTTCGGGATCCTTGAGTTGTGAACTACGAATGGCAGCCAGGGTCTCGTTGACACCATCGATGGCCTGTTTCGTAATGCTTGACATTGATCCGCTCTTGTCCAGGATAATGACGTTGTAGATAGTGGTGCGTTTTTCGGAATTGATCTGGGTCTGTTCAGGTTTTGTGTCCATAATCAGTGTGTTTTAAAAATAAATAAAAAGGTGTTTTTTGGTTGTAGTTGTCTTTTACCATGGTATATCACGTTAGTCGTGAATCGGTTTAAGAACTTAATTAGAGATGCAAAAATCGTGCCAAATTGATGCAATGACATTACGATTTCGCAAAAAAGTGAAATTTTTTTCTTGTCATCAGGACAACAGACCTCTAAATATTTTTCTCGAATATTTTGCTATGTTTGATAAACAGTCCGATAGGCCTTCCCGAAGAAAAGCCGAAAACAGCATTTACCCCTAAGTCAAATTTCCTTATCTAGAGGCTGTTCGTCTTAGGCGTATAGGTCTAATATAGCCAACATAACATTGAGTTGGTTCAGACATAGCCCGCTAGATGTTAGCCATGGCATCAAGGCAGGAAGATTTTCCCATAGGAGCCATCGTCATACTTAACGATATTGATGCCTCCTTGTAGAGGACGATTGAGGCGTCGTCCCTGCAGGTCGTAATAGGCGACTGGTATGCGCTCGGTGTCAGTCGCTACTTCCTCTATGCCTGTTGACTTGAACGGCAACGTGATAGAGGTGCTGTTTTGGATGTTGCTTAACATACCAGTGCCGCCAAAACGATTGATGGCAACTTGCAATCGAAAGAGACCATCGCTTTTTTGTGCCTCTCGAGTCACGCGTACTGTCATAGGTATCGTCAAGTATTTCCCTGACGGCACATTCACAGCGAAACGGCGCGTTTCGTCGGCTGAAAGATAGTAGTTCTCGTATTTGGACAATTCATAGGTGCCCGTAACAGTGAGGGCCTTGTCAGAGACATTGGTAACCTTTACATGGAATGGCAGGTCATCGGCAACCGTCAGGTCATGACTTAGAACAAACTTCACAGCGTTAAACACGAATGCCGGCACTCCGTCAGTAAGGTAAATTGGATAGATGCGTGTTTGCTTCGAGGCGTCACTGGCGAGGGTGAATTCGGCCTTCATCCAGTAGGCACCCTGCGGAAGGTCTTTTATGTCGTCGAGAGCGGGTTGAATAGCGTCCCACTGCCCAACGGAAATCTCAGGCAAGGAAAGCACCGCTTTGTCATCGCGGTAAATGGTGCGTTTGACGGTTGAAACCAGTTTGGAAGGAATATATTCCACCATTGGGTCGTCCTTGAAATAGAAGAGCGCATCGCAGAAAGTGGTGGGGTTGTCTTCGGGTTTTTCCTCAAAATCGAGCACGATATTTCTTTCTCCGTCAAATGCCACATTAAATTTCGTGTCATTGGTAGTCATCACATAGGACAATGCCTCTTTCCCTTGCTTTCCCGTGTCGTTATACTTCTTAAATCTCAAGAAGATGGTACCCTGATCATGCGCTCTGACACAGAAAGTGCCAACCACCGTCATATGCGTATTCTGTTCACTATAGCTCCATGGCAGGGATGCTTCTCCCACAAAATCCACATCATCGGTGTTCTCCACTTGCAAGGCTACGGTGTTGTACTGACCCTTGTAGCAGGTGCCAAGTGGCTTGTAACTAAGTATCTTGAGTGTGGGAATTTCAATTCCGGGGTCCAGCACATTGATGATTCGTTGATTGAGGTTGCTGGATTCTACAAGAAGCCGCGTGGTATTGCCTATCTGCATAAAGCCCACTACGACGTAGGAGCCGGGCGTCAGATTGCGAGCGTTCAATTTTAAATTGCTAGTTTGATTCACTCCATCTTCTTTTTCCCAAGTGAATCTCCCCATATTCTGTTGCCGCCCACCTGCGATGGGCATCGCGACAAACTCCATTACCACATTGTCGGTATGGATAATCTTGCCATATTCTCCTCTGAGATAGACCCATACCTCATCTTTCTCCTCAGAAGCATACATATTCTCATTTATCATCGAATATGTACTAATTATAAAAGAGTCATCCACATCGGCGGTGGTGGGGTAAACCTCGAACGGCACACCGTCGTAGTCAGCATTGGCATAAGTGGTTTTGACCCCCGCCAAATTAGTGCGAGATAATTCATAACGGGTGATGCGGTATGTACCCGTAAAGTCAAATTGGGTGGCAAGCGTGATGTACTGCGCCTGTCCGGCAGGCGCATAGAAATCCATATCCATGGTTTTGACGGTACCTTTGCCGTCGGCAGGGGCGAGCGTGAGGGTGAGTGTGCCGTTAAAATCGGTGGAACCATCATTGACCGCACGCGCCACAATCTGCGACTCACCACCCTGTCGATAGGTGGAGGCGGTGATGATATCTGCTGATACTCTGATGTCCTCGCTCACGGACTGTGTGAATTCTGCAGTATGGCCATTCCAGCTAAAAGGTACGTCATCAGGAGTCGCACCATCTGCAATGTGCACCCATTGGTGGTAGTCATTCATGTTGTCGCCCGTGCCCTCACTCTCATCGCAGCTGATAGGCACGAGATAGTAAGTACCCTCGTCACCAACATTTTGCATATTAATCGTGATAGTGACATCCTCGCCGTCGTGGCTACTGTCCCAGTGCACCCGGCAGTCGCTGAAGACATTGTTTTTGGCAAACCCTTGCTTGCCGTTTTTGCCTAAGGTGAAAGAATAATAATTACCCGCTTCCGACTCCTTGTTGCTGGTAACGCACACTCCGATATAGCCGTTGAATGGTTTCCTCGAGAGCTGCGTGACACCATGCATGGTCACCTTCACCTCGTCGCCGACAGATGCTTTTGCACGGTCCACGGTTACACCCTCGGAGGCGACGAGTGTTACCGGTGCCACCTCAGCATCGGGTTCCATATAATATCCCAAAATCATTCTAGGGTGAATTTCGCTATCACGCCACTCGATGGCCATGTCGGTCAAGACGTAATAGCCGTCGCAACTGCCGCCCCACCCCCAGTTTACATGAAAGTAGTCCTGGTCATCAAGTCCGTCAATTACCACAGCATGGTTCATACCACCACTAATTGCAATCAGCAAGGGTCCCTTGCCAATGTATTCCTTACAATCATTAACGGAGGACAACTCGGTACATTTATAACCGGGAATACTGTATAGGGCGTTATAATAGGTGGAGGAGGCTGATTCTGTGTAGATTGTGCCCATTATCCTGCCAAGGTCACGCATAAGGGTAGCCACTGCCATGCCTTCGGTGCGGGTATAGTATTTATAGTTGTTCTTCATGTGGTCCCAGTCGTAGCGACGATAGTAGCTGGTAGTCGGCCATTGGTAGTATTTCATCACCTGGGCGGTTGCCGTGGGTACGCAGCCGGTGGGGTAGTGCATGATATATTTGTTTTCGAAGGTGTAAGTGGACGTGAGCCAGCTGTAGGGTTCGTCTTGATCCCACGTTGTTTTAAGGTATGGTTCCACCAGCACATTCCCTGGCTCGAGGGGCCCTACCTTGCGGCTGGGTGAGCGGTGCGCGGAGATGCGATGGAGCAACGTCTCCAATGCGCATGGGAGCGAATCAGTGGAAAAGGTGCCGTCGAGTGAATAACCAATCAAGGGAGTCATCGTATCATCGCCAGCGATGATGGCAAACCCCTTGCCATTGGTGCGAGTAAAGACATAGAACGCAGGATGCTCCTTGTCGCTGCCCTCCAACGATGGCACTTTCAGTTGCTGAACTTGAGGCGTGATACCCTTCGCCAAGCGTTTACCACTTGCCGGGTGTGAGAATGACAATACTCGTGTGGCTATGGACTGAGCCGAATCTATGCTAACTGGTTCTGCCGTGGCAACTGTGGCCATTGTTATGACAAGTGTGACAAAGTTAAGTATTCGTTTCATGTTTTTCTTGCTCATCCTTAATTCCGCAGCGCTGTAATGTAATAAACCTTAAACATTCTGAGGAGCAAAAGTTTCCCAGAATTTTTCCGTGTCAGAGATTTTACCTAATTCAGTGCTGCAACAACCAAGCAAAAACTCTGAATGACATGGCAAAGATAGATAAAAAACGGGAATTTTCAGCCAGTCGAGATAAAAAATCGGGCAAATGGCCCCAGAAGTTGAAATCAAGGACGACGCACGCTCTACCCTGTCAAAGGTAGTTGAAGTGATTTGGCCGTCACTACAAGAGTAGTATTTTTCTACTTACCGTTTAACTTTCTTTGTTTTTCCCTAAAAAACCATTTAGGACAACATCGGGTTGACGGGGCGGAATGGCCGATTTGGGTTAATATTGGCTAATGAGGTGATTTTTATTTTGTGGTGAGAGCGAAAAGTTGTAATTTTGCTTTAACTATCAAGATTCAAGAATTATGGCAACAATCAAGACAATAGGCATCCTGACCTCGGGAGGCGACGCGCCGGGTATGAATGCGGCCATTCGTGCGGTGACACGTTCGGCAATTTATAGCGGATTTAAGGTGAAAGGCATCTATCGCGGTTATCGTGGACTGATATCCAACGAGATTGTTGATTTCAAGCCGCAAAATGTGAGCAACATCATCCAGCATGGTGGTACCATCCTGAAAACCGCCCGTTGCAAGGAATTTATGACCGAAGAAGGTCGCCAGCATGCCTACGATGTCATGAAGCAGCATGAAATTGATGCGCTGATTGTCATCGGTGGTGACGGCTCGTTGAGTGGTGCACGACAGTTTGCCAGCGAATTTGATGTGCCCATCGTGGGCCTTCCTGCTACCATCGACAATGACCTCTATGGTACCGACCACACCATCGGCTACGACACAGCGCTGAACACCATCATGTGGTGCGTTGACCGCATTCGCGACACGGCCACCAGCCATGAGCGGTTGTTCTTTATTGAAGTTATGGGACGCACAGCTGGCTTCCTGGCCTTGAGCGGAGCGCTCGCTACAGGAGCCGAAGCGGCCATTATTCCTGAAATTAGCATTGAAGTTGACCAGTTGGCTGAACTCATTGAGAATGGATTCCGTAACAGCAAGAACTCCAGCATCGTGCTTGTGGCCGAAAGTCCCATCACGGGAGGCGCCATGGGATTGGCCGAGCGTGTCCGCACGGAGTATCCGCAGTACGACACCCGCGTGACTATCCTCGGTCACTTGCAGCGTGGCGGGTCGCCCACTGCGCAAGACCGCATTCTTGCCACGCGCATGGGAGCCGCTGCTATCGACGCCCTGATTGAAGGCCAGCGCAACGTGATGATTGGCGACCACAACGACCAGATTGTGTATGTGCCGTTCTCCAAGGCCATTCGCAAGGACAAGCCCATCGACCGCGACCTGGTCGAGACCCTGCGCCGCCTCTCCATCTGAGATATTTCATCTGTGAAGGATAAAAGAGTAAACCCATTACATCTTGGTGAAGGTGTAATGGGCTTTATTTCGTATTGTTTGAAGTGGATGACTTAACGATGTTATAGTTGGAGGGTTTCGAGGTCGTCGGGGACGAAGATGCGGCCGGTGAAGTGCTGCGTTGCCTCGTCGGTATAGATGAGGCGGCGGGTTGCGAGGTAGCGGTCCTCGGTGTGGTAGAGCACGAGGTTTTTCACTCCTAGTTCTTGTGCAAGACGTCCCGCGTCGAGCGCCGTACTGTGGTTCTTTTCGTAGGGGTTGAATTGCTGGCGATGCTTGTAGCAGCAGAAGGCCTCGCACAAGAGCCAGTCGCAGCCACGCACATATTTCTCGCTCGACGGTTGATAAGGCTCATCGCCCAGACATGCCAGCGACTGCCCGTCGGGCAGCGTCATGCGGAAGCCATATTGTTTGGCTTTGGTCGAAGCGATGTCGAAGAAGGTGAAGGGCATGTCGGCTATCGTAAGTTGTTCGCCGTCGGTCACCGTGCGCAGGAGAATCGTGTGGTCGAGGGCGCTGGTGATTTTAGCCGGCACCATCAAATCGCACATCACGCGAATGGCGTGAATCACCTCGTCATGGCCGTAGATGGTGAGGGTACCGGGGAACTTGCCCTTGTAAATCATGGGCGAAATCTTGCGGATGAGCCACACCACACCCATGATGTGGTCGGTGTGGCAGTGGGTGACAAAGAGGTGGTGAATCTCCTCGATGGCGACTCTCCCCCTGTGAAGTTGGCGGAAAATGCCGTTGCCGCCGCCCGCATCCACCAGCAGTCCACCACTGGCCGCACGCAAGTAGAAGCAGGTGTTGAAACACCGCATGCACATGGCGTTGCCGGTACCTAGCATGGTGAGGGTTGTATTCATAGCACTAGGGGGTTATTCGTTATCGACGATGGGTAGTTCGATGGCAAAGGTGGTGCCGTGTCCCACTTCGCTGTCCTTTATATAGATGCGTCCACCATGGTATTCCTCAATGATGCGCTTGACAAGGGTGAGTCCCAAACCCCAACCCCGTTTCTTGGTGGTAAAGCCTGGTTGAACACGTTCTTGAAGTTTTTGCGCGGGATGCCCTTGCCGGTGTCTTTGACCAAGATGAGGGCCAGGTGGTCGAGACGGCTCACGGTGATGTCGAGTTGCCCCTCGCCTTCCATGGCGTCGACGGCATTCTTTGTGAGGTTTTCCATAACCCACTCAAACAGCGACTGGCACAGCATGATGCCGCAGTTGTCTTTGTCCGAAGTGTGGATGTTGAGTTTCACTCGGTTGGGGATGCGCGAACTCATGTAGCCTAGGCTCTCACGCACAGCCTCGTTGATGAAGGTGAGTTCCTTGTCGGGCATAGAGCCGATTTTTGAGAAACGGTCGGCAATCACGCTTAATCGGTGCACATCTTTGTCCATGTCCGTGACTATGTCTTGGTCCACTCCCATCGAGCCCAGCAGTTGTGTCCATGCCATGAGCGACGAGATGGGTGTGCCCAGCTGGTGCGCCGTCTCCTTTGACAGACCCACCCACACGCGGTTTTGCTCGGCTCGCTTGACGCTGATGAGGGCGAAGTAAGCTACCCCGATGAAAATGAGCATTACCGCTAGTTGGATATAGGGGAACCACGCCAGTTGTCGCAAGGTGGTGGAGTCATCATAGTAGATGTGCTGTGTGGTGGCATCGTCGATTTTCATCTCGATGACGTTGGTCGATTTTTTCATTCGCGCCAGTTTCCGCTCCAGATAGTCCTTGTTGGCGGGGGAGATGTCGAATAGCGCGGCGCTGTCGACCGGTTCGGGCAGATGAAAGTTGCGGTGCATGATGATGTTGTCGTTCTCATCCACCCACATCACGGGAATGGTGTGATTGCTCTCGATGATGGAGAAAAGGAAATCGACGTCGGCCGGAGCGCTGCCTTCGTTGCCTGTGCTGGCTAGTTCTTTGGTCGCGTTGGCCCAGATTTCCATGCGTTCACGTTCCTGTGCGGCGAGCGCTTTCACAAGTCGGTTGGAAATATAGATAAAGCCCACCACCAAGATGAGCGACACGGCAATCAGGGTGATTTTCCAGATGCGCCGTGAATCGTATATATTGTGAACCTTCACTACACAGGCGTTAGCGAGAAGTGTGTCAGAAGTCGACAAAGCTCAGTGGCAGCAGGTCGGCCACACTGTTGAGCTTGTAGATGGCTTTCTTGCCCACCAGCAGTACTTGAATGGGTTGCTTGGCGTTTTTCTCAAATTCCAGCATTGCCTGCCGACACATGCCGCAAGGCGAGCAGGGGTCGTCCACAAAGTCACCATTGGTGAAAGCGGTGATAGCCACCAGCGTGATGTCCACCCCTGGATAATTGGCGCCGGCGTTATAAAACGCGCTACGTTCGCCGCAGATACCGGCAAATGCCGCGTTTTCCTGGTTGGCGCCCTTAATCATCACCCCATTTTCAAGCAAGATGGCAGCCCCCACATGGAAGTTGCTGTAAGGTGCATAACTGCCCTTTGTGGCCTCTTTTGCCAGGTCAACGAGTTTTTTTTCGGTTTCGTTGAGTTCAGTGTAAGCAAGAACTTGTATCTTTGTAGTGATTTTCTTTTCTACCATAATGATAACAATGATTAGTCCTTGCAAAATTATTGATAATTTTTTAAGTCTCAAACAAAAAACGGTAATTTGCTGCATTTTCGTGGCGTTTTTTGCATTTTCGGCGGCCTCACAGGCGCTAAGAAACGATTATAAGGCTTATATTGAGCGTTACAAGGCAATGGCTTTGCAGCATGAGAGTGCATTCGGCATACCGGCCAGCATCACGCTGGCTCAAGGCTTGCTGGAGAGTGGTGCTGGCCGCAGTGGACTCGCCATCAACGGCAACAACCACTTTGGCATCAAGGATTTCAGTTGGCATGGCGAAGTGGTGTGCTATGGCGACTCGACCAACCGCACCTGCTATCGCAAGTATGGCTGCGCCGAGGATTCGTTTCTTGACCATGCCCGTTTCCTCAAGGGTAAGCGTTACGGCAAACTCTACGAACTCGATGTGACCGACTATCGCGGTTGGGCCGAAGGGCTGCGCGAATGTGGTTATGCCGAGGATCCCCTCTATCCTCAGAAACTCATCAACATCATTGAACAGTACCAACTGCACTTGTTGAGCACCGGAAAACCCATCTTCGCCACGGCCGACGACCCGAATGCCACGGCCGAAGAAAAAGCCTATAAGAAAGAACAGGAAAAACTCAAAAAAGAGGCCATCAGGCAGGCCCGCGAGGCCGAGCGCAAGTCGCTGGAGCGCAGGAAAAAAGAAAAGCACGAGCGTGAGAAGCGTGAGCGCGCCGACCGCTATGCACAGCGGCAAGCCCAGTCGGCTGGCGGCAGGGTAGCAGCCACCGCTTCGCAGCGCGCCTCCGCAACCCGTTACGCCAGTGCCGACAACGACTAGCGCGTCGGGAGGGGTTTGCATAATTGAAGATAATTCAGTAACTTTGTCACCAAATCAAAACAGCATTTTCTATGGCACAACAATACATCGTTTCGGCACGAAAGTACCGTCCGTCAACATTCCGCACGGTGGTGGGGCAGGACGCGCTCACCCACACGCTCAAGTCGGCGATTGCCGGCGGTCGCTTGGCGCACGCCTACTTGTTCTGCGGTCCTCGTGGCGTGGGCAAGACTACTTGCGCCCGCATCTTTGCGAAGACCATCAACTGCACCAACATCACTCCTGACGGCGAGGCCTGCAACGAGTGTGATTCGTGCCGCGCCTTCAACGAGCAGCAGTCGTTCAATATCATCGAACTGGATGCCGCCAGCAACAATGGCGTGGACGACATCCGCAACCTGACCGAACAGGTACGTATTCCGCCTCAGACCGGTCGGTATAAAGTGTATATCATCGATGAGGTGCACATGCTTTCGCAAGCGGCGTTCAACGCTTTCCTCAAGACACTTGAGGAGCCGCCCGAATATGCCATCTTCATCCTTGCCACCACCGAGAAACAGAAGGTGATTCCCACCATTCTCTCGCGCTGCCAAATCTACGATTTCACGCGCATCACCGTGAGTGATATCGTCAAACAGCTGCAGTACATCTGTGAGGAAGAACATATCCAAGCCGAGCCAGCCGCCCTCAACGTCATCGCCCAAAAGGCCGACGGCGGTATGCGTGACGCCCTCTCCATTTTCGACCAGGTCACGGCTTCCAGCGAGGGGAATATCACTTATAGGAGCGCCATTGACAACCTCAATGTGCTTGACTACGACTACTACTTCCGTCTGGTGGAGTGTTTCCTCTCGGGCAACGTGCCTGAGTCGTTGCTCATTTACAAGGAAATTCGTGACAGGGGCTTCGACTCCCAGTTCTTTGTCAACGGACTGGCACAGCACCTGCGTGACCTGATGGTGGCCAGCACACCAGCCACCCGCACCTTGTTGGAAATGAACGATGAAGTGAGCGAACAATATGTGCAGCAGGCTGCCAAGATTCACCCAGCGTTTTTCTATAGGGCGCTTGACCTGTGCAACACCTGCGACCTGAACTACCGCACCTCCACCAGCAAGCAGTTGCTTGTGGAACTCACGTTGGTGAAGCTGTGCCAAATCATGGCTCCCACGCCATTGCCCACCCAGCAGACTCCGGCACAGGGCATCCAGAAAATCCAGTCGGCTCCTGCCGCCACGGCCCCTGCCCGTCAGACCACGGCCACCAAAGCCCCGGCATCGCAGGCCTCGGCCCCACAGCAGCCGAAACCCGCCCCACAGCCAACGACCGCTTCGCCTCCTGCTGCCGACCGCCCTAAGTCGGGCCGCCAGATGATGGCGGCGACCCCTCGCATCTATATCAACAAACCCAACGACATCGTTCAAGCCGAGGAGCCTTCGGGTATCTCCATGAGCGCATCGGCCGTGAGGCGTGAGGCGTTTGATGAGAACCAGTTGCTCGTGGCATGGCAGCAATACATCGATGCCCATCCGCACGAACAAGTGATTATTAACACCATGCTCATGGCCACACCGCAGAAAGTGAACGACACACTTTACGAAATTTATGTGGAGAACCAGGGGCAAGTGCAATTCATGGAGAGCCGCAAGGCTTCCATCATGCAGTTTTTGCGCGATGCCGTCAAAAACGACATGCTGGCCATCGACATCAAGGTGAACGAGGGGGTATCGGAGAAAAGGATTTGGACTCCGCGCGAAGTGGTGGAAGGTCTCAAACAGAACAACCCCAAGTTCACTACATTCCTCAAGGATTTTGGGCTAGGTCTCGCCTGATCCCAAGAAAACCTTTTGATTACTATAGCACAAGCCCCACAGCCTATTGGCCGCGGGGCTTGTTGTCACTCGCTCGTGCGAGTGTTGATGTTTAACCCTAATAGTTGTTTTTATTTCTTCTCGGCGGGTTGAACGCCAACGGTCTCAATTTCAAATACGAGGGTCTCGTTGGGACCAATTACGGGATTGCCGTCGGTGCCGTAAGCGAGTTCGGCGGGCAGGATGGCTTCCACCTTCATGCCAGGCTTCATGAGCTTAATCATCTCGGCAAAACCGGGAACCACTTGCTTCAGATTGAAGGGAACGGGCTCCTTGCTGGAGTCAAACTCCTTGCCGTCGATGTGTGTACCCTTGTAGTTCACCATCACGATGTCGTTCTCGGTGAAGTTTTCACCAGCGCCTTCAGCAATCACTTTATAGACGAGGCCGCTTTTGGTCTTCTGGTAGCCAGGCTCTTTGGCTTTCTTGGCGGCAAATGCCTCGCCAGCCTTCTTGTTCTCGATAGCGACGGGGTCTTTGGCCTTAGCTTCGGCGCTTGCGCGTTGCAGCAGGGGCTCAATTTGCTGTTGCAGTTCCATGAGTTTGTCTTGGCTCATTGCCGAGTCGGCCATGAAAGCTTTCTTGAAGTGATCAAGGAAAACTTTCTGGTTGATGTCGATACCATACTGTTGCTTGATACCCTGGTACATTTGCATGATTTGCATACCAATCTGGAAACCGGTCATCAGGCTGTGGTTAGACGTGTCGGCTTTGAGAATCATTTCCATACCGCGAAGGATTTCGCTGGCTTTCATGGTTGAGTCTTGCTTGATTTGACCGCCCATGCCGTTTCCATAGAGATCACCAAAAGCCATGCTGACCGAGTCGGCCAGTTGCGAAGAAGTGTTAGCACCATTTTTCTCGTTGCAGCTCACGGTCGCCAAGACCAGAATTGCCACAAATGCAATTGAAAAAATCTTTTTCATTTCTTGTGTTAATTATAAAGTTGTTTTTAATGTAATTCTTGTGTTTATTTTCCCACCTTGATGAGTTGCACATCGAAGATGAGTGTGCTGCCGGGCTGGATGGGGCCGGTGCCATGTTTGCCGTAGGCGAGTTCGCTGGGGATGAACAAGCGCCAAGCGGCTCCCTCGTTCATGAGTTGCAGACCCTCGACCCAACCGGGGATAACCTGTCCCACCGCGAAAGTGGCCGGTTCGCCGCGCTCAACCGAGCTGTCGAAGACGGTGCCGTCAATCAGTCGGCCCGTGTAGTGAACGGTCACCACATCGTTGGGGCCGGGCTTGGCTCCAGTACCTTCCTTCACAATCTGATACTGCAGGCCGCTGGCGGTGACGTGAATGCCTTCTTGCTTGGCGTTGTTCTCAAGGAATTCACGACCGGCGCGCTCGTTGTTTTCGGCGCCTGCTTGCTCCAGTTTGGTAAAGAAATCGGTGACCACCTTCTTGGCTTCGTCAAAACTCATCTGCTTCTCAGCGCCTTCATAGACGGCGCGAAGTCCGTTGGCAAAGTCCTCAATATTGATTTCTTGGATACCCGAACCCAGGAAATTATTTCCCATGCTCAGACCCAAAGCATAACTTAACTTGTCCATTATGAATGATTTAATAATTGTCTTGATGAAATATCGTGCAAAGTTAGTTCATTTATCAATCATTCTGACAATTTTTGGGCAAAAATTTTGCAAAATCCAATCATTAATGGTGTTTTGCGGCGTGCGTGATAGTCGGTTGATTCGGCGAATCGAGCCTGTTATGGTAATTGAAAGCCACAACCTGTTGGAGATTTCATTTTTTTCCGCTAATTTTGTGACAACAAATTTAATCAATAGGAACGATGAAGAAAAAACTAGTTGTATCGAGTGGTGCCGGCATCAGTGCCGAGAGTGGAATGATGACTTATCGCGACGCAGGCGGTTTGTGGGACACCTATCCCGTGATGGAGGTGGCGAGCGCCGAGGGGTTTGCGGCCAATCCGCCCCTCATCCATGAGTTCTACAGCAATATGCGCAAGAAGATGACTGCCAACATCAAGCCCAATGCTGCTCATCTGGGTCTCGTGGAGTTGGAGAAGTATTTCGACGTGAACATTATCACACAGAATGTCGATGACCTGCACGAGCGTGCTGGTTCCAGCCATGTGCTTCACTTGCATGGCGAATTGATGAAAATGCGTTCCATGAAGCATCCCGAGCGCATCTATCAGTTGCCTTGCGACCAACTCACCGACAAGGGTCTGGTCACCACCGTCGACACCCGCGACCCCTATGGCGACCCCGTGCGGCCGCACATCGTGTTTTTCGGTGAGAGTGTGCCCGAGTTTGAGCCCGCCGCCGCCCTGGTGCAGCAGGCCGACATCTTGGTGGTGATTGGCACCTCGCTGGTGGTTTATCCGGCAGCCGCACTCATCCAGTATGCCCGCCGCGAGACAGAGGTTTACTACATCGACCCCAATCCTGCGTCGGTTCCCGACTGGGTGCACGTCATCCCCAAGAAAGCGACCGAAGGCGTGGCCGAACTCATCACCCTGCTCACCAAGTAGGTGCAAAGTTCGCAACAGTAAAGTGGCGCGACCCTCGTAAGAGAGCCGCGCCATTTATTTTCTGGCACTAGACTGTATAGAAAGTCTAGACCAACTAGAAACTTAAGGAATCGTTAATGTGAGAGAATAATGTTGATAATCTCGTTCACGTCCTCAATGTCTACCTTGTTGTCGCCACCCACGATGTCGGCATTGCCGGGATAGTCATCGCGAGTCTTTTGTTCAAGGATGATGTTGATGACGGCATTGACATCTTCCACATCCACCTTGTAGTCGCCGTTCACGTCACCGCGAGGATAGTCGGAAGCACTAGTCCACAAATCAAGTTTCACGGTTGAGGTATAGTCGTCACCGAGCAAACTCTTGTCAACCGCCAGATAGGCAATACCGGTATTAATCACCATGAAAAGATCTATCGAATTCTGGAACTGATACCACTCTACGCAGGAGTTGCCCAAAAAATAGGCCTTGGTGTCGTCGGGTGATGCGGCAAACGGTTCATAGGGTATGTCTTCGACAAAGAGGAGCGAGTGGAGCATATTGTCGCCAATATTAGACGCCGTTGTGGCTACTGGCAGCAGATAGCGTGTGCCAGGTTCGCCTTTCAGGATTACGCCAGTTTTGCTGGGGATGCGCGAGTTGGTGAGCTTGGTGGTGGTGGCCATGCGCTTGCTGGTGTTGAACCCCGTCACGCGGTAGGCGGTGACACCTTCGGGCAATGTGATGTTGAGGACGCACGAGAAGGTGAGGTAGCCATTCTCGCTGTTGGTCATCACCCACGGCAGAAGAGTGAAGGTATAACTCTGCATCCATGAAAGAAGCGTTGAGTTCTTCACATAGCAAGTGAATCCCGTGGCGTTGTTGCCCACGAAGTCATCGCCCAAAAGGGTATATTTGTTGGGAGCTTTCTCGGGGAGCAGCACCAAGGTTTTTAGATTCTTAGCTCCATAGAACGCCTGGGCTCCGATGCTGGTGACGGTGGACGGCACCTCGATGCTGGTCACATTGGTACCGGTGAAGGCGGCCTCGTCGATGCAAGTCACTTTCCAGGTAGTGCCGTTGCGGACAAATGATTTGGGGATGACCACATCGCCCGAATAGGTGTTGCCGTATTGTGGCGCCATCAGGCGCAACTCGTGTGACGATGTGACCTCGATACGGTACCACAAGCCTTCGTGATAGATGAGGTCGTTATCTTTGTCTGTCAGGTAGCCCGGGTTGGCTGCGCCGTAGTCGATGCGGGCGTATTCCTTGTCGACATGGCTCTCATCGTAGGCGGTGCCTGCCTGGCCCATAAGTTTCTTGGCGTTACGGAACATATAGTCGGAATTTGTCACGTAGGTCGTGGTCCATTTGTCACTGACAGTGATAGTGGCCAGGTTGGAGGCGGATGAGAACATGTAACTCATGTTGGTCACTTTGGATGTCTTGAAACTGCTCAAATCCAAACTGGTAAGACTGGAGCAATTATAGAACATGGTTGACATATTTGTCACTTTTTCGGTATTGAAGGTTTTCAGGTTTAGGCTGGTGAGACTACTGCACTCTTGGAACATGTAACTCATCTTTGTCACGTTTTCGGTGTTGAAGTTACTGCCAAATGTGATGCTGGTGAGACTCTGACAATTAGAGAACATATAAGCCATATCGGTCACCTTGCTGGTGTTGAAATTGCTCAAATTCAGGCTGGTGAGACTACGGCATTCCTGGAACAAACTCGACATATCAGTCACGTTTTCGGTGTTGAAATTGCTCACGTCGATACTGGCAAGGTTCTTGCAGTTCCAAAACATTGCCTCCATAGTGGTCGCCTTGCTGGTGTTGAAATTGCTCACATTGATGCTCGTGAGTTTTTCGCACCCACTGAATAACGAACCCATATAAACCGCATTGCTGGTATTGAAACTGCTCACATTCAAGTCGGTAAGGTTGTTGCAATCGGCAAACATGCCGCCCATGGCTGTAACTTTTTCGGTGTTGAATTTGCTCACATCGATGCTCGAGAGTTGTTTACATCCACAGAACATATAATTCATTTTAGTCACCTCTCCCGTGTTGAAACTGCTCACATTCACGTTGGCGAGTTCGCGACAAGCATAAAACATAAACTCCATATTGGTCACCTTGCTGGTGTTGAAGTTGCTCAGGTTCAGGCTGGGGATACTGGAGCAACCATTGAACATATATCCCATGGTTATCACCTGGCTGGTGTTGAAACTGCTCACATTTAAATCCGTGAGAGAGGAGCAACCAGAAAACATGAAACTCATGTTGACCACCTTGCTGGTGTTGAATTTTCTCAAGTCAAGGGTTTTGATGTTTTTGCAGCCCGAGAACATGGAGGCCATGCTGGTAACCTCAGAAGTGTTGAGGTAATCCAAGCCCGTGATGGAGATGAGGTATTCCATACCACTAAACCAAGACAAAGTGGTTTTGGGTCTTGCGTTGGCAAACGACAAATTGAACACCACGTTAGTAATGTCAGAGTTATGTTCACTCCACGCAGGCTTTGCCGATGTATTGATGTCATAAGGTGTGCCCGGTCGTGTAGCGCGCAGATTGTCGTGGTAGAACGTGAGGGTATTGTCACTGGGAGTGTAAACTGCATAGCTTTCGACAGCTATGGCGCTCAGTGCGCTCGCCATGATGAACACAAGCGCGAGAAGTAGGTTTTTCCTTTTCATAATGGTATATTTTAAATGAATAAATTCGGTATTTTTCGCAAAAATATTAAGATTATATTAAAAATCCAAATTTTATGAAAAGAAAAATCACCCAAATGAATAAAACACTAATTGTCTCATCAGCGCATAGCCAGAAAACGGGAAAAACAAAAGCGCCAACTGCTGTGTTCAAGCAGTTAGCGCTGTCAGTGGTTGTCCTACCCGGACTCGAACCAGGAAATGCGGCACCAAAAACCGTTGTGTTACCATTACACTATAGGACAATCCTCGTCAATGGAAGCCTCACGGCCTCAAATTGCGCGGCAAAATTACAAAATATTTTTTACTCACAAGCATCTAGGGCCAAATATTTTTGTTTTTGTGCTATTTTTTCACCGAAAACGATTTCCTAAACGACGAGAGACGGGTGCGCCCATCACTGGACACACCCGCCTTGAATGAGTGGTTGTGAAGAAACTGTCGCCGTTTATTTCTTCTCCTTGAGCAAGTCGCGGATTTCGCCCAAGAGTTTCTCCTCGGCGCTGGGTTCGGGCTCGGCAGGTTCTTCGGCTTTCTTGCGTGAGAGCTTGTTCATGCCCTTAATCATCAAGAAGATACACAGGGCGATAATGAGGAAGTCGATGATGTTCTGGATGAATGCGCCGTAGGCGAACATCGACACACCGGCTTCTTTAAGGGCGGCATAGTTGTTGGCCACACCCTCGGGAACTTTGCCGAAAGTGACAAACAGGTTGCGGAAATCCACACCACCGGTTGCCAGGCTGATTACGGGCATGAGCATGTCCTCGACCAGTGAAGTGACAATTTTGCCAAAAGCACCGCCGATGATCACACCGACAGCCATGTCCATCACATTGCCTTTCATGGCAAATTCCTTAAATTCTTTTACAAATCCCATAATTTTTACTTTTTAAAGTGAATATGTCAGTAGTTTATCACAAAATCAAGTCTTGTTGCAGCCATCTCGCTATCGTTCAAGTCTATGCGCTGCGCATTGTAACTATTAAACATTCTTAATTGGTCTCATTTTTCGGTTATTTTGAGGTGTGGTTTCAGCAAATCCGAAAAAAAAACACTACTTTTGCAGTCGCAATTGGAAAGAATGTTTTTTCGTTACTGATTGCAAAGATACAAAAAAGTACTGAAAGGGAACAATTTTTATAAATTTATTTTAATATACATTGTATTATGGGAAAAATTAAAATCGGTATTAATGGTTTCGGCCGCATCGGTCGTTTTGTGTTCCGCTCAACCTTTGAGGAGAACAACGTGAATGATGTAGTAGTTGTTGGTATCAACGACTTGCTGCCCGTTGATTACATGGCTTACATGCTCAAGTACGACACAATGCACGGCCAGTTTATGGGCACCATCGAGGCCGATATGGAGAAGAGCCAACTGATTGTGAACGGCAACCCCATTCGCGTGACCGCCGAGAAGGATCCCGCCAACTTGAAGTGGGACGAGGTAGGTGCCGAGTATGTGGTTGAGTCCACTGGTTTGTTCCTCGCTATGGATAAGGCTGAGAAGCACATCCAGGCAGGCGCAAAGTATGTTGTGCTGTCGGCTCCCAGCAAGGCTGGTGAGGATGGTCGTCAAGCTCCCATGTTTGTTTGCGGCGTGAACACCGACAAGTATGCTGGTGAAACAATCGTTTCCAACGCTTCTTGCACCACCAACTGCTTGGCTCCCATCGCCAAGGTGCTCAACGATGCTTTCGGCATCGAGAACGGCTTGATGACAACCGTTCACTCTACTACGGCAACCCAGAAGACCGTTGACGGCCCCTCGATGAAGGACTGGCGCGGTGGTCGCGCTGCCGCAGGCAACATCATCCCCTCGAGCACTGGCGCCGCCAAGGCTGTGGGTAAGGTGATTCCCGAGCTCAATGGCAAGCTCACCGGTATCTCGATGCGTGTTCCCACCCTCGACGTGTCGGTTGTTGACCTAACTGTCAATCTGAAGAACCCTGCCACTAAGGAAGACATCTGCAACGCCATGAAGAAGGCTGCCGAAGGCGAGCTCAAGGGCATCCTTGGCTACACCGAAGACGCAGTGGTTTCCAGCGACTTTATGGGCGATCCTCGCACCAGCATCTTCGATGCCAACGCTGGCGTTTACTTGACCGACAAGTTTGTCAAGGTCGTTAGCTGGTACGACAACGAGATTGGCTACAGCCACAAGGTGGTTGACCTCATCAAAGTGATGAAGAAGTACAACGGCTAATAGCCTGTTTTGCCACGAAAAAATCCTGCTCGCTCATGGCGAAGCAGGATTTTTTTTCGATTAAATGTTGTGAAAAGCGACCCACAATTTGGCGCAGATTGTTTTTTGTTGTATCTTTGCTTCATCAAGCAAAACGACATTCAACTAATCACTTTATTAACGATTTAATCTTTTATTACTATGGCAAAGAAATGGATATGCACAGTGTGTGGTTACGTTCACGAAGGTCCCGAACCTCCCGCCAACTGCCCGCAATGCAAAGTTCCTGCATCAAAATTCAAAGAACTCAAAGAGGACGATGGACTCAACTTTGTGGCTGAGCACGAACTGGGTGTGGCCCGTGGTGTTGATCCCGAAATTCTGCAAGGCCTTAAAGACCACTTTAACGGCGAGTGCAGTGAGGTGGGTATGTACTTGGCTATGTCGCGCCAGGCCGATCGTGAAGGATATCCCGAGGTGGCTGAGGCTTTCAAGCGCTATGCTTGGGAAGAGGCCGAACATGCCGCCAAATTTGCTGAGCTGCTCGGCGAAGTTGTATGGGACACCAAGACCAATCTGGAAAAACGCATGAACGCCGAAGCCGGCGCTTGCGAAGACAAGTTGCGCATTGCTAAGTTGGCAAAGGCCCAGAACCTTGATGCCATCCACGACACCGTGCACGAGATGGCCCGCGACGAGGCTCGTCATGGACAAGGTTTCCAGGGATTGTTCAACCGTTATTTCAAAAAGTAATCACTCACACGATTTTGTTTGTGGGGGCGGTGATATCACTGTCCCCACAATTTACAACCCATGAAGAAATTACTATTCATCTTGGCCTGTTTGCTCGCTACTTGCACGACGGTGGCACAAAGCGGCGACAAGACGTTGGGATTTTATGCCGGACTTGGTTGCTCACTTCCCACGTCGTCGCTGCATGATAATTTTGACGGTTGTGTGAACTTCAACGGTGGCTTGACGGGCTCATACCGTCATTTCGTGCTCAAGGCTGATGTCGCCTACGGGCAACCATCGTTCAACAACGACAACCTGTTTAAAGTGTATGAGGAATTTGACGGCCAGCAGCGTGACGCGCAAATCAACGCCACGTCCAGCGCCAGTCAAGTGAATGTGAGCGTGCAACTGGGTTACAGGATTTCCCTCAACAAGCGGCTGAACATTACGCCCAGTGCCGGTTTCTTCTGGAGCCGTTACCACTGGAATGTGAACGACATCGAGTGGAGCAAAAACCCCGACGGACTGGATGTGTTCCAAATCAAGCATACTGATGACGCGAACCTGTCGAGTCCAGGCTGGATAGCCAGCGTTGACTTTGACATTCGCCTGCATGACCGCTACATCAGCGACGTGTCGCTCATGGGCGGACAGTCACGTTACTCGTCGTTCCTGCGCATCACACCCTGGGTGGCGCATGCCTCCTACGACCGTTGCGATCCTCATGTAAAAGGTTGTTTTGTAGGAATCAATCTGAACTATTTTGGGCTTTTGCAGAGTTTGAAGTCTTCCGATTGATGCGTGAAGCCAGCATGATGCCCAAAGCGGCTACGGCGCCAAACGTGAGAAGACCAAAAGTCCAGCCAATTTCAAACATGATGGTGTCGCCTGGAACTTCATTGTGTTCCTTAATAATCAGGCTGTACAGACAGATGAGGCCCATCATCAATATGAACCCGTCGAAGATACACATGGCGGTGCGCCATAGCGTGCCCCACCATCCGTACCCGAATAGCTGCTTGTAGGTGACAAAATAGTAAATGGGTATGCCCCACAACAACCAATGCGTGGTCAGTGGGACGATGATAGCGAACAGCAACAGAAGTGTCGACATGTACACCTGAATAAAGAACCCCTCGGGCAATGTGTGGTGGTAGTTTCGCTTCGCATAGCGAAAGATGGCCCAAGTGGGGAAAATCATAAAACAGCTGATGATGAGGAATCCCCAACCTGGATTGACCTTGACCCATTGGACAAAAGATTGCACTATCGTCATATTGGCCTCGGGTGTATTGGGGGTAGGGTCGTATCGCTCAAGCAAATACCTCACCAATAAATAGGGGATGGCAATCAGAAACAGCATTTTCACTGGCGGGAACGACACTTGCCGTTTGCCGCTGATATAATCGCTGATTAAATAGCCTGGTCGTAACAACAGTTGCACTATGGTATAAGACAACGAGCGCGAATCCATGCCCCAAAGGAACATGATGCCTTGTCGCACCGTTTTCCAGCCGACGCGTCCCACGCCTGCCTTTTGTGCGCACATGGGGCAGTAGTTGGAATCAAATTCTGTACCGCAGTTGGCGCAGCGAGTGGGCCCTTGGCTATGGTTCACATATTGGAATGGCTCTCGTTGCCATTCCCGGAACTGTTTCAGTCGTTGTTTGAATTGCATATGGTTACTTTTCAGCGCGCATGACTCATCGACCTCGCATTGTGGCGCATGATGAATCAGGGGCGTAACAATCGGCTGCAAAGATATATAAAAAAACAAAAAAATAGGTCCTTTTTGCCAGTATAATAGCAACTTTTGGGCCTTTGGCACGTTATTTGGGAAACAAACACTTGCCGTGGCCATTTATTATGACTACATTTGCAGCCATATAGCATCACATGAAGCGATTGTTGTTCATATTCTCCACTATGCTGTTCGCGCTCAGCACCATGAGCGTGAAGGCTCAGATTGTGGAGGAGAAGGAACTGCCGTCGAGCTTGCAGAAAGTGTTTGCCGGCTATTACCACTTCATTGAAAAGGAGACAGGCGACACGCTCATGATGCTGGTGTTCAACAACATCACCATATATCCACGCGAGCGGTTCCGCAACAAGCAGGAAGAAGAGTTCTACTGGAAAACGGTGCGCGACGTCAAGCGTACGCTTCCCTACGCCAAACTTATCAGTTCCACGCTGCTTGAAACCTACGAATATATTGAAACCTACAAGACTCAAAAAGAGAAACAGGCCTACTTGGAGCGTTTTGAAAAGGAGATTTTCAAGCAATACAAGCCCGTCATGAAAAAAATGACCAAAAACCAAGGGAAAATGCTCATCAAGCTCATTAACCGTGAAACCAACCAGAACAGTTACAGCATTGTCAAGGCGTTTTTGGGTACGTTCAGAGCGGGATTTTGGCAAACCTTCGGTAAATTTTTCGGCGTGAGTCTCAAGCAGGGATACCATCCCGAAAAGAACAAGGAAGATGCCATGATTGAGCGCATCTGCGTGCGCATCGAGCAAGGCACTTTGTGAATACTTTCGACTAATTTTTCTATTAAACTTTCTATATCATTATGAATAAAACTATCGTTATGTGCAGTGTTTTGCTTGTGGGTTCTTCATTGACTGCCCAAAGCCGTGTGAAATATCCCGACACGCGACGTGTTGATACTGTAGATGTCTATTTCGGCGAACAAGTGGCCGATCCTTATCGTTGGCTCGAAGACGACCGCAGTCAGGAGACGGCCGAGTGGGTGAAAGCGCAAAACAAGATTACGCACGACTACCTGAATAAAATACCGTTCCGTGCCGACGTGAAGAAACGCATCACCGAGTTGGCCAACTTCACCAAGTGGGGTACTCCTTTTAAAATCAAGGACAAATACTATTATTTCAAGAACGACGGGTTGCAGAACCAGAGCGTGCTCTATGTGCAAGACTCCATGGACGGCGATGCCCGCGTAGCGCTTGACCCCAATACGCTCAGCGCCGATGGCACTGTGGCGTTGCAGCAGATCAATTTCAGCGAAGACGGCCGATACCTTGCCTATACTATCACCCGCAATGGTAGCGATTGGAACGAAATATTTGTCAAGGACATGGTGGAAAATCGTGTGCTGGAAGACCACATCAAGTGGGCCAAGTTTACCGATGCGCAATGGTTGGGCGACGGCTTCTTCTACAGTTGCTACGATGAGCCCGAGTCGGAATTGTCGTCAAAGAATGAATTCCATCGGGTGTGTTACCACCGTCTGGGTACGCCTCAGAGTGAAGATTATGTGGAGTTTGAAAACAAGACATCGCCCCTGCTGTTCCATCAGGCCATTGTGATGGACGACGAGCGATATGTGTGCATCGAGCAGAGCGACGGCGAGGCGACGACCCTCTATGTGAAGGATCTCAAAGACCGCAACCCGCACTATGTGAAGTTGTGTTCCAGCGACAAGTACATCTATTCCCCCATCGGTGTGGACGGCGGAAAGTTGTTCGTTTTCACTAATGACAACGCCCCTCGTTGGAAGGTGATTGCATTCGATGCCGAGCAACTGAATCCTGCATCGCGCCACGATGTGATTGCCGAGGCGGAATCGGTGCTTAGTGGTGCCCAACTGGCTAACCACAAGTTCATCTTGACTTACGACCGCGACGCCTCGAGCCATCCGGCGGTGTATGGCCTTGACGGCAAACTGGAGCGCGAAATCCAGTTGCCCACGTTTGGCTCGGTGGGCATCAGTTGCAAGAAAAAGGACAGCGAGGTGTTTTACAGCTTTACCAGCTACACTTTCCCCACCACCATCTATGCCTACGACATGGCGACAGGTCAGTCACGCCAACTCTTTGCTCCCAAGGTGGCGCTCAACCCTGCCGACTATGTTACCGAGCAGGTGTTCTATCCCAGCAAGGACGGCACACGCATTCCTATGTTCCTCATTTACAAGAAAGGGCTTAAGCGCGATGGTAAACGCCCCGTGTTCCTTTATGGTTACGGTGGTTTCAACGTGAGTATGAATCCGGCATTCAGTTACTCTCGAACGCCGTTTGCGATGCTTGACATGGGCGGCATCTGCGCCTACACCAATCTGCGTGGTGGTGGCGAATATGGCGAGGAATGGCATGAAGCCGGCACGCTGATGCAGAAGCAGAACGTGTTCGACGACTTTATCGCTGCTGGCGAATGGCTCATTAAGGAGGGTTATACCAGTGCCGGCAAGATTGCCTGCAACGGAGGCAGTAACGGCGGCTTGCTCGTGGGTGCTGTTGTGAATCAGCGTCCCGACCTCTGGGGTGCTGCAGTGCCTCAAGTGGGTGTGATGGACATGCTGCGCTACCACTTGTTCACCATCGGTTGGAACTGGGCACGTGACTATGGTCGCAGCGATGACAACCGCGAGATGTTTGAATACCTCAAGGGCTACAGCCCCTTGCACAACATCAAGAACGACGGCACACCTTATCCGCCTGTGATGATTACCACCAGCGACCATGACGACCGTGTGGTGCCTGCCCACTCGTTCAAGTATGCCGCTCAACTGCAGGCCAGTGACACGGGCGACGCAATCAAGGTGATTCGCATCGACACCAATGCCGGTCACGGTCATGGTAAGCCCATGTCTAAAATTATTGATGAATACACCGACATCCAGTCGTTCATCATGTATAACTTGGGCTTGAAGTACAAGTACCGCAAGCAGAAATAAGTGCTGGCAACAACAATGGAGATAAATAAGGGGATGGGCCAACATTCAGGCTCATCCCCTTATTGTTTCTTCGTGTCGCGGATGGATTACACGGTGAGAATCTCTTTCTCCTTGGCGGCAAATACTTCGTCGATTTTCTTCATGTACTTGTCGTGGAGTTTTTGCACTTTCTCCTCGCCGTCTTTCGCCACGTCCTCACTCATGCCATCCTTCACGGCTTTCTTGAGGGAGTCGATGCATTCGCGGCGGGCGTTGCGCACACTCACGCGGGCTTTTTCCGACTCGTTTTTCGAGTCCTTGACCAGTTGTTTGCGACGGTCCTCGGTCAAAGGCGGGATGTTGAGACGGATTACTTCTCCATTGTTTTCGGGCATGATGCCCACGTTGGAGTCGATGATGGCTTTTTCAATCACGCGGAACATGGTTTTCTCCCACGGCATGATGGCGATGGTGCGCTGGTCGGGCGTGCTGATGTTTGCGACGTTGCCGATAGGCACTTTGCTGCCGTAATATTCGACGCGAATGGAGTCAAGGATTTTCACATTAGCCTTTCCAGCTCTGATGTGAGCTAGAGAGTCGTCGAGGAAAGCCACAGCTTCCTGCATTTTGGTCTCGGCAATGTCGAGATAAGATTTCAAGTCGTTCATAGTAATGATATTTAATTAGTGAATAGATTTCTTGAACAGTGATTGATACAATGAGCAGATGCTGTCGTAAAACACACCGTAATTCAACTTGTCGTCGAAGTCGGCCTTGGCGCGTTGCCCTATGCGTTCGCGTACCTCTTTGTCATTGATGAGGTTTTTCATAGCGGCGGCCAGCGCGTGGTGGTTGTTAGGCTCGACAAGCAAGGCATTTTGTCCGTTGGACACGTATTCCGGCTGAGCGCCGTTGTTGGTGCTGATGTGCGCCTTTCCTTGCATCATATATTCCAGATTGGCGATGCCGAGCGCTTCGGGCTCGATGGAAGGCAAAACTCCGAAATCGCATTGCTTGATGAGCTCAGCGATATTTTCTTGGAAACCCACCAGCGACACGTTGCGAACCAGCTGGTTGGCCACAATAAATCCTTTCAGTTGACTGATGTATTTCCTTTTTCCTTCTCCCACAACAGCAAGTTTGAACAAGTCCTTGTTGATTTGGGTGGCGGCTTTCAGCAGCACATCGATACCTTTTTCGGGGCAGATGCGTCCATGATAGAGGATGAGTGCCTGATGCGGTTCCACCGCCAGACGTTTGTGCAAGTCAATGGGCGGCTCGGCAAGGGGATTTTCCATCACGCTGTCGTGGATAACCGAAGCCTTCTTGGTGTTGAATTTCGGATCGGCCTTAATCCATGTGTCATAAGCAAGTTGCGAGACAAAGATGAAATGGTCGATGGCCTTATAGAGTTTGCGGTAGATATAATTGCTCTTGGGCTTGGCGATGCCGTGCACGGTGATGACCACCTTGGTGTTGGGGTTCTCGCTCATACGTCGCGCCATCACTGCCGCAAAAGCATCGTGGAACGTGTGCACATGCACCACGTTGCGACCTTTACGCAGCAACCGCGCAAAGCGCATGGGGGAGTCCATGTCGGTAATTCCCTTCAGTGGTAGGATGGAAATGGGCACTTCCAGCCGTCGGAAGTGGGTGAGCACAGCATCGTTTTTGCGACAAACCACTTCAACATAGAAGTTCTTGTCGTTGCGAAGTTGTGACGTCAGCCCGTAGGCATATTCCTCGGCTCCGGTCCACACCTTGTTGGATACTATATGGAAAACATTAATCATAATTTTAGTAGTCAATACCCAGGATGTAATTAATCATAGTGTTGACATCCTCCACGTCTATCTTGGAATCATAGTTGAAGTCGCCGATGGGAGTGGCTTCGGTTGTTTCCAAAATCATATTGATGATGCCGTTTACATCCGCGATGTCAATTATTCCGTCATCGTTGATGTCTCCACGCTTGATTCGGTGTTCTACAAACACGTAGTTGTCAAGATATTCCATGCGCCGTGGAATCCAGTTGACGATATATTGCAGTTCTTGGTCGAAATTGATGTTCTGTTTGGAGAACTTGTCAGGAGCATGACGCCATTCTTCGCGTTGCGCCGTTCCGCTGCGCTTGAGCATGTCAACAACCGAGGTAAATCGCTCGATGAGTGATTCATTGGTCAATTCGTTTTCTCGCAACTCGTGGTATCGGTCATTGACCTTTTGATTAAAATTGTCAACGTCAAGATTGAACAGGCGATACAAGAACCGGTGGTGGTTGATGAATCCCTGCATCAAGTCGGTCCAGGGTTGCACACGGTTGCTGTGCAGGTTGGCATTATTCCAGTCTTGTCCGAATGAAACATCCATATCCCAAACAGCCAGTGTTAATTTCTCGCTGGTGGTGCGGTCATAGCATCCCCAATAAATGTTTTTCCCTTCGTTGTCAAACGCCAGCAGCACCTCCAAGAAGATGTAATGGTCAATAACGGCGGGGATATCGAGCCGGTTACTGATTTGTGCCGCAAACGTCTCATCGTCGGCTTTGGCACACAGTTTGAGCAGTTCATGAAGAACCCTGTAATTGGTGGGCTTGACCTCATCCATGTCAGGATATTTGGTCTCAAAATAATTGTAGGCGGTATTGTTGCCCGACGGCAGATTTTTGGCGCAAGTATTCATGAGCGTATATTGCGACCGATTGTCGGCTTTCCACAGTTGGCCATGAATGGCAAGCGTTTCGCTGTCGTACTTTTTGAGTCTCATCTGTTTGCGGTCGATGGGCTCGCACATATTGTACAGTCCCACGTATTCGCCATCGCGGAATGTCTCTACCAGTTGCCCGCGCGTGGCGGTGAGCGCTTTGGGCTCATCGGCGGCATAGTAGGGCTTGGTGGCCATGTCATTCCATAAGCCGGCCGATACATAGTTGCGAATGCGAATCAGGTCGGCACCTCCACCGTCCAGAACCCAGCTGTTGTCGGTTCGCAGTCCGTTGAAGAGCTTCATGTCAAGTTTCTCGCCGTTCTCGTCAACAAATTTCACGCGATAACTACGTTTTTCGGGAGCGTTGTAGTAGGTGAGGCTGCCTCGATACCGAATGGCGGCAAGTGCGAAGATGTCGGTATCATCGGGCCGCATGATGTTGAACGGTACGGTGACGAACGTGGTCTTGTTGAACGTGCCACCATACTCAATGATGGGCAGGAACGTGAACTGTAGGTTGCCCACGATGGTGGTGCTGTCACTCAATGTGGCGGTAATGGGCAGTTTGGTGTTGGCATTGATGTCGGGCAATACCACGTTGTCACTGTCGCTCACTTCCTGGCCGTTGATGTTGAGCGCCACAAGGGTGCTGTCGAACGTTACAACGGCTTCATAGTCGTGCCCGAAGTTGTCCTCGGCAATGCTGCAAAGCCACAGCCCTCGTTTTTGGTCACTCAGCACACGCTTGCCGTTGAGCTGCATGAATTGTGCCCACGAAGCGCTGGCACTGGTCAAGACCAGCACTGCGGTGATGAGTAATCGGTTGAAATGTCGTAACATAATATGTTGAATAGTTAAATATTTTTCGTGAATGCGCGACGGCGCTTGTTTTGGAGCGTTTCGAAATACTCCCATTGTTGCTGCACTTTCTCGTTTTCTTCCAATTCGTGACCCGATTCGGCCCAGCGGTATCCAAATTTGTTGAACCAGTAAAGCAGGTCGTCAAAGAACAAGGCGTTGATGCCCTTGTTTTGGTATTCGGGCTTGACGGCAATAAGGAGCAGATCGACGGTATCGTTGTGCCCCTTAAATGCTTTGAGCAGGTGGTACCATCCCAATGGGAACAGGCGTCCACGCGACTTGATGAGGGCCTTCGACAGTGATGGAATGGTGATGCCCACACCGATGAGTTCGCCGTCGGATTTCACCACCATCGAGAGGTCTTCCAGCGGCAGGAAGGGAAGGTACATCTTGATGTAGTACTGGATTTGCTCTTCGCTCAACGGTGAATAGCCGAACAGGTTGTCATAAGCTTCGTTGATGAGTTTGAAAATGGCGTCGCCATAGTCGCGCACCAGCGCTTTGCGGTCGGTGTACTTGATGTTTTTCACGTTAAGCCGCTGCCGCACGATAGACGCCACGCGGGCCATCTTGGGGGGCACCTCTTCAGGTACGATGATTTTGAATTCCACCCAGTCAACGTCCTTGACGTAGCCCATTCGTTCCATGTGGCGAGGGTAGTAGTCGTAGTTGTAGATGGTGGCTTGTGTGCTCACTTGGTCAAAACCTTCGATAAGCATTCCTTCGGGATCCATGTCGGTAAATCCCAGTGGGCCGGTCAGGCAAGTCATTCCCTTGCCTTTGGCCCATTGAATGACCGCATTGAAGAGTGCGTCGACAACTTCATCGTCGTCGATGAAATCAACATACCCGAAACGTCCTTCCTGTTTGCCAGAGCGCTCATTGACCAGGTTGTTGATGATGCCGGCGATGCGTCCCACGGGCTTGCCGTCGCGGAATGCCATGAAATAGACGCTCTCGCAGTACTTGAATGCGGGATTGCCGGTGGGCATGAGCGTGCGCAGTTCATCGCTCACAAGCGCAGGCACATATTCCTTGCTGTGACGATACAGTGTGTCGATGGGAAACGTGACAAACTTTTTGAGTTCACGTTTGACGGGTTTTATTTCTTTGATTTCAATCATAAAAGTAGTTATCTGTTAGTTGCCCCAAAAGTGATTCATCAGCCACAGCAAGCCTAGCAGCGCAAGTAGTAGAACATCGAGGCGAGTATAGAAACGACGGTAAAAATCGCGGTCTTCCTCCATTAATCAATAACTTTGGTTTTTCCTGTGACCAAGTTGTAACTCAGATGCGCGCCATCGGCCGCACGCAGTCGCAGGATGTTGTTCTTGCTGTCGCCAAAGCCGATGTCGGTGGGCCCGCTGGCCTTGCCTTTGGGCGAGAAGATGGTGAAATACTTGCGTGTATCTTTGTTGAAACCGTAAACCGATCCGCTCTTGTCGCTGAACACGATGTAGTTTTCGTTCTCAATTTTCTTGTTCATGTCCTTCATGTTGAAGATGGGCTTGTCGTAGGTGGCCGATTTCATGCTCACCTCCTCGCCATTCTTCAACTGCTCCATTTTGTCTTCGTTGTCCTTGTTCCACTTGGCATCGGCGCTGTCGGGGCTGGCCATCGCCTTCTCTTGTTCTTCACGTTCGCGCTCTTCTTTCTCGGCTTGCAGCTCTTCTTCGGTCTGGAAATAAAGAATCTTGATGTTTTTCTTCGCTTCGTCTTGCAAGAATTTACGTTCGGCCGAGTTGATGACGTCCAGCGCGTTTGCGTAGATGTATTGTCGTCCGTCGGTGCGCGTCTTGATGGTGCCTGTGTAGTCAAGGCTGGTGAGTTTCTGTGCGTTCATGTCGAAGACGTTGAGCGACACTCGACCCTGCGACCCTTCGGCCCCCATGGGTTTCATGTAGGCGAAGAAAAGGCATTCTTTGTTGTCCACCTTCACAGCGCGGGGCACCTGCTTGATGTCGGCGATCATGCTGTTGTTGTCCAGCGTGATAGCGGTTTGGGGCAGATACTTGGTGTGCACATTCT
This sequence comes from Muribaculaceae bacterium, assembly GCA_017619935.1. GTDB lineage: Bacteria > Bacteroidota > Bacteroidia > Bacteroidales > Muribaculaceae > Sodaliphilus. The sequence goes on along the minus strand of JAFZRJ010000014.1, from coordinate 52,904 downwards.
CAGGAGTCCACGATGTGCCACTGCGGGTGAGTTGGTAGATTTTGATGAACGAACGGTCGGTGGCGCTCGACAGATAGGTGACACCCCAGATGCGGTCGGGCACGTCGTTTCCGTTGCCTGGTACCAACACTGCTGCTGCCGGCGAGGCACCGTCGCCCATCATGTTGTTGCGCGACAATTCGCCGGCCATGACGGCGAGTGGGTCTTGTCCGTTCAAGTCGGCCACGAGAGTGGAGTCGGTGTTACTGCTCTCCTCGTTGCTGCTGCTGGTATTGTTGCAGCTGCGCAGCAGCAACAAACCGCCAATGATGGCAGCCAGGGCAATGATACCGATAATCAGGTTGCGGTTGTAGTGCCCCGTCGGGGTTTCATCGTCATCGTCTTCCTCTTCGTCGTTCCATGCGTTGGCACGTTGGCGCTCGGCTTCCTCTCGCTGGCGCCTGATTTCGTATTCACGCTGGCGTTGCTCTTCAAGTTCGCGCCGACGGCGTTGTTCTTGCAGGTCCTGTTCGCGCCGACGCTGTTCAAGTTCCTCTTGGCGTCGTTGGTCATTGAATGTGATGGGGGCGGGGCCTGCCGCGGGACGTGCCACCGGCTCTTCCTCCATGTCGTTACGCACCATCTTTCCGCACTTGGGGCAGAAGACCGAATTTGCCGGAATCATGTTGCCACACGAGGGGCATTGCATGGTCGCATTAAGGCGCGTTCCGCATTGGTTGCAGAATGTCGAGCCTTGTGGAGCCTCGTTACCGCACTTGGGACATTTCATAGTGATATTCTTATTTTTGAGTGTTACATTATTTTCCAACCTACAAAGGTATTGCTTTTGTCGCAAACGGCACAAAAAAATGCCAAAAAAACGCCCTCCACCCACATTTTCCCCATTTTTGGGTGGGTTTTGAGAGGGTGGGGCGGATTTTTCGGAGGGGTGGGGCTAAGCAATTTGAGTTAATTCTTGTTTTGATGGAAGAGTCAGTGCGATGGGTATAATCCAGCAGAATCGTATGAGTTTTTATGATTAGGGGAGGTGGAAGAGGTGGCGGGCGTTGTGGGTGGTAGCCTGATCGACGGCTTGGGGAGATACGTTGAGCCAAGTGGCGATGCAGTCGCGCACGTGGGTGACGAACGCTGGCTCGTTGCGCTTGCCACGATGGGGAACGGGGGCGAGGTAGGGGGCATCGGTCTCAAGGAGGATGCGGTCAAGTCCTATGACGGGCAGCAGTTCGTGCACGGTGCTTTTCTTGAAGGTGACCACGCCGTTCACGCCGAAGTAGAAATCGCCGCGTCGCCGCACGCGCTCCACATCATCGGCAGTGCCGGTGAAGCAGTGGAACACACCCTCTGGCAGGGGCTCGCCGAAGTTGTCCATTACCCAAAGGATTTCATCGAGTGCCTCGCGGCAGTGGATGATGAACGGGATGCCTTTTTCGCTGCACCAATGCAGTTGAGTGTCAAGCGCTTCCATTTGCTGGTCGCGATAGGTCTTATCCCAGTAAAGGTCAATGCCTATCTCGCCCACAGCCACGCAGGGCAGTTGGTCGAGCAGAGGCCGCATTTGTGCAAGGGTTTCCCGGAAGTTGTCGTTCACATCTTCGGGGTGAAGTCCAAGTGCGATTGACACAACGTCGGGCCATTGTTGGCGCATGGCTTCCAACCGTGGTACGCTCTCTAGATTTTCGTTGGGGAGAATGATGTGCGTCACACCAGCCTCCAGGGCGCATTCCACGACTTGTTGCCGGTCGTCGTCAAACTCCGAAGCGTAGATGTGTGTGTGGGTGTCAATCATGACTGCCGTGCTACAAGGCGGTTGATGAGTTGGGTGAACGCCTCTCGCGCTTCGCCGCCCATGCTGGTGCGTTGCAGTGCTTGTAGCGCGAGGTCGTTGTAGTGTGCGATGGCTTCATTGCTCAGTTCGCGCAATCCCAGCCGTTCATAGAGTGCGGTGACCGCCGCCACCTTGCTGTCGCGGGGTGCTTCGGGGTCGTTGAGCCATCGCCGCAGTTCCATGGCTTCGTCGCCGGTGGCACGTTTCATGGCGTTAATAAGCAGGAATGTCTTCTTGTTGTTCATGATATCTCCGCCAATTTCCTTGCCGAAGGTGGCGGCATCGCCCCACACGTCCAAGGCGTCGTCCTGAAGTTGGAACGCCAACCCGAGGTTCACGCCCATCTCGTAGATGGCTTCGGTGTCGGTTTGGTTGGCATCGGCGATGATGGCGCCCAGTTGGCAAGCGCATCCCAGCAGCACCGATGTTTTGAGCCGAATCATCTTGAGGTATTCCTCCACGCTCACATTGTGCCTGCCTTCAAAATCCATGTCCCACTGCTGCCCTTCGTAGATTTCCATCGCGGTGCGGTTGAACAGGCCGATGACGGTGGGCAGATGGCGGTCGTCGGTGCGTGCGATGTGCTGGGTGGCCATGGTGAGCATGGCATCACCACTGAGGATGGCCACGTTGTCGTTCCACTTGCGGTGAACGGTGGGCTGTCCGCGTCGCACGTCGGCGCGGTCCATCACATCATCGTGCAGCAGGGTGAAGTTGTGGAACAATTCCAATCCGACGGCGGGTGTCAACACCGCGTGGATGTCACCGCCCAAGGCATCGCATGACATGAGCGCGAGCACAGGACGCAGACGTTTACCGCCCAGCGACATGGTGTAGGCGATGGGCTCATAGAGTCGTGCGGGTTGCGCGGGATAGGAGATATGGGCAATGGCTTCGTTGACAAGGGCTAGGTAGTCGTTATATGATTTCATGCGATGGATGGTTTTTTGTTAGCGATGGAATACGGTTGATTCAATGGGGTCAGTGTTTGATGGAAAACTCGCTTTGGAACTCGTTCCATTGCGCTTCGTTGTAGATGCCGTGAAGCACCTCGGCCCGGCGCTCCATGTCGGCCGCATCCACTCCGTTTTGCTCCACTTCGGCCCGCATTTGCTTCCCTAGCGCCGCCGGCGACGAAGCCCTGCTGTAGAGCAGCATCTGTTTTTCCATCGAGAGTTTGTTGGCCGCCTTGTCGATGGCTTGGTCAAGGACTTCGATGTGTTGAGTTTTCCCCAGTACATCGGCCGCCCAGTGCAGCAGAAAGAGTTGGTCGGTGGCTTTGCGGGCGTCCATGGAGCCGTCCAGCAGCCCATTGATCAATGGCTTGGCGTGTTGGTCGGCAAAGGCTTCGGCATCGAGCGCGATGGCTTCGGCAACGGCCTTCAGCGAGTCGCGGTCGCCCACGGCGTCGATAAATGCCGATGAGAACATCCCTGATGTGCCGGGGATATTCAGGCTGTCGATGGCGGCCTGATACTGGCGGTCAATCGCCTTGATGGCGGCGGTGTCGCCCCAGGCAGAGAGCAAGTCGTGACCCAGTTGTTCGGCCCGCTCGCTCACGTGGCTACAGCCCGACAGAATCGCTGCGAGAAGCAGAAATGGAATGAAGCGTTTCATTTTTTATCAGTAAATATTTCGTGTGCAATATCGGGGTCAATGCGTTGAAGTTCCTCACGCAGTGACTTGTCGAATGCTTCGATGGCATCCTGGTTGTCGGCCATCATGAGTCGGCTGCGCATGGCGTGGGCGTCGATGATGTGATGTTGCAAGTCGAGCGTGTCGTTGTGGTCGCTTTCGGCGATGGCCTTGGCGGCGTCAACGGCCCATTGCTGAGCCTGTTCGGTGCTGATGTCACCGCCGATGTCGTCGGTTTGGACGCCGTCGGTTTCGGCAGAACTTCCACAAGCCATGAGGACGACAGCACAAAGCGCAGATAAGAGAAATCTCATGAGCCTACAAGTTTTAGCATGAGTTAAACCCGAATCGGAACGAACCGATTCGGGTTTAAAAGCGTCAGTTTGTGATTATTCTACTTCTTTGTCGATTTGAATCACTTTCCAGATGCCGGCTGCGATGGCTGCACCAACGAACGGGCCTACGATGAACACCCAGAGCTGGTTCAAAGCGTCACCACACTCAAACAGGGCGGGACCAATCGAGCGGGCGGGGTTCACGCTGGTGCCGGTGTAGTGGATGCCAACGAGGTGGATGAGAATCAGCGACAAACCGATGGCGAGGCCGGCAAAATTGTTGGTGGCACCGTTGGTCTTGCTGGTGGCGCCAAGGACAACCAGCACAAAGAGTGCGGTGAGAACAATCTCGGCAATCAAACCGTTGGTCAATGTCCCTGCGCAGGCATTGGCACCTGTTTTTGTTCCCTGGGCCAATTCAGGCGAAGTGGAAACGAGCAGATACAGCACGGCAGCTGCGAGGATGGCGCCAATCACCTGGAACACCATGTAGAGTCCGCAGTCCTTTGCGCTCATCTTTCCGCTCAGGAAAACACCCAGCGAAATAGCGGGGTTGATGTGGCAACCACTGATGCCGCCGATGGTGTAGGCCATGGCGACCACAGCCAAACCAAAAGCGCAGGCGGTGCCCACCACCGAAGCGGTGTCAACGCCACAATTCAAACTCACGGCAGTGCCGCAGCCAAGTAATGTCAGTACGAACGTACCTACCAATTCTGCTAAATACTTCTTCATTTTGTTGATTTTTAATATGTTAATAATACAGTTGGTCTCTGATGATTTGCAAAAATACGAGTTTTTTTGTGAAACAGCAATTTTTTCTCACAAAAAGTTAGTACATTTGCAGCATAGCTTAATAATCGTCGAAATTTAATGTGGCGATTGGGTGTATTTTAGAACATAAATAAAACAAGTGATATGAAGATTTCAATAGTTGGAACAGGATACGTTGGCCTCGTGACGGCCGCCTGTTTCTCAGAACTGGGAATTGATGTAACGTGTGTTGATACCGATTTGCAGAAAATCAACCGTCTGGTGTATGGCTCTATCCCCATTTATGAGCCGGAATTGGAAAATTTGATGACGCATAATGTGAACGACAAGCGTCTGCATTTTTCCACCGACTTCAACAAGGGATTTGAGAATGTAGATTTCGTGTTCTGCACGGTCGACCCCACTCCCGATGCCGATGGTGCAACCGACCTTGAACCCGTGTTGCGCATTGCGCGCATCTTCGGGCAGCGCATTGATCGCTACTGCACGTTTGTGATCAAGACCACCGTGCCGGTGGGTACCGCCAGCCGGGTGCAGGAAATCATTCAGCACGAGATTGACGAGCGCGGTGTGGACGTGAAGTTTGACATCGCCAGCAATCCCGACTTCTTGACCGAGGGCAATGCTGTGAAGGACTTTATGAAGCCCGACCGCATCGTTATCGGCGTGGAGACTGAGAGCGCACGTGAGTCTATGGCCAAGTTGTACCGCACCATTCTGCTGCACAGCAATCGCCGTGTCATCTATACCGACACCCGTTCGGCCGAGATGATCAAATATGCAGCCACGTCGATGCTGGCGACCCGCGTTAGCTTCATGAACGAGATTGCCAATCTGTGCGAACTGGTGGGCGCCGACATCAATGTGGTGCGTCATGGCGTGGGTACCGACAGCCGTATCGGTCCCAAGTACATCTTCCCGGGTTGCGGCTATGGTGGCACGTTGTTCCCACAGGACATCAAGGACTTGGTGAAAATTGCCGATACACACAGCTTCGACATGAGCGTGTTGAAGGCCGTCGATGATGTGAACACCCGCCAAAAGCGCATTCCGTTTAATAAAGTATCACGATTCTTTGATGGCGACTTGAAGGACAAGACAGTGGCCATTTGGGGACTTTCGTTCAAGCCCGGCACCGACGACCTGAGTGGAGCACCCAGCATCATCACCATAGATATGCTGCTGGAGGCCGGCGCCAAGATTCGTGTTTACGACCCCGTGGCGATGAATGCTGCCAAACTGCGCTGGAGCGACATGTATTGTGGCATTGATATGTACGACGCGGTCAAGGGCGCCGATGCCCTCTTGATGCTCACCGAGTGGCACCAATTCTACATTCCCGACTGGAAACGCGTGAAGAGCCTGATGCGCACACCATTTGTGATGGACGGACGCAACATCTACGACAAAACCGAACTCGAAGCGGCCGGCTTCGCCTACAACTGCATCGGCAAGTAGCCAGCCCCAAGCGACCAAGAAGAATGAAACAATTTCTTAATTATTTTTCTTTTTTGCTGTGCCTCGTTGTGGCGCTGTCGAGTTGTGACGAGTGATATGGCTAAAGTGTTAAAGTATAATTTATTGTACACAAATAACAAGAGGAGGGCTGACAGATTAAGCTCTCCTCTTGTTTTTAGATGATGGGTGATGCCCTGAAAATTACATTCTGGCTTTCTGATTTTCGCCGGCACCGGTGCCACGATAATTGCTGCGGACCGAGTTGAACTTCCAGGTAAGGTCGAGCGTGAATGTGCGTCGAGCCGGATTGTAAGAGTAGATTTCGCGCGGACCATAGACAATTGCACCCGTCTTGCTGGTGTTGAAGATGTCTTGGCATCGCAGATCGGCGGTCAGTGTTCCCATTCGTCCCAGGCTGAAGTCGCGTTGCAGGCCCAGCGTTGTGTTAAAGCGGTTTTTGTTGATACGGAAATTGTTATAATCGCCGCGAGACTCCCACAAAATATTGGCATTCAGACGGAATCCCTTTGGCAACTCAATGACATTCTCCCATGAGATTTGCATGAAGGGGTGATTGAGTGTTTTGATTGAGCCATCGGCACTGGGAGTCTTATAGTTCTGAAACACGGTAAACACACTCCACTCAGGATGCCAGCAGCCAACCGTAGGACTCGCAACAAAGATTACTGACAGCTGGTCGTAGTCGTCAGCAGTGTTGATGGGGTGAACGAGGCTGATCAAAGGGTCATCGGAACCTGGGTATGGCTCGGTCGACAATGTCTCGCTGTCCTTGATGCGCCCATAGTTGAGGATGAGGTTGATCCACTTGTAAGCACTGTTCAACACAAGGCTGTGAGTGTAAGTGGGTTTCAGGTAAGGGTTGCCGCTTTGGTAGGCATATCGGTTGATGTAGATAGTGGAGCTGGTAAGACTGCTGTAGTCGGGGCGCTTGATATCACGGCGATAGGAGAGTGACAGCTGCACTTGGCCAACGGGCATTGAGATGATTGCCGTCGGGAACCAGTCGCCGTAGTTGCGACACACCTCGTCCTCGCGCACCCCAAAGTTATAGTAGTTGTTGCTGAGGTTCTCATATCGTAATCCCACCTGCGTGAAGACATTGCCAAAAGCTCTGCCATACTCAAAGAAGGCGGCAGTGGCCGATTCGTTGATTTCAGTATCGGTGGCTTTCACGGGCACGGCGTCGGTAGCGATGAACGAATAGGCATCGGTACGGTGGTTGTGGCTGTATTCACCGCCCAGCGACAGTTCGCCATTCCACACGGGATAAGAGAAAATGAGTTTTGTTGCCCAAAAGTCGTTGCCGCTCTTAGTATTGCTCTCGATGCTGCGTTGTGCGGTCTCTCCCGTTGCCATTGAAGCCATCTCGACTGTGCTGCCTGGAGCTTCGGCCTTGTTGAAGAGCCCGTCCACATTGAAGTCGATGCCCAAATTGCCCACTTTACCGTTATAGTAGGCGTTGAAGATGTGCTTTGTTGATTCATCGCTCTGACGGATGTCGCTCTCGGAATGCTCGGTAAAGATGCCGTTCTCATATTCGTCGCTCAGGAGCATGTCGGTGAAGTCTGACTTTGGATGGCGGTCATATTTATAAAATGCACCCAAACTATGGTTCTCGTTGATCATATAGTTCACCCTCAGTTGTGGTGACCAGCCCTTCCAGATTTCTTCGCTTTCTTGCGTTGTGAGGCCTTTATAATGGTCGGGACCCACATAGTAGATGATGTCGTTGGCTTGCAGACTCTTGGAGCCGTAGCGACCTGCCCAGAACGAAGCGGTGATGTCGAGGCCTCCCGTGCGGTAGTTCACATCGAGGTTGTTGGTGAGTGTGGAGTTATACCTATACATGCCTGTGAGGTTGTCTTGGAAACTGAAACCCTCGCCTTTTGCCTTCTTGAGCTGGATGCGCACCACAGCCTTGGTAGAGGCGGCATAGCGTGCGCCAGGGTTCTGGATTACGTCGACGTGTTGAATCTGGTCAGAACGCAGACGCGAGAGCTCACTCATGTCCTGCACTTTGCGACCATTGATATACACCTCGGCATCGCCGCGTCCCAGCACCTTCACACCGCCGTCGCGTTCGGTCTCGAGCGATGGCACTCGGGCAAGAGCGTCGCTCACCGTTCCTGCTTTCTCAAGGATGGTGCCCTCGATGGTGGTGCGCATGGCTTCGCCTTTCACACGGGTCTTGGGCAGGGTGCTTTTCACCACCACTTCGCCCAGCAGCACCGATTCTTCGTTCATTGTTATCACCGTGCCTGATACCGCGGGTACACATTGCGTCTGATAGCCGATGCTCGACACTTTGAGAAGGTCACCGCTCTTTGAAGTTGAGATGCTGAAGTTGCCTTGGTCGTCGGTGAGCGTTCCTTGCACATAGGCCGAGTCGGGTAGCGACAACAGCACCACATTTACATAAGGTAGCGGCTCGCCTTGCGGGTCAATCACTTTACCATTGAAGATTAGGGGTTGAGCGAAACAAGTTGCGCTCATCATTACCACTGCTATAAGGGCTGTTACATTAAGAATAAATCTTTTCATTGTTATGGATGTTTGAGTTATCGTTCGTTTGCTCGATAGACGTTGTTGACGTATTGAAATGTTTCAGCGCACCTATGTTTTTTAATTTTTTTAACAATTATACGGAGGGTAAATAAGACAAAATCATGGTGGCTCCCCCAGATTTCACTTCGTGAAAACACTGTTGATGTTCCCGATAAATAACAACAGAAGACCTCACAAGAATCCTTGCGAAGTTTGGATTCGCTTTATTATAAATGCAGTGGCGCGACCCTCGGATGAGAGCCGCGCCACGGTTTTTGCCAAAGAGCGCTGTGGGCGCTGCGGTTTTACTTGACGGTGAAGGGCAGGCGCTGCACATGCTGGCTGTCGCCGCCAATCATGACTTCAAAGTCGCCGGGTTCCAGCACGAAATCGAGCTGGGTGTTGTAGAATTTGAGTTTGTCTGGCGTGATGTTGAAGGTCACCGTTTGGCTTTCGCCCGGCTGCAAGTTGATGCGCGCAAAGTCCTTCAGCTCCTGCACGGGTCGCGCGATGCTTCCCACCATATCGCGGATGTAAAGTTGCACCACTTCGGCACCGGCGCAGTTACCCGTGTTGGTCACGGTCACGCTGGCGGTGAGGCTGCCGTAGCTGGTCATGCTGTTGCCGCTCAACGTGATGGGGCTGTAACTGAAGGTGGTGTAACTCAGTCCGTAACCGAAGGGGAATAACGGGTCGTTGGGCACATCCAGGTAATTGGTGGTGAACTTGGTGAACCATTTGGGGTTAGGACGTCCCGTGTTCAGATGGTTGTAGTACAGGGGAATTTGGCCCTCGTTGCGTGGCATGGTGGCGGTGAGTTTTCCGCTGGGAGCCACGTCGCCAAACACGACGTCGCAGATGGCGTCGGCGGCTTCACTGCCCCCGAACCACACGTTCAGAATGGTTGAGAGGTTTTCCACTTCCCAATTCATCACGGTGGCGCGTCCCGAGAAGTTGAGCAACACGATGGGCTTGCCCGTCTTCTTGAGTGCTTCAAGGAGGTCTTTCTGTGCGTCAAGGATGGTGAGTTGGCTACGCGAACTGCTCTCGCCGCTCATCTCGCTGGGTTCGCCCATGGCGGCCACAATCACGTCGCACTGCTGCGCCAGCCTCACTGCTTCGTCGCGCATGACTGTGGCGTCGCGCGGGTCACGCATTTCGCGTCCGAACATGGTGGCATTTTTCTCCAGTTCCTCATCGTAGCACACGTTACAGCCCTTGGCATACATCACTTCGGCTTTGCCGGCGGTGGCGCGCTGCATAGCCTCGAGCAAGGTGCTGTAGCGGTCGCTGGCGGCAGCCACGCTCCAAGTGCCGGGCATATTGGCACGGGTGTTAGCCAGCGGTCCCACGAGCGCGATTTTGCCTTCGCGCTTCAACGGCAACACGTTGTTGTCGTTCTTGAGCAGGACAAAGGTCTCGGTGGCGATGCGTCGAGCCTCGGCACGATGGGCATCGGTGTAGATTTCCTTTTTGGCGCGTTTGGTGTCAAGGTAACGATAGGGGTCGTCGAAGAGGCCGAGTTTGTACTTCGCTTCAAGGATGCGGCGGCAAGCCTGGTCGATGGTCGCCACGGTCACTTTGCCCTCGCTGAGCGATTGCTCCAGTGTGCCCAGGAATCCCTCGGCCACCATGTCCATGTCGGTGCCGGCGTTCAAGGCGAGTGCCGAGACGGTCTGCAGGTCGCCCATGCCGTGGTTGATCATCTCGCTGATGGCGGTGTAGTCGGTCACGACAAATCCGTCGAATCCCCACTTGTCGCGCAGCACTTCGGTCAAGAGCCAGCGGTTGCCGGTGGCGGGGATGTAGTCGATGGTGTTGAACGAGGTCATATAACTGCCAGCGCCGGCGTCAGCACCGGCTTTGTAAGGCGGAAAATACTCGTTGAACATACGCAGATGGCTCATGTCCACCGTGTTGTAGTCTCGGCCTGCCTCGGGAGCGCCATAGAGGGCGAAGTGCTTCACGCACGACATCATGGTGGTGGGGTCGGCCAAGTTCTTACCCTGATACCCTTCAATCATGGCGCGGCAAATCTCGGAACCCAAGTAGGGGTCTTCGCCGCTGCCCTCGCTCATACGTCCCCAGCGAGGTTCGCGGCAAATGTCAACCATGGGGCTGAAAGTCCAGCAGATGCCGTCGGCGGTAGCTTCGACAGCAGCGATGCGGGCCGAATTGCGAATGGCCTCCATGTCCCATGTCATCGACAGCGCGAAGGGGATGGGGAACACTGTCTCATAGCCATGAATCACGTCCATGCCGAAAATCAAGGGAATGCCCAGACGGCTACGCTTCACGGCAATTTCCTGCAAGGCGCGGATGTTGCTGACACCTTTCAAGTTGAAAAGTCCACCCACTTGTCCTTTCTCAATTCTTCCCACCACGTCGCCACTCACCGAGGTGCCGGTGACAATGTCGCCCGTGACAGGCAGGTTGAGCTGACCAATTTTTTCTTGCAGTGTCATCTTGCTCATCAAGTTGTCGATGAACTTGTCCATTTTCGCATCGTTCGATGCGCTGGCCACCAGCCCGCAGGCCACGACCAGTAGTGCTGAAATGAATCTTTTGAATGTCATATCGGTGCGATTATTGTGAATGATCTATTGAATGTCTCGTTTATTTGGATATGGTGAACCCTAGTTTTTGAAGTCCTTGCTGCACTTCGGGACAGCTCATAAACAGTTGCCAGAGCAGTCCGGTGCGGTAGTTTTCAATCATGGGTGCGATAGTGCATTGGTCAATGGCCAAATAGCGGGGCAGCGTCCAGCCCGAACCCGGACTGAATGCGTCGTAGAATCCATATTTGCCCCAAATGCTTTCGCCCCGGCGGTAGAACCCCTTGAGGGCCGCCATCGATTGCTCGGGGGTATAGGGGAACGACGACAGGGCAGCCGTGGGCGAAATCACGCCGAGGTCGTTGCCCGGGCAGTGGGCCGAATAGCCATCGATTGAGTAACTGGCGGTCAGTCCCCAGCAGTCGGGGCCATAGCCAGTGTAGTGCTTGGGATTGTCCACGCAATATTGATAGTTGCTCAAGGCGTGGTTACGCACCACGTTCCAGTAGTCGGCATACTGGTCTTTCAGACCACGGGGGTCTAGTCCAAACCAGCTGTAGTGCGCCCAGAACAGCGGTCCGCCAGTGGCTTCGGCTCCATTGTGCTTGAGCTCCAGCGGATAACCGTAGGGGGCGGCAGTGCTGGTGATGCCACCGCCACGCGCCCATCCCTTGTGGTAGCAAGAAGCTGGCACGGTGTGGGTGGGAGAGGCGGCAGCCAGCACATATACGATGAGGCACTCGTTGTAGCCTTCTAACGGGAAGTTCATTTCCCATTCGTAGTTGGGCGACCAGTGCCAGTAAATGACATCTTGTCCGCCGCGTGTGTACCAGTCGAATTCCATGTTCTCCCATAGCGCGTTGATGCGTTTTACCAAGTCTTTTTCGGCTTCAGTGTCTTGATTCAGGTACTGACGGGCACAGAGCAATCCTTGCATAAGAAAGCAACTCTCCACCAGATCGCCGCCATTGTCCTTCTGGCCGAAAGGCTTGACTTTTCCCGTCGGGCCATGCATCCAATGTGGCCACACACCATGAAAGCGGTCGGCTTTTTCTAGGAAGCCCACAATCTTGGTCAGTCGTTGTACGCCTTCGTCGCGGGTAATGAAACCACGTTCCATCGCCACTACTAGTCCGGCGATACCAAAACCGCTGCCCCCAGTGGTTACCACGTCTTGGTCATTTTCGGGATATTTCCCGTCGAGGTGGATGCGTTCACGCGCGAGTCCCGAGACAGGCTCGGCGCCATCCCACATATAATTGAAATGGACTTGCTCGATGTAGTCGAGCATGGCATCGTCGCTGGCGAAGGACGCCGGCCGTTGCTGGGTGTTGGGCGACGGCTCCTCGTTGGTTTTTGGGTTGCTTTTGCAGGCACCCACGATGATTGCAGCGACCAGTGCGATAAGAAAGAGTGTTCGTTTCATAATAGTTGTTGTTTAGCGTTTAATGGGGCGGGAGACTGGGCCTCTTCCCGATTCGGCCAGAGCTTCGATGCTGAAGAAGTAGTCGGTGCCGATATCCAGCCCTCGCATGTCGTATTGTGTGTCGCCATTGACGGTAATGCAGTGATACATCTTTTGCGGCGCAGTGCCGAAGTAGATGTTGTAACCATAGGCTCCCGGCACCGCATCCCATGTCATCATAGCATTGCGCGGGTCTTTCTTGTCACGGTTCACAGCGAACTTCGTGACGATCTTGGGTTTCTCGCCTGGAGCTTCGCCGAACACACGCAGTTCGCTCAAGCAGAAGTTGCCACCCGATGGCATATGCAGATTTTCCACTCGCAAATATCGAGTGTGTAACGGCTCACGCAGTTCAATGTAGTCGTGAGGCACGTCGCGGTCGTTGTCGCTCTTGTCCACCACCAGTGTCCATTGCTGGCCGTCATTGCTGGCTAAGATGCGGTACTGGTAATAGATATCGCTGGCGCGGTTGTGCTGCACGGTGTGGTGGTCGTAGTAGTTGAGTTGTATGGCCCTCACGGTGCGCTCGCCTGTCAGGTCAATTTGCGCCCACTCGTTGCTGCCACCGGTGGCGGCGCTCCAGTAGGTGCGCATATTTTCATCGGTAAGGCTGGCGGCCACCAGTGTGCTGTCGGTACTTGACACGGTGCAGGGTTTCTGGTAGGAGAGCAGCATCCATCCGGTGAAACGCTGAGCGGGGTCTTTGATGTCATGGTCGGCATTCCAGCAAGGATAGTCGCCGAAAGCCGTGGTGCTATACATGACGCCATCGGCATCGAAGGCTGTGGGGTAGAGACCGATGCGTCGCTCAAACTTGTATTTGAGCGAGAGCATACAGGTGCCCACGTGCCAGTAGTTGCCTTTCATATCGACAAATGTGCCGCCATGTCCCACGCCTTGCACGAATCCGCCTGGTTTGTAGCTCATGGGGTTGTGCCGCTGGTAAGTGAATGGTCCGAGCGGATGGTCGCCCACATAGACGCCGTCGGCGTACACCTTAAATTCGGTGCCGGGCGCTCCATACTGGAAATAGTATTTTCCGTTGTGCTTGGTGATGAAAGAGCCTTCCATAAATGGCTTGAGGGTCACTTCATCGTCATTGTTCATGCCGAACCGTTCCCAACCGTGTTGCTGGGGATGCAGGAGCACAAGGTCGTGAATCTTGCTGATGGGGGTGAAGTCGTCACGGCTGATTTGCACGCCTTTGACGGGATATTCGTTGCTGGAGCCGTAGTATTCGTAGAGTTTTCCGTCGTCATCAAGAAATACGTAGGGGTCCCAAGTGGGCAAGGTGTTGCGTTCCACGGCGCGACGCCACCGTCCGCTTTTGGGGTCGGTGGAATACCAGATGGGAAGTCCCTCGTAGGTGGAACCTGTGTAGAACAAAGTGTCGCCCACCACCCAAGCTGCCGGGGCGCATTCGTCATCATCGGCAGGGTGCCGCTGGAACGAGGCGGTGGCAAAGTCCCAGTCGCTCAAGTTACGGGAATAGTGGAATCCGCCCTGATTGGTCGAGAAAAGGTAGTATTCTCCCTTGTAGGCCAGTCCCATGGGGTCGGCCGACGAGCGGAATGAACCCCCGTGCTGCGTGTTATGGTTCCACGGCTCGTAGTTGTAGCTGATGTTGAGCGGGTTGCAATAGGTGCTGGTGACGGTGTTGTGCGGGTCATACCATCGCGTGGCTTGCGCGGCGTGTCGTGGCGCAGCCAGCGAAGCACTGTGTTTGGGGGTCATGACGATGTTTACGACGCGTGCGCCGGCTTGCCGCTCGACGGTCATCATTTCCATGCCCGGATAATGCACACACAGGTTGATGTCGGTGTCTCCACCGATGAGTGAGAAGCGACCTTGTGCGTCGGTGTTGCTGTGTGCCGGACTGTAGAGCCACATCACGGTGGCACCCGATAGCGGTGAACCGTTGCTGTCGGTCACTGTACCGGTCACCTCATATTGAGTGACTACGGGTATATAGTAATCGCTCACTTGTCCCTTGACCACCTTGATGGAGTCGGAACTGGCACTGGCACCGATGGCGAGCCAAACAGCAAGGATTGTTGTCAGTGCTTTCATCGTCATGTATTTTTTAGAATTGGCAGGGTGTCTCCAGTGGGTGGCACCCTGCCAATTAATTATATTAATGATAAGTGCGTATCGCAGGCCAATTATTCATCCTTGGGCTCGTTGGCGAGCGTGGGAATATTATTCTTTTGGTCAAGAGGCAAAGGATAATATCTTACGCTTTCGCTCCAGCCGGTGAGTTCGCTGGCCTTGCCGGTGCGGCAGAGGTCGTTGTAGCGCTCGCCCCATTCGCACACGAACTCCATGCGGCGCTCGTCAAGAATCTGGTCAACAGTCACGCCAGTGATGGTAGGCATCTTGGCGCGGGTGCGTACCTCATTGAAGGGAGCGTCACCGTTCTTGGCCTGGCGAACCTTGGCCTCGGCATTGATGAGCAGCACATCGGCATAGCGGAACACGCGAATGTTGTTGTTGGCGCCATACTTGGTGCGACCGGGAGTCAGCTGTTTAGAGGGCGTGTAGGCCTTTCCGTTCCAAGTGTTGGTATTGTTGGTGTTGCCCTGCACGTTGACGATGTCGCCATCGCGTGTGGTGGTTCCGCCCACCAGTACCGAAGTCTCGAGACGGATGGTCTCGCCACGGGCTTTTGCCCAGTTGATGAATTTGTCGGTGATACCCACGAAGGTCCAGCCGCCTTCCATGTTGGCCATGGGAGGACCTTGGAACACGAACCATGCGTCGGCATCGACCATGTCGCCACTGCCAGTCCCGAAGTCGGTGCACTGGCACTCAAGCAGACTCTCGTTACAGAGTTTGCCAGGAATCTTGAACAG
The DNA here is from genome assembly GCA_017619935.1 of Muribaculaceae bacterium. GTDB lineage: Bacteria > Bacteroidota > Bacteroidia > Bacteroidales > Muribaculaceae > Sodaliphilus. The sequence goes on along the minus strand of JAFZRJ010000014.1, from coordinate 37,440 downwards.
GTTGTAGAAGTCGTCATAGAGGGAGAACTTCTTGCTGTTGATGATGTCGTTGGTCAGCGATTCAGCCTCGGCCCATTCGCCACGGTTCAGGTGAATCTTGGCGGCCATGAGTTCGGCGGTGTAGGCCGTTACCGCTCCGTAGTGGGTGGCCTCGTTAGGACGCACCTTGGGGCAGTTCTTGATAGCGTACTCAAGGTCTTCGAGCATGTATTTTTCAACAGCAGCTCTGGTCGAGCGTGTAAGGTCGCTCTGCTCGTTGGTGCGAATGATGGTCACATCGCCGAAGGCTTGGCTCAAGCGATAGTAGGCATAGGCACGCAGGATGCGAACTTCACCGCAATAGGCGCGATAGGTGGCCATGTCGCTTTCGTTTTTGATGTTGGCGGCATAGTTGTCGAGCGACACTAGGGCGCCGTTTGCCACCTTAATCATTCCGTAATACTGGTTCCACATTTCGTTCAGTCCCCAGAACGAATCATCGTACTTGAAGTTGCCGAAATCTACGAGAAGACCTTGGTCATCAACACGTCCGCTCCACACGTCGCCGTCGCGAACGATGGTCAGCGGCCAAATCACCCAGTGCATGCCACCGGTGCGCAGCTTGCCGTAAACACCCGATACAGGCATATACATTTCGCTGATCTTGGTGTAATCGACATCTTCCTCAGGAATGGTGTTCTCGGGAAGGATATCCAGCCAGTCGTTGCAGGATGAAGCTCCAATCAAGAGGATGCCTGCAATCATGATATGTTTTAGAAATTTCATTGTTTCAGTATTTTATATATAATGTATAATCTGGAAATTCACTGATTAGAAGTCAATAGTCACCCCGAAGGTGTAAGTGGCGGTGAGAGGATAGACCTCAGTGTCCCATCCTTCAGGATCGTTCAATTCGGGCGTAAATGAATTGGAACTGAACAAGGTGAGTGGACGGTCGGCTGTAGCACTGAAACGTACTGCCGGCAGCGTGTAGTTACCCATCTTGATGTTGCGGAAGGTGTAACCCAGTGTCACGTTCTGAATGCGGAAGAAGCTGGCGTCCTCCACGAAGAAGTCGTTCACGCGTTGGTCACTAACGTTCCATGTGCGAATCCAGCCCTCGGCCGAAGGATAGGTGTTGCTCGAGCCAGCACCAGTCCAGCGGTTCTTCACTTGGTCTTGGTCGAAGTTGTAGTTCGACTGAGCATAGCGAAGGGCGCGTTTGCGGTTATACATCTTGCCACCTGCGTTACCGTAGGTGGTGACTTCGAAGTCGAGGTTCTTCCACTGGAATCCCAGGTTGAAGCCATAGATGAAGTCGGGCAGATAAGAACCCAGAGTGGTGCGGTCGTTACCGTCCACGATACCGTCGCCGTTCAAGTCTTTGTACTTGAAGTCGCCGGGTTTCAGTCCGTTGGCAACAGCGGTCGGGTCGGCAGCACATTCCTCTGCGGTCTGGTAGATGCCTTCCACCTTGTAACCATAGAACGAGTTGATTTTCTCACCCACAAACTGGTAGGTCTTGCCGCCTGCGACGTAGGGGTTACCGCCCAGGTCTTTCACCTCATTGTGCACATAGGAGAAGTTGCCGCCGATGTGGTACTTGAAGTTGTCGCCGATGCGGTCGGCCCAGTTGATGCTCACGTCAACACCGGTATTGAGAATCTTACCGAGGTTCTGGCTCAGCACGTCATTCTCGAAGGGCAGACGTGGAGCGATGACGGCCTTGTTGGTCATGCGGTAGAACCAGTCAACATCGAGGCTCAAGCGGTTGCGCAGCGTGGCGAGTTCGAAACCTACGTTGGTCTCATCGACCACCTCCCATTTCAGGTAAGTGAAGTGACTGTTGTTCTGAAAACCAGCGATAGTGGCATTGCCGAAGACACCCGACGAGCCAACGCCAGTGGTCACAGAGCTGAAACCGTCGCTTGCAGCCACGGCATTGTTACCCAGTCGGCCCCAGCTTGCACGCCATTTCCAGTAGTCGATGGCGTTCTGGTTCTGCATGAAGTCTTCCTTGCTCATCACCCAAGCAGCACCGATTGAGGGGTAGTAGCCCCAAGTCTCCTGGTACTTGCTGGTACCATCGGCACGGAATGTGAACATAAGCAGGTACTTGCCCATATAGTCATAGTTGATACGGCCAAAGTAGCTGTTGCTGCGGTAACGAGTGCCACCGTCGTCGGCCTTGCGGCTGTCAGTCTCTTGTGACGAGTGGATGTACTTGTATGCGTCGTCGCCATCCACGATGCCGTAGCCTACACCATAGAGGTAGTGGTAACGGTCTTCACGCATAGATTGACCGAGCATCACGCCAAAGTTGTGGTCGCCGAAGCTGTCCTTGTAGGTCAGCACGTTGTCCCAAATCCAGTTGTTGTATGTGCTTTCGCCCTTGCTTACCGATGATATGCTTTGGTTTTGATTTGCACTGACATAATATTCGGGCACGTAAGTGCGGTTGCGGACCGACGTGAAGTCGTAAGCGTAACTGGTCTTGAAGTTCAGTTTGTTGGGGATAAAATTGATTTGAGCATAGAAGTTGGTGAGATACTTGTTCACGTCGTTACGGCTGTTGTAATAGTTGGCTGTAGCAACGGGATTGTAGAAGTTGTTGGAGAATCCCACACTCTCGGGCGATGCATACTTGTCGGGATAAGCGGCAGTGTTTTTCTCGTCATAAACGGGATAGATGCCGGGGGCATTGAAAGCCTGTTGCCAAGCAGCGTTGTTGGGAAGGCGTTGGGTGCCTTTTGAGAAAATACCGTTGAAACCAACCTTCAACCAGTTGGTGGCTTCATAATCGAGAGCGGCACGGAAGTTCAAGCGGTTGTAATAGTTGTTGACATTCATGACACCGTCCTGATGCAGGTAGTTAATACCCAGCGAGTAGGTTGCACGTTCGCCGCCACCGGTGATGCTCAGGCTGTGGTCGGTAATCATAGCCGTACGCAGCAGCTCGTTGTACCAGTCGGTGTTCGAGCCGTAAGTCCACTTGTGGAAGTCGCTGTCGGCATAGCTGCCACCGAAGCGGTCGATGGAAGCTTTCATGAATGAAACATAAGCGTCGTAGTTGGCTTCAAGCAACATGGTTGCATACTCGCTCGACGAGGCCATAGGCAGCACGTTGGTCGCTTTCTGGAAACCTACATAGCCGTTGTAAGTAATCTTGGCTGCCTGGTTCTTGTTGCCGTGCTTGGTGGTGATGAGCACCACACCGTTGGCGGCGCGAACACCATAGATAGCGGCTGCCGAAGCATCCTTGAGTACCGACATGTCGGCGATGTCGTTTGCGTTGAGGAAGTCGATGTTGTCGTAGAACATGCCGTCCACCACATAGAGCGGGCTTCCACCAGTGAACGAGCCGTTACCGCGAATGTTCACTTTGGGACCTTCGCCGGGAGTACCGCTGTTCACCACATTCACGCCAGCCACTTTACCTTGCATGGCCGACATGGGAGAAGCCGATGGGGTGGCGAGCAGTTGTTCGCCCTTGACCACCGTAATGGGAGCGGTCAAGTCCTTGGCCTGTGCCGAACCGTAACCGATGACGACCACCTCGTCGAGGTTACGCACGTCGTCTTCCATTTTTACGTTCATCACATCGCTGGCAGTCATTTCCACGGCCTTCATGCCCATGAAAGTGAATTTCAGCGTTGCTCCGTCGGGCACATTGGCAATCTCAAAATTGCCGTCAAAGTCTGTCACAGCCATCACCGTGCCGTTCACAAGCACGTTGGCTCCAATCACGGGCTCGTTGACCTGGTCAACGACCGTACCTTTTACAGCGCGTGCATGCAGGCCCATAACCGTGCATGCCACCACGAGTAAAAACGTCAGGATTCTTTTTTCCATTGTATCGTTTTAAAAGTTGATAAAAAATGAATGGTTTTTCAACATTTGACCACAAAGATATGCACCTAATTAATTGCCTCCAAATTTTGTACTACCATATAACTACTTACCACAAATTTTTCAATACGTTATTTCTACTATAATATATGTTAAATTTCTGATATACAAAAAAATATAATAATTAAAAAATATTACATTACGATAAGATTACGTTATAATTTTTGTGGTAACTCTTTTTTTCGTTATCAGAGTTGTGGATGTCATAATTTGTTAGTAATTTTGCGATTAGAACCAATTGTTACTGAAAATGCGTTACTTCAAACCATGCGCCGTGCTGTTCCAGATGCTCGTGATTTCGTTCGCCGCTCACGCGGCATCGTTCATGCCTCTGATTCATAATTTTAATGTGGCCGATTACCATGGGGCCTTGCAGAACTGGGATTTGGCTCAGGGTGCCGATGGCGAAATCTATGTGGGTAACAATAAGGGCGTACTGTGCTACGACGGTTACCGTTGGTCGCTCACCCCCTTGAAGGGTGATGCGGTGGCGCGGTCGTTGCTGTGCGTCGGTAATCGCCTTTATGTGGGAGCATACCAGGATTTTGGCTACATGGAGCGCGATGAATATGGGACTTTTCAATATCATTCGTTATGGCCCTCCGATTACAAGCCTCATGACGACGAGATTTGGAATATAGTGCGTGACAAGAACGGGACGGTCTATTTCCAGTCGTTCGCCGCATGGTTTTCCTACGATGGCAAACGTGTCCAGTCACATTTCAGCGAGCAGTTCCTTCCTTTGTATTTCCATGAAGTGCGCGGTGAGATATATGCCCAGGTGCAGAATGGCGATTATTACCACCTTGTCAATGGCGTGCCGCATCTCGTGGTGTCGCGTCAGCAAGTGGGCGGTGATCATGTGGTGGCCGCTTTGCCGGGACGGGAAGGTCATCTTATTTTGTGCTCGCAGTGGCATGGGCTTTTCGATTTTGACGGTGAGCGTTGTGTGCCGTTGCGCACGTCGTGCGATGCCGAATTGCGAACGGCCAACGTCAACCGTGCGACACTGATAGCCGCTGATTCTACGATGGTGATAGGAACCATCTTGGGTGGCATCTACGGCATCGCGCCCGATGGACAGCTCAAGTGGCACTACCACATGGGCAACAAACTGAACAACAATGCGGTGCTTCGGCTTATGGCCGATGACATGGGCAACGTGTGGGCGGCGCTCAACATCGGGGTGGCGATGATTGCCACCGCGTCGCCTTATTCGCTGCTGTCGCTAGAGCAGGGTATGCCGTCGTTGGGCATGGTGTATGGTCTGGCGGCCACGTGGCCCTACCTGTATATTGCCACCAACCAAGCGGCGTGGCAATACAACTGGCTCACCCGGGACTTCCATCACATTTCGGGAAGCGACGGCCAGAACTGGCATGTGACCTCGGTCGATGATATGCTCTTGCTGGGCAACAACGACGGAATGAAACTGTTGAACGGCACCGTAGCGGGGCCGTTGGTGGGAGCCAACAACAGCAGCACGTGCATTCGCAAGTGCGTGCTCAGTGGGCAGGATGTTTTGCTTGAATCGTCCTACTATTCGATGCGGCTTTTCCGCAAGCAGGGCGGCAAATGGACATTTTCGCACGCCGTGCAGGGGTTCCATGCACCGGTGTCGGAATTTGAGGTGGACCACTTGGGCAACATCTGGGTGGCCCACATCAGTCAAGGGCTGTTCCGTGTCACATTGTCGCCCGATTTGGTGCAGGCCACCGTGCGGCGATACGACACGCTTGGCCCCGACACAATCCCAGGTATGACCCATGTGATGAAAGTGTGCGGGCGGGTGCTCTTCTCGCGCCACAGGCAACTTTACACCTACGATGACCGCACCGATTCCATCGTCCCCTTTGATGACTTCGGCGACCTGGGCAGCGAGGTGTGCTCGGCGACATCGGTCGACGACAACACTTTCTGGCTGGCCACCGACGAGGGTTTCATGCTCATGAAACGTGACGGCCAGCGCTACAAGACCATCAATTCGGTGTCGGCCCGGTTCTTCGGGCTGGACTGCAACGACACGAAGAGCAATGTGTATGTCCACGACAGTGTGGCGTATTTCAACCTCAACAATGGCGTGGGCCGATTGAATATGCGTCGTGACCTGCGCAGAGACAGCGCCCGCCATCGGTTGGCGATTAGTTCGGTCGTCACCTCGGGGCGCAAAGCCACGGGTGTGAAGATGCCCGTGAAAGGCGATAAGGGCAATAGGCCCTCATCGCTTGGAATTGTGTCGTTTGAATTGTCTTACCCCAACTTCTCGTTCAATCCGGTCATGTTCGAATTTGAGCTCAAGGGCGGAGGGGTGAACTTGCATTCCGAGAGTGGCGTCCCGCAGGTGGAATACGCGGCGTTGGCCTATGGTGATTATCGTTTCACTTGCAAAGTGAAAACGCTCGACGGTGATGTGCTCGACCAAGTGGATTACTACTTCAAGCGCCCGCGCCCATTCTATGCGTCGTGGTTGGCATGGGTCATCTACGCCTTGCTGCTCGGAGGGTGCGTCTATATGCTGGTGCAGTATCGCACGCGCAAGACTGCCGAGACGTTGAAGCGCCAGTTTGCCGACAAACGCCTGCAGCAAGACATCAAGGTGCTCGAACAGGAGAAAATCATCGCCGAACAGCGCCACCAACTGCTCACGGCCCAACTCGATGACAAGACGCGCGAAGTGGCATCGATGGCGCTCGATGCCGTTGCGCGCAACCGTGCCATCGAGAGCATCCGTGACACGCTGCGTGAGAAACGCCGCAAAGGCTCGATCACGCAGGGCGACATGGCCGACATGTTGAGGCAGTTGGGCGAGAATGCCGACAGCGACAATTTCTGGGAGGTTTATCAGAACAATTTCAACCTCATCCACAAGAACTTTTTCAAGAAACTAAGGACGCAGTATCCGTCACTCACGCCCACCGACCTGCGGTTCTGCGCACTGCTGCGCCTGAACCTCTCCACGAAGTCCATTGCCCAGTTCACCGGGTTGAGCGTGCGCGGCGTGGAGGGCGCCCGCTATAGGTTGCGCAAAAAGTTGGGCTTGCATGAGGGCGTCAACCTTGTGGACTTTCTCCTCAATTATGAATAAGGCGACAGATTAGAAGCACTTCGAAGGTATGATGATGCCTCTATGATGTTACGGGGTTGATGAGGTCTTTCACCACCTCGCTGCCCAGGATGAGGCCTGCCGCTGCGGGTACCCACGCGTTGCTGGCGGGCACGCGCTGGGTGTCGTCGAGTGGGGGGGTGATGACGGGTTTCTCGGGACTATAGACACACTTGAAATGGTTGATGCCTTCGCGGCGCAACCTCTTGCGCAGCGTCTTCGCCAGCGGGTCCATGATGGTCTTGGTGATGTCGGCGACGCGCAGGGCGGTGGCGTCGAGTTTGTAGCCCATGCCCATGCTGCAGATGATGGGCACCTCCAGCCGTTTGCAGCGGCGTATCAGCTCCATCTTAGCCGCCACGGTGTCGATGCAGTCAATCACATAGTCATATTGCGTCAAATCGATGCTGTCGGCGTTGGCGGGCAAGTAGAATGTCGGCCACTTGGTGACGCGGCACTCAGGGTTGATGGCCCGGATGCGCTCCTCCGCTACGTCCACCTTTTTGCGTCCCACATTGGTGGTCAGGGCGATGATTTGGCGGTTCACGTTGCTCAAGGCGACGTCGTCATTGTCGATGACGTCGATGGCGCCCACCCCGCTGCGTGCCAGCACCTCGACGGCGTAGCCTCCCACGCCTCCCACACCGAACACCGCCACACGGCATTCGGCCAGACGCTTCATGGCATTGTCGCCCAGCATCATGGCGGTGCGACTGAACAGTTCATTCATCATTCAAATTTGAGTGTCACTTGCTGCGGTGTGACGGTGAGCGTCACCTCGCAACCTTCTATCATCGGGTAGTTCCAGTCCTCGTCGTGACTGGTGGGGAATTCATAGCAAATGGGGATGTTGTACTCCTGCAGATATTCGTCCAGCAGTTGGGGCATATCTTCGTAGCCGTAGGCAGGATGCGGGTAGTCGGTGTAACGTCCCACGACGATGCCTTTCACTTGGTCGAGCACGCCTTTGAGTTTGAGCAGGTTGAGCATACTCATCACGCGAGGCATGCTCTCGCTCACGTCCTCCATAAAGAGAACGATATCGTGCTGCGCCACGAAGTCGCGATCCAGGAAGTCGTAGTCCTTGCTGCCTGCCAAATTGCTGAACACGGCCATGTTGCCTCCCACCAGCATGCCGCGGGCGCTGCCCGTGTGGTTCAGTGCGTGTCCGGGCACTTGATAGGTGGGGCGACGGCCTGTGAGCACGTCGCGCATCCTCAGGTTGATTTCATTGGTGGCACCAAATTCTTGCAGGGCACCACACATATTGCCATGCACACTCATCACTCCGGCGCGCACCATGGCGCTGTGCATGCTGGTGATGTCGCTGTAGCCCACCACCCATTTGGCGTAGCGCCGCAGGGTGTCGAGCGGCAGACTGGGCAGCAGAAGCGAAGTGCCGTAGCCGCCACGGGTGCTGATAATGGCTTTCACGCTAGGGTTGCGCAGCGCTTCCAAGAAGTCGCTCAGACGCTCTTCGGTGGTGCCAGCATACATGCCATGCTCGGCATACACATTCTTCCCGATCAGCACATGATAGCCCCATTGTCTCAACACGTTGGCGGCATCTTCGGCCACACCGCGCTTGGGGGTGCTTCCCAGCGACACGATGGCCACGGTGTCGCCCACCTGCAAGGGAGCCGGCGAGACGGGTTTCTCGGCGGCAAACGTCGTTGCTGCCATCAGGGTGGCGGCGGCCCATACAAACAGTCTGTTCATCGTTACAATATTTTTTTTGCAAAATTACCATAATTATTTGATTGCGTGCTCATCGCCCCTCATTTTTTTGTCACCGCCCATAACAATTGCCGCGAGGCACTGCAACCAGCGCTTCGCGGCAATGAATGCCTGTTTGCGAGGAGGCGTTACGGCTTGTTGACGCCCAGGATGAAATTGATGGCAGCGTTCACGTCCTCCACATCCACCTTGCCGTCGCTGTTGGCATCACCACTTGTCTCGTACTGTGATGGGTCGGCTGTTTCAAGTATCAAATTGATTACCGCATTCAAGTCTTCCACATCCAATTTTCTGTCGCCGTTCATGTCACGTCGGGCATATTTGCCATAGTTGGCCCCCTTGTATATGATGTTACCAGCAGCATCTTCCACATGGTGCAGACCTATGCAACTGTAAGTGTAACCAACAGTGAAAGGCCCAAGGTATCCCGGCAGAAGCAGGTCTCCGTCTTCTTGGCTGTCGTAACCGATACCCTCAACGAAGACACCTTCCATATAACCGCCCGTAAATTCGTAGGTCTTGCAAATCCGTCCTTCAACTTCGGTCTCGCCTAACGGATCAAAATGGTCAGAATCTGAAAAATCATATAGGATGCCATCTTGCCCTTCAAGCATATTTTTCCATATTGGGTACCAATAGTAATCTTGACCTTCATAAAAAGAGTTGTCTTTGCTTGAGATAATATAGACCTTTGTACCTTCTTCTCGCAGCAGAGCGATGGGTTCTGTCGTTGAACTTTTGATGAATGGTTTGTCCCATTCCGAAAGCGGGTAACGGTAACACTTCTTGTAGGTTGTTCCGTCAACAATGCTGTCACCCTTGACTTCTATGGCATAAAACAAGTCACATTCTTCATAGTACCCACAGTCCTCAGCGTACTTGGTTTCAAAACACACCCATTTTACGCCCTCGCGCAACAGCGGACAATCGTTCATAAAATCGCCTTCAACGATGTTGTTGAAGCGCTTCCATTGGTCGGCATTCCGATACAAACTGGCCGAGCCTTTGGGCACATGAAGAACACAAGTATTAGCGGGAACGCCTTCGTAACCATCCATCAACAAGTCTTCAAACACCGACCACCCAAGTTCCACGTCGGCCGGGTTGGCAATATGGCAATCTATCCGTTCAAGATTCTTGAAGTCCCAGAATGCATAACTTTCAATCTTGGAGATGGTGGAAGGAATGACCAGTGATTTTACATTTGATGTGCAATATATATATCGGCCAATAGTCTTGACGCTGGCAGGAATACGGGTGGCGGCACAGGCCATCACCAGTGTGTTGTCGGACTTACGCACCACACCGTTGCAGTTGTCGCGTGAGTCGAAGAGCGGGTTGGCAGCATCCACAGTGATTGTCCGTAGGTCTTCACAACGATAGAAATAACATGGATTAAAATCGGTAAGCGACGCGGGAATGTGCAGCGACTTGATTTTTGACCCTTGCACAAAATCATGCGGTAAAGTCCTCACTTCGTCACCGATGATAACCTCTTCCAGCCTGTCGGTCATGATTTCACCGAATCCCCTGTGGTCATCATCCCAACTGCTGTGGCGTGGGGCTGAATTAGCCGGAGCGTCTGTTATATAGTAAATATATTCACAGTTACGGGCATTCCACACCACGCGCTTGACAGTGATGCCGTCTGGAAATTGATCTAAATTCATATACCGAAGATTCCGACCTACATAGATTTCATCGAGGTTTATTCCACTTAAATCTTGATTAAAATTGAAAAGTTCTTCGACGAGATAGGTGTCGTCGTCATACACCACGACATCGGGAATAACGAGACACTTGAGCGTGTCGGGATTGCCAACGAAATCAACCATTGTCACCGTCTTGCCGTCAGGGTTGATGTTATAGCCATACCCATCCGCCACAAAGTCGTAAGCGCGAGCTTGGGTTATGCCTATAAGAATCAAAACCATAACCAAATAAATAATTTTTTTCATATCAGTAAGTATTAAAAGTTTGACTTCTTGATTTTTGCAAAGTTACATTTTTTATTTCATATTCCATTCACCCCCCCATTTTAACTATTATTAACTTTATTACACCTCGTTCTTCTCCATTGCAACCGATGTCAATAATTCATGAGGTCGGAAATTTGGGCGTTGCCGCCCAAGAATGTTTTCACGATTCTGTTTTTGCGCGTGGTGACGCTATGCAAGTTAGCATAGCCGGCATAAATGCCCAAAATGGGGTTGGGGATATTGCACAGGTGCATGCAGATGAAGTTGACGTCCTGTCTCGACAGTCGCTCGTCGCGCGACATTTCGGAAGCGAGGCCATGGTGTGACGCGTCGATGTACTGCCGTAGCGAGTCGAAGAACGTGTCGGTCATCACAGCCTTCATGGCCCCCTTCATGTCGTCTTTCTTGCTGGACTTCTGGATATAGACCAACATCTCCCGCAGCGAGTCAAGCATGGACTCGGAAACCTGCGGCTGGCTGTCAGCGACGGTGTCGCTGTCGCGATGCGTGCTGTTTTCTCCATCAACCGACACCTTGCTTTGCAACTCGTCAATAAATCGCTGCAACTGCCGTATCTCAGATTTGTTCCGCTCCCTTATTTTGATTACGAGCAGTAACAACACGACGAGGAGTATTGCAACAATCGCAATCATCAAATAAGGGCTTCTATTTCTTTGGGATTCATACTCCAACTGGGCTTGATGTTCTGCTTGTAGCAGCGCCAAATCATTTTCATTTAGTACCACCTCATCCGACAAATTATTACTTTGTTTTTCATATTTCAACGCATTTTCCCATTTTCCATGACTTTTATTCAGTTCCTGAAGTATTTCATAATAAAAAACCGAATCCTTCAAGGATGTCGGATTGGGCATGCGCGAGAAATAATAGTCGGCAGAATCGATGGCATTCAACTTTAGATAGGATAAAACCAAATCACGCCATGTAGTATAAGGTGCTCTTTCATTGAATAGGCTAATTGCGGACAGGGAATAATATTTGACACTGTCATATTTTTCATTTTGGGCCCACATCATGCCTTTAGCCACTATGTTGGAAAGCATATAAACAGAATCATTTGAGGCCTGGACATACCGTGCAATCTGATTGATGAAGATTTTTGCGCTGTCCAAATTATCTTCCAAATATAATTGTGACAGTTGTTGGGCGCAGTACACTGCGATATTGTTCATCAACGAGTCCGCGTTGTCGAGCGCTTCACGATAATGCCTGATGGCTTGTTTAAATGAATAACTTTGTTGGTATAATATTCCCATCTTCATTGATGGATAGCCACGATAGTAGTGGTCATCGGGGCGGGACTCGAGTTCGGTGCGCTTGTACCAGCGCATGGCACTGTCGGGGTGGCCGAGTTCCTCCTGCACAGTGCCGCTATAGAGCATGGCGCGGATGCGACGGTCGTAGGAGCCGTGGTCGCGGTAGTAGTCCCACGCGCGGCGGATGAGCGTGTCGCTCGTGGCGGGGATGTCAGCCTTATAGAGCGCCTGCACGGTGAGCAGCGCATGGTAGGCACGTTCCTCGCCCCGCAGCGAGTCGCCGTTGATGTCGGCCAGCAGCGACAAGGCGCTGTCGGGCTGGTCACACACCAGCGAGTCGATGGCGATGAGCCTCGCCTCGGTGTCGCTCACGCGATGGCAGCACGTCGCCAAGCACGCTACCATTGTTCCCAACAATATGTAAAGTAACTTTCTCATGTCACCCCACAAAATTACGCCAAATGAAATTGCGTTCCAAATATCGGATAGTCCTATATGACGTTTCAAAAGCCGCATGAATAAACACTTTTGTATTTTTTAACGTCCTCAAAGCCAAAAATGCTCCTGCGAAACCACCCCAAAAGCCAAAAAGTGCTGAAAGCACGGAACAATATAGCCCAGGGTTACGCCTTAAGGCTCACCCTGGGGATGAAACGTTGTCCCCTTCCCAAACGCAAGCCCTGAAGGGGCGGCACAACGGCACTATTTGTATCGCTCTTTCAGAGCTTGCTTTTGCGGGTGGGACACAATGAAAACCGGGGTTCCGCTTGCGCTTCACCCCGGTCTGTGTTGTGTCGTGCCTTCAGCACTCACCACCCCATACGAGGTTACTGGGCGAGGGCGGCTTGGTCGCGGGCGAGCACGAGCATGAGCTGTGCGCGGTATTTGCGCCATGCCGTGCCGTAGTAGGTGCTGTCGTCGCCGTAGAACCGCATCAGGGCGTAGTAGGCGAGCAGTTCCACCAGCGCATCGCGCATGATGTCGTCAAGTCCCGCCGATGCTGGGTGTACCAGTTTGAGTTGTATGACTACGTTGCGCGTTTCGCTGTTGGGGTTGAAACTCCAGAGGGTGACGTAGCCGCCCATGCGTGTACGCAAGTCATGGAGCGCGCTCTCGACATATTGAGTGAGCAGACGCGAGTTGTCGGCAGTGAGCCTGTAAACCTCGGGTGCCGCGATGGCGCGTCGTGCGCTCTCGGCAAACACGCGATCCAGCACATCGTCGAGGTCGGCATTGATGTTGATGTTTTTCTTGGTCATGGTGAACGATTTTTAGATTTCAATGTGTGTGTTGCCTGCAAAATTTGGTGTTCAGATGCCGTATTTCGCTTTCATGCGCTCGTGCCGCGCTCGGTCGACAAGTGTGGTGTAGGCGTAGTGCTCCGAGATGAAGAACCGCGACGCGCGGCAGTTGGTGAGCACAAAGTCGATGGCCTTGGCGATGCTCATGCCGGCATCGTTGATGAGCGACCGCACGCGCTGCGCGATTTCCATCCACATGTTCGCCTGTAACGACGGCATGAGCGGCGCGTATCCCTTGCGCAGGATGTGGCTCACCACCTTGTAGGCGCGGTCGAAACTCACGTGGTAGTGCGGACAACTGTTGTAGATGGTCCATCGCACCGCCACGCGCTTGGGGTTGCTGATGTTTTGCTTGAGCACCGAAGCCAGTGCCTTGTCGTACATGTCCAGAAATTCCCGGTCTCTGGATTGCCGTGCCACCTTTTTGCCATTGGTGGTTGTTGATGTTGTTTGTTTCATGGTGTATAGAAATAAGTAAGTAAAAATATTCGTGTCGTGTTGGAGCCACTCAAATGGTGCCGCAAAAATAATTCCAAAATAGGTAGTTTGCAAATTAATAGGGTAATATTACCATAGATTAACAAAGGTGTGCCGATTTACAACGGCCATCGCGGCAAGGCGCTCAAGGCATCGTGATGCAGGATGTATCGGCCGTCTTCGGGAGTTGCCACGCACCGCGCCGTGAGGAGTACCGGCGCGGTTCCCGGTGTGATGCCGTACAGGGTGAGGCGGTCGTCATGGGCGATGATGGCGGGGTTGTTCACGCCGCTGCGTATCCACTCGCTGCGTTGTGCGAGTGCAGCAGGATCGTCGGGCGCCAGGAAGCGCGTGACGCTGTGTGGCCATCCCGCCAGACGCCATTCCACAGGCCTCACGCATCGTGTGGGCAGCATGGCGGTCGCCACGCCCGTGTCGGTGGACGAGAGCGGCACATCGGTTTTCAGGTCTTCCACCGGCAGCCACTCGATGGGCGCGGTGAGCAGCAGGTGGGCGTACCACTGCCTGAGGTGGATGAGCAGGAAATCGTCGAGGTTGATGCCGTCGTCACGTTCCACGGCACATTCGCGTCGCACGGGTTCGATGTGCATCACGCGCTTCCATAGTGCCAGCATTTCGGTTTCGGTCAGATTGAGTTTTTCCATCGTAAAAATCTTTAAGGTGATATTGATAAAGGTTGATTTTCAAACGCTTTGGCGCAAAGTTAATGGCGGTGCAGTGGCGATAACAAGGTCAATCAAGGGTGGTGTGGTAAAAATACCCTTTTGTTGAGTGTTGAAAGTGTCGCAATAAAAATAGGTGAAAATAAAATGCTGTAGGGTGATGCTCGTTTCAAAAAAAATGCGTAACTTTGAGGAAATTTATCAAAGAAGCGCCTTGTTGGGCATTCTGTTAGGTTAAATTAACTAAAAGTTCAACCGCTAACAATAACAATTAAACATAAACATCAACCCCTATGAGACTAAAACTATTCTTGCTACTGTCGCTCATGACAAGCATGGCGTTGCTGGCGCAACACACAGGCTTGCGTGGAGTGGTGGTAGATGCGAAGACTGGCGCAACGGTAGCAGGGGCCACTGTCATCCTCGATGACCAAGGCACGACCGTTGTCACAGGTCCAAATGGCGACTTCTTTATGACCGATGTTGCTGCCGGCAAAGATGTTTTGCTGGTGATTAATTACGGTTATAAAGACTGGTCGCAAGCTGTGCAAATCACTGGTGGAGTCGTTGATGACCTGGGCACAATACGCATCGAGCCCACGGCATTCACTAGTGAAACGCAGGAAAATCACGAATTCAACAGCGAGATGGTTCTCACCGAGTCGCAACTTGAAGACGAGGAGGGCAACACGCAAGCTGTGGGTCTATTGACTGGTACCAACGATGACCCGTTCTATCAGGCGGCAAGTTATCGCTTCAGTATCATGCGTTTCCGCATACGCGGTTATCAGAGTGAGTACACCTCCACGTCGATTAATGGCGTGAACTTCAACGATGCCGTGCGTGGCCGTTTCAACTACTCGATGATAGGTGGCATGAATCAGGCGTTCCGCAACAAGACCAACGGGACAGGCCTGACATCAACCAGCTTCGCTTTCGGCGGAGTGGGCGGTGCCACCAACATCACGACCTACGCCAAGGACTTCGCTCCTGGTTTCCGTGGTAGCGTGGCGTACACCAACGGTAACTACAAGTGGCGTGGCATGGCCACCTACAGCACAGGTTTGAATCCCAACGGTTGGGCTCTCACGCTGAGCGGTGTGGGACGTTTTGCCGACGAAGGAATCATCCCGGGCTCGTTCTACAGCAGCTGGGGCTACTTCCTGTCGGTCCAGAAAGTGTTGAATTCGCAACACTCGTTCGCGCTGACCACTTTCGGTTCGCCCACCCAGCGCGCCAGCAACACCGCCACCGTCCAAGAGGCCTACGACCTGGTCGGCAGCAACCTGTATAATCCTAACTGGGGCTGGCAAAACGGCAAGAAACGCAATGCCCGCGTGGTCGAGAGCTTCGACCCCACCGTGGTGCTGAACTGGATTTGGACCCCGAACAAGAACACTACGCTCAACACGGGTACCGCCTTCCACAAGTCGTTCTACGCTTCGAGCGCCCTGAACTGGATGAATGCGGCCGATCCTCGCCCCGACTACTATCGTTATCTGCCCAGCTATATCAGCGGTGACAGTGAGACCGATTTCTATACCGAGTTGTGGCAAACTAGCGATGCCGTGCGGCAAATCCAGTGGGATGAACTGTACCGCGTCAACTACTTGAACAACTATATTGCCGATAAGGAAGGTACCGACGCTTCCGCCACTTACATTCTGGAGAACCGCCACAGCAATCAAGCCAGCTGGGCCCTCAACAGCAACCTGAACATGCGCCTGAGCGACTTGCTCACACTGCAAGGCGGTGTGAACGCCAACTTCACTCGCTCGTCCTACTACAAGACGGTGAAAGACCTGCTTGGCGGTCGTTACTGGATTGATGTTGACCAATATGCCGAGCGTGACTTCCCCGAAAATCCCGACTTGGCGCAGAATGACTTGGACAATCCTAACCGCCGTGTAGGTGAGGACGACCGCTTCGGCTACGACTACAACATCAACTCCTGGCAAGCCGGCGTCTGGAAACAGATGGTGTTCACCACCGCTCACTGGGATTTGAGCTATACCTTGCGTGCCAACTACTTCCGCTATCAGCGTGACGGAAAAATGCGTAACGGCCGTTCGCCGCAGAACTCTTACGGAAAGGGTAAGGTGCATGAATTTGTCACTGCCGGTTTCAAGGCGGGCGCCACCTATAAGCTGGATGGTCGCAACAACTTCAGCGCGCACATCTACTACGGCACTCACGCGCCGCTGCCCAACTACGCCTACATCTCGCCCCGTACCAAGGACGACGTGGTGGCCGACCTCAAGTGCGAGGCCATATGGAGCGGCGACTTCACATACGCATGGAACTATCGCAATTTCAAAGGCTCCATCACGGCATTCTATACCGACCAGCGCAACTCCACCGAGCGCACCGGTTACTACGATGACCAGTACAAGACCTTTATGAACTATGCGCTCACGGGCGTGCACAAGGTGTACAAAGGCATCGAGATAGGGGCATCGTACAAGATTACCCCAAGCCTCACCCTGAGCGGAGCTGCCAACATTTCGCGTTACCGCTACAAGAACCGCCCGCTGGGTACACGCAGCTATGAAAACGGAACACAAGAAGACATTGTGACCACCGTGTATCTGAAGAACTACTTCGTGAGCGGCACGCCCCAAGAGGCCTACACCATGGCACTGAACTGGGCGGCTCCCAAGAACTGGTACTTTGAATTGAGTGGAACTTATCTCGACAAGGCCTACATCGACCTGTCTCCCATCCGCCACGAAGTGATTCCCACGTTATACACGCAGGCCGGTAGTGAGCAGGAATTGCGCGAGATGGCCTGGAACGTGGCCAACCAAGAGAAACTGAACTCTGCATTCTCGCTTGACGCCAGCATCGGCCATGTGATTTACCTCAATCGCCGTGCGAGCCTCAACATCAACTTGAACCTGAACAACATCCTGAACAACACCAACATCATGACGGGTGGATATCAGCAGGGACGACAGACGTTCATCTCCTCGACTGGCGATTTCGACTATGCTACATTCGCCACTGGCAAGTTCCCCAACAAGTACTACTATGCACAGGGCTTCAAGTTGTTCCTCAACTTGGGCGTGCGATTCTAATCAATGGAGTTATAAACAAAACAACGAAATAATAACAAAAACAAGATAACGACTATGAAACGCTTAAATTATCTAATGTGGCTTGTGCTGGTGGCCATACTGGCGGTGGGCTGTAACGAGGACTTCGATACGCCACCCATCGTCATGCCTACGGCTTCGCACACGCACAACACGTCAATTGCCGACTTTAAGGCAAAGTACTGGAAAGATGTCCGCAACTTCTGCGACACCATCAAGGACGATGTGGTGATTCACGGTTGGGTGAGCGCCAATGACGAGAGCGGCAACATTTACAAGTACCTGTTCATTCAGGATGAGACCGGTGGCATCGGTTTGTCGATTGATGCCAATTCATTGGCCGGTACCTATCGCGTTGGCCAGGAGGTGGTGCTCAACATGAAGAACCGCTGGATTGGCAAGTGGAACGGCCAGTACCTGATTGGTAAGCCCGAGTGGTATGCCGCACAGAACGTGTGGGAGGCCGGACGTATGCCGTTGGAGGTTGTCAAAGAGTTTGTCGAACTCAACGGCCTGCCCAACAAGGATAAAGTGAATCCTGTGGTGGCTAAGATTAGCGACATCGTGGGACACAGTGACAAAGACACCAAGCTCAAATACATGGGCCAACTGGTCAAGTTCCAGAATGTGAAATGGGATGCCGCCGATGGCGAAACCCCGTTCAGCGCCGCCGATGCTTCGACCAATCGCACGATTACCGACTCCGAAGGTCATTCGATTACTGTAGAGAACAGCAACTATGCCGACTTCCGTGCTGAGACACTGCCCATCGGCAACGGCGATGTGGTGGGTGTGCTCAAGATGGTGGGCGAAGACCAGTGGTCGCTGATTATTCGCGACATGCAAGATTGCATCAACTTTGAGAACGGCACGAAGGGTACTTATAAAGATCCTTACACAGTGGCCGAAGCCATCGAGATTCAGAATTCCGGCCGTACGGGATGGATGACCGGTTTTGTGGTAGGTGCCGTGGCTCCCGAGGTGAACGAGGTGAAGTCGAATGCCGACATTGAATGGAAGGCTCCTACCTCACTGCCCACAACCATCGTGATTGCTGACAATCCTGATGAGACCGACTTCTCGAAGTGCATTGTGGTGCCCCTGCCTCAAGATTCGAAATTCCGCGAGCAAGCCAACTTGCGCGACAACGAAGCTGTTTACAAGACCCAAATTTGGGTGTTGGGTGAATATGGCACCTACATGGGTACTCATGGTGTTCTGGGCAACAGTGGCTCGACGAGTGAATACCGTCTGTCGGTGGCTACCGGTGGTGTGACCACGCTCAACGAGAACTTCGAGGGCAAGGCCATCCCCAGCGACTGGCTCAATGTGCAGATTAAGGGCGACAAGGCTTGGTACACTCCCAGCTTCGACAACAACTACTATGCCGCAATGACCGGTTACAAGGGCACCGCTCCATTCGAGTCGTGGCTCATTACTCCGGCTCTTGACATCAAGAACGCCGCCCGTAAGATTCTCACTTTCCGCACTCAGGTGAACGGTTACGGCAGCTCAACCACCAAGTTTGAGGTTTATGTGATGTCGACCAGCGACCCGACGACGGCCACGCTCTATAAGCTCAACCCGACCATCGCCACGGCACCTGCCAGCGGTTACTCGTCATGGGCCGAAAGTGGTGACCTCGACTTGAGCCAGTACGACGGAACTTACTACATTGGCTTCCTTTACAGCGCCACCTCCGATGCCAACTATGCAACATGGTGTCTCGACGATGTGAAGTTTAATGTGGAAGGCGGTGATAATCCTCCCGGTCCTGGCCCCGATCCTGACTTGGCTGACAACCGCGCTGACTTTGAAACCATGAACGGTGGTTCGGCTAAGGGTACGTATGGCACTTACACTAGTACGCTGGGCTGGACAGCTACCAACTGCAACCTGCTCATCGGTGGTGAAACCGACAATAACCCGACGTTCACCTTTATCGGCAAGATGCCTGACAGTGACAAGTGGGCGATGGCCGTGACCATGAATGGTCACACCGACAAGGTGGGTACCATCGTTTCGCCTCTTATCAAGGGTGGCATAGCATCGCTGATGTTCAGCTACGCCATTGCTTATACCGACTCACAAATAGCATTCCGTGTCGATGTCAAGCAGAATGGCCAGGTCGTGTATACCTACACTGTCGAACAGAGCGAGAATACCGGGCTTGAGAAGTTCAAGGTGTTTAACTTCTCAGAACGCGTGAATGTGACTGGCGATTGCACGATTGAGTTCACCAACCTCTGCCCGAGCAAGCAAGCCAGCAACAAGGACCGCGTTTCGATTTGGAACGTGAATTGGGTGAAACCGTAATGTAACAACATTCTATAGCAAACAAAGGGCTGGCGCATCGCGTCAGCCCTTTGTTGTTGTGTTGTGATAAACGGCTATCGGGAGTGGTGGATGGTGACCTGCGTGGCACCGAAGCCATATTCCTTAAAGCTGGCGTCCTGGACCTCGCAGGCAGGATAATGCCGTTTGAGTTCTTCCATAATGGCACGGCGCAGTACGCCCTCGCCCTTGCCATGGATGAACACGATGCGTTGGCCCGGATGCTTGAGGTTGGCCCTCATCACCTCGTTGAATTTGTCAAGTTGGTAGTTGAGCATATCGCTGTTTGACAGGCCGCGCAAGTCGTCGAGCAGTTCAGCGATGTGCAGGTCTTGCACGATGATTTCCTGCTGCCGTTGCTGTTGCGGCTTGGCGTGGTGACGTTGGCGCTTGGCCTCTTGTTTTGCGCGCAGTTCACCGCGCAGGGCGCTTTCCAACTCGCTGCTGTCGATGACCATGGGGCGCGAGGGCCGGTCGTTCCTCACGATATCAATGCTCAGCACGGGGGTGTCGAAGTAATCGGTCGTGTGGAACGAATGTAGTTTGTAGAATCGGGTCACGTCGAGCCTTTGCTCCACCATGACGGGATTTTTGAGTTTGAAGTGTCGGTCTTGCTTGAAAGCGATATACTGCACGGCGATGTGGGTCATTTGGTTGAGGTCCATGTGCCCGAACTCATCCAACTGGATTTGGATGTTGGGTTCCACCATGCCGTGAAAGCGCGTTTCCCACTCCGAGTCGTCGCCGCGGGTCATGTAGGCGAAGTAGAGGTAGTAGTTGCTGTCGTTCACCAGAATGGGGAAGAACGTGGTGGTGTTGAGGTGCTTCACCTCGCGTGGCTCATAGGCCAGCACGATGTTGAGTTGTTCGCCTTCGGGCGTTTCCACCACGGGCAGTTTGGGTTCTTCGCTTTCGGGCTTGGGTGCGGGCTTGTCGGGCTCCACCAGTTTGCTTTTCACTTGGATGGGGCGCTCGTAGGATTGTGTCATGGGCCGTCCCTGCTCCACGACCACCAGTTCACTGGCGGGAGCAGGACGTTCGAAACCGTCATGATCCTCCACATAAATCATTTTTCCCTCAACGCGGGTCACGCGGCCGCCTCCCACGTCGTTGAGGAAGCGCACATAATCACCTATTTTAATACTCATATCGGTCTGGTCTTTAGTGGTTACTTTTCGCTGTCGTCAGACGGCGATATTTCTTGGGCGGCTTCAAACTTGGCTTGCATCGTGGGATTGTTGCGCGTGAGTTTCCTGATGGTCAGTTGTTCGGCTTTCTCATTGGCAAGGCGCAGGTTATTTCCCGAACCAATCAAATTGGCTTTCACCTTCTGCAAGTGATCAATGGTCTTGTCAATCTCTTTAATGGCGGTATCAAATTTGTCGCTGGCCAGCAGATAATTTCTTGCGAACTTGTCCTTGAACTCATTGAGATTGGCCTCGAAGTTGGTCACGTCGATGGTCTGTTGCTGGGCCACAGCGAGTTGCCGCTGAAGGTCGATGCTCTTTTTGGACGTTTGCACCAGAAGCGTGATGATGGGGATGAAGAACTGCGGCCTGATGACATACATTTTGGGGTAGCGGTGCGACATGTCCACGATGCCCGTGTCATAGAGTTCGTTGCCGGGTTCGAGCAGCGAAACCAGAACGGCATATTCACAGTTCTTGGAGCGTCGGTCCTCATCCAGTTTTTTGAGGAAATCCTCGTTTTTGTGCTTGGTGGCGGTGGTGTCCATTTCGTTTTTCATCTCAAACATGATGGAGATGTACTCAAATCCACCGTCATGGTCACGGAAGATGAAATCGCCCTTGCTGCCTTCCGATGCGTCGTTGTCTTTCTCAAAATAGGCATTGGGCATGATGGGACGTATCAGGCTGTTGAACTGCGTGCTGCAGTGCGCTTCGAGCGTTTCGCCCACCATCTTGGTCGAGAGCCGCACTTTCATGTCCTTATAGTAGTCGATGAGTTCTTCCATCTTGTGCAGTTCTTTTTCATAGTTCTCCTTGAGTTGCTGCTCGCGCTTGATGGCGGCATTCTGCTCGTTGGCGGCGGTGGTTTTCAGCGAGGCAATGACAGTTTCCTTTTGCTGCAAGTCGTCTTTGGCCTTGTTGCGCTCGGTGAGCACGGCCACTTTGATGCGTTCTTCTTGTTGGGCGATGGTCGTTTTCAGCGCGTTGATTTCTTGTTCTTTGGCCGACATCTGTTCGTTGAACTTCACTTGCTCGGCGTTCGCCACGCTTTTCAGTTGCTCGGTGAGGCGTGTGATTTCGGCTTCTTTTTGGCTGAGTTCAATCTTCTTGTCGCCAAGCAACTTCTCGTAGCTTTCTTTGGTCTGCGCCGCTTGGGCAGCTTGCTCGGCCTGTTGTTTTTCATGCAATTCAGCCAGCCGTCGTTCTACTTCTTGCTGAAATTCGGCGTTCTTTACTTGTCCGACGATGGCGGCATAATCGGCTTCATCGACGGTGAAAATCTTTTTGCAATGTGGGCATTTAATCTCTTTCATTGTCGTTGTGTTTTCCAGTTAATGATTAAAAATAATGAATCTTATAGAGTGAATGATAATCAGTCGGTGGTGAGACGGCGATAGCGAATGCGCGTGGGCTCTTCGCGGCCTAGGCGTTTGAGTTTGTTCTCTTCATATTCGGAGTAAGACCCTTCGAAGAAGAATACCCGCGAGTCGCCCTCGAAGGCGAGGATGTGGGTGCAGATGCGGTCCAGGAACCAGCGGTCGTGGCTGATGATGACGGCGCATCCGGCAAAGTCGTCGAGGCCTTCCTCCAGCGCACGCAGGGTGTTGACGTCGATGTCGTTGGTTGGCTCATCGAGCAGGAGCACGTTGCCTTCTTGCTTGAGTGCCAGCGCCAGTTGCAGACGGTTGCGTTCGCCTCCCGATAGCACACCGCATTTCTTCTGCTGGTCCACGCCCGAGAAGTTGAAGCGCGACAGATAGGCGCGGGCGTTCACATCGCGCCCTCCCATGCGCAGCAATTCCACACCTCCCGAGATGACTTCATAGACCGTCTTGTCGGGGTCGATGCTGGTGTGCTGCTGATCGACATAGACCGCTTTGACTGTTTCGCCCACCTCAAAGTTTCCGCTGTCGGGTTGTTCCATTCCCATGATGAGTCGGAACAGGGTGGTCTTGCCGGCTCCGTTAGGTCCGATGACACCAACAATGCCGTTGGGCGGCAGCATGAAGTTCAAGTCGTCGAAGAGCAATTTGTCGCCATAGGCCTTGGCCACATGCTTGGCCTCGATGACCTTGTTGCCCAGTCGTGGCCCGTTGGGGATGAAGATTTCCAGTTTCTCTTCCTTTTCCTTGACCGTCTCGTTGAGCAACTTGTCGTAGCTGTTGAGACGCGCTTTACCTTTGGCCTGACGGGCTTTGGGAGCCATTCTCACCCATTCCAGCTCGCGGCGCAACGTCTTTTGGCGTTTGCTTTCGGTCTTCTCCTCTTGGGCGAGTCGCTGCGCTTTTTGTTCCAGCCAACTGCTGTAGTTGCCCTGCCAGGGAATGCCTTCGCCGCGGTCCAGTTCCAAAATCCATCCGGCCACATGGTCGAGGAAGTAACGGTCGTGGGTGACGGCGATGACGGTACCTTCGTATTGCTGCAAGTGCTGCTCGAGCCAGTCGATGGATTCGGCGTCAAGGTGGTTGGTAGGCTCATCGAGCAATAGCACGTCGGGTTTCTGCAGCAGCAGACGGCACAGCGCCACTCGTCGGCGCTCACCGCCGCTCAGGTGCTCGGTGAGTTGGTCGCCATCGGGGCATCGCAGTGCGTCCATAGCCCGTTCCAGTTTGCTGTCGAGGTTCCAGGCGTCGGTGGCGTCGATGATGTCTTGCAACTCGGCTTGGCGGGCGAAAAGTTCGTTCATCTTGTCGGCATCCTCATAGTACTCAGGCAATCCAAACTTCTGGTTGATTTCCTCATATTCCTTGAGTGTGTCCACCACGTGTTGCACCCCTTCCTGCACGATCTCTTTCACGGTCTTGGTGTTGTCGAGTTGCGGGTCTTGGGGTAGATAGCCCACCGTGTATCCCGGAGCAAATACCACTTGGCCTTGATAGTGCGTCTCGATGCCGGCAATGATTTTCATCAATGTGGATTTTCCGGCACCATTCAAGCCGATGATGCCTATTTTTGCACCATAGAAGAAAGAGAGGTAGATGTTTTTGAGAATCTGCTTCTGGTTCTGTTCAATGGTTTTGCTCACGCCCACCATAGAGAAAATGATTTTTTTGTCGTCAACTGTTGCCATGTGTAGAAAGTGTTTGAGTGTATTGTGGTGGCTTGCTCAATGTCGGTTCTAAAAAGCCCATCGATTGAGCAAAGAAACAACCGATGGGCCGATGATGAAAAAACGATTGTTTATTTACCAAGTTTCACGCGCAGCTTCTCAAGCATGTCGCGTGTCATAGCGTCGAGGTTATACTCCGGTTTCCAGTCCCACTCGATGCGTGCGCAGGTGTCGTCGAGGCGGTTGGGCCACGACTCGGCAATGGCCTGGCGCAAGGGGTCAACCTGGTATTCCATTTCAAAATCGGGAACGTATTCCTTGATTTTGTTATAGATGATTTCGGGATCGAAACTCATCGACGCGATGTTGAACGAGTTGCGGTGTTGCAGGCGCGAGGGGTCGGCCTCCATGATTTCGATGGCGGCACGCAGTGCGTCGGGCATATACATCATGTCCATGAATGTGCCTTGCTTGATGGGGCAGATGAATTTTTCACCTCTCACGGCGCTGTAATAGATATCTACGGCATAGTCGGTGGTTCCACCACCTGGAGGTGCCACGTATGAAATCAAGCCGGGGAATCGCACCGAACGGGTGTCCACGCCGAACTTAAGGGCGTAATAGTTACTGAGCAATTCGCCGGTTACCTTGGTCACGCCGTACATGGTGCGGGGCTGCTGGATGGTGTCTTGCGGAGTGCCGTCCTTGGGGGCGTTGGGGCCAAAAGAACCGATGCTGCTAGGCGTGAACACAGCGCACTGGTGCTCGCGAGCCACCTCCAGGGTGTTCATCAGGCCACCAATGCCGATTTTCCACGCCAGTTGGGGCTTGTTCTCGGCCACGGCGCTGAGCAGTGCGGCAAGGTTGTAGATGGTGTCGATGTCATATTTCTTCACGGCGTCGGCAATCTGTTGGGCGTTGGTAATATCTACAATTTCCTTAGGGCCACTCTCGGCGAGTTCTCCCTTCGGCTCGGCGCCGGGAATGTAACCGGCCACGACGTTGGCATTACCGTAGATTCCTCTCAGTTTCATTGTCAGCTCCGACCCGATTTGGCCGGTTGAGCCGATAATCAACACATTTTTCATTAAATGATATTTTGGTTGTTAATGGTTGCGGTTTCTAAATCACGCAAAGTTACAATAATATTTGCAGATTTCGGTATGAAAAAAAGAATTTTTTTCTCTCTTTTCCTGATTTTTCTTCAAGTTGAACCCCTCTGGGCTCATTGAGCGAAAAAGTGGGACAAAAGAACCGTCCCTGTGTCCCACGAAAAAACCAGTGGAATTCTTGATAATTATCAGAATCATTGCTAACTTTGCACAAGTTTTGAAGAGTAACCAAGTGATGGCGTGTTGACACGTCGTCACGTGGTTAATGCAGTATTGATATTACAAAGTTCATTTTAACGATAAATAGAATAATTATTATGAAAAAGTTGATGAAGTGGTCGTTTTTAGTGGCTGTTCTGTTGTGTACATCCGCTGCAGTTCAGGCTTTGCCATTTGTGCCCACCACCGGCACCACGACATATCCCATTCACTGGTATCAGTTGAAAACGGAGAATAAGTATATTTACTCCAACCCCCGATCCTTCGGCGACGTTGATGTCTCGTCGACAGCATCCGACTCCGATGATTATCTCTGGTGTTTTGTGGGTGACGAATCAACGGGCTACAAGATTTACAACCGTGGAACAAAGGGGTACATGATTGATTGGCGAGTCTATGACGGGCCTAATGATTTTGGTGTGAACTACTACGAGGCAGGCAGTGGAGATGCATTTTACATCTATTTTTTGGAAAAGAAAGGAGGTGGAACCGATAAGTGGTATTTGAGCTACGATGCCACCAACGGCTTTAACGGCACTCGGTCCAAACTTAATTCTTACACTGTGAGCGAGGTGTTTGTTGAAAGCAACATGACCGACACCCCTGAGATTGACTTTGAGGTTTACGACGACAAAGGTGTTGTCACCGCCAAAGGCAAAGGTGAAGTCAAATTGTTTATTGGCAACGATAGGGTTGAGAATCCTTACACGATTTTACGTACGGACGAGGACCAGCACTTCTCAGTTACCGCTATGGCACGTGAAACCGGCAAACAGACGGCGATGACCTCGAGACATATAATTGTTCCTCATCTGGAAGTTGTTAACCCCGAAATTTTTCCTGAACTCACACCCTATGCTTTCTCTATTCCCAACAATCAATTGGACAATGAGGGCGATGAAGGTTATAAGAAGTTGTTTGACAATGACGACGCCACCAAATGGTGCGTAGTGAACACCACAGGGAGATGGCAGCCCATTTGGGTCGAGTTCAAGAGTAGTTTCCCCATTGAGACCTCCTCATATCTCCTCACCGCGGGCGACGACACGTTTGATTACCCCAATCGTAATCCCAGTGCGTGGACGGTTTACGCCAAAGCAAAAGAAAGCGATTCGTGGTCTGCTATTGGAAGGATAGACTCAAACAATAGTTGGAAGTTATCGACTACCGGAACCAGCGAATTCGGTATGTTATCCGGCGTTTATCAGTATTTCCGTTTTGAGGTGAATAATATTCTTTGGAGAGACTCATGGTACGACAATTACACCTTCCAACTGGCAGAATTCCGATTCCGTGCGAAGAAGGCCAAACTCTACGGCGACGTGACGGGTGACTACAAGGTTGACGTTGAGGATGTGAACGCATTAATCAACATTATTTTGGAATTGAAAAGACGAGGCGATTATTCAGGCGAAGCCGACGTGGCCTTCGACTACAAGATTGACGTTGAGGACGTGAACGAGGTGATCAACATTATCCTGGGTCTTGACTAGACTTCGACAAGAAATATTTACTAAATATCATCAGTATGAAAAAGTTTGACAAATTATCGTTTTTAGTGGCAATCATGTTGTTATTGCCCATGACAGTGCAGGCATTGCCGTTCGTGCCCACCACCGACCCCGCGGCAACCACCACACATTGGTATCAGATTAAGACCGGCAGCATGTATATTTACTCCGGCGGGCCGTTCGGCGATGTGATGGCGACATCAATATCATCGGTCACCAATCAGTATCTGTGGTGCTTCGTCGGTGACGAATCGACTGGCTACAAGATTTACAACCGCGGCGCCAAAGGCTACATGACCGACACCCGCGTCCTTGATTCGGGCGAAGAGTCAAGCGTGGACTACTATGAGGAGGGCAGTGGCAGTAATTTCTACATCACCTTTACAGAACGATATGGTATGAACGTGCAAAAGATGTATCTCTGCTATGACTCCTACAACGGAATACATGCCAGCAATTCCAAAGAAAATTCCTACACCGTAGTAGAATTTGTGGAGGCGCCGATGATTGAAACCCCATACACTTCACTTACCCCCTATTATTTCAGTGTGCCTCACAACAGTTTGAGTAATACTGGCAATGAGGGTTATGCCATGTTGTTGGACAAGAACCGTTCAACCAAGTGGTGCGTGGTGAACGCCTCGGGCACATGGGAAACCATTTCGATTGAATTCATGAGCGATGTGCCGTTCATTCCAGAGGCCTATTGCCTGTCGACGGCTTCCGACACGAAGGGATATTCCAATCGCAACCCCAAAACATGGAAACTGATGGCGAAGGCGAAGTTGAGCGATGAATGGACCATTCTGGCCGATGTGTCGGATGGCGCAAGTATCGGGTTGGGCATAGAGAACAGTACCGACTATTTGTTCAACATCCCGGGATATACCGAAGCGTTTCAGTTTTTCCGTTTCGAGGTGAGCGCGTTGCGTGGAAAGAACAGTGACAACACCTACACTTTCCAGCTCTCAGAACTGCAATTCAAGGGAACCGCTGTCACTCCCGAACCCCCCGTTTTGAAGGGCGATGTCACTGGTGACAACCTGGTTGACGTGGCCGATGTGAATGCCATCATCAACATCATTCTCAATCTCAAAAACAGATCCGATTATCCGGGTAATGCCGACTTGAACGGTGAAGGTGTTGTCGATGTCGAGGACTTGAATACCGTAATCAACATCATCCTTGAGCTTGATACCGATGTCGAGACGTACACTGTCAATGGGGTGAAGTTTAAGATGGTTCCCGTTGAGGGAGGTGTCTTCCTTATGGGTGACAGGACCAATAACATAGACTGTTATTCAGCAAGACCGACCCATTTGGTGCATGTGGATTCCTACAGCATCGGGCAGACCGAAGTCACGCAAGAGCTCTGGCGGGCAGTAATGGGTGATGAGTTAAGCTACTTCTATTACTGCAGCAAGTATGGTTATGACGACAACCCACAGCGCCCGGCGGAATTTGCCACCACTTGGAAAAACTGTCAAACGTTTATTCAAAAGTTGAACGAGTTGACCGGCGAGCATTTCCGCTTGCCCACCGAGGCCGAATGGGAGTTTGCCGCGCGTGGCGGTAACAAGAGCAAAGGTTATCTGTATGCCGGGAGCAATAATATCGACGATGTGGCATGGTATCGCGCAAACAGTACTAATAACTATGCAACATCTCCTGTCGGCACAAAGGCCCCCAACGAATTGGGCCTGTACGATATGACCGGTAATGTGCAGGAGGCGTGCAACGACTATTATGGCGAGTTCACCATGGAACCGCAGGTGAATCCCCAAGGAGCCGAGGCAAGTAACCTTCATGTGGTCCGTGATATCTCTAGCCACAACAGCCCGGTGCCTATTGCTTACCGTTCCTATAATCCTGAAGGGCAGGGTAGCAGCACCCTTGGCTTGCGCCTTGCCAAGTGATGCTCCTTCGACCGTAATTTTCCGTTTAGGATAAAACAAATAATAATTAATAAGTAGTCCTGTGGGGGCTGTGACCGCATCGCCAGTCGCAGCCCCCGTTTTTCTGACATGGAGATGTGATGTCTTTAAGTGTTTTTGTAGAGGGGCGTACGGAAGAAAAATGCGATTTCGCTTTCTCATGTCAAGAATTATAGCGAACTTTGTAAATTGAATATCAACCACAACTTTAATATTAAAATTATACCTTCTATTATTATGTACGGAAAATTCCAAGAGTTCCTCACCCAGGAACTGGCCGACATCAAAGCAGCCGGTCTTTACAAGAACGAGCGTATTATCACCACCGAGCAGCGTGCCGCCATCAAGGTGCGCCCCGACAGCGATGTGCTGAACTTCTGCGCCAACAACTATTTGGGCTTGTCCAACAACAAGCGCCTTATCGACGCCGCCACCCGCGCCATGCAGGATCATGGCTACGGCATGTCGAGCGTGCGTTTCATCTGCGGTACTCAGGACCTGCACAAAGACCTTGAAGCCGCCATTGCACGTTATTTCAAGACCGAGGACGCCATTCTCTATGGCTCGTGCTTCGATGCTAACGGTGGTTTGTTCGAGGCACTGCTCACCGATCAGGACGCCATCATCAGCGACGCGCTGAATCATGCCTCCATCATCGACGGCGTGCGTCTATGCAAGGCCAAACGCTATCGTTACGCCAATGCCAACATGGAAGAACTGGAGAACTGCCTCAAGGAGGCTCAGGAACAGCGATTCCGTGTGATAGCCACCGACGGCGTGTTCTCAATGGACGGCAACGTGGCTCCGATGGACAAGATTTGTGAACTGGCCGAGAAGTATGACGCAATGGTGATGGTCGATGAGTCGCACTCGGCAGGTGTGGTAGGTCCCACTGGCCACGGTGTAGCCGAGCAGTTCAACCTCTACGGCAAGATTGACATCTTCACTGGAACACTGGGCAAGGCTTTCGGTGGTGCCATGGGTGGTTTCACCACTGGTCGTAAAGAGATTATCGACATGTTGCGCCAGCGCAGTCGTCCCTATCTGTTCAGCAACTCAATAGCCCCGGGCATCGTGGGTGCCAGCATCGAGATGTTTAAGATGCTTGATGAGAGCGACGCATTGCACGACAAACTGGTGGAGAACGTGAACTATTTCCGTGACAAAATGATGGCTGCCGGCTTTGACATCAAGCCCACCCAGAGTGCCATCTGTGCCGTGATGCTCTACGACGCCAAGTTGTCGCAGGATTTTGCCGCCCGCATGCAAGAAGAGGGCATCTACGTCACTGGATTCTATTACCCTGTGGTTCCCAAGGGCCAGGCCCGCATCCGTGTGCAGCTCAGTGCCGGTCACGAGCATGAACATCTGGACAAGGCTATCGACGCCTTCATCAAGGTGGGTCGCGAACTGAACGTAATCAAGTAAATTCAATCCCGTTACAAAATACGAAGGAGGGTGTGTTTCAATGCACATCCTCCTCGTTTGCGTTTGGAATAAATCCTTCGGCTGTTAGTTGCCTTATTTGCGCGGGTTGCGTGGCATGGGTTGAGCGAAGGAACGGTTCATGAAATAGAACATAGAGACGATGCCCTTGTCGTAACCCATGGAGATGGCTGGGCCTGCTTCGCTGGTAAAGATGCCGTTGCCTTCCAGCACAAACCCACGCGTGCCCAGTAACCGTGAAGCCTTGTCGATGACCTCTTGCTCGGTCTTGAGCCCGCAGTGCGACGCGTTGAAACTCACGTTGACCGCCATCACACGGGCATCGAGGTTGAACGAGGGCAGCGCTTCGGCCGTAGGCGCCGACGCTATGTAGTTGTTGAACAAATACTGGATGCGGAATGGGCCTTGGGCTGTCGATAGCGCGTTTTGTCCGTTATACACGTTAGGATCGTCGCCTACCGCAGCGTTCATGTCCATGAGTGTGGTGCTCGGCGAAGCGCCGCAGCACTGGTCGGGACCGATAAGCATCATGAGTGAGGCGGCGGCCAAGTCGGTGTCGATGAATCCGCGCGCGGCCTGCATGGCCTCGATGGAGCCGTGCACGTGGATGAATTTTTCTTTCCCAACGAGATTTCCTTTCTGATCCACGATTTGGCACACCGTGTCGGTCACAGCGATGTATCGGTCGGCCGAAATGTCAACCAGTCGGTCCCATTTGGTGGGAATGAGCACTTGGTTCTTGCTGTCGACCAGCCCCATCTTGCCTTCCTTGACCACGAGGAAGAGCCCTGCTGCGGTGCGAGAGAAGTCGGTGTAACCTGCTTTGTCCACGGCCTCATGGTTGTCATTGGGATTGGGCACCTCCTTGCCTCTTTCATTAAGGCACACGATAGAATCATTTTTCACTACGGGCAAAACACCGCTGACAAAGAACGGCTGGATGATGCCGTATTCTTGGGAGTTGGCATGGAACAGTTCATTCCCTTTCTTGTCGATGACCGAAAAGAATACCGTGGAGTCGTTGGCTTGGGCGGGATCTACGACCACGGCGTAGTCGTTATGGAGGAAGGCGTTGACGCTGGCATACTTGGCGGTGATGACCGTGTCGCCTCGCTCGTTGATGAATCCCCACAGTCCTTCCTCGTTTTGGTAAGCGGCCATGCCCCGGCTGAACATGGAACAATGCACCACACTGCGCGGCAGTTCCTTCACCACCTCGCAGCGAGTGTTGATCACGGTGAGGGGCTCACCGCGCAGACTCACCACCGCCAATCCGTCGTCGCTGAACGAAGTCACAGAGCCGTAGGACTGCTTGTTGACGGGTTTCTTGGGGTCGGTCACGTTATAGAAATCGTAGGTGCCATTGTCGTTCATCACATAGTACATGCCATCCACAACGGCACTCGGGGCTTGCGCATAGGCATCGCGTGCCACGATCTCGCCGTTTTCCAGATTCATGATGCTCCACTTCTCGCTGCCCACGAGCTGCACGGGCAGATATTCGGCACGGTAGGGGTAATCACTCTCGTTGTCGCAGGCCGTGAACGCGATGGCCATCATTATCACGCAGGCGATATATAAAACCTTTTTCATCTCATCAATTTTTTTACAAAATTACAAAAAACATAAGAGCGACACAAAATGAAAACATTGGTTTTTGTTGGGTACAACCAAAAAACCAATGTTTTGTGAGTGGAATGTTTAAAATATTTACTATATTTGCAAAAATAATTGAATATATCAATCTTATAAACATTTACCGTTATGAAAAAAATATTACTTTTAGTGGCTTTTCTTGTGGCACTGACAGCACAAGCCGACGATGTGGCGATTAATTCTACTAATTTTCCCGATTCCAACTTTCGCTCTTATATAAGCAGCAAATTTGACAAGGACGGAAATGGTGTCTTGAGTGACAGCGAACGAAGAGCAGTAACCGAGATAGATGTGCCCGGAAAATCCATTAGAGACCTTACGGGTATCAAATACTTCGGTTATTTGACGTATTTGAACTGTTCGAACAACTCGATTAGTTCACTTGATTTGAGTTATAAGGTCAATTTGAAAACACTCATTTGCTCAAACAATCAGATTACATCGATAGACCTCACGCGGTGCGATGTGCTGAAGATACTCAGGTGCGATTATAACAAATTGACAGCACTTAATAATTTGCCTAAAACACTTGAAGAACTTGTTTGTACTAGCAACAATATTTCCGGAACTCTGAATGTAGCCTATTTTTCTTCCCTGAAATTATTATGGTGTAGCGTCAACCCTATTACTACAGTTTACGCTTACAGCTGCAGTTTGGAGAGGCTTGGCGTCATCAATTGCACAAATCTGACCAAATTGTACTGTTACAGCAACCGTCTTACTGAGCTAGAAATGACCGGATGCACGGCCTTGGAGGAACTCTATTGTAACGGTAACCAGTTGACCAGTATCGGTACCCTGCCCGATAATGTTAAAATAGTGGAGTGTGCCAACAACAAATTTGAGAGGCTATATTTTGCAAATAAAAAGCAATTGGAGAGTTTTGATTGCAGCTACAATACCAGCCTTGCACGCCTTGAATTAAATAATACCGCATTAACGTCGCTTAATGTGATGGGGTGCTCGTCCTTAAAAACACTGATATGCACCACCGGCAAATTGACGAAACTCTCTAATCTCCCCAATTCGTTGGAGTATCTTGAATGTATAAACCACCAACTGACCGAGCTGGAGAGGCTCCCGAATAATATTCAATATATTGATTGTAATAGTAATAAATTCACCACTTTGACCATTACGGGCAAGAGTGCGCTGACGCATCTCTATTTGGCGAGAAACTATAATTTGAAAGAATTGAATTGTTCTAATAATGCATTGACCACCTTGGTTTTAGATGAAAGTTCTGCCATAGAAACATTGAATTGTTCCGGCAACCAGTTGACGGACCTCTATGTGAACACCATGAGACGCAATTTGAAATCGCTTGATTGCAGCAACAATAAGATTACTATAATTGCGACTGTAAACGAACAAATACTTGAAGCTATGAAGTTCATGAATATCAGCCAGAATCAGATCAAGGCTGAAAATATGGGCAAATTGATTTCTATATTACCCACGAGGACTTCCAGTAATAAAGGAACCTTGAATGTCCTCAACAATACCAATGCCAGTATTCCTGAGGGCAATGAAATCACCGATAGCCAAATTGCCACCGCCTTCGAACTGTTCTGGGTGCCGCAGTATTACGATGGCACCGACAACACCTGGAAGCCCTTCGAGATTGTGAGCCCCACCAAAGTCGGCGACGTGAACGGTGACAAAAAAGTGGACATTGAGGACGTGAACGCCGCCATCAACATCATCTTGGATTTGAAGCAGCCAACTGACTATCCTGGCGATGCCGACCTCATTGTTGACGGTAAGGTGGACATTGAGGACGTGAACGCCATTATAAATATCATCCTCACCAGTAACTAGCAACTCGGAGACCTTAGAGTTTCCTTGAGATAAATGACACAATAACCCGAAGATATGGACACGAATGACGAACTGAAAATTTATTGTAAGAATACCGAGGAATATATCCCAATTGATGGTGGCGACACCTTGATGAGCGTGTACAACACCCTCAAGCCTCGATTGCAAGTGGAGGCGTTGTGCGCCATGGTGAACAATAAAGCCGAGGACTTGCGATACAAGGTGTATGGGCCCAAACATGTGGAATTTGTGGGGCTGAATCACTCCTTCGGCAACCGCACCTATGTGCGCTCGCTGTGCATGGTGCTTTACAAAGCCATTCGTGACCTGTATCCGGGTAAGCGGTTACGCATCGAGCACTCCATTTCGGGTGGCTATTATTGCAAACTCAAGCATGATGAGCATTTGCTCACCGCCGATACCATCGCCGCCATTAAGGCTCGCATGGCCGAGATTGTGGAGCAGGACATCCCGTTCCAACGCCGTGAACGTCTGACCACCGACGTGATAGAGATGTTCCGCCAACAAGGTCTTGACGACAAAGTTCGCTTGCTGAGCACGGTGCCTGAACTTTATACGGTCTATTACAAACTGGGCGACATCATCGACAGTTTCTATGGTCCACTTGTGCCACGGACGGGATTGCTCAAAGTGTTTGACCTCCAACCCTACGAGGAAGGAATGCTGCTGCTTCCCCCCGATAAAAACTCGCCCGACAAGCCTTGCCAGTTCAAGCCGATGCCCAAGATGTTCAAGGCGTTTACCGACCATATCGCCTTCAACGATGTGATAGGCATTGATGATGTGGGTAAACTGAACAAGGCGGTCAAGAGCCAAAAAGCGGCGTTGTTAATCAATGTGGCCGAGGCGCTGCACAACAAAATGTTCGACAACATTGCCCGTGAAATTGCCGGACGTTTCCACAATGGTGAGGCCCGTGTGGTGCTGATTGCAGGCCCGTCGTCGAGTGGAAAAACCACGTCGAGCAAGCGACTGGCCATCCAGTTGGCCACCTATTACATTCGCCCCAAGGTGGTAGAGTTGGACAACTACTTTGTGAATCGTGAACACACCCCACGCGATGAAAAGGGCGATTACGACTACGAATCGCTTTACGCGCTGGACTTGGAGCAGTTCAACCGCGACTTGACCGACTTGATTGCCGGACGTGAGGTGAACATGCCCACCTATAATTTCACCACCGGTCAGCGAGAGTATCGCGGCAACACGTTGCAACTGGCCGAAGATGAGATACTGCTCATTGAAGGCATCCACGGCTTGAATCCTGAGTTGACCCCTCAAATACCTGAGAAACTCAAGTTCCGCCTCTACGTGAGCGCGCTGACCACCTTGAGCATCGACGACCACAACTGGGTGCCCACGACCGACAACCGCCTGTTGCGGCGCATCATCCGCGATGTAAAGTACCGTGGCTCAAACGCCAAGGACACCATCGCCCGTTGGGCAAGTGTTCGCCGAGGTGAGGAAAAGTGGATTTTCCCTTATCAGGAAAATGCTGATGCCATGTTCAACTCGTCGTTGATATTTGAGTTGGCAGTCATGCGTCGTACTGCCGAAGATGTGCTTCGCCAGGTGCCGTCGAACGTGCCAGAATATGCCGAGGCCAACCGACTGCTCAAGTTGCTCAGTTATTTTGAGCCGCTGTGCGACACGGTTATTCCCAGCATCAGTCTGTTGCGCGAGTTTATGGGCGGCAGCAGTTTCAACTACTAGTCCGCCTGTTGCGATTGGCAAAAAAAACTAGGCGGGAGACACCATACGAGTGTTTCCCGCCTAATTTGATATAAGGGTATTTGTTTACGACAACTTTTCGATAATCTTGGCAAAGTCGGTCTTACGCATGTCGCCAGTCTTGCTGAGCGTGCTGTGGAAGGCCAGGGCAATGTCGGGATTCATCAGGATGTGACCGCCTTTCTTGCACATGGTCAGGTATTCGCGCAGCAAGGGACGATACACCGGATGCGCGGCGTGCTCAATAATCTCTTCGGCACACTGGATGGGATCCTTGAAGCGCAGGTCGGCGACGCCTTGGTCGGTGACGATGATATCGACCGAGTGCACGGTGTGGTCGGTGTGAGTGACCATGGGCACGATGGTGCTGATGCAGTCGTCTTTCTTGATGCTCGGGCACAGGAAGATGCTGGTGTAGGCATTGCGGGTGAAGTCACCACTGCCGCCGATGCCGTTCATCAAGCGTGTTCCGCTCACGTGCGACGAGTTGATGTTGCCGAAGATGTCGGCCTCGATGGCGGTATTCATCGAAATGATGCCCAAACGGCGAATCACTTCGGGATGATTGCTGATTTCGGCAGGACGCATGAGCAGACGGTCGTGCAGTTCGGGTTTGCTGAAGAATTCCATCATCGCTTCACGGGAGAAAGTCATCGAACACGTCGAAGCAAACTTGCAGTGTCCGCTTTCCAGCAATTTGAGCACACTGTCTTGCACCACTTCGGTATACATCTCGAAAGGAGGAATCTCGTCGCTGTGCTCCAGAGCGTCAAGCACGGCATTGGCAATGTTGCCCACGCCACTCTGGATGGGAAGGAACGACTTGGGAATGCGTCCTTGCTTCATCTCGTTCACAAGGAACTCGCACACGTTCTCACCGATTTTGCGGGTCACGTCATCGACGGGAGTGAACTTGCTGTCCATGCCCAGAGGTTCGCTGGTGCGCACCACGCCAATGACCTTCTTGGGGTCGACATGGGCGGTGGGCTTGCCGGCGCGGTCGCTGGCGCGATAGATGGGAATTTCACGACGTGCGGGAGGGTCCAGAGGGATATAGATGTCATGCAATCCGTGAATGCTCTCGGGCAGTTGGTCGTTGATTTCGATAATCACTTTTTCGGCCACTTGCAGCCAGGTGGGAGTGTTGCCCACGGCAGTGCCCAGCACCAGTTCACCATCGTCGGTGATGCTCTGCACCTCCACGATAGCGACATCCATCTTTCCGTAGAAACCATAACGGAACTCTTGCGACATTTCGCTCAAGTGTCGGTCATTGTAGTGCACTTCGCCTGTGTTGATGCGGTTACGCACCTCGGGCAGCGATTGGTAGGGTGCACGGAAGTTCAACGCTTCGGCACGCGAGAGTTCACCGTCGGTGGGGTCGTTGGTCGATGCGCCACTGAACAGGTTAATCTTAAACTCACGTCCCGCTTCGTGCTCACGGCGAGCCTTGGCAGCGATAGCGGCAGGCACTTTCTTGGGGTTACCCGGTGATGTAAATCCTGATACTCCAATGGTAAAACCATTCTGTACATACTCGGCGGCTTCTTCAGCCGTAAGGATAGGATAATTCATTTCCTTCGTTCTATTTAGTTCTTATGATTGACAACTGGGACAACAAGTGTTGACGCAGGTGCTGCGACGGTTGTCGGGGTTATTACAAAAACGGCACAAAATTACAAAAATTGCTTATTGCACACAAACTTATTGTCAAAAAGTTACCGATGAAACCTGGTATGGAAGTTCAAATAAGAAGTGCGAAAGGTTCTCCTGTTGGAGCGTTAGCGCAATACATGAAAAACGCACCGGGGAGCGCCAAGCGGCAAGGGGCGGAGCCCCGACGAGCGGATTTCGGTCGAAAATGAGTATATTCACG